>DASXFE010000039.1:0-26687 GCA_036489765.1 Allostellaceae bacterium | reverse complement strand
GATCTGTGCGCTGACGGTGCCGTCGGTGCCGATCGTGATGCTGGTCGCGCCGCGCGGGATGGTGATCGGCGGCTGCAGCGTGTTGCCGCTGGCCGTAACGACCTGCCCCGTTGAGCTGATCTGGAAGCTGCCGTCGCGGGTGTAGGCGAGCTGGCCCGAGGGCTGCAGGATCTGGAAGTAGCCGGCGCCGTTGATCGCGAGGTCGAGCGCGTTGCCGGTCTGCTCGAGGCTCCCTTGCGTGATGATCGGCTCGGTCGCGATCACATTGGCGCCGGTGCCCTGCTGTAAACCCGACGGATAGTTCGTCGCCTGCGACGTGAAGCCGCCGGGCTGGGTCTGGTTCTGGTATAGGAGATCGTTGAAGATCGGCCGCATCTTCTTGAACCCGGCCGTATTGATATTGGCCAGGTTGTTGGAGATCACGTCCATCTTGGTCTGTTCGCCTTCGAGGCCGGTGCGAACGACGGCCAGGGACTGCATCATCTCGACATCTCCACCGCGCCAGGCGGGTCAAACCGGGTCAACATCAGGTAATGCTCAAGGGCGTGCCCTGGCTCTGCTGGGCGTTCAGCACCAGGTGAACGAGCTCGGTCTGCATCTGGAAGGTCCGGGTGTTCTCGAGCATGCTCATCATCATCCCGACCGTGTCGGCGTTGCTGGTTTCGAGCGCACCGACCTGGAGCTTTACCTTGGCGTCGGGGGTGGGCTTTCCCTGGGCATCGGAAAAGAGCCCGTCGGGCCGGCGCTGCAAGGTATTCTCCGGCGGGTTGGTGAGGAGGATGCGGTTGAGCGACGCGACCTGGTCGGCGGGCTGCCCGAGCAGAACGCCCGAGATCGTGCCGTCTTCGCCGATCGTAACGCTCTGCATCGGCGGCAGGCTGATCGGCGCGCCGCTGGCGCTGACGACGGACCGGCCGTCGCTCGTCTGCAACACGCCGGTCGCGGAGATCGACAGCGAGCCGTTGCGGGTCAGTGCGATCGTGCCATCCGCGGCCTGAACCCCGATCCAACCCTTTCCGCTGACCGCGACATCGAGCGGGCGGCCGGTCTGATCGGTCGCGCCGGGCGCGAAATCGGCCGTGTCCTGCGCGGCGGTGACATCGACGCGGTCCGGAAGCCCCTGCCCGTAAAGCTGCTGGGACTGGAACACCGGCCGCTGCGCCTTGAACGCCGTGGTGCTGGCGTTGGCGAGATTGTTGGTGTTGGCGGTGATGCGATCCATCGTCGCGTTGAGACCGCTCAACGCCACGTAGAGAAGCTGTGCACTCATCCGGAACGCCCCACCTACCCTATGTCACCCGCCGCCAGCCGCTACTGCAGCGTCAGCAAGCGCTGCACGTCCTGCTGGTCGACGTTGATGCCCTGGACGTTGGCCTGATAGGCCTGTTGGGCGGCGATGAGGCTGACGAGCTGGGCCGAAAGGTCGACGTTCGACCCTTCGAGCGCCCCGGATTCGAGCGTCCCGAGCGCCCCGGTGCCGGGCGCGCCGGTCAGGGCGGGCCCGGAATCGACCGAGGCCAGCCAGATGTTGTTCGACGACGCGATGAGGCCGTTCGGGTTGGCGAAATTGGCCAGTGCGACCGTGCCGAAATTCCGGGTCAGACCGTTGCTGTACTGGCCGGTGATCTGCCCGTTGGAGGCGATCTGGATTCCCGTGAACTCGCCGGCGCCGTTGCCGTTATTGCTCACGCCGTTGACCGCGAAGGCGAGGTCCGAGAGGGTCGAGCCGGTGAAATTTGTGGCGATGCTGAGATTGGCGGCGCCGTTCGGCAGATTGTTGATCGAGATCGTGCCGCTGCCCGAGGTGAGCTGCCCGGCGCTGTTGAAGGACAGCGTCGGCCCGGCGCCCGAGGTCACCATCGCGCCGTCCGAGTCGCTGAGCTGCCAGTGGGTCGCCCACTGATCCGGCGAGCCGGAGCCGCTGACCTGGGTGAAATAGGTCGTGAGCGTGCGCGAGACGCCGAGGCTGTCATAGACCGATGTCGTCGTGCTCTCGTCATAGCTTGAGGCATTGCCGACCGAGAACGGGGTCGTCGTGGTGTTGATCACGGGGTCCGTCGACGGCAGGTTCACGTTGAACCCCAGCGCCGAGGTCGCGACGGCATTGATGTTGCCGCTGCTGATCTGGATCGCCCCCAGCGGACCGGAGGTGACCCCGCCGCTGCTGCCCGATGCCGCGGGCGCATAACCCATCACCTCCGAGCCGGTATCGGTGACGAGGTTTCCTGACGAGTTCAACGACAGGTTGCCGTCGCGGGTGTAGGCGACCCCCGACGGTGTCTGCACCTGGAGGAACCCGCTGCCGTTGACGGCGATGTCGAGCGGATTGCCGGTCTGGGTGATCGTGCCCTCGGTGAAGAGCTGGGAGATATTGGTGGTGTTGACCCCCTGCCCCGGCGTCGTGTTCGCGCCCGCGGCGCCCATCAGCGAGCCGGCATAGATGTCGGAAAACTGGGCCGACGATGCCTTGAACCCGGCTGTCGAGACATTGGCGATGTTGTTGCCGATCGTATCGATATCGGTCTGCGCCGCCTGGACGCCCGACAACTCGACGAGGAGTGACATCGTTCGTACTCCGGTTGGGGAAGGCTAGAACACCTGTTGCACGGAACTGAGCGCGACCGGGGCGATCCCGTCGCCGAGATCGAGCGTCGTGCCGTTGGTGCCGCCGAGCGTCACCGCGGTCACCGGCACGACCGAATAGGTCGTCGCGGTCACCGCGTTCGAGCCCTTGGGTGTCGTCGGCACGACATTGAAGCTGTAGCTGCCGGCTGCCAGCGCCGTGCCGCCGATCGACTGGCCGTTCCAGGTGAAATTCTGCGTGCCGGCGGACATCGCGCCGAGATCGAGCACGCCGACGACGCTGCCCGACGAATTCGAGATCGCCACCTTGACGTCGGTTGCCGCGCCCGACAGCGAGAACGCCCCGGTCGCCGTGCCGCCCGAGCCGAGGATCAGCGCGTTGCCCGCCACGGCGACGTTGTGGCCGATGAGGCCCGACGCCTGCGTGCCGCTCGTCTGGGTCAGCGTCGTGTTGAGGTTCTGCACCCCGGTCGCGGTCGAGAATTGCGCGAGCTCGGCGGCGAAGTCGCTCGGGCTGGTCGGGTTGAGCGGATCCTGGTCCTCGAGTTGCGCGGTGAGAAGCTGCAGGAAATTGTTCTCGGTCAGGTTGGTGCCCGACGACGCATTCGACGCCTGGGTCGAGTTGGGGATTTGGGTTCCCTGCGTCAGCGTGGTGACGGTGGCCGGTACGGTCATGGTCGGTCTCCTCGCGCGGCGCTAGATCTGCAGGGTCCGCAGGGCCAAGGTCTTGGCGACGTTGAACGCCTCAAGATCGGCCTGGTAGTCCTGCTGCGCCGACAGCATGTTCACCATCTCGTCGACGTTGTTCACATTCGGCATCTTCACGTAGCCGTTCTGGTCGGCGAAGCTGCTGCCGGGGTCATAGACCTGCTTGAGCGGCGCATCGCTTTCGACGATCGCGGCGACCTTGACCCCGGCCATCCCGGTCGACGCCGCGTCGTCACCGCCGCCGTCGGCCGCCACCGCCTGGAAGACGACCTCGCGCGCCCGGTAGGGCTCGCCGCCGGGTCCGACCGAGGTGTTGGCGTTGGCGATATTGCTGGCAACGGCGGAGAGGCGCTGGCTTTCCGCGCCCATTCCCGAGCCGGCGATATTGAGAACCCCGAGGAGCGACATCGGCTAGCTCCCGCCCTGCTGGCCGGCGCTGCCGTTGATCGCGGTCGACAGCATCTTGAGCGTCAGCGTCGTGAAACTGGCGACCGCCTCATAATCGACCGCGTTACTGGCGGCGGTGGTCTTTTCAAGGTCGAGATCGACGCTGTTGCCGTCGAGGCTGGCCTGTGTCCCCATCTGGTATTTGACCGCGCCGGCCGCGGCCGCGCTCGCGTCGCCGCCGGTGTTCCCCGCCTGCATCTGGCCGGGCTCTTCGACCAGCCAGGTCCGCGGCCGATCGGTGCCGGACGTGCCGGCGCCGCCGGTGGCGTTTTCGAGCGCCTGGGCGAAATCGACGTCGACGGCCTTGAAGCCCGGCGTGCTCGCATTGGCGATGTCGGCCGCCAGCACCTCCTGGCGATAGCCGCGGACGGCGAGCACCTGCCGGTAGAATTCCAGCGAACTGTCAAGCGTGCCGATCAATTCTTTGGCCCCGTTACTCGCCCAACCGAAAACTTCCGAAACACAATTTTCCGAACTTGCCGAATTTCCGTTTTTCGGTAAACTAAAGCGACATTGCGAAATGCGCAAGAGGAAAGTGGAAATGGTGCGCCGGAGACTGGCGAGCGGGGCCGCGATCATCGGATTCGGGGCGTTGATCTTGGCGCCTTCCGCCTTCGGCGCGACGACGGCCAGGGAGGCCCCCGCGGCGATCCGCGACGCGATCGAGGCGACGCTGCGGCCGCGGCTCGACGGGCTCAAGAGCGCCGAGGTCGAGATCGCGGTCGACGCGATCGATCCGCGGCTGCAATTCCCGGAGTGCCCGTCGCTGACCGTGACGCTGCCGGCCGACAATTTGGCGACGATGGCCGCCAAGGTCGCCTGCGACTCCCCGGCCTGGTCGCTTTACGTGCCGGTGCATCTGCATGCCTGGGTCGAGGCGGTCGTGGCCGCCGCCAACCTCGCGCCGAACCGGGCGCTCAGCCCGCGCGACCTGACGCTCGGCCGGGTCGATATGTTCGCCGGGCGCAACGGCATCCTGACCGATCCGCGGCAGGTCGAGGGCAAGATCCTGCGCGCGGGGCTGCAGATGGGCTCGCCGATCCTGTCGCCGCTCTTGGACCTGCCGGTCACCGTGCATCGCGGCCAGAAGATCGTGATGACGCTGACCGACCCGACGATGACGATCAAGACGACCGGGCTCGCGCTCGAAGACGGCCGCGTCGGCGACAACATCGAGGTGCAGAACCCGGACAGCCGCAAGACCTTTCGCGCCACCGTCGCCAGCGATGGCGGCGTCGAGCTGAAATTCTAGGGTCCGCCGATGCCCAGCGACCGCCTGCCCGCGCTGCTCGACGCGCTGCGCGACGTGCTCGAGGAGGAACGGCGCACGCTCGTCTCCGGCAGCGCCGCGGCGATCACGGCGGTAACGCAGAGAAAGCTGACCCTCGCCGAGACGATCGAACAGGAGGTGACGGTGCCCGGCACCCCGCTGCCGAGCCTCGAGACGCTGACGCGGCTCGCCCGCTACAACCGCGAGAACGAGATCATCTGCAGCGCGATGCTGCGCCACCTGACCGCCGCGCTCGACCGCCTGCGCCGCATCGACCTGCACCGCTCGTACAATTCCGACGGCACCGAACAGCGCCCGGCCGCCCGTCACGCGCTGGGGGCGGCATAGCCGTTACACGTCATATTCCGCCGGCGGCTGGAAGCGGTCGCCGCCGGGCAGGTTGGGCGGCGGCGGGCGCCCCATGTCGCGGGCGGCCTTGAGGCCGTAGACATAGGCGAGCACCTCGGCGACGGCGCCGTAGAGGCCGGTGGGGATCTCGCCGCCGAGCTCGACGTATTTGTTGATCGCCCGGGTGAGCGGGGGGGCCTCGACGATCGGCACGCCGTGCTCGGCCGCGACCTCGCGGATCCTGAGGGCGATCAGCCCGGAGCCCTTGGCGACGAGGCGCGGCGCGAGCATCCGCTGGGCGTCGTATTTGAGCGCCGCGGAATAGTGCTCGGGGTTGGTGATGACGACGTCGGCGCTCTCGACCGCCACGATCATCCGGGCGCGCGCGAGCTTTTGCTGGATGCCGCGGATGCGGCGGCGGGTCTCGGGACTGCCGTCCATCTCGCGGCGTTCGTCCTTGATTTCCTGCCGCGACATCTTGAGCTGGTCGCGATACTGCCAGACCTGGTAGGGCACTTCGAGGATCGTGACCGTGGCGAGCGCTCCGGCGAGGACGAGGAAGATGTTCATCGTCAGCCCGGCCGTATGGCGTGCCGCAAACGGCCAGGTTTCGGCGGCGATGTGGACAAAGCTGTCGAGCCGCGCCTCGACCAGCCAATAGGCGACGACGCAGACGACCACGGTCTTCAGCAGCGCCTTGACGATCTCGGCTAGCGCGGCCTGCGAGAACAGCCGGCCCAGCCCCTTTGCCGGGCTCAGCCGCGAAAAATCGGGCAGGAGCGCCTTGAACGAAAAGCTCCAGCCCCCGACCAGGAGATCGGTCAGGAATGCGACCGCCATCATCAGGAGGAGATACGGCACCAGCAGCGACATCCCCGGTTTGAGGATAGCCATGACGGCGTCGCCGATATGCGCGGGTTCGCGCATCGGGCCGAGCCCCGGGCTGAGGCCGGTGCGCAGCGACAGCTCCAGCAGGTTGATCAGCTTTCCGCCGCCGACCACCAGCACGAACGAGCCCGCAATCAGAACCGCCACGCCGGCGAGCGAATGGGCGCGCAGGACCATGCCATCTTCGCGCGCCTTTTCAATGCGTTTTGGGGTCGCTTGTTCTGTACGGTCGCCGGCGGTGTCGCTCACGGCGGCTGGCCCTGGAGCGCGGCGCCGCCGAGCGCGAGCCCGGCGTCGATCATGTGCTCGACCGCCGGCACGAAGAACGGCACCAGCGCGATGATCGACGCGATACCGACCCACATGAAGACCGAAAAGCCGAGGGACATAATGTTGAACTGCGGCGCCACCCGCGACACGACGGCGACCGCGACATGCGCCGCCAGCACGACGGCGATGACCGGCAGCGACAGCCACACGCCCATCTGGAACAGGAGGACGCCGGCCCGCGCCAGCGCCCGCCAGCCGGCGACGGAGATGCCGCTATTCGCCGCGATCGGCACGATCGCGAAGCTTTTGACGAGGACGCCGAGCAGCACCAGGTGCCCGTTGAGCGCGAGGAACAGCATCAACCCGACGAGGCTGAAGAAATTCGAGATGACCGGGACGTCGAACCCGGTCTGGACATCGAGGAGGCTGGCGAACCCGAACCCCATCTGCACCCCGACGAACTCGCCGGCAAACGCCATCGCCGCGAGCGTCAACTGCATCGCAAAGCCGATCGCCAGCCCGACCAGGATCTGCTCGATCACCAGTTCGACGGTGAGCCAGGAAAACGTCACCGGCGGCATCTGCTTCAGGGTGGCGCCAACGACGATCGCGATCGCCACCGCCAGCGCGACCTTGATCCGCGACGGCAGCGCCGGCGAGTTGAACCCGGGCGCCGTCGCCATCAGCGGCAGGATGCGCAGCAGCGGCCAGAAAAACTCGCCGAGCCAGCGCGAGATGTCGCCATCGGTAAAGCTCAGCATCTGATCATGGGACGAGGCCCCGGATCGCGGCGGCCTCGCGCGCGAGATAGGCGGCCATGTGCCCGGCCGCCCAGGTCGCGCCGAGCGACACCACCACCAGCACGGCGAAAAAGCGCGGGACGAAGCTGAGCGTCAGGTCATTCATCCGCGTGCTCGCCTGGATGAGGCCGATAACGAGGCTGGCCAGCACGGCGACGGCGAGGACGGGGCTGACGAGAAACAGCGTCATGATCAGCATGTCGCGGGCCGCGGAGAGAATTTCGGGCGGGCTCACCGGATATACCCCTCGGCGAGCGAGCCGATCACCAGCGTCCAGCCGTTGACCAGCACGAACAGGGCGAGCTTTAGCGGCAGCGAGACGCTGGTCGGCGACAGCAGCATCATGCCGAGCGACATCATCACCGCCGCGACGACGATGTCGATGACCAGAAACGGCAGGAAGATCAGGAACCCGATCTGGAACCCGGTCTTCAGTTCCGAGGTCACGAAAGCCGGCACCAGGACCCGCATCGGCACCTGCTCGGGGGTCGCATAGGTCTCACCGCCGGCGAGCTTGACGAAAAGGCCGAGATCCTCGCGCCGGGTCTGCTTGATCATAAAGGCATGCAGCGGCACTTGCGCCTTGTCGAGCGCGTCGGTCGCCGAGATTTTGTTGTCCATAAGCGGCTTTACCGCCTCGTCGCCGATCTTGGTGAAGGTCGGGCCCATCACGAACATCGTCAGGAACAGGGCGAGCCCGATCAGGATCTGGTTGGGCGGGGTCTGGGTAAGGCCGAGCGCCTGGCGCAAGAGCGACAGGACGATGATGATGCGGGTGAACGAGGTCATCGTCAGCAGGATCGCCGGCAGGAACACGAGCCCTGCCATCAGCAGCATGATCTGCACCGGCACGCTGTAGCTTTCGCCGCCGCGCCCGTCGGGGTGCATGTCGAACGCGCCGATGCCGGCGGCATGCGCACCGACCGGGCACGACAGCGATACGCCTATCAGGGCGAGCGCGACCCCCACCGTCAGATACAGCGTCAGGCGCCGCCCCATCGTCCCATCGCCTTTCGAATGACCTCGCCGAATTTCTGGTCTCCGGGCGCCCCTTGCGGCAGCGGCTCGTCGAGCTCGCAAAGCAGCGACACCTGGGCCGAGCCGACCCCGACCACGAGCTGCCGGCCGCCGACCTGCACCACCAAGAGCCGCTCGCGCGGGCCCAATGTCAGCGAGCGCACGATCGCGCAGTCGCGGGTGTTCAGCATGGCCGGCATTCCGGGCCGCATCCGGCGCATCAGCCAGATCGCGCCCCACAGCAGCACGACGACCATCCCGATCGTCAGCGACAGCGAGCTCAGCGAATCAGCGTCGTACACCAGGGGCCCCCCGGTGCGACGCCGACCCGGTCATTCGAAACCACCCGTCATTCGACGATCAGCTGCTGGAAATAGATCGCGTGAACCATCGCGTTGGTCGGCTTGCCGGGCGCCGCCTTCTCGATCCGTTCGGCGCCGAGATCGGTCAGCAGCGTCTTGTTGAGGTTGGTCAGCAACGCCGAACGTACCTTTTCGAGCGACGCCTGGTCCTGCAGATCCTCGGACTTGAAGCCCAGCACGGTCTGGCGGATCGCATCCTGCACCTGCGGCAGGATCGCGGTGATCAAAGTGCCCGAATCGGCGCCTGCCAATTCGAGCCCGAGCCCGATCTGGACAAAGCGCGACGGGCCGGCCTTGCTCGGCACACTGACCACGATCGGCTTCATCTCGAGGAAATACGGCAACGGCGCCTCGACCTTCTTGTTGCCGCCGCCCGACAGCGAAGCCTTGCCGCCGAGGACGAAATACCACACGGCGCCGCCGGCGCCGCCCAGGACCAAGAGCCCGACCAGGGCCATCACAATCAGCTTCATCAGACTAGGCTTCCGCGGATTTGCATCTTCCTCCTCGACATCGAGGTCGAGGGCTTGATTGACATCGGTCATCTTACGAAATCCTGATTTTCGTCATGCACAAAATCACGGCGATTTGCCGACCCGTTGCAAAAGATCGTCGATTTCGGCTTGTGAACGGCGCAGCGCCGCCGCCAGCTCGCGCGAGGCGGCGCGCTCGTGGACGATCTCGTACATGCGTTTTTCCCGGCGCGTCTCGATCAGTTCCTGCCATTGCCGGGCGCAGGCCTGATCGAGCCGCCCGACCTCGCTTTCCTGGCGCAGCACGACCTCGTCGATCTGGCCGATAAAGCCGAGATAAGCCATCGTCGCCATCGCCGGCATTCCCTCGCCGAGCCCCGATCGCAGCATCTCGCGGTAACGCTCGCGATGCTGTTTCAGGAGCGACAATTTCATCAGCGCCTCGTCGCACTGCTTCTTCAGCCGCTGCCAGGTGGCGAGAGCACTGTCGCTCTTGTGCGACGCCAGCGCGATCAGCTTGTTCAACCCCGCCATGATCCCCCTCACCTACCCCATTTAAATCCCGACGATTTCCGCGAGCGTCGCCGCGCTCTCCCCAAAGCGGACGGCGTTGGTCATGTCCTGGCACAGGAACGCATTGATTTTCGGCTGCAGATCGATCGCATGGTCGAGCTCGGCGTCGTTGCCGCGGCGATAGCCGCCGATCGTGATCATGTCGCGGCTTTCTTCGAGCCGGTTGTAGAGGTGCTTGAAGCGGTGGGCGCGGGCAAGCTGCTCCGGCGGCACCACCGCCGGCATGACCCGACTGATCGAGGCCGCGACGTCGAGCGCGGGGTAGTGCCCGCGATCCGCAAGCCGGCGCGACAGCACGAGATGCCCATCGAGGAACGAGCGCGCCGAATCGCCGACCGGGTCGTTCGGGTCGTCGGCCTCGGTCAGCACCGTATAGAACGCGGTGATGCCGCCCGAATCGACGGCGCCGTTGCCGGCGCGCTCGACGAGTTGCGAGATGCGTCCGAAGACCGACGCCGGATACCCGCGCGTCGCCGGGATCTCGCCGGCGGCGAGCCCGATCTCGCGCTGCGCCATCGCAAAGCGCGTGAGGCTGTCCATCAGCAGCAGCACCTGATGGCCGCCGTCGCGGAAGTATTCGGCGATCGCGGTGGCGCGATAGGCGCCGTGGACGCGGCCCAGGGGCGACTCGCTCGCCGGCGAGGCGACGACGACGGCCTTTTTCAACCCCTCCGGCCCCAGAATCCGCTCGATGAACTCCTTGACCTCGCGGCCGCGCTCGCCGATGAGGCCGACGACGACGATGTCGGCGCTCGTGTACTTCGCCATCATGCCGAGCAGGACGCTCTTCCCGACGCCGCTGCCGGCGAAGAGGCCGAGCCGCTGGCCGCGCCCGACCGCAAAGAGCGCATTGATTGCTCGGACGCCGACATCGAGCGGTTCCTCGACGAGGGCGCGGCGCATCGGGTTGATCGCCTCGCCGAAGAGCGGCATCCGGTCCCGGCAGCGGATATGGCCCTTGCCGTCGATCGGCGCGCCGCTGCCGTCGACGACGCGGCCGAGCAGCTCGGGCCCGGCGGCGACTTCGAGCGTGCGCCCGGCCGGGATCACCCGCGCGCCGGGGGCGAGGCCGTTCGCGTGCGTCTCGGCCATCAGAAGGACGCGGCCGCCGTCGAAGCCGACGACCTCGGCGGCCAGCAGCCGCCCGGCTTCGTTTTCGATATAGCAGCGTTCGCCGATCGCGACGTGGATGCCGCGCGCCTCCATCACCAGCCCGACCGTGCGCACGAGGCTGCCCTGCACCGACACCGTCCGCTCGGACCCGGCGATACGCGCCCGATAGCGTTCGAGCGTCGCGACGATGCGGGTCGGGTCGATGCCGGGCGCAAGCACGCTTAATCCTCCTCGCCGTCGAAGAGGCTGAGGATGACGCCGCGCCACCGCGACGCCAGTGTCAGGTCGACCTGCGACATCCCCTCGCCGGCGCGCGGGTGCCAGCGGCGGTCGGCGACAGGCGTCTCATCGCCGTCGGCGATGACGAGACAGCCGCCGGCCTCGACGCTCTCGTCGGCGACCAGCGACGCGCGCTTGCTGTCGATATCGGGGGCCAGCTCGCGCACGAGGTCGAGATCGGCCGGGTTCAAGAGGACCTTCGGCGTGCCCATCTCGATCGGCACGCGGGCGATCGCCTCGCGGATGAGGCGGACCAGATAGGCGTGCGAGCGCGACACCTCGGCGCCGATGACGCAGCGGGCGATTTCGAGGGCGAGCGCGGCGACGGCCTCCTCGACCGGGCGCTGCAGCACCCCGATCGGCGCGTCGAACCGGCCGAGGATGCCCTTGAGCCGCTCGACCTGCTGGAGGAGGCGCTGCTCGAGCGGCTTCATCGCCTCGAGGCCGGCGGCGTAGCCTTTTTCGCGCCCCTCGATGAGCCCGCGTTCGGCCGCCTCGGCATAAGCCGCCTCGGTCCGCTCGGCGGCGACCCGCGCCAGCGCCTCGAGATCCGGGCCGGGCGGCGGCATCGGCGGCTTCACCGGCTCCGTCGCGGTCGGCGGCGGACCGCTGTCGAGAAGCGGGAACTGCCACCGGCGGATAGCGCCTTCGGTGAGTTTGAGCGGTGCGTTCACAAGGCCTCGCGGTCGGGATCGGAACGGAGCTGGGCGACGCCCAGGCGGATCAGCGCAAAGACGAGCTGTGCGACGGCGATCACCACCCAGGCCCCGACGAAATCGGCGAGCAGCCGCGAGCCGAGCACGACCGCGTGGCTCCAGGCCGGCCCCGCCTCCTCGGCCGGGCCGCCCTGCTGATACTGCACAAACCACAACAGCCCGAGCCCGCCGGCCAGCAGCATCGGCCGAAACGCCTTGCGCTTCGGCGGCTCTTTATTGGCCGGGCGTCTCGCGCTTTTCGCCATCAGCCGGCCTCAGGGCACCGACGGCAGTGCCGCCGGCGGGATCGTCGGCGAGTTGGCGATGCGCGATTGCGGCGTGCCGAGCATCGGGGTCTTCAGCGGGTTGTCGCCCTGCATCGGCGAGACGACGACGACCGAGACGCGGCGGTTCTGGGCCTTGCCCTCGACGGTCGCGTTCGAGGCGACCGGGTGGTATTCGCCAAACCCGGCGCCGACCAGCTTGGTCGGATCGAGCCCCGCGATGACGAAGCGCTTGACGACCGAGATCGCACGCGTCGCCGACAGATCCCAGTTCGAGTCGAACTGCGCCGTGTGGATCGGCACCGTGTCGGTAAAACCGTTGACCTGGATCTGATAGGGGAGCCCCTTGAGAATCCCGGCGATCCTGTCGATCAGCGGCAGCGCCTGCGCGGTCAGCTCGGCCTTGCCGCTGTTGAACAGCAGCACCTCGTTGATGTCGATGACGACCCCGAGCGACGACAGCGACACCCGCACCTGGCCGGTGCCGATCAGCGGCATCAGGGCCTGCTTGAGCTGGTTGTAGGCCTGATCGAGCAGCGCAGCCCGCTGCTCGATCTCTTTCTTCAATTCCGGTGCGATCGGCGGGCCGGTGCCGAGATCCTGCGCCTGGCCTTGCCCCCGGGCCTTGGCCTCCCCCGGGCCCTGGCCCTCGCCCGCCTCGTCGCTGGGCGGCACGGCGCGGATGGCCCAGCCCGGCGCATTCGGATACGCGGCCTTGTCGCCGGTGCCGCCGCCACCCTGCGCGCCCTGGACCTGGCCGCCGCCTGGCGGCGGGACCGCCGGCTCGATCACGGCGACGACGGTCGGCGGTGCCGGCGCGGCCTGCGGACCCATGCCGTTTTTCAGATCCGCGCTCGCCCCGCCGGCGGGCGCAAACGGCGAGTTGGGCGTATCCTCGAGCCGGCCCATCGGCTTCTGGCGCTCGGGCTGATTTTGCACCGCGGTCACCGGCAGGTTCTTATCCGGCACAACGTCGCGGGTGATGATCGGCACATGGACCGGCGACGGCATGAAGTTGAACGGGGATTTATGCCCGGCGGCAAAGCCCGAGCTTTGAATTTCGACGGTCTTGCCCATAAAGGCGGTATTGAACGCCTCGGCCATCTCCTGGAATTTTGACGAGTTGATGCTCGATACTGCGTACATGACGACGAACGTCGCCAAGAGCAGCGTCATGAAATCGGCGTAGGAGATGATCCACCGTTCGTGGTTTGGCGGCTTTTCGGGTTCTTCCGGTAGAGCCATGACCGTCTCCCCCTACTCGGCCGCAGCCGGCGCCGGCGCCTCGGCCTCGTCGTGGTCGCCGCCCGCGCTCTGTTCGCCGTCGTCGTCCTCGAGAAAAGCCCGCAGGCGCATTTCGAGCTGGACCGGGCTTTCCATGATGGCGATGCCGACCATGCCTTCGGTGACCATCTCGAGCGCCTTCTGCCGGCGGCGGACGAGAACCTTGAGCTTGCCGGCGATCGGCAGGAACAGCAGGTTGGCGCTGCCGACCCCGTAAACGGTCGCGACGAACGCGGTGGCGATGCCGTTGCCGAGCTCGGACGGGTCGTCGAGGTGCGCCATGACCGTGATGAGGCCCATGACCGCACCGAGAATGCCGACCGTCGGGGAATACCCGCCGGCCGCTTCGAACACCTCGGCCGAGAGCTTTTCCTCGTGCACACGGGTGGCGATGACGGATTCGAGCACGTTGCGGATCTGCGAGGCGTCGACGCCGTCGACGACGAGACGCAGCCCCTGGCGCAGGAACGGGTCGGTCTGCTGCTCCGCGATCGGGTCGAGGGCCAGGACGAACTGGTGCCGGGCGATGCGCAGCCAGTCCGTGATCAGGCGGAGGTATTCCTCGCGGTCGTCGTGCGGGGGAAAGAACACCCATCGCAGCATCCGGAGCGACCGAAAGAACACCGACATCGGCGTCTGCAGCAGGATCGCGCCGAGCGTGCCGCCGCCGACGATGATCAGCGCCGATAGCTGCAAGAGCGACGTCAGATTGCCGCCGTCGAGCGTCATCGAGATGATGATCGCGGCCAGACCGCAACCGAGACCGGCTATCGACAGGATGTCCACGCGCTAATCCCCCGCCGCGGACGGCGAGATGCCGCCCGCGGTACCCCAACCGCCCAGCGCCGAACGCAGCATCAACAGCGCCCGGCCGTGCGCCCGGCACACCGTCGATTTGTCGAGGCGGAGAACCTTCCCGACCTCGTCCATGTTGAGTTCCTGCTCGTAGTAGAGCGACACGACGATCTTCTCGCGCGGCGGGAGCTCCGCGATCGACCGGGCGAGCCGGGCCAGCATCCCGGCCCGGTCGAGCCCGGCGTCGACCTCGTCCGCGACCTGCAGCCCACGCTCCCCGCCGCCGTCGAGCTCGTCGACCTGAAGGAGACGGATGCCGGCGATGTCGACGAGAGCGGTCAGATAGTCGGCAAGAGGCATGCCGAGCTCAGCGGCCACCTCTTCGTCGTGGGCGTCACGGCCGAGGCGCTGCTTCAACACGGCCATCGCGCGCGAGGCGGCCTTGGCCAGGCGCACGATCCTGACCGGCGCCCACGCCTCGCGCCGTGCCTCGTCGATCATCGCGTTCATGATCGAGCGATGGAGCGGCGGATCGCGCAGATGCGACGCGCTGCCCTGGCGCAGAATGCGCAGCACCGCAATCAGCCCGGCCTGGATCAGGTCGTCGAGCTGAACCGCCTCGGGCAACCGGCCCTTCAGATGCAGCGCCAGGCGCTTTACCAGGGGGACGTAGCGGCGGATGATTTCGGCCTCGTCGAGCTCGGCGCAATAGGCGGCGCGAAAACCGCCATCGGCCGGCGCGGCCATGTCGGCATCGCCCGGCGCGTCGAGCCTGGCGAAGGCGCGTTCAGTCGCCACCGATCATCCCCTGCGGCCGGCCGAGCAGCTCTATGACCTTGATGCGCTTGTCGGACGGGATCTCGGCGTAGGAGAAGACCCAGATCTTGGGTTTGACCGGTCGGAGAAGCTGGGCCACCACCTCGCGCAATTCGGGTCGCGTGATCAGGGCGGCCACCGGCGCCGACGCTTCGAGCCGCGTCGCGGCGGCTGAGGCGAGGCCGCGCAATTCGGTGGCGAGACCTGGCTCGACGGCATAGGTGCCGGTGCCGTTCGACAGCCGCAGCACCTCCTGCAGCAGGCGCTCGAGATCGGGCTCGAGCGTCATCATCGTCAGCTCCTCGACCGCCCCGAACACGGTCTGCACGATGAACCCGCCGAGCTTGACGCGCACGATGTCGGTGAGCACCCGCGCCTCCTGCGTCAGCGCGGAGCCGTCGATGAGGGCGGCGACGATCGTACGCAGGTCACGGATCGGCAGCTGGTCGGCGAGCAGCGCCGTCAGCACCGTATGCACGGT
This sequence comes from Allostellaceae bacterium, assembly GCA_036489765.1. Taxonomy (GTDB): domain Bacteria; phylum Pseudomonadota; class Alphaproteobacteria; order ATCC43930; family CGMCC-115725; genus DATARH01. Next base: position 11,201 of record DASXFE010000039.1, on the reverse strand, counting down.
CGTCAGCGGAATGAGCTTCGGCGTCAGCTCCTCGACGAATTTCGGCATCGCCTTGCCGAGATAGGCGAGGATCGCGTCGAGCTCGGCGCGGCCGAAGAGGCCGTCGATATTGTCTTTGACGATGCGCTCGAAATGGGTGGCGATGACCACCGCAGCGTCGAACACGGTATAACCGGCGGCGCGCGCCTGCTCGGCCGCGGCGGGCATGATCCAATGTGCCGGACGCCCGAAGACGGGATCGCGGGCGAGGATGCCCTGGACCTCGCCCAACGTCTTGCCCGTCGACATCGCGAGGAGCCGGTCGGGATGTACCTCGCCCGACGCTCGCTCGACCCCGTAGACGAGGATGCGGTAGCCGGTCGAGCGGAGATCCGGGTTGTCGCGCACGTGGACGACAGGGACGAGAAAACCGAACTCGCGGGAGACCTGGCGGCGCACGGCGCGCAGACGGCGCAGCAACCCGGCGTCGCGATCCTTGCTGACGAGGCCGACGAGGCGATAGCCGACTTGCACCTCGAGCGGCTCGACCAACTCGACGACGCCGATATCGATCTCCGCGTTCTCCGGCGAAACCGCCTCGACCGCCGGAGGCGGCGCCGCGGCCGCGCGCAGCTTTTCGCGCCCGAGGAGCCAGCCGGCGCTGCCGAGCAGCCCGGCAAAGATGAGGAACGGCAGATGCGGCATCCCGGGAATGAGCCCGAAGAGGCCCACGATCGTCCCCGCCAGCAGGAACGCCTTCGGGAACGACGACAGTTGGGAAATGATCTGATGGCCGACATCGGCGCCGGTCGAAACCCGGCTGACGACGATACCGGCCGCCGACGAGATGACGAGGGCGGGGATCTGGGCGACGAGCCCGTCGCCGATCGTCAGGAGGGTGTAGGTGCTTCCCGCCTCGGCCATCGTCAGGTCGTGCTGCCAGATACCGATGACGAGCCCGCCGACCAGGTTGATGAAGAGGATCAGCACCGCCGCGACCGCGTCGCCGCGCACGAACTTGCTGGCGCCGTCCATGGCCCCGAAGAAATCGGCCTCGCGCCCGACTTCCTGGCGACGGGCCTGGGCGGCTTCCTGGTTGATGAGCCCCGCGTTGAGATCGGCGTCGATCGCCATCTGCTTGCCCGGCATGCCGTCGAGGACAAAGCGGGCGGCGACCTCGGCGATGCGCCCGGCGCCCTTGGTGATGACGACGAAGTTGATGATGACGAGGATCGCGAAGACGGCGATGCCGACCGCGTAATTGCCGCCGACGACAAAGGCGCCGAACGACTCGATGACCCGCCCGGCCGCCGCGGTGCCCTGGTACCCGTCGAGCAGGATGACCCGCGCCGCCGCGACGTTGAGCGACAGCCTGAGCAGCGTCGTCATCAGGAGGAGGCTTGGAAACGACGAGAATTCGGTCGGCCTGGCGGTGTAGAGGGCCGCCAGCAGGATCATCAGCCCGAAGCAGATGTTGAACGTGAACAGGAAATCGAGCGCCAGCGGCGGCAGCGGCACCACCACCATCGACAGGATGAGGAGAAACGCGACCGGCCCCGCCAGCGACGGCAGATGCCGGCGCCAACCGGCGAGGACCGGCCCCAGCAGGCTGGCCGCGGCGGCAGGTGCGGCGGGAACGGTCACGAAACCATCCCCGGCAGCCCGGCCAGGATCATGATCGTGAACTGTTCAAGCTGGCGCAGCATCCACGGCCCCATCATCACCAGCGCCACGGCAATGCCGATGAATTTCGGGACAAAGGTCAGCGTCGGCTCATTGAGCTGGGTCGCCGCGAGAAAGATCGCGACGGTCACGCCGATGACCATGATCACCCCCAACAGCGGAAGCGACACCGCAAACACCGTCAGCATCGCCGCGTGACTCGCCTGAGCCATCCCTTCCATCGACACGCGTCTCCAAACAAAATTCGCGTCCAAACCAGATTTTGGACCCGACCGTCAGCTCAGTCGTTTCATCCGCTCGGTCTGGCTGACCACCTCGACAAAGCGCAGCCCCAGCGTCTCCTCGTTGACCAGAACCACCTCGCCGCGGCCGACGAGGACGCCGTTGACCCGCACGTCGAGCGGGGTTCCGGGACCGCGGTCGAGCTCGATGATCGAGCCGCGGCCGAGGTTGACGACCTCGCGGATCGGCACTTCGGTGCGCCCGAGCTCGACCGATAGCTTGACCGGGACGTCAAGCACCAGGTCGAGGCGAAGCGGGACCGCGGGCTCGGCGATCGGGTCCGGACCCGGCGCCACGGTTTGCATTTCGAGCGCGGCAAACGGCGAGCTGCCGTCATCCAGGTCGGGCACGGCGTCGTCGGGCGAGGCTTCACCCCCCACCGGCGGATCCTCAATCATCGGAACCCCCGGCCTTCATCCCCTCGAACCGCGCCAGCGACGACGCGTCCATATGCGATATCAGCCGCTCCTCGACCCGGACCCCGACTTTGCGGCCGACCCGGCCCCAGCGGCCGCGGAACAGCGGAACACCGTGCGACTCGACGGTCAGCGTCTCCGGCCGGCCCATCTCGAACACCGCCCCGGGCTGGAGCGCCAACAGATCGGCGACCGTGATCTCGATGTTGCCGAGCTCGACATTGAGCGTGATCGAGGCATTCTGCAGGCCGACATTGATGCCGTCGGACCAGCGCGCGTCATACTCGATCGAGCCCTCGGAAATGCCCGAGGTGAGCTCTTCGTTGATCGCCTCGATGCTTGTGAATGGGATACAAGCGACCAGCCGGCCTTTCCCGTAATCGATCTGCACGTCGAAGGCGCAGACGAGGACGAGGTCCTCGCTCGTCGCAAAGCCGGCGAATTGGGGATTGGTCTCCTGCCTGACGATGTCCGGCTCGAAGGTGCCGATCGGCTGCCACGCGGTCGCGTATTGATTGAGCGTCATGTCGATCACGCGACGCATCGACTTCAGCTCGAACGGCGTGAACTCGCGATTGGCGAGCGAGACCGGAAACCGGCCGCTGCCGCCGAACCGGCTTTCGACGATCGTGACGACGAGCTGCGCGTCGAACAGCACCAGGATCGTGCCGCGCAGGGGCTTCATATTGATGAGCGTCAGGTAGGTCGGGGTCGCCAGCCGCTCCATCAGCTCCTTGTGCTTGACGACCTCGAGCGGTAGCGGAAAGACATCGACGCCGCGGCGCAGATGCTGCAACAGCGAGGCGCGTAGATTGCGGGCGAAGCGATGGTTGATGCGGTCGATCGACGGCCCGATGATCGGCAACTGGGTCGCCGCGGGCGCCTGCTCCGTCAACAGATCGTAGGGACGGGCCTCGATCGGGGCCGGCGCGGTGTCAGACATAGATGCTCACCCCCGAGTTGGAGGAAAGTCCCGCCGAGACGGGACCGATCGGCGCGGCGAGTGTCGGCGTGACGAGTGTCGGCGGGACGACCGGGGCGGGCGGAGGCGGCGTATCGCCGCGCGCGCCGAACCCTGAGGCGTCGGCCCCGACCCAGGCGTTGTTGAGACTGTACCCGGCATTGCCGAGATCGGTCTGAAGCTGCCCGAGCCCGGCGCTGATCGATTGCTGGACGGCGGGCTGCGGCGAGCCGAACCACGCCGTGACGTCGCGCCCGCTGATCGCCACCCGGACCGTCACCTCGCCGAGATCGGGCGGGTACAGCCGCACTACCGCCTCATGCCCCGAATTCTGGAGCAGCCGGAGCACCTGACCGGAAAGCTGGGCGGCCACATTGGCCGCGCCGGCGTCGCCGCCGAGCCCGGGACCGGACACCCCGCCGGCGTCGGCCGATGGCGCCGCGGGCCCACCGGCTGTCCCGGCGGCGGCAAGGCCACTGAACGCGGCAGCGGCGGCGGCCTGCCCGTCGCGGGCGGTGTCGGCGAAGTCGCGCCCCCCGGATCTGCTGCTGTCAGGCGGGGCGGCGGGATTGACCATCGCCGCGACGGCGGTAGCGGCGGCCACCGTGGCGGCGCCGACCTGGACCTGGACGGCAGGCGCCGGATTCGCCGTTGCCTGTACCGCCGGCGCGACCGCCGGATCGGCGGCGGTTGCCGGTGAGGACAGGTTCGTCGTGGGAAAGCCCGGGACTTGCGGGCTCGCAGCGGCGGCAAGGCTCCGCACGGCCCGATCTGCCGTCGGCGGGGACGACCCGTGACCCGCCCTGGCGGCATGGACGGCGGTTGCAGGAGCGCCCGCCACGCCGGCGACGCCATCGGCGACCGGCGCCGGGTCGGAGGAGGTGCCGCCGGGCCGGCCGACGAGGGGCGCGGCCGGCCGCGTGAAACCCGATTGGGTGAGCTGGGCGGCGGCAAGGACGGGTTGGCCGGCGGCGGCCGCCTGGGCCCCGGTGGACGACACCGCAGCGGTGGAGGTTGCCGGCTGGGGCGCGGGTCCCGCAAGGGCGGCGGCAGCGATTGCGGCAGCCGCGGCAGCAGTGACGGCCACCTCGCCGGCGGTCGCCCCGTGCCGCCCTGACCGATGCCCGCCCGAGGAGATCGGCGCCTCAGGCGTGGCGCCGTCGCCCGAGCCGGCGAACCACGCGCCGAGGCCGGGAAGCGTCGCGATCGACGGAGCATCGCCGCTGTCGCCGGCGCCCCCGGTCGTATCGGAGGCTTTCCCGGGGTCTGTCCCGATCGCGGTTTTGGAGCCGTCGGCCGACTGATCGCCGCCGATCGACCCGTCGCCGGAGCCGTCGGAGGGGTCGCCCGAGCCGGGGGCGAACCTGGCCGCGAGCGCACCGAGGGCGGCGGCAAAGCCGGCACCGGGGTCGCTTCCGCGATGGGCCGCCGCGGTGCTCGGGAGCACCTCGACCGCGCCCTTGTGTCCGCTGATCCGCGCTGACGACATCTGGTCCGCCTAGCTCACGACTTCGCCCGGGTCGGTGCGCAGGATGATCGCGCCTTCCCGTTCGAGCCGCTGCGCGGTGGCGACGATCTCGCGCTTCGCCGCCTCGATCTCGCTGACCCGCATCGGGCCGCGCGCCGCGATATCGTCGCGCAGGGTTTCCGCGGCGCGCTGCGAGAGGTTGCTGAGCACCTTGTTCTGCAGCGTCGCCTCGGCGCCCTTGAGGGCCGAGACCAACAGCTTCTGGTCGATCGAGCGCAGCAGCACCTGGAAGTTGCGATCGTCGACGTGGACCAGATCTTCGAACACGAAGAGGCTGTGCTCGATACGCTGGGCCAGCTCGGCGTCGACGGTGCTGATCTGTTTGAGGATGCTTTCGACCCGCTTGTTGTCGATGCGGTTGAGGATCTTGGCGGCGATGCCGACGCCGCCGACGGTGACGCGCGCCTGCTGCGCCTCGCCGGCGAGCAGCGCCTCGATCGATTCGTTGAGCTCGCGGACTGCCGCCGGCGGGATCGATTCGAGCGTCGCCAGGCGCGGGATCACCTGCTCGACCAGATCCTCCGGCAGATACTTGATCAGCGCGTCGAGCTGTTCGGGCTCGAGATAGGCGAAGATCATCGCGACGATCTGCGGGTGCTCGAGCTTGATCATCTCGGCGAGCACCCGCGGGTCCTGCCACTGGATCGCCTCGATGCCGGCGAAGTAGTCGCCCTGGCGCAGGCGGGCGACGAGGCGGTCGGCCTTGTCGGTGCCGAGCGCCTTTTCGAGGACGGCGCGGATATAGGATTCGGCGCCGATGCCGATCGACGTCTCCTGTAGCATCAGGTCGATGAATTCCTGGTAGACCGAGGTGACTGCGTCCTTGGTGACGTTGGAGATGCGCGCCATCGCGACCGAGAGCTGGTTGATCTCGAGTTGCGACAGGAACTTCATGACCTGCGCGGCCGCGTCGTCGCCGATCGACATCATGACGACCGCCGACTTCTCGATCTCGGTGAGACTAGCTCGCCTGCTTGAGACTATTTCGGTCACTGGCTATCCATCCCCTGATGACCTGCGCCGTCCGCGCCGGGTCGTTGTTGACCAGCGTCTGGACGGTTTCGGCCTCGATGCTGAAGACGTCTTGGGCGGCGGCGAGGATCTTTGCCGCCGGCTCGGAAAGATTGCCCTGGATGCGCGGCCCCGGCCCCTGGTTCGGGCCCCCGGGTCCGCCGGGCCCCGCGGCCCGCGCCGCACCGGCGCCGCCGCCGACCCCGCGCCCGCCGGCGCCCGCGACCCTGAGGCCAGGTGCCCCAACCCGCTTGAGCAGCGGCAGCACCCCGCCGAACAGCGCCAGCAGACCGGCCAACGCGAGCATCGCGTTGTGCTCGGCCCCGCTGACCCACGACTCGGTGTACCAGGGCGCGCCGGGCACGCTCGCCGCCTGGGTCAGGTCCTCGAACGGCAGGTCGACGACCGTGATGTGCGGGTTCTGGCCGGCGCCGATGGCCGACGAGACCAGCTCTTTGACGGCGTCCATCTTTTCGGCCGGCATGGGCTTGCCGGACGCGTTGTTGACCAGCACCGCGACGCTGATCGCCTTCAGCGTCCAGGACGGGCGTTCGAGGTATTGGACGGTGCGGTCGATATCGTAATTGGTCGTCTTGTGGACATCGTTCGACCTCGGCGGCGGGGGCGGAGCCGGCGCCGGTTTCGCCGGAGTGCCGTTCTGGTCCTGGTCCTGCGCCGGCTGGGCCGGTTGAGGCGGAGGGGCGGTGGTCGGGTTGTCCGGCTTGCGGTTCGACAGCGCGCCGGGGATCCCGCCGGAGTCTTCGCCGTCGCCGGTGCGGGTGTGGGTGGTCTCGTCCTGGCTCAGGATATGGCTCGCGCCATAGGTGACGAGGCTTTCCTTGGCCTGCGAGAAGTCGACATCGGCATCGGCGGAGACACGGAAATTGCCGCGGCCGAGGATAGGGACGAGGAGGTCGGTGATCGTCTGCTCGTAGCGGTGGGTGATCGCCCGCGACAGTTCGAGCTGCTGCGGCGCCTGGCCGAGCCCGGACTTGCCGTCGGCGCTGAGCTGGCGGCCGGTCTGATCGACGATGGTGACGCTGTCGCGCGCAAGCCCGGGCACGCTCGACGCGACAAGCCCGACGATGCCGTCGATCTGGGCGCTGGTCAGTTCGGTGCCCGGGCGCAACCGAAGCAGCACCGAGGCGCTGGGCTTGGGCGAGGAGCCGAGAAAATCGGTCTCCTTGGGCACCGCGAGGCTGACCTTGGCCGAGATCACGCCGTCGATGCCGCGGACCGTGCGCGACAGCGCGCTCTCGACGCCGCGGACGTAATGCACCTGCTCGACGAACGGGCTGACGCCGAGGCTTTCGTTGTCGAGGACGGCCCACTCGTCGCCATCCCCCCTAGGGATGCCCCGCGCGGCGAGCTGGAGGCGGGCGCGGCCGACGTCGTCGCTCGGTACCAGGATGACGCGGCCGCCCTCGGTGATCTTGTAGGGGATGTTGAGCTTGGCCAGCTCTGCCAGGGTGCGGCCGCCCTCCTCGCCCGAAAGGCCGGCATAGAGCACCGCGTAGCCCGAGCCCCACCACGACAGCGCGACGACGGCGAGAAGCGCAATGCCGGCCGCGCCGCCGACCATCCCCAGCATCGGCCCCCGCGTGGCCAACAGCGGCGCGAGGCGCGCCATCACGCCCGCCGGCAAGAACCGCTGCAAGAAGCCTACGAGAGCGCCCACCACCAACCCCTACGGCACGCTAGACCGCCATGTTCATGACGTTGGAATAGGCGGCGACGACCTTGTCGCGGACATTCGCGGCCATCTGCAGCGCCAGGTTCGCCTGCTCCATCGACACCATGACGTCGCTCAGCGGGATGTCCTTGTTGCCGGAGGCGAAGGCCTTTGCCGCATTGCTGGCCGAGGCCACCGTACCGTCGAGCCGGTCGAGCGCACCCTTGAGCGTCGACGAGAACGAAGTCGCGCCGCTGCCGCCGACACTCGGAACGACGCTGTCGGGTGGGCCGGACGGGGTGGTGCTCGACGCCGCCGACGCGAGGTCGGTGAGTGTCTGGGCTATCGCCGAAAGAGCTTCGATCATGCGATCTGTCTCGCCGGGTTGGAAGGAAGCCGCTCGGCGCGCTGGCGCCGCTGGGCCAGGAACGCAAGCCGGGCAAAGGATTCGCCGGTCGCCTCGGGCATCTCGTCGATCTGGGCCCGGACCCGGCAACCCGCCTCGCCCTCGGCCTCGCCGCACTGGGAGACCCGGGCGTAGAGCACGATCGGTTCGAGGAAGGTCGGGTGGAAAAACAGCTTGAGCCGCACCCAGCCCCCGACCTTGAGCGGTTTCGGCGCTTGCCAGGCGATATGATCGAGGCTCAGCTCGACATCGCGCGGCGGCGGCAGCGTGAGCTCGCGATAGGCGAGCCGCCCGAGCACCTCGATGATCATGTCCAGCTTGGTATGAAGCGGCATGAGCGCCTCGGCGAGCCGCTCCTCGGCTGGGCGCCCGGCCGCGCTGACATCGATCTCGTGCAGCAGGAAACGGACGATCCCGGCGTTCGACCACCGCGCCGCCTCGCGCGCGGCCGGCGGCGGTGCGCGGTCGAGCGGCTCCCACGCCAGCGGCAGCGTTACCCGGCAGGCGAAGCTCGGGCGATCCGACACGGCCGGCTATCCCCGCACCGGTGAAGCCACGGCACAGCCACTCTCGCGGGCAGGACAGGTCAGTCGCATCTTCTCCTCCCGATACGACGGTAACTTGACGAAACAAGAAAATATCGCAGATTTCAGGTATCACGTCGTTGGAGGTTTTGGCAAGAGTCGTCAACCAGAGCGCTCATTGGGCTTTTGTAACGCACCCGCCAGATCAGTCTGAAATCCGATTTTCCCGGGATTTACAGTAAATTATCATCAAACTGGCGGGGCCGTGCCGAAAGTGGGGGACTTCAGCCCATAGCGACGCCGCCAAGGATATTCCCGGTTTTCGTGCAGCGATCTCTCAACCCACGGAAAACCCTGGATAGAAATGGCTTTCCGGGTCAGGGAACCGTCCCGGGAATCATCACGCAAAGTCTATTAGCTTGACGCCAACGGCTGGACTAGTATCGCGCCGCGCGACGCCGTGCGGCCGATATTTCCGGCCCGCGGCGGCGTGGCGATGGCATTGGCAACGGTGCGCCGAACGAGCGCGCCGTCGATAATCGTTGGTGTAGATGGGGGGAGACATGACGACGCAGAACATCACCAGGACGACCCGACGCTCCGTTCTCATCGCGGGCGGCACGCTCGCCGCCGTTTCGGCGTTCCCGCGCATCGTGCGCGCCGACGACAAGCCGGCGATCGGGACCTGGCCGGACGGGTCGAAAGGTGATTCGGTCTATGCCGGGATCACCGTTCCGCGCACCGGCACCTACGCCGCGCAGGGCGAGGACGAGTTGAAGGGCATCCAGCTCGCCATCGAGCACATCAACGCGGGCGACCCGCTGATCCAGAAGATCTCGCCGAAGACCAAAAAGGGGATCCTCGGCAAGGAGGTCAAAGCGGTCGTCGCGGACTCCGAGGCGAAGCCGAACACGGCCGTGCAGGCGCAGTCGCGCTTTATCAGCGAGAACAAGATCGTCGTGATGTGCGGCTCGACCTCGAGCGCGGTCGCAGTGGCGTTGAACAAGCTGGCCCAGCAGCAGCACGTGCTCTACGTCACCGGCGTCTCGGGCTCGAACGACACGACCGGCAAGGATTGCGTCCGCTACGGCTTCCGCCAGTGCTTCTACGGCCAGACCGCCGCGGCGGCGATCGGCCCGGTAATGGTGAAGGAATACGGCAAGAACAAAAAGGCCGCCTATCTGACTCCCGACTACACCTATGGCCACACCGTGCAGAAATCGATGGAGGATTTCCTCGGCAAGAACGGCGGGTGGACCACGGCGACGAACCAGGTCGCCCCGCTCGGCGCCCCCGACTACAGCTCGTATCTGCTCAACATCGCCAACTCCGGCGCAGACTATCTCCTCAACATCAACTGGGGCCACGACGCGGTGCTGTCGACGCAGCAGGCCAAACAATTCGGCGTACTCGACAAGATGAAGCTGGTCGTCCCGTACCAGACCCCATTCCTCGCCAAGGAAGTCGGGCCCGAAATCACACAGGGCGTCCTCGCCTCCACCGATTTCTGGTGGACCCTCGAGGACAAGTATCCGCTCGCCAAGATGTTCGTCGAGGCGTTCGACAAGAAATACGGCTACAAGCCCGACTGGAGCGCCGAGAACGGCTATCAGCAGTTCGCGATCTGGGCGCGGATGGTCGAGGAAGCGGGCAGCTTCTACCCGCCCGATGTGATCAAGGCCTACGAGAAAAGCGAAACCTTTACTTCGCTGGTCGGCGATGTGCATTTCCGCGGCGCCGACCACCAGCTCGTCCGCCCGGTCGTCATAGTCCGCGGCAAGAAGCCCGCAGACATGAAGGGCAAGGAAGATTGGTGGGAGGTCACCGAGGTCGTTCCCGGCGAGTCGCTGATGCAGGCGCCCGACGCCTTCGGCTGCAAGCTCGGCGAATACACCTGATCTGGCGCGGTCAGCCCCTCACCCTCCCACGGCCGCGCCGCGGGTCTCTCCCTCTCCCCGTTCGCGGGGAGAGGACCGGGTGAGGGACCGCCGGCTCCTGGTATCCGTACAAGCACATGATCACCTGGCCTAATTTCGTCTCGCAACTGTTCAACGGGCTGGCGACGGGCGCGCTCTTGGCCCTGATCAGCTCGGGGTTGACGATCATCTACGGCACGCTCGGCGTGCTGAACCTCGCGCATGGCGCGATGTTCATGCTCGGGGGCTATGCCGGGTATGTCGTCTACACGCTGACGGGGTCGTTCCCGCTCGCGGTGCTGGCCGGGGCGATGGCGCTGGTCGTCGTCGGCGCCGTCGTCGAGTTCGTCGTCATCCGCCATTTCTATCATCGGCCGCCCGAGGACCAGCTTTTGGTCACGTTCGGGATCGGCTTCGTCATCGTCGAACTGGTGCGGCTCGGCTTCGGCAGCCTGTCGAAGACGGTGATGCCGCCGCACTGGGCCGCCGGGGTGACCCCGATGGGTTTCCTCATCTACCCGACCTATCGCATCGTCGTCGCCGGTATCGCCGCCGCGGCACTCGGCGTTCTGTACATCGTCCTCTACCGCACCCGGCTCGGCATGATCGTGCGGGCCGGGATCGAGGATTCGACGATGGTCGGGATGCTCGGCATCAACGTCTACCGCGTGTTCATGATCGTATTCGGGGTCGGCGCGGCGGCGGCGGGGTTTGCCGGGATCGTCAACGCGCCGGTCGTGGCGCTGACCCCCGACATGGGTGAATCGTTCCTGGTGCAGACCTTTGTCGTCGTCGTGATCGGCGGGGTCGGGTCGTTTCCGGG
>DASXFE010000017.1:0-9309 GCA_036489765.1 Allostellaceae bacterium | reverse complement strand
GCGAAAGGCCTGACGAGGATGCTGGCGGGCGATTTCGAGCACCGCCAGCGCCGTATCGAGGCGTGCGCGGTCACGGGCGATCAGGGTGATGTCCATGGCCTCCTGCGCGAGGAGCCGCGCCAGCGCGAGGCCGATGCCGCTCGACCCGCCGGTGACGATCGCGTGGCCTGCGGGGCTCGGGTTGAGGGGTTTCGCGCCAGCCTGCACGGTAAGACGGGTCTAGGCGTCGTCACCCCCGCGGGGGCGGGGGGCCAGGGCGTGAGACGAGGCGTTGGCCACTGGATTCCTGCCTTCGCGGGAATGACGAACGTAGAGGCGGAACGACCTCACCGGAGCCGGGAGCTAGAAAAACGCGAGGGTGCGGATTTCGATGCTTTCGCGCGGGCGGGCGTCGGGAGCCGACGAGGGGTCGTCGAAGGCGGTGTGCGCGGTCCAGCGGGCGCGGCCGTCGCGGAGCGACTCGTAGACCTTGAACACCAAGGCCTCGTCGCGGCGCATGCGCGGGAACCAGTACCAGTGCTGACCCGGGTTGTAGCGGATCGCATAGGTTTGGCCGGTGCGGTTCTGGTAGCGGCGCTCGGTGACGATCAGGTCCTTGGGGTCGAGGCTGCGCGCGTCGCAGATCGCGAGCGGCCAGGTCTCGACCGGATGGCGGATCGGGCGCCACACCTGGATGATCGCAAAGCGGCCCTTGAGCAGGCTTTCGGCCTCGTCGCCCATTAGGTCGCGCACGCGTTTCGGCGCCGACGCCTCGGTGTAGTCGTTATGGACCCGGCGGACGACCTCGCGGATCTGGGCGCGCTCGCGCAGCGCCTCGTTCTCGGTGCGCAGCGTGTGGTCGAAGACGACGACGCGCTTGGCGCCGCTCTGCTCTTTGATCAGCGCCTCCATCTCGGGGTAATAGACGCGCTCGATCTCATTCTCGTCGTAAAAATCCGCCACCTGTGTCGCATGCGGAACAAAGCGGAACCCGTCGCGTTCGAGTTGAAATTGATCGGCGCCCGGCCGCCCGTTATGGAGAGTTACGCGATGGGACTCGGATTCGGTCGCGCCGACGCGGGTGTCGACACCGCCCGGCCCGGCGACGAGCGAGATCGGCGACGACCCGTCGCCGGCGTAATAGCTCAGCGTCACGTCGAGCGTGGCGGGGGCGACGGCGGGTTCGATCGTATCCATCGTGGCGGCTCCGAGATGTGTTGGCGATATGATAGGTATCGCGGCGGGCGGCGCCAATCGAAAGCGCGCGAATAGGGGGCTGGGATCGAGTGGCAGCGGTTACGCCCGGCCAGACGCTGATCGAGCGGATAGAGGATTGGCTCTCGGGGCCACCGAGCGCGCAGCAGTTCTGGCGCATCCCATTCAAGGCGGCGCGGTATCTGCATCGCCACGGTTGGCGCCCGACTGTGTTCAGGGTCGTGCCGTCGCTACGCCGGTACGGTTTCTGGTTCCCGGTCTACGGCCGGCCGGGATGGACCGACCTCATCGACATCAATCGCCATATCGCCCGGCTCGGGCAGCGGCCCACGATCTCGATCGTGATCGTGCTCAATGAGGGCGGGCAATCACGCTTGGCCACGACGGCGGCGAGCGTTTTCGACCAGCTTTACCCCGAGTGGGAGCTGCTGCTGGTCGGCGGCGTCGCGGCGCTGACGCGGACGAAGCCGCGCCTCACGGTGCGGCCGGCTCTTTCGCCCCGGATCAAGGCGGTCGAAACCGCGGCGGCAGACGAGGCGGCGGCGTTCAATGCCGGCTTGGCCGCCGCGACCGGGGAGTTCGTCGCCGCGCTCGGGCTCGGGGATGTGCTGGCGCCGCACGCGCTTTATGCGATCGCGGCCGAGATCGAGCGCTGCCCGGACGCGGCGATCGTCTATTCGGATGAGGATGCGATCAGCGCGCGCGGGCGCCATCACGGCCCGCGCCACAAGACCGACTGGAACCCCGACCTGTTTCTCGGCACCGACGCGATCGGGCGGCTGGCGGTGTATCGCCGGGATCTGGTTGCGGGGCTCGGCGGGCTGCGTCCGGAATTCGGACCGGCGGCACCTTACGACCTGGCCCTGCGCGCGAGCGAGCAGGTGGCTCCCGAACGCATCCGCCACATTCCCCTGATCCTCTACCATCGCCGCGACCGGCGTGCAGATCCCGAACCGATGCTTTGCCGCGCGGTCGAAGAGCACCTCGCCCGTACGGGTACCGACGCGACGGCAACGTCGCTGCCATCAGGGCATGTACGGGTGCGCCGCCGCCTGCCGACGCCAAAGCCGCCCGTGTCGCTGATCGTTCCGACCCGCGATCAGGCCGGGCTCTTGCGTCAATGCGTCGACGGCCTATTGCAGCGGACCGAGTACGACCCGCTCGAGATCATCGTCGTCGACAACAACAGCGAGGCGCCCGAGACGTTCGCCTATTTCGCCGAGCTCGAGCGCGAGGCGCGGGTGCGGGTTCTGCCGTATCCCGGCGCGTTCAACTTTTCGGCGATCAATAATTTTGCCGTCGCGGCCGCCAGCCACGAGGTGATCGGGCTCATCAACAACGACATCGACGTGATCCACGCCGATTGGCTCGACGAGATGGTCTCGCACGCGATCCGGCCGGAGATCGGAGCGGTCGGCGCCAAGCTCTATTATCCGGACGATACGGTGCAGCACGGCGGCACGATCGTCGGGCTGCATGGCGGGGCCGACCATGCGTTTCGCCATCACCGGCGCCATGACGCCGGTTATCTCTACCGGCTGAGGTTGACCCAGAACCTGTCGGCGGTGACCGCCGCGTGCCTCGTCATGCGAAAATCGGTGTTCGACGAGGTGGGTGGGTTCGATGCCGAGAACCTAGCGGTCGCGTTTAACGATGTCGATCTGTGCCTCAAGGTCCGAGCCGCCGGGTACCGGATCGTGTGGACCCCGTTTGCCGAGCTTTACCACCACGAATCCGCGTCGCGCGGGCTTAACCTGACGCCGGAAAAGGTGGCGCGGGAGCGGCGCGAGGCGGGATATCTCGCCACCCGCTGGGCCGACATCATCGCCCACGATCCCTATTACAATCCGAACCTCGAAATCACCGGCGGAGATTTCGGCCAGGCGTTTCCGCCGCGGACCGTGCTGCCCTGGCGTGGCTAGGCTGATGGCCGGCAGCGTGGCGTTCGCGGAGCTTGCGGAAGAGCTTTAGCGACAGCGACCACCACGCGAGCTTGATCGCGCCGCGCGCCATGCGCCGCGCCGAGGCCGGGATCAGATTGCCCAGCGCGCGCAGCGGCCGGGTCGATTGCCACAGCGTCGACGACACGACCGCGGCGTACTCGCCTTGCATTCGCGCCATTTCGCCGTGCATCCGCGCCATTTCGCCCTGCATCCGCGCCAGTTCGCCACGCCCGACGAGGATGCCGTTGGTGTCGGGGTCCTGCGACCAGCGGTCGCCGAGTTGGCCGATGTGGCGGCGCAGCATGTCGCCCGCCTCGGTGCCGCTCAGCGAGCACAGCTCGGCAATGCCGGGGACGATGTCGCGGCCGACCGCGAGGACGCCGAGCCCGTAGCTGTGGTGGAATTCGAAATACGGGTATTGCGCGCTCAGCTCCGCCCAAAGCTGCCACACGCCGAACTCGCGCTCGTGCACCTGGGTGTCGTGGAAGAGGACGACGGCGCGGTCCGACAGCTTGGCCCGCCAGGTTGCGAAATCGTGCGACACCGCCTCGTAGGTGTGGAACCCGTCGATGTGAAGGAGGTCGACCGACCCGTCCTCGAAGCGCTCAACCGCCTCATCGAAGGTCATGCGCAGCAGGGTCGAGAACCCGGCGTAGCGCGGGTCGTGAAAGGCGCGGAGATCGTTGTAGACGCCGTCGTCGTACGCGCCGGCATGGGCGTCGCCGGCCCAGGTGTCGACGGCGTTGCACCGCGTCGAAAGGCCGAACCGGTGGACCGCGTGGCAAAAGGCCGAATAGGAAACGCCGTTATGGGTTCCGAGCTCGACCATCACCCCCGGGCGTATTGTCCCGACGAGCCAATGCGCGAACGGCACGTGTCCCCACCAGGTGCTCACCGCCCCGCGCCGCACCGGCTCCCACAACAAGGGATCGATTGCGCCGTCGGTCAGCGCCGGGAACGGGGAATGAGCCCCGATGATGTGCTTGGCCTCGTCCATGACTGATGTTTGGGGGTCGCGGGCGCGAGGTCAAGCTGGGCAATACCGTGGCGCGCCGAATCGGCGTACCCTCCCGACATACGATCGAGAGGGACGGCCATGCGCGACGGCTACCGGGTCTATGATACCGACACCCATATCGACCCCGGCGCCGAGGTCTTGGAGAAATACGTCGACCCGGCGTTTCGCCCGCGTCTCGCCGATCTCGCGCCGTATCGCCATACGGTCAAGTCGCGCACCGTCGACGGGGCGCCGCGCGTGACCTATCGCTTCGCCCAGCGCGCCTATGAGCGCACCCTCGGCGAGGCCGAGCCGCGCAAGGGCTCGTCCGACGAGCGGGTCTGGCGTGGTAAGCGTCGCCCTAGCCCCGGGGTCGTCGACGACCGCTCCGACAACCGCGTCTTCGACATGGACGAAGAGGGCGCCGACGTCCATTTCCTCGTGCCGTCGGTGTGGACGAGCATCGTCGGCGTCCCGGACGTGACGCTGGAGGTGGGGTTGATCCGTGCCTATCACCGGCACATGGCCGAGTTTTGCGGGCCGTTCCCAGACCGGCTCAAGGGCCCGATCGTCGCTTCCACCCGCGATGTCGCGTCGGCGGTGCAGGAGATCCGCGACTGGGGCAAGTCGAAATGGGCGGTCGCGGTGCAGCCGCTCCTCGACAACGACATGCCGGTCGACCACCCGTCGCTGGAGCCGATCTGGCAGGCGGCGGCCGAGCACGACCTCGCGATCGTGCACCACAGCTTTACCTGGTCGCCGCCGTATTTCCCCGCCTACGACCAGATGTGGGACAACGTCTACCTCGCGCGCCTCTGCTCGCATCCGTGGGGCGCCCAGCGCTTCATGGCCGGGTTCCTCGCGAGCGGGATCTTGGATCGGCATCCGGCGCTGCGGTTGTGCGTGCTCGAATGCGGGTTCGGCTGGCTGCCGTTCTGGGTGCGCCGGATGGACGAGCAGGTGAGCTATGTCGGCCGCACCGCCAAATTGAAGATGCTGCCGAGCGAGCATTTCCAGGCCGGCCGTGTCTTCGCCAACATCGAGGCGCACGAGCACGAGCCGATGTTCAAGATGGTCACCGAAGCCCTTGGCGAAGACTGCCTGATGTTCGGCTCCGACTACCCCCATTTCGAAAGCTGGTTCCCCAACTCGATCGACAAGATCCTGGAATGGAAGAGCGTCGAGGGTGAACGGGCGCGAAAGCTGTTCTGGGCCAATGCCCAGCGGTGCTTCAAGCAGACGTGACAGACGCACCAAATATTAACGGCGAGCGTTATTGACTCGATTTCTCCGGGCATCAAATGATGGTATTCGTCGATCGCGTAAAGGCTGGGTTGCCGAAGCCAGGGAATTGAGCGACGGGCGCAACGTTGACCGGTTGAGGAATCGACGGATGACGGCAATAGGCGAACGTTCCCACTACAGCACGGCGGAAGGCACATGGCTGTCGATTGCCGCCGACGCCGAGGAGGCGGTGCGCGTCTTTGTTCCCCGCCAACCGCATATGGGCTTGGCCCCGGCGAGCGCGCGCAGCCTTCCGGACGTGACGGTGGCGCTGTGGTGGCCTGGTGCATCGTCGCCGGCCGTGGTTGGCGATTGGGTCCGGGGCACGATCGGCGGGCACGCGGAACTTGAGTGTCGACTGACCGTCTGGGCGGATGACGCGCCCGGAGAGGCCCGGTCGTACCAAACCGACAGTATCGGCCGCATTGCCTCCGACATTGCGAAATGGGCTGATGACGGCGCAGTCGCCTGCTCGATCGGGCCGCGGGCGCAGCATGAGCGGGAAGTCGTCTATCTGTGGACCGAACTCAAGACCCCGAATGCCGACCATTCCGGTGAGGTTGGTCTTCAGTATGCGGGGCTGCAGGCGCTGGCCACGGGAAGGGGGCGGCAAGGGTTCGCCTTCCTGCATGCCCACACGGCGGTCAAGCCGCTCGCCGACGACGGGGTCGAGCAGCTTTGCGAACTGCTGCTGAAGGCAGTTCCCCGATACATCGGCTTGGCGAGAGCGGCGGCGGCGTTCTAAGCCCGCTCGTTTGGTGTTTTGAACGCACATTTGCTGGCCGAGCGATGCAGACCCGACAATCAAAGCCAAGCCGGTTCAACGTAGATATTTGGGTCGACCGCCAGGGTCAGGACGTGACGAGCCTGACCTTGGGTGAGGCCAGTCTCAATTATCACATCCGCGTTCGGTCGATCCGAAAGCCGTCAAAGCAGGTCGATCTCAAATCCGTCGCGCTGATCGTTGCCCCCGCGGCGGCTGCGCTGGTCCAGTTCTCGCACGTGACCCCGCTCGAGTGGATTTGTTCGGTTTCGACGAGCGTAACGCAGCCGGGTGCCAGCAATGTCGGTGTGGTCGTCGATCCGACTGCGAGCGGATCGTCGAACCTCCAGGCGTTGGAGTTGGTGATCAGCGACCCTTTCGGGGTAACGACCGAAACGGTGCAACTGGACCTTCCGCTGACGGTCGCATGACGTGGAGGTCATCCACATCCTCGCCGGTCCCGTCGTGGGGATCCTGATCACAAGCCTCGCCTTCAGCGATGACCTCTTCATCAAGTACAGGGTCCACGCATTTTTCCGTCAGCGGGGTGTCGCCCCCGCTTTGGCGGAAGCCATTGAAGACATGATCTCGGGTGGGATCGCCTTTGCGACTTTCCTGGGCAATGTTTATATTTTCATTATCAATAGCCTGATAGCGGCAATCGTTTTTCCTCGTCACGACGTGGAAATCATCATTTTAATCGGAGAAATTTCATCTCTTGTACTGGTTTTGCAAGCGTCTTTTATATATTCTGAATACGATATCTGGGATCTTGGAGAAATTTGCCCTACTGGAGCGACCACCTACGACGTGTTCCTTCGATGGGAACAGGTCGTGCTGAACCTGACCATGTTGGCTTACTTCATCTTAGGGCTGTCCCTGAGCTAGCGCGATAGTCCCTTGCCGGGACGACGGGATCGAAGACGCTCGATGCTGGTCGGATTTCGCTCTAGCCCGCCAGCCGCTCCCTGATATCCGGCAGGTGTTCGCTGCCCCAGAACAGCTCGCCGTCGAGGAGGAAGCTTGGGGTGCCGAAGATGCCTTTTGCCTCGGCGTCGCGGCAGACGGCTTCGAGTTCGGCGCGGGCGGGGCCTTCGAGATAAGCGGCGAAGGAGGCGGCGTCGGCGCCGGCCTCGCCGAGAACGCCGGCAACGATTGCGGTGTCCTCGATGTCGAGCTCGCGCTTCCAGAATCGCCCGAAGGTCAGGCGCTGGTAGCGTTCGACAACCGCGTCGTCGCCGGTCTTCCTCGCGTACAGGAGGCCGGCGAGGGCGCGGGACGAATTCCAGATCTTTTGCGTGCCGCGGATGGTGATTCCCTGCTTTCGGGCCTGGCGGCGGCAATCCATGTAGCTGTACTTGACCCGACGCCACTGGTGCGGCGTGCGGTTTTGCTCGACGATCTGCCCGTCCGGTCCGAGCCGCGCCGTACCCATGAAGCTGCCAAGATCGAGGTCGTAGGGCAGCCAGTCGAGCCTGACCTGATAATCACGCGCGAGCTGGTACGCCGGCCCGACCGCCAGATAGGCGTAGGGGCTTTTGTAATCGATGTAGATCGAAAGGGTTTTCGGCTCGGCCATCCGCTGCCCTCGACAATATGGCCTATCCTATCGTCATTCCCGCGAAAGCGGGACTCCGGGGCAAGCGACGGGACGGCCGCCCTGGACCTTCGCCTTCGCGGGGGCGGGCTGAAAAGGGGTAAGCAATGAGTTTGCAGGGCAAGATCGCGCTGGTGACCGGGGCGCAGCAAGGGATCGGGGCGGCGATGGCGGTGGCGATTGCCGCGGCGGGGGGGGATGTCGCGGTCAACTGGCTCGACGACGAGGCGGCGGCTGAGCGGGTCGCGGGCGGGGTTCGGGCGGCCGGGCGGCGGGCGGCGGTGCTGCGCGCCGATCTCGGCAAGATCGACGAGGCGCGGGGGCTGGTCGCGACGGCCGAGGCGGCGCTCGGGCCGGTCGACATCCTGGTCAACAACGCCGGCATCTTCCCGCGCGTCGACTTCCTCGAGATGGACGAGGCGGTGTGGGACGCGGTCCAGGGAGTCAACCTCAAGGGTTCGGCGTTTTGCGCGCAGGAGGCGGCGCGCTCGATGGTCAAGGGCGGGCGGCCCGGCGCGATCATCAACCTGACCTCCGGCGCCGCCTATCGCGGCTCGCCGCGCGGGGCGCATTACTGCGCGAGCAAGGGGGGGATCGTGTCGCTGACCCGGCAGATGGCGATCGAGCTGGCGCCGCACCGCATCCGCGTCAACGCGATCGCCCCCGGCCTGACCGACACGGCCCAGCCGCGCTATGGCTCGACGGAAGAGGAGATCGCGGCGAACGGCCGGCTATTGCCGCTCGGCAGGATCGCCCAACCGGAGGAGATCGCCAAGGCGGCGGTGTTCCTCGCGTCGGAGGATGCGGGCTTCATCACCGGGCAGGTGATGCACGTCAACGGCGGCGGGTATCTCGGCTGAGCCTCACTCGTCGTGCAGTCAAAGCCATGTCGGTGACGACGCCGGGGGTGGCGAGCCCGGCGTGCTCGACCGCGGCTTTCTGAACCGGAGTCAGGTCGGCGAGGTCGGCCGGCCGCACTCCTTAAGCCGCCAGCTCCTTCGCCGTTGCCCTCGCGCGCGCCGCACCGTCGCGGGCCATCTGCGAGCAGAGGCCGGTATAGGCGACCGGGTCCAGGAGCTTCTGGATCGCCGCCTTGTCCATGTGCGCGGTGACCCGCGGATCGGCGGCGAGCAGGTCGCCGAAGGATTTTTTCGCGGTGGCGGCCTCCATCGCGGCGTCGTAGACGACGTCGTGGGCATGCTGGCGGCCGATCGCCGCGCCGAGGTCGAGCATGACGGCCTCGGCCATGATGAGGCCGCCCCCGAGGTCGAGGTTGGCGCGCATCCGCTCGGGGTCGAGCTTGATGCCGCGCAGGATCTCGCCGAGCCGGGCGAGCATGTCGCCCATGATCGTGCAGACGCGGCCCTCGGCGGCATCCATCATCAGGCTCGTCGTGCGGTCGGCCTCGTGCTCGGTCTGCATCGCCTCGAGCGCCAGCGGCACGACCGAGCGGATCTCGGCGGCGGCGGCGATGATGTCCTGGCACAGCTTGGGGTTGCGCTTTTGCGGCATCGTCGAGCTGCCGACCGTG
>DASXFE010000066.1:0-2031 GCA_036489765.1 Allostellaceae bacterium | reverse complement strand
GAAGCGGTGATGTATCTCGACGAGCAAGTGCCGGGGGAAGCGTACCGGATCAACGATTTCATCCGCGCGTACGTGTTGGACGTAAAGAAATCCCCGAAGGGTCCGCAGGTCATTCTCTCGCGCACGGCCGAGGGGCTCGTGCAGCGATTGCTCGAGTTAGAGGTTCCGGAAATCGCCGACGGCACGGTCGAGATCATGGCGATCGCGCGCGACGCCGGCAGCCGCGCGAAAGTCGCGGTCAAGAGCAATCGTCCCGAGGTCGATCCGATCGGCGCGTGTCTCGGCCCGAAATCGAGCCGAATCGCCAACGTCACCGACAACTTGCGCGGCGAGAAGGTCGACGTGATCCCGTACGATCCCGAGCTTTCGACCTTCATCATGAACGCGCTGCGGCCGGCCAAAGTCATCGGCGTCGAACTGTTCGAGGAGGACGGGGTCGCGCTGGTGATCGTGCCCGACTATCAGCTTTCGCTCGCAATCGGTCGCGACGGTCAAAACGTTCGGTTGGCAGCTAGGCTCACGGGCTGGCGTCTCGACATTACCAGCGAAGCCGAATCGGACGAAGCGCGCGAACGTTATCTGGCGGAGCGCGCCGCGCGGACGTCCGATGAGACCCCCGCCGAGGAACCGGAAACTCCGGCGGCGGCGCTCGACGGCGTCGAAATCGACCCGGATCTCATTCGCAAGCTCGAGGAATTTCGGCGCGAGCGCCTGGGCAGCGAAGACGAAGGCTAAAGGAAAGGCCGCCGGACTTCCCGCGCAGCCAATTCGGCAATGCGTGGGTTGTCGTAAACGGTATCCGCAAGCGGAGCTGCGACGGTTCGTGCGCACCGAGCAAGGGTGGGGCGCCGATCGGGCCGGCCGGCAAAGCCGGCAGCCGGGGCGAGGAGCTTATCTCTGCTCGGATGCGTGCGGGGCGGCGGTGTCGAAGAACAAGCGCTACCCCGGTCTTGCCGCCGCCGCGGCGAAATGTGGTTTAATAAGAAGCTCGTCGAATGGATGACAGTAACGTGACGATCGGCAACGTCGGCGACCATGCGCCCTGAATCGATGAGGGGCGTCATTTGAACGCGTAGTGGGGTCGGGCCCGTAGTCGGGACGATCCCACCGTTAGGTGAGGAACTTGGCTACGGGAAAAGTACGAATCTTCGAGCTCGCCAAAGAGCTCGGGCTGCCCTCGAAAGAACTCATAGCGCTCTTCAACGAGCGGCTTGGAGGGGTATTCGAGGCGAAAAATCAGTTGAGCGTCGTCCCGGATCAGATCGCGGATCTGATCCGCAGCGTGCTGCTGAAATCGGCCGCCGCGAAGAAGGCCGCCGAACTGGCGGCCCAGGCGCCCACCCCCCGTCCCGCCGCACCTCCGAAGCGCTCTGCGCCGCGACCGGCGGCACCGGCCCCCGCACCGCCGCCCGTTCCGCGGCTGCGCCCCGTTACCGGAGCCCCCACTCGAACGGCGGCGCGTCCGGCCGCCGCGCCGGCTCTGCCCGAGCCTGCGGCCGCCCCGCCGGCGGCCGAACCGGTCGTTCCGGCTCCGACGGTCGCACCTCCGCCGCCGCGGCGTCCCGCGCCCAAGCCGGTTCCAGCCGAACCGATTCCGCAGCTGCGTCCCGTTCCCGCAGGCCAATCGTCGATTGCGCGGCGTCAGCCGCCTCCGCCGACAACCACCGCCTCGGCCTCGCCGGGCCCGCAAACCGGACTTCCGGGGCGCCCCGGCGTCGCTCCGCGACCGGGCCAAGTCATGCCGGGTCAGGGGGGCAAGACCCCGATCGCTCCGGCGCGACCGGCCGCCTCAGCCCAGACCGTCGCCGCACCGGTCCGCCGGCACGCGGGCAACGGCCCGTTTCGCCCGATGGGTCCCGGTCAGCGTCCGGCCGCCGGCGGTCCGGCACGCCCCGGAATGCAAACCGGGCTTGCAGACATGCCGGCCCCGTCGACGGGTGGAGGCCGTCCCGGCGACCGCACTCGCTCCCACGAAGACAAGGCCACCGCCAAAAAGGACCGCGAAAAAGAGCTGCTGCTCGAAAAGGAACG
>DASXFE010000049.1:0-37109 GCA_036489765.1 Allostellaceae bacterium | reverse complement strand
GCAGCCGGTCGGCGCCGGCGACCGGGACGTCGAGCCGCTTCAGTGCCCGCAAGAGGTCGCCGACGAACTTGCCGCGCCGCCGCACCAGCACGAGAACGTCGCCGGGCATGATCGGCCGGTCCTTTGAATGCAGCCGCTCGCCGGTCCTGAGCCAGCCGGCGATTGTCGCCGCGATCGCGCGGGCCAGCCGGGTGCACGGCTCGATCGCGCGCGGCCCCTCGTCGGGCTCGGCGGCGACCGGCGGCCACAATTCGACGAGACCGGCCTGGCCCTCGCGCGCCGCGACATGCCGTATCGTCCGCCCGTCGAGCGCGACCCCGTCGGCCGCCGCATCGCCGGCAAACACCGCGTCGATCGCCTGCAACAGCGGTGGCGCCGCACGGAACGAGATGTCGAGCGGCACGGGAAGCCAGCGCTGGCGCGCCTCGACGGCTCGAGCCTCGAAATGCCGGCGCATCGTCAGAAAGGCGAACGGGTCGGCGCGCTGAAAGCTGTAGATCGATTGCTTGGTATCGCCGACCGCGAAGACCGTGCGCGACCGGGTCGATACGCCCTCCCCGGCAAAGAACTCCGCGGCGAGCGCGCCGACGATCGCCCATTGCTCGGGGTTGGTGTCCTGCGCCTCGTCGATAAGAATGTGGTCGAGCCCGCCGTCGAGCTTGAACAGCACCCACGCTGCCACCCCCGGGCGCCCGAGCAGATCCAAGGTTTTGCGGATCAGGTCGTCGTAATCGAGCTGGCCATGCAGCGCCTTCTGCCGCTCGTACTCGCGCAACAAGGCGTGGCCGAGCGTCGCCAGCGCACGGCTCGCCTCGACCACCACGGCGCTGCCGCACGCCTCGCAATGGCCCAGCACCCGCATCGCCTCGGCACAGAGCACCTCGGCGAGATCGAGATTGGTCTTCTTCGCCGCATTCCGGGTGAAGAGCTTCTTTCTGATCTCGCGCTTTTCGGTCACGAAAACGCCGCAGTATTGCGCGATCAGCCGCCGCCGGTCGCCCGTCTCGTCCCACCACGCGGCGAGGATGTCCGCGCGCTTCCGGTCGGCCGGCGATCCTTGCGCCAGCGCCGCGACGGCATCGCGCATCGCGAGCGCGTCGCCGCCGGCGCAGAACGTGCCGAGCAGGTCGGCGGCCGTCGTGCCCTCGGCGAGACCGAACGCGGCGGCGAGGCGCCGCGCCAGCCCGCCGTCATCGACCGCCCGCCGCAGCTTTTCCCGCTCGCCGGCGAGAACCTCGATCAGCTCGGCGAAGCGTTCCTCGGCGACGTGCCGCGCGACCACCGACAGCGCCTCGGCGAGCTCGCCCATGCCGGCGCGGGCCGCGGCGATCACCTGGGCGCCGGCTTCGCCGAGCGCGTCCTTGGCGCTGCGCTCGTCGATCACGGCGAATTCGGGCGGCACCCCCGCTTCGAGCGGGAACCGCCGCAACAGCGACTGGCAGAACGCATGGATCGTCGCGATCTTGACCCCACCCGGCGTGTCCAACACGCGAGCGAACAGCCGCCGCGCCTCCTCGCGCGTCGCGTCGTCGACCGGCAGCCCCAGGTTGACGAGGTCCTGGTGCAGCGCCCCCGCCTCCATCGTCGTCCAGCGGGCGAGGGTGGTATTGACGCGGTTCGCCATCTCGGCCGCGGCGGCGCGGGTAAAGGTGAGGCACAGGATCCGCGACGGGTCGGTGCCGCTGAGCATCAGCGTCAAGAGGCGGTCGGTCAGCACCTTGGTCTTGCCGGTGCCGGCCGAGGCCGAGACCCAGACCGACGCCGCCGGGTCGAGCGCACTGCGCTGGGCGCGGTCGGCGGCGGTGATCACGGCTCGGCCTCGCTCTCGTCGAGCCGTTCGAGTTGGGCATAGTCGGAAAAGCGCGGCGCCCATTGCGGGTTCGGAACCGGCTCGTACGGCGTGGCCGGATCATCGAAGCGGGCGATCAGATCGCGGATCGCGGCGAGCACGCCGTCGATCAGCGCGGCCGGATCGCCGTCGCCGATCGGGCACACCTCGCCCGCCGGGTCGCCGCCGCCGAGCTTCCAGTATTCGAGGCTCGCCGGGATGCCGGCGATGCCGGGAAACGCCCCGTCTCGGGCGATCGCCCCTTCGAGCGGAAGCTGAACGGCGATCCCGGCGTCGATGTCGGCTGTCTTCGGCACCGCGCCGGTCTTGTAGTCGATGATTGCGAGCCCGCCATCGGCGTGGCGGTCGATCCGGTCCGCAATGGCCCTGATCGTGAACGGCCCGCCGGGCGCGGCGACGACCAGGCTTCCTTCGCATTCGCTGACGCTGTGAGCAAACGCGGCGCGACGCCTTGCCTCTTCGGCGATGAACCAGCGCGCGATCCGCTCGAAACGCGGCCACCAGAAGCCCCAAACCGCGGGCCGTGCCAAAAAGGCACCAAACGACGCCTCGCCGATGCACAGCAATTTCCACTCGGCATTCGGGGGAAGCTCGCGCGGGTAACGACCGACGAAATCGCCGAGCGCCTTGTGGATCGCATTGCCGAGATCGGCGCGGTCGGGGTCGGCGTCGAGCGGGTCGCGGGCCTTGAGTTTGAGGATATGGCGGGCGTAGATCGCATAAGGATCGCGCAGCCAGGTCTCGATCTGCGTCACCGAGAGCCGGCGCGGCCGCGCGGCGAGCGGCGGCCGCGGCGCCGCAAGGGGGATCGGGCGGTGCTCCCGCGGCTGGTCGCGCGACCGCGCGGCCGCGCCGATCTCCGGGTCGGGCCCCAGTACCCCTTCGAGCCCGACGGCACGCAACACCGCATCGAGCCTCAGCAGCCACCGCGACGGCACGGTCGGCGCCCCCTCCCGCCGCGCCGCGCGGGTCAGCGCCACCTCCGGCGCGCCGAGCGCCGAGGCGAAATCATGCGCGGCGATGCCGATTGCGCGTTCGGGCAGCGCGATCTCGAACTTCTGGCGCATCTGCCGCGACATCCACGGGTCGTAGCCGGGAATGCCGGGCCAGGTGCCTTCGTTGAGCCCACCGAGCACGACGAGGTCGGCCTGCTGCAGTCGCGCCTCGACGAGACCCCAGATCGACAGGCGCGGATGGTTGCCATAGGCGGGCCGCACCACCGCGCCGGCGACGAGCGCCTCGAACAGCGGCGGATAGTCCCGCCCGCGCAGCGGCGGGAAATCGCGCGCGGCGTCGATCAGGTCGTGGCAGAACCGGGCCGCGACCTCGCCGGCCGGCTCGGACCACAACCGCGCGGCCCCGCTCTCCTCATCGGTCGCGGCGAGCCGCTCGGCGGCCGCTACATGCGCTGCGGCGATGTCGGCGATCGGCACGGCCTCATTCGCGAGCATGTCGGGCAGCGCGCCGAGACAGCCCGCAAGCCGGTCGACAAGGGCAGCGGCCTCACGGTCCTCGGCTGTGAGCGCGGCGCGTAGCCCCGCAAAACCCGGCGCCGGCCGCGGACCGCGGATGCGGTCTTCGAGGCGGCGCGCGGCATCGCGGAACCGCTCGCGCGGGATTCCGCCGGCCGCGAGCGGGTGCTTCAGCGCGGCGAGCAGCGGCACCGGCGCGAGCCCGCTGCCGGCAAGATCGAGAACGAGGCGCAGAAATGCGCCGGGCGGGGTGCGGTTGAGCGGCACGCCGGCGGAATCGTCGATCTCGATGCCCCAGCGGCGGAGCTCGGTGGCAACGCGCCGCGCGAGCTCGCGATCGGGCGTCACCAGAGCTGCCGTCGCGCCCGGCGTTTCGAGCTTGCGGCGCAGCAGCAGCGCCGCGGTCACCGCCTCGTCCTGCGGGCTCGCGCAATCGTGGCGGCTCATCCCGGCCAGCGCATCGGGCGAGGCCGGCGGCAGGCGGCGCCAGGCATCGGTCAGCGCCGCCGGCCGCAGCGCGTTGGCCGCGAGGGCGAGCCGGGCGGCGCGGCCGCTCGCCGGAGCCATTTCCGCCGGCCACTGCCGCACACTCTCCGGATCGATGTCGAGCCGCTTCAGCAGTCCGGCGAGAAGGTATTGCGGATGCGCCGGGTCCTGGCCGATCTCGTGCCACTCGGTCTCGGTGCACGCCCCGTCGAGGCCGGCGAGGACGACCGTGCCCTGCGTCATGTTGGCGACGACGCTGATCAGCGTTTCGAGCGCCGGAATGCCGCCGGTGAGCCCCGCGGCAATGACCGGGTGGTGCGGCGGATGGGCGCGCCACTGCGCCGCTTGGCGGGCGATCAGGCGGTTGCGCCGCTCGGACGGGTCGAGCGCGCCTTCGGCCGCCAGGATCGCCGGCCATTCGCGCGGCAAGATGTCGAGGAGGCGCAGCACCGTCTGCCAGTGTTCGGCGAGCTCGGCCGGCGCGAGATCCGTGAGCCGGGCGAAATCGGCGCCCTCGGTCGCGGCCGTGTCGATCAGCCGGGCGAGCGCCCGCGCCAGCGCGGCGGCCTGCCCGGGAAGCAACGGGCCCGTGCCCTCGCGCGCGTTCCAATCGAGCACAAGGCGGGTCAGCAACAGCGAGCGCCGCAATTCCGGAATCGCCGGCGGCACGGCCAGGCTCGCCTCCTCGGACCCGTCGCCACCGCTGCCGTCGAAGCCCAGCTCGTCGGCGTCGAGATCACCGATCGGGCGCATCCGCGGCAACAGCAGCGGTGCCCCACCAGTCGACTCGCCGGTCAGCCGCAGAAACGCCTCGCGCAGCGACCTGACCGCGCGCCGCGTCGGCAACAGCACCGTCATCCGCGACAGCTTGAGCGGGTCGCCGTCCGCCTCGGCGACGAGCCCGCGCGCCACCGTCGCCAGAAACGGCCGGTCCGCCGGGATCGTGAAGATGCGAGCCGGATGCAGCGACGGCCGCAACGCGGCTACCGCCCGGTCCGGTGCGAGCCGAGGCGCTCGCGCGTCAGCGCGAGCCCGTCGGGGGTGCTGACGTGATACCACTCGCCGTCATGCACGATCGCCGACAGGCGGCCGGCGGCGATCGCCCGGTCGAACAGGCGATTGGCCGAGAACACCGCGTCGGTGACGCCGTCGAACAGCCGCCGGTGTAGGATGCGGATGCCGGCGAAGATATAGGGCGCGATCTCGCGCTCGCGGCGCCGGCGCGGGGTGCCGAGCGAATCGAGGAAGAAATCGCCGTCGCCGTCGTACCCCACCGCATCGGCGGTGCGCTGGAACAGGAGGACGGCGTCCATCCGGGCGCGGTCGAACGCGGCGGCGAGACGGGCGAGCGCATAGGCAGCGCCGTCGAACCACAGCACATCGCCGTTGACGACGAAGAAAACCTCGTCGAGCCATGGCAGCGCCCGCGCGACGCCGCCGCCGGTATCGAGCAGCGTCTCCTCCCGCGAGAAGACGATCTGCGGCCGCTTCCGCGCGCCGAGATGCTCGACGATCTGCTCGGCACGGTAATGCACGTTGACGACGACCCGCTCGACCCCGACCAGCTCGAGCCGGTCGATTGCATGATCGAGCAGCGTGCGGCCGGCGATCTCCATCATCGGCTTGGGCGCCGCGTCGCTGAGCGGGCGCATCCGGGTGCCGAGCCCGGCGGCCAGCACCATCGCCGATTTCGGCACCGCGCTCACGCCGCGCTCCGGTCGGCCGGCGTGCGGCGCAGGCGGGGCGGGAAATGCCGCTCGACCCAGGCGGCGAGCGGCGCCAGCACGGGATCGCGCAGGTCCTCGATCAACAGGCGCCAGACGCGCGGGATGTGGCCGAGATATTGCGGCTTGCCGTCACGCCGGGCGAGACGGGTGAAGATGCCGATGATCTTGCAATTGCGCTGCGCTGCGAGGATCGCCGCCGCCCTCCGGAACCGGATCCTGTCGAGCCCGGGGAAGGCGTCGAGATAGCGCGCGGTCATCGCGTCGCGCAGCGCCGGCGGCACATCGCGGCGCGCGTCTTCGAGCAGCGAGACCAGATCGTAGCTCGCCGGGCCGAGCACGGCGTCCTGGAAATCGAGAAGCCCGCAGCGCCGCACCCCGGACCGGTCGCGCAGCAGCATCAGGTTGTCGACATGATAGTCGCGCAGCACCAGGGTCGGACGCCCCTCGCCGAGCTGAGGCAGGAGCCGGTGCCACGCGGCGACGAAGGAGTCGCGGTCCTCGGGCGGGATGCGGTGGCCCACGACGGCCGGAAAATACCAATCGACCAGCAGCAGCGCCTCGGCGAGCAGACGCTGCTCGTCGTATTGCGGCAAATCGGGAACGCCGCGTGCCCCGGCGGTGCGCTGCAAGGCGATCAGCGTGTCGATCGCGAGCGTGTATAGCGCCCGCTCGTCGCTGCCGGCGGCGAGGAGGCGGGTATAGGTCTCGTCGCCGAAATCCTCGATGAGGGCAAGGCCGACATCGTCGTCCTCGGCGAATACCTCGGGCGCGCTGAGGCCGTAGCCGCGCAGCACTTCGGCGATCGAGATGTACGGGCCGATCGCCTCGTGCGGCGGCGGCGCGTCCATCAGCACGGCGCGGCGAATGCCGTCGCTGAGCCGGTAATAGCGGCGGAACGAGGCGTCGCCCGCGAGCGGCACCGGGTCGATCCCGCCCCAGCCGTTCTCGGCAAGGAACACGTCGATCGTCTCGCCCCGCTCGCTGACGATCTCAGCCATCGAGCCGGCCCTCCCACCCCGACAAAGCCGCCCGCCGCGCCCTCGACGTGGCGCCCGGCGAAAGCTCGACCCGGAGCCGGTCCGCCGGCAGCAGCACTTCGATCCGCTCCGGCCATTCGACCAGTGAGATGCCGTCGCGGAACGCGTCCTCGATCCCGAGCTCCCACGCCTCGTCCGCCTCCTTGAGGCGGTAGCAGTCGAAATGCCAGACGGCGCCCTCGGGCAGTTCGTAGGTCTGCACCAATGTAAAGGTAGGGCTCGGCACCTCGCCCTCGCCGCCGCGGGCGCGGATGAAGGCACGGGCGAACACCGTCTTGCCCGCGCCGAGCGGCCCGCTGAGCGCGATCACGTCGCCGGGCACGGCAACCCCGGCAAGGCGCGCGGCCAACGCCGCGGTCGCCTTCTCGTCGGGCAGATCGACGATCATTGTCCTGGGCCTCATCCCCGGCGCTTGTAAAGCCGCCGCCGCTCCACCGCAATATCGGCTATTCTGAAGCCATGACGGCAACCCTCCAACAGACCGACGTGGCGATCATCGGCGCCGGACCGGTCGGGCTTTTCGCGGTGTTCGAGTGCGGTATGCTCGACATGCGCTGCCATGTGTTCGACGCGCTCGACATGGCCGGCGGCCAATGCGCCGCGCTCTATCCCGAAAAGCCGATCTACGACATCCCCGGATACCCGCGAATCGATGCCGCCGATCTCGTCGACCGGCTCGTCGAGCAGGCCGCCCCGTTCGCGCCGGTCTATCATCTCGGGACGCCGGTGACCGGGCTATCCGAGAGCCCCGAGGGGTTCGTCGTCGAGAGCGCCGGCGGCAGCCGGGTGGCGGCGCACGCGGTGATCGTCGCCGCCGGGGCCGGCGCGTTCGGGCCAAACCGGCCGCCGCTCGACGGCCTCGCCGCCTATGAGGGCAAGAGCGTCTTCTATCTGGTACGCCGGCGCGAGGACTTCCGCGGCCGCCGCGTCGTCATCGCCGGCGGCGGCGATTCGGCGGTCGACTGGGCGATTTCGCTGGCAGAGGTGGCCGCGCGCGTCATGGTCGTGCACCGCCGCCCGCGCTTCCGCGCCACCCCGCAATCCGCCGCCCGGCTCCAGCGCCTCGCGGAAGACGGGCGCATCGACCTGGTGATCCCCTATCAGCTCCACGGGCTCGACGGCGCCGACGGCGCGCTGTCGGCGGTCGTCGTCGCTGACCTCGACGGCAACACCAGGCGGCTCGACGCCGACCGCCTGCTGCCGTTTTTCGGCCTCGCGACCGATCTCGGCCCTCTCGCGCAGTGGAGCCTGACGCTTGAGCACAACCGGATCGCCGTCGACCCCGCCACCTGCGCCAGCTCCCGCCCCGGCATCTTCGCGATCGGCGACATCAGCGCCTATCCCGGTAAGCTCAAGCTGATCCTCTCCGGCTTTTCCGAGGCCGCGATGGCCGCCCACGCCATCCACCCCCTCCTCCACCCCGGCGAGGCCCTCCATTTCGAATACTCGACGACAAGGGGACTGCCGGGACAGGCGATCTGATCTCTATAGCTCCAGGCTGCCGGCTCGTCGGCCATTCCGGAATTGCGCCAGACTTACGGCTCTACGCTCTGCATGAACGCGGCGGGCCTGATGATCGGGTTGTTTCGAAAGGGGTCGCGCGCGAGCAGATCGCGGTCGCCCGTCACAATCAGATCGGCACGGCCGTTGACCGCCAGCTCCAGGAATTTGTCGTCAGTCGGATCGCGGCACGCGGCGATCCGCTCGGTAATCTCGATCAGCTCGGCACGTGCCGTCAACTTGTGGAGTCAGAGGACCGTATCGTTGGGCAGGGCCGCGGCGAAGTGAGGCCGCACCACGACCTCGAGCAATTGTTGCTCGGTCGCCAGGGTCTTGAGCAGATTGTGGTGGAACTCGACGATGTGAACCGCAGAGCCGGGTGTCGATTGGCGCTTGAGAGCCGCGCTGACAAGGACGTCGGTGTCGAGGACCACCCTCATCCAATCAACGGCTCGACTTCCTTTTGGGCCTGCTTGATCAGGCGGTCGATGTCGTCGTCGGTAAGACCCGCAGCAATTACCCGCGCGCGGGCCTCGCGGCGGCCGGGGATCACTTCGTCGGGATCGATCGTCACCGTCACGCGATCATGCGGATCGAGACCCCGACGCGCTAGCTCAGCGCCGATCTCACCCACGGTCGTTTCAATCACTTCGGCTTCTCGCACATCGTCGGGCATGGCTTCGCTCCTCCATCCAATTTAAGCCTGCCCAAGGTACGGTCAATCCGTCGCCGCGGCAGGCACCGCGGCCTGTAGGCGGCAGGTCACCGTCGTGCCGGCACCCGGCTCCGACTCGATCTCGACGGCGCCGCCATGCAGTTCGATGAGGCTTTTCACCAGCGACAGGCCGAGCCCGGCGCCGGATTGCGGGAGCTGGGCGTTGCCGCGCTCGAACTTGTCGAAGATGCGGGCCCGGTCGGCCGATGGAATGCCGACGCCGGTATCGGCGACGGCGAGGAGGAGGTCGTCGCCGTCGCGCCGCGCCTCGACCTTGATCGAGCCGCCGGTGGGCGTGAACTTGATCGAGTTGGAGATGAGGTTGAAGAGCGCCTGCTTCAGCCGCCGCTCGTCCGCCTCGATCGTCCCGATCCCGGGCGGGCAGGCGAGCGCGAGGTCGAGGTCCTGGTTGCGCGCCCGCTCGCGGGTCAGCGTCATGATCGCCTGCAGCATCTCGTGGATGTCGACCGGCCCCGTTTCCAGCACGAGGTATCCGGCCTCGATCGTCGCCAGGTCGAGGATGTCGTTGATCAGCGACAGCAGCCGGTGCGAGCTGTCGAGGATGCCGCGGCTGTAGTCGAGCTGGCGCTGGTTGAGCGTGCCGAAATACTGGTTCGCCAGGATCTCGGCGAACCCGATGATGCCGTTGAGCGGCGTGCGCAGCTCGTAGGAAACATTGGCGATGAACTCGCTCTTGAGCTGCCCCGCCGTCACCAGCGCCTCGTTGCGCTCGCGCAACGCCCGCTCGACGCGGGCCGTGTCGGTCACATCGAGGCAGGTGAGAAGCACGTTGCCGTCGGGGAGCGGCATGGTCGCGAGCTGCAGCACCGATCCGTCGCGGCGGTCGAGCGGCCCGGCGGTCGGGGCGCCGTCGGTGATGCGGGCGATGACGGTTTCGCGCACGGCGGGCCAATCGCGGCGCTCGTCATAGAACGCGCGGGTCTTCTCGACGATCTCGCTGATATGCGGCTCTCCGGCGAGATCGTCCTCGCCGAGGCCCCAGATCGTCCGATAGGCCGGGTTGTGCAGTTTGAGCCGCCCGTCGCTGCCGAAGACGGCGATGCCCTCGAAAAGATTGTCGAGCGTCTCGCGCTGCACCTCGATAAGCGTGTTGTACGAGCTTTCGAGCGCGAGCCGGTCGGTCACGTCCTCGTAAACGAAGGTGAGGCCGCCAAACGGGTGCGGCGAGATCGACACCGAGAGCGTACGCCCGTCGGGCAGGTGCATCATCTCCTGCAGCGGCTCGATCAGCGAGGTGAACATCGCGAGCTGCTGGCGCTTGAAGGCGCGGAAATCGACGAGCTCGGGCAGGCGCCGCCGCTCGCGCAGCAGATCGAGCACCTCGTCGAGCCCGGGTTCGCCCGACAGCCGGTCGGCTTCGACCCCCCACAGCACGGCAAAGGCCGAGTTGGAGAAAATGAGCCGCTTGTCCTTGCCGTATATCGCGACCGCGGCATGGATGCTCTCGAGCACGGCGCCATGCGCGTTGACGTGGCGGGACAGCTCGCCTTCGCAAGTCTCGACATCGGTGCGGTCGATCGCGAAGCCGATCGTGCCGCCGCCCCGGTCGGGCATCTCGGTGATGGCGAGCAGCCGCCGCGACCCGGCGATGACGACGTGCCGGCGCTCGCTTTGCACCTCGCCCTCGGCTGCGGCCTGGGCGAGCGCCGTCACCTTGCCCCGGGCGTTCGCCGAGGCGAGCTCGCGCCCCTCGCCGAGCACGACATCGCGCGGCGCGTCGAGCGCGGCGGCATAGGGGGCGTTGCAATCGATCACCACGAGGTCGCGGTTGCGGCGCCACACCGGCACCGCGATCGTGTCGAGCGTCTCGCGCAGCGCTCCGGCGAGCGCGGCGGCGGCGGCACGCGACGCTTCGGCCCGATGCGCCGGCGAATTATCGGCGAGCCAGAGCACCGTGTCGCCCTGCGCGGTGTTGCGCCCCTCGATCGTATAAGCGGTGCCGGCGGGGGTTGCGATCGTGGCGTCGAGCGCCGTGCCCCGCTGGCGCAGCCCCTCGACCGCCGCGGCGATCCGGGTCGCATCGGCCGGGTCGAGCCCGGCGAGGAAATTGTCGAAGCTGCCGGCGCGGCCCGGCGCCTCGGTCCCGGCGCGATCCCAGCGAAAGGCGCTCAGCGGCACGGTATCGAGAAGGGCGGCCATGCCGCCGCGAGCGCGCTCGGCGCTGTCGCGAGCCGTTCGCGCCGATGCAAGCTGCGCCCGTGCCCGCGACCACAGCACGCCAAACACGATCGCGGCGATGAGGCACAACCCTGTGGCGACTATGATCACGAATTTCCGTTCCGGCTCATGAAGAGCAAGACCCCGTGCGGCCTGCTCTTCAATTCACACGATTATCGGAAATTCACGCTAGAAAGAAAAGAGTCGCCGGATTTCGCCGTAGTCCGGGCCGGCCGCGCTCAATACCGGTAATGTTCGGGCTTGTAGGGACCGGTGTCTTTGAGGCCGAGATATTCGGACTGGGCCGGCGTCAGCTTGGTGAGGCGGACACCGAGCTTGTCGAGATGCAGCGCGGCGACCTTTTCGTCGAGGTGCTTGGGCAGCACGTAGACCCGGTTCTCGTACTTGCCGTGATTGGTATAGAGCTCGATCTGCGCCAGCACTTGGTTGGTAAACGACGCGCTCATCACAAAGCTCGGGTGCCCGGTGGCGCAGCCGAGATTGACGAGCCGCCCCTTGGCCAGAACGATCAGCCGCTTGCCGTCGGGAAAGACGACCTCGTCGACCTGAGGCTTGACCTCTTCCCAGGCGTAGTTGCGCAGCGACGAAATCTGGATCTCGCTGTCGAAGTGGCCGATGTTGCAGACGATCGCGCGATCGTGCATCTGCCGCATATGGTCGAGCGTGATGACGTCGACATTGCCGGTCGCGGTGACGAAGATGTCGCCGACCGCCGCGACCTCCTCCATCGTCGTGACCTGGTACCCCTCCATCGCCGCCTGCAGCGCGCAGATCGGATCGATCTCGGTGACCATGACGCGCGCGCCCTGGCTCCGGAGGCTCGCGGCTGAGCCCTTGCCGACATCGCCGAACCCGCAGACGACCGCGATCTTGCCGGCGAGCATCACGTCGGTGCCGCGCTTGATCCCGTCGACAAGGCTTTCGCGCACGCCGTAGAGGTTGTCGAATTTCGACTTGGTGACCGAGTCGTTGACATTGAACGCCGGCACCTTGAGCGCGCCCGAGCGCATCATCTCGTAAAGCCGGTGCACGCCGGTCGTCGTCTCCTCCGAGATGCCGCGGATCTCGGCGAGCAGCGCGGGGTGCGAATCATGGATGATCTTGGTCGCGTCGCCGCCGTCGTCGAGGATCATGTTGGGCTTCCAGCCGCCGGGGCCCGACAGCGTCTGCGCGATGCACCACTCGTATTCCTCCTCGGTCTCGCCCTTCCAGGCAAAGACCGGGACGCCAACGGCGGCGATCGCCGCGGCGGCCTGGTCCTGGGTCGAGAAGATGTTGCAGCTGCTCCACCGCACCGTCGCGCCGAGATGGACGAGCGTCTCGATCAGGACGGCGGTCTGGATCGTCATGTGCAGGCAGCCGACGATCCGCGCGCCCTTGAGCGGCTGGGTCGTGCCGAACTCCTCGCGCAGCGCCATCAGCCCCGGCATCTCGGTCTCGGCGATCGCAATCTCCTTGCGGCCCCAATCCGCAAGCCCGATATCGGCGACCTTGTAATCGGCAGTGGCGGGCATGCGGGGTCCTCCTCGAAAGCGCGTATGAACGGGGATGCGCGGCGAGCATATAAAGATATCTTTAAGTCGTCAACTGCATGTAACTCAGCCGCGCCGGCGTCCAGTCGAATCAGCGCTTTCGCCGCAGCCCCTCAGCCTCGTTGCGCCAAGCCGGCCAGTCGACGACTGCCGATTCTTCGACGGCCATATCCTCCGGTGCGAGTTGGTCGGTGAACACCACTAGGTTCTGCCCGTCCCATCGGGCGCTGGGGGCCAGCAGGCCATCGAACCCAAGGAAATAGGCGGCGTCGCCGATCGCCTGCGTACGTTCATAGTCGAGCTCGCCATAGCGCTCCCTGCGGACGCCAAGCGCTTCTACCGACGACAGGTCCACAAGCTGCAGGGCCCGTCGCGTGCACAGCACGATGCGGTGCAGCACCGACACCAGCTTGGATGGGAACACCGGTTGACGGCTTAGGTGAAAGTGGATTTCCGCAAGTGACCCCTCGCGCGTCAGCGAGGTGTAGATCACATCGAATGTGCCCGGGTCCCACCGTGCCGCGGCGGGATGACCCTGCAGCGGATCGCGACCCTCACGCACGATCCGCCACGCGATCCCTTCGTAGGGTGTCCGGGGCAGTGCATCGACTTTGTCCAGCAGCTCGAGGTCGCGGGGGCGTCGCCCTGCCACGGGCGGCTCAGATGTACGCGCCCGAGTCGAGGCGCTCGATCACCGCCAGCACCTCTTCCGTGCGGCTCTCGTTGATCAGGTCGATCGCTCGTTCTCCGTTCAGCAGGGGATGGCGCGCATGCAGCCACAGCCGCGTCTCGTCCGGAGTGTAGAAATCCGAGAGGCGATCCACGACATAGCGCAGTTCGGCGATCACCGTCTGTGTGCGCAGCGAAGGGACGCCGTTGCCGCGAGACCAGCGCGACACAGTAGGCGGCGAGGTGCCGACGATATTGGCGATATCCTTGCCCTGCAGGCCCCCGCGCTCGCGAAGGTCGTCCAGGATGCGGGCGACGGCGGTCGCCATCACCGCCTCACAGCGCGAGCGCCGGCTGTCCTCGCGGGCAAGTCTCTCAGCACTGAGCCCCCGTTGGTCCGCTGCAGCATCTTCCTCGTCCCGGATCGGTGCGTCCGAAGAGCATATAATCCGATTTCAGGCGCTTCAATATTTGAAATCGAAATGGAATCACTCAGTGCGTCTCGGCGATCGCGTTGAAGTCGTCGAGGAGGGCGGCGATGCGGCCGGTGTCGGATTGATCCATGATCGCGCGGGCGCGGCGGGTGGCGGCGACGATGTCGAGGTTGCGGATGCGCTGCTTGACCCGCGGGATGCTGCGCGGGGTCATCGACAACTCGCGGAGCCCGAGGCCCAAGAGCAGCGCGGCGTAGCGCGGGTCGCCGGCGATCTCGCCGCAGACGCTGATCGGGATGCGCCGCTTGACCGCCGCCTCGACCGCGAACTGGATGAGGCGCAGGACGCCAGGGTGAAGCGGGTTGTAGAGATGCGCGACCCGCTCGTCGCTGCGGTCGATCGCCAGCGTGTACTGGACGAGGTCGTTGGTGCCGATCGCGAAGAAATCCGCGTCCCCGGCGAGTGAATCGGCGGCGGCGGCGGCGCCCGGCACCTCGATCATCGCGCCCAACGGCGGCAGGTTGCGGGGCAGCGTCACGCCGCGGCGGCGCAGGCGGCGGGCGACCTGCTCCATCGCCTCGCGCGTACGGCGGATTTCCTCGACCGCCGAGATCATCGGCAGGAGGATGCGGAGCGGCCCGTCGTTCGACGCCCTGAGCATCGCCGCGAGCTGCGTGTCGAGGAGCCGGCGCTCCTTCAGCGACAACCGGATCGCGCGAAGGCCGAGCGCCGGGTTCGCCGCTTCGGTGCCGCCGACGCCTTCGAGCGCCTCCGGCAGTTTGTCGCCGCCGACATCGAGCGTGCGCAGCGTCACCGGCCGCCCTTCCATCCCGCGCACGAGGCTGGCGTAAAACTCGTACTGCTCGTCCTCGCTTGGCAGGTCCTCGCGGTTGAGGAACAGGAACTCGGTGCGCACGAGCCCGAGCCCCATCGCCCCGCAGGTCAGCGCATGCTCGAGCTCGACCGGCAATTCGAGATTGGCGGCAAGGGTTATGTCGATGCCGTCGCGGGTCACCGCCGGCACCCGGCGCAGCCGCCCGAGAACGCGGTGCTCGCGAGTGAATTCTTCCTGACGCCGGCGATAGGTCTCGATCGTCGCCGGCAGCGGGTCGAGGATGACCATGCCGTTGCTGCCGTCGACGATGACGCCGGACCCGCCGCGCGCCCGTGCGAGAATTTCGGGGATTCCCATCACTGCCGGCAGGCCCAGTGCGCGGGCGACGATCGCCGTGTGGCTGTCGGGGCCGCCGAACACCGTCGCAAACCCGCCGATGCGCGCCGGGTCCATCAGCGCCGTGTCGGCCGGGGTCACTTCCTCGGCGAGGATGATCGCCCCCTCGGGCAATTTCGCATAGGCGGCGTAGGGCTGGCGCGTCAGGTTGCGGATGAGGCGGGTGCCGACGATGCGGATGTCGTCGAAGCGTGCCGCAAGATAGGGGTCGCGCATCGCCGCGAAGGCCTTGCTCAGCTCCTCGATCTCGAGCTGGACCGCGCGCTCGGCGTTGATCTGCATGTCGGCGATGCGTTTGTCGACGCCGCGGGTCAGGCGCGAATTGCTGAGCATCGCGAGATGCGCGTCGAGGAGGGCACCGATCTCCTCCGCCGCCGAACCGGGCAGCGTCCCGGCGCGAGTCTTCAATTTGCGCATCTGGCGGACCGACAGGGAAACCGCGTCGGAAAAGCGCGCCCGCTCGGCATCGACCGCGCCCTCGGGCAACGCGATCACGCTCACGGGGAGCTGCCCGTGGTCGCCGACATAAACCGTTCCGATCGCAATGCCCGGGGAGACGCCGATCCCGGATAGACTCTGCTCGCCGATACCTGTCCCGCCGGGCGTCCCGTCAGTCCTCATCGAACTTGCATTCGATGAGGTGCGCCAGCGACGCCACCGCGGCCTCGGCGTCGTCGCCGGTCGCGACGATCTCGATGACCGTGCCCGATGCCGCGGCGAGCATCATCAACCCCATGATCGACCGGCCCGACACCCAGGTACCGTTCTTGCGCACCTGGATATCGGCGGTGAATTCCGAGGCGGTCTTGACGAAGCGCGCCGCGGCGCGGGCGTGCAGGCCCTTCTGATTGCAGATCTCGGCCAGCCGTCGGGCCGACCCGGGTTGAGCATCGTCGCTCATTTGCGGTGGGCGTCGTGGAGGAGCTGCGAGGCGACGTTGATGTACTTGCGCCCGGCCTCCTGCGCGCCAAGCACGGCACGGTCGAGCGCCTCGGTCTGCCTGAGGCTCGCGAGCTTGATCAGCATCGGCAGGTTGACCCCGGCGACGACCTCGACCTTGGCCCGGTCCATCACCGAGATCGCGAGGTTCGACGGCGTGCCGCCGAACATGTCGGTCAGCAGCACCGTGCCGTCGCCGGTATCGACCTCGCGGATCGATTTCAGGATCTCCTGCCGGCGCTGCTCCATGTCGTCGTCGGGGCCGATGCAGATCGCCGCGATCTGGGTCTGGCCACCGACGACATGCTCGAGCGCGGCGACAAACTCGATCGCGAGGCGCCCGTGCGTGACGAGGACGATGCCGATCATCGCCGCACCGCGCGCAGCCATGGGGTTGCGGTCGGGGCGTCGGCGGAGCCGGGTCGTATGTCGGTCGATAGCTCGGTGCGGTCGCTCAAGCAGAGACCACTAAACGCTCGCGCCGAAATCGGGGGGATGCCGGCGGAAGCAGGGGAACCGGGCGCTCATATACCGCCGTTGCGCGGTTTCGTCACCACGCTTGATTGACGGGGCGCCCCGGCGCCGTCTGCATGGGACGGCCCCGGGCGCCTCAAACACGGGCGCCGCCGGGCGGTCCGCGCCCTCACCCGCGGCGCGGCAGCTCGTCGGCCGCGACCGGCGGGGTCAGCAGCGCGGCGCGCAGCTTGGCAACCGCCGACGCCTCGAACGGCGCCAGCGCGACCACCGGCACATCGACACCGAGAATCGGCTCGCGCCGCGGCGGCGGCAGGCGTTCGACCCGATCGGGCGCGACCAGATCCACGATCAGCGCGAGCGGCGCATCGGAAAGCGCCGGCAGTCGGACGATGCCGACCCCGCGCACCTCGATAAGCCCTTGGATCGCAGCAGGTGCCCGGACCAGAACCCGGTCGCCGTCGCGCCGCAATTCGCTTTGATCGTCGGAGACGAGGCAGCCACCTGCGTCAATCAACCGCAGGCCGAGGTCGGATTTTCCCGCCCCCGAAGGCCCGCGCAACAGCACCGCCTTGCCGTCGACCGCGACCGCGGTGGCGTGGACGAGCAGCGACCCCGCCATCGCCCGTTACCACGCCAGCGGCAGGCGGATCGAGAAGCGTGCCCCGCACACCTCACCGCTCGGGTCATGACGGTTCTCCGCCCAGATCTGACCGCGATGGGCCACGACGATCTGTTTCGAGATCGACAGGCCGAGCCCCGAATGGGTGCCGAATTTCTCGCCGGCCGGGCGCTCGCTGTAAAACCGGTCGAAGATCGCGGTCAGCTTTTCCTCGGGGATGCCCGGCCCGCTATCCTCGACCGTCACCAGCACGGCGCGGCCGTCGAGCGCCGCGCGCACCCGGATCTCGCCGCCCGGTGGGCTGAACGAGACGGCGTTGGCGATGACGTTGAGAAACACCTGAGACAGGCGGCTCTCGGTGCCCGGCACGATAAGCGGGCGGCCCCGCGCCGGCGACAGGTCGAGGATAAGGCGCGGCTTCCCGTCGCCACGCGTTTCCGTATGAATATCCGCCAGCGCGCGCAGCATCGCACCGATGTCGGTCGGTTCGATCTCCAGCCGGCTCAATTCGGCGTCGAGGCGCGAGGCGTCCGAGATATCGGTGATCAGCCGGTCGAGCCGCTCGACATCATCGAGGATGATCGCCATCAGCCGCCGCTGCTTGACCGGGTCCTCGATTCGGGCCGCCGTCTCGACGGCGCTGCGCAGCGACGACAGCGGGTTCTTGATCTCGTGAGCGACATCCGCGGCAAAGCTCTCGATCGCGCTCATCCGCTGCCACAGCGTGTCGGTCATCTCGCGCAATGCGCCGGACAGGTCGCCGACCTCGTCGCCGCGCTGCGTGAAATCGGGGATCTCGACCTGGGCGCCGCGGCCCCGTGCGCGGTCGGCCGCCTCGGCGAGGCGCCGGATCGGCCGGGCGATCGTGCCGGCGAGATAGAACGACAGCATCAGCGTGACGACCACGGCGAGCGCGAAGATGCGCAGCAATTCGAGCCGCACCAGCCGCAGCTCGTCCTCGATCTCGCTGTTGCCGGTCGACACCATCACCGCGCCCAGCACCTCCTTGTACCGCTGCACCGGCACGGCGACGCTGATGATGAGCCCCTTGGGGGCCGGGTCGCTGCGGATGAACGACGAGGTCTCGCCGTGGAGCGCCCGCATGACCTCGGGATAATCCTCGGCGGTGGCGTCGGCGTTCTCCCGGTATGTCGGGTAGCGCCGGCCGCGCGGCAGCAGATTGACGGTCCAGTCGTAGACCCCGTCGGCGAGGCGGGTGAACAGCCCCTCGTGGTCGAGCGGCGGCAATTCGGTCACCTGCACCGCGTCGCCGCCGCCGCGCAGCAGCCGGCTGTCGACGAGCATGTTGCCGTTGAGGGCGAAGAGCCGGGCGCGGGTGTGCGTCGGCTCGACCAGGCTGCGCATCATGTCCCGCGAGAGACCGGGTACCAGCAACTCGCCCTCGTCGGCCGAATCGAGGACCGCGCCCTGGCCCAGCGCGGCGGCGAAAATCTCGCCCTGAGTGCGCAGCGATTCGATCTGCTGGCCGACGAGGCTCGATTCGAACTTGCCGAGATAGAGGAACCCGACCGCAAGCAGCGCGAGAGGCAGCAGATTGACCGCGACGATCCGCCGGGTCAGCGGCGAGACCTGACGGCGCCACCCCCGCTTTCGGGCCCCGGGCTCGGCGCTGGTCTGGCCGGTCGCCGGCCGCGCGTCGCCGAGGGAGGCGAGAACGTCCGTTTCCGGCGGCGTCGGATCGGGTGGGGACGGCCCGACCGGCCCGCCGGCGACCGGCGCGTCAGCGGTCGCGGTATCGGTAACCGACGCCATACAGGGTTTCGATCTGGGCGAACTCGCCGTCGACCGCTTTGAACTTCTTCCGGAGGCGCTTGATGTGGCTGTCGATCGTGCGATCGTCGACGTAGATGTGCTCGCCATAGGCGGCGTCCATCAGCTGATCGCGGTTCTTGACGTGGCCGGGGCGCTGCGCCAGCGATTTGAGGATCAGGAACTCGGTCACGGTCAGCTCGACCTGGTCGCCTTGCCAGGTGCACAGATGCCGCGCCGGGTCGAGCACGAGCGGGCCGCGCACGATGACCGGCTCGCCCTGGGGCTCCTCGCGGTCGCGGGTCAACTCCTCGCGGCGGATGAGGGCGCGGATGCGTTCGATCAGGAGGCGCTGCGAGAACGGCTTCTTGATGTAGTCGTCGGCGCCCATCCTGAGGCCGAGGAGCTCGTCGACCTCGTCGTCCTTGGAGGTGAGGAAGATCACCGGGATCGGGCTGGTGCGGCGCAGCTGCGCCAAAAGCTCCATGCCGTCCATCCGCGGCATCTTGATGTCGAGCACGGCAAGATCGACCGGTTGTGCCGCGACGCCGCGCAGCGCCTCGGCGCCGTCGGCATAGCAGCGCACCGAAAAACCCTCGGCCTCCAACGCCATCGATACCGAGGCCAGGATGTTGCGGTCGTCGTCGACGAGGGCGATCGTATTGCTCAAGACTGTGGTCCCCCTTCACTCGCAACGGCCGCGGCGGAACGCGGCGCGAGGATCGTCTGACGTTTAGATATGGGCGCGTTCCGGCGAAGACAAAGGCTGGCCTCGCCTTCGACCCCGCCCGCCGCGCATGGCCCCGACACCAAAACGCCGGATCGGGTATGCTGATCCATGCCTGTTTTACGCAACATGACGGCCGACGATCCCTCGCGCCTGGCCCGGCACCTGATCCGCGGGCGCGGCCAGGCGGCCCTGGCGACCACCCTCGACCGCGCCGAGGCGCGGGGCCATCCGTATGCCTCGCTCGTCGCGACGGCGTGCGACCTTGCGGGCAACCCGCTGATGCTGCTGTCGGACCTGGCCCAGCACACCGCCAACATCAAGGCGGATTCACGGGTGTCGCTCCTGTTCGAGGACACGGCCGCCGGGGCCGATCCGCTCGCCGGGCCGCGGCTCTCTCTCCTCGGGGATGCCGAGGCCGTCGATGACGAGGCCGCCCGCGCCCGCTTCGTCGCCCGCCATCCGACCGCGGCGCGCTACGCCGGGTTCGCCGATTTCCGCCTGTATCGCGTCACGGCGAGGAGCGGCCACCTCGTCGCCGGGTTCGGACGGATCGAGTGGCTCGACGGCGGCACCCTGCGCGGCCCCGGCGATGTCGCGGCGCTGGCCGCGGCCGAGGCGGCGATCGTCGAGCACATGAACCGCGACCATGCCGACGCCATCGATCTCTACGCGGCGCGCTTATTGCACAAAAGCGGCGAAGGCTGGCGCATGACGGGCATTGACCCGGAGGGGATCGATCTGTGCCGAAAGACCGAAACGGCCCGGCTCGACTTCGCGGAAACCGTCGCCGATGCCGCGACGGCAAGAGCGACACTGGTCGCGCTCGTCAACGCGGCGCGATCGAACTAGATTACAGATTCCTTAAGCAAAATGATGTCATTTCACATGGCACGCGGACCTTTTGTCGCCCCGCTTTGCAAATCGCCGCCGCCGCATTATTTTGCGGTTCAACGCGATCGTAATAAGCGACGGGCGCGCCCGTCGTAAACGGAGGAAGGCCTTGAATCAGGCGGTGGACCGAAAGCCTCGCTTTGACCTCGCAGCACAGGGGATCCGGCATCTGTCGCCGATCCACTGGAACCTGCAGGCGCCGTTTCTATTCGAACACGCGGTGCGCCGGGGTGAAGGCGAGGTCGGGCTGGGCGGCTCGTTCGTC
Organism: Allostellaceae bacterium; assembly: GCA_036489765.1. GTDB lineage: Bacteria > Pseudomonadota > Alphaproteobacteria > ATCC43930 > CGMCC-115725 > DATARH01. The sequence goes on along the minus strand of DASXFE010000049.1, from coordinate 16,567 downwards.
GTCAACACCGGCAAGCACACCGGCCGCAGCCCGCGCGACAAATACATCGTCGACGAGCCCGGCACCCGCGACACGGTCGATTGGGGCAGCGTCAACCAGGGCATCAGCCCGGCCCAGTTCGAAAGCCTGCATCAGCGCGTGCTGGCCTACCTGCAAGGCCGTGAGCTCTTCGTGCAGGACCTCTATTGCGGCGCCGACCCGGAATACCGGCTGCCGGTGCGCGTAGTCAGCCCGAGCGCGTGGCACAGCCTGTTTGCCCGCAACATGTTCATCCGCCCGCCGGCGGCCGAACTGCCGGGCTTCGAGCCGTCGTTCACGATCCTCCACGCGCCGGAGATGCACTCGATCCCCGAGCTCGACAACATCCGCTCGGAGACCTTCGTCTTCGTCAACTTCGCCGAGCGTCTCGTGCTGATCGGCGGCACGCGCTATGCCGGCGAGATCAAGAAATGCGTCTTCGGCTATCTCAATTTCGTGTTGCCGTCGCGCGATGTGCTGCCGATGCACTGCTCGGCCAATGTTGGGCCGAACGGCGACAGCGCGATCTTCTTCGGCCTCAGCGGCACCGGCAAGACGACGTTGTCGGCCGACGCCAGCCGCACCCTCATCGGTGACGACGAGCACGGCTGGAGCCCCAAGGGCATCTTCAATTTCGAAGGCGGCTGCTACGCCAAGGTCATCAACCTGTCCCCCAAGGCCGAGCCCGAGATCTACGCGACGATCACCCGCTTCGGCACGATCCTCGAAAACGTCGTCCTCGACCCCGGCACGCGGATGCCCGATGTCGACGACAACAGCCTCACCGAGAACACCCGCGCCTGCTATCCGCTCGATTTCATCCCGAACGCGTCGGATACGGGGATGGCGCCGCATCCGACCAACGTCATCATGCTGACCTGCGATGCGTTTGGCGTGATGCCGCCGATCGCCCAGCTCAACGCCGAGCAGGCGATGTACCACTTCCTGTCGGGCTATACCGCGCGCGTCGCCGGCACCGAGGTCGGGCTCGGCAGCGAGCCGCAGGCGACGTTCTCGACCTGCTTCGGCGCGCCGTTCATGCCGCGCCGGCCGACCGAATACGCCAAGATGCTCGGCGACCGCATCACCAAGTACGGCGCGAAATGCTGGCTGGTGAACACCGGCTGGTCTGGCGGCGCCTTTGGCGTCGGCCAGCGGATGGCGATCGGCCACACCCGCGGCCTCCTGCGAGCCGTCCTCGACGGCCGTCTCGCCAACGCGCCGATGCGCAAGGATGCGAATTTCGGCTTCCTCGTGCCCGAAAGCGCGGCCGACGTTCCACCCGAAGTCCTCGACCCGCGCGCCACCTGGGCCGACAAAAAGGCCTACGACACCACCGCCCGCGGCCTCACCCGCGACTTCGAAAAGAACTTCGGCAAATACGAAGCGACCGTCGGCAACGACGTCAAAGCCGCCGCCATCAGGGCCGCTGCTTAGCCTATAGGGGAGCGCGGGCGCCTCGCCCGTCCTTCGCTTGTCATTGCGGGCGCAGCGAAGCAATCTCGTGCCGTAGGAGCCCCGCGCCATTGAGCGCCGCGTCGCTGCGCTCCTCGCGATGACAGGCTGAAGGAAGCTCCCCCATGAAGATCACCGGCCTCACCGTGTTGCGCGCCGATGCGGGGTGGCGCAACTACTACTTCCTCAAAATCACCACCACCGACGGCATCACCGGGTGGAGCGAGTTCGACGAGGGGTTCGGGTCGCCCGGCGTCTCGGCCGTTATCGAGCGTTGCGCCCCGCGGGTCGTCGGACAGAGTCCGTTCGACCACGAGCGCATTTATGCCGAGCTTTACGCCTCGACCCGCCCCGCGGCGGGCGGGGTCGTCGCCGAGGGGCTGGGCGCGATCGAGAACGCGCTCCTCGACGCCAAGGCCAAGGCGCTCGGCGTTCCTTGTTATGTGCTGCTCGGCGGCAAGATGCGCGACCGCGTCCGGGTCTACTGGTCGCATTGCGGCACCTGGCGGATCGCTCGCCCGGAATTCTACCCGCCGGCGATCACCAATCTCGACGGGGTCAAGGCGCTCGGCGCCGAGGCGCGCGACAAGGGCTTTTCCGCGCTCAAGACCAATGCCTTCATCTATGAGGGCAATACCGCGGCCGGCTGGGTCCCCGGCTTCGCCCGGCCGTTCTATCCCGAGCTCAATGTCGAGAAAAAGGTGCTGCGCAACCTCTGCGCCCATCTCGAGGCGTTCCGCGACGGCGCCGGCCCCGACATGGACATGCTGCTCGACCTCAACTTCAACGCCAAGACCGAGGGGTACCTGAAGATCCTGCGCGCGATCGCGCCCTACGACATGTTCTGGATCGAGATCGACAGCTACAACGCCGAGGCGCTCGCCCACATCCGCAGCCACAGCCCGCACCCGATCAGCTCGTGCGAGACGCTCCTCGGCATCCGCGAGTTCCTGCCCTATTTCCGGGCGCAGTCGATGGATGTCGCGATCATCGACGCGGTGTGGAACGGCGTCTGGCAGGGGATGAAGATCGCCAACGCCGCCGAGGCGTTCGAGGTCAACATCGCCCCGCATAATTTCTACGGCCACCTCGCCTCGTTCATGAACCTGCACTTCGCCGCCGCGGTGCCGAACCTCCGCATCATGGAGATCGACGTCGACCGCCTCGCCTGGGACAAGGAACTGTTCACTCACGAACCCATATTCGAAAACGGCACCCTCGCCGTCCCCGACCGGCCGGGCTGGGGTTGCGAGCCGGTCGAGGACGCGATCAAGGCCCATCCGCCGCGGTAGGAAGGATCGACCGGGCGGCAACACGGGAGGAGCACATGCCGCTTGCCGATATCCAGACGATCGTCGTCGTCATGCTGGAGAACCGCTCGTTCGACCACGCGGTCGGCTATCTGAGCCTCGCCGACACGCCCTTGCCGGTCGAGGGCCTCCGCACCGACAAGGCCTGGCTCGACCCGCTGGCGAACGAGTGGAACGGCACGGTCTATGGCATCTACCGCCTGGACCCGGCGACGCAGCAGATCGACGACCCGGCGCACGACCACAACGCGATCCAGGTGCAGATTTCGGCGCCGCCGGCCGCCGGCGCGCCCAGCCGGATGGGCGGCTTTGTACAAAGCTATGTACGGTTTTCCGACAAGCCGCCGGCCGATCCGAAGCTGGTCATGGGGTACTACGACGAGGTCGCGGTGCCGGTCTTCGATCTCTTCGCGCGGCAGTTCGCGGTCTGCGACCACTGGTTCGCGGCGTTGCCGACCGGCACGCAGGCGAACCGGCTGATGGCGATGAGCGGCGAAAGCGCCCTTGTCGACGACGCGCGGGTTCTGCTGCCCGACCAGACGCTCGTCTATGACTGGCTGGCGCAGCGGCAAATCGCCTGGTGCGTCTACGCAAAGCTGTTCCCGTTCTTCTCGATGATGCCGCGCTGGAGCGGCGAGATCGCGACCGCGCTCGCCTTGTCGGCGGCGGGCGGGCGCGGCCGCTTCCGGCTCTACGACAAATTCCGCGCCGAGTGGCAGGGCGCCTATCCGGTGCCGCAGGTGATCTTCATCGAGCCCGAATACACCAACGGTCCGCATCTCGACGCCGCCGACGACCACCCGCCGACCGGGATCGCCAAGGGTCAGGCCTTTCTCGCCGAAATCTACGGCGTGCTGACCAGCAACCCCGCGCGCTGGGCCAACACGATGCTGATCGTCACCTACGACGAGCACGGCGGGTTTTTCGATCACGTGCCCCCGCTCGAGATCCCGACGACCGCCGGCGGCTTTCCGTTCGCGACGACCGGCGTGCGGGTGCCGGCCTTTGTCGTGTCGCCCCATGTCGCGCCGGGCACGGTCTTCTCCCAGCCGCTCGACCACACCTCGATCCTGCAGCTCCTCGCCGACCGGTTCGCCGGCGGACAGGACTATTCGCCCGCCGTCGCGGCGCGGCAGGCGCACCTGAGACCGCTGTCGGGGATCCTGGCCGATGCGCCGGTGCCGCGTGAGCCCGCGCCCGATCTCGCCGAAGTCGCCAAGGTGGCCGGCAACCTTTCGCCGCCGCCGCCGCCCAAGGGCGCCGATCTCGGCGACCCGCCGAGTGCGCAGGCATTCCGCAACGCGGTGATCAAGATCGCCGGCGAGCATCCCGATCTGGCGAAAAGCCCCGGCTGGCAGCGCCTCGCCGCCGCGATCGCCAGGGTCTCCTAAAGCCGTTTTCGTCGTCGGATCAAGCCGTTATACCCGAAATACCATATCGGATCCGATCGCTTCATGTGATTAGTTAGGCGAGCCCTTTCGACGAGGCTCGCCCAGGGTGTCCGATACCGATCGGCCCAATGCCGACCCGACCGCCAAACGCTCGTTCCTGCAGGAATGCAGCGGCGCGTGCGGCGATCTGGGCACGTTCATCCCGCACGCGATCGGGGCGATGACGGTCGCCGGCCTCGCGCCGGTGCCCGTGCTGTCCGGCTTCGGCGCGTTCCTGATCGCAACCGGGCTGTTCTACGGCCTGCCCTTGCCGGTACAGCCGATGAAGGCTGTGTCGGCGGTGATCCTCACCGGCGGCCTCACCCCCGCCGAAGTCGCGGCGGCGGGCATGATGATCGGCGCCGTACTGTTCGTGCTCGGGATCACGGGCTGGATCGTGCGCCTTGCGCGCCTGATCCCGCAATCTGTCGCGGTCGGCCTGCAGCTCGGCCTCGGCCTCCTGATGGCACGGCTCGGGATCAAGTTGATGGTGGCGACGCCGGTGGTCGGCGTCGCGGCGCTGGTAGCGCTCGTCGGGCTGACCCGGGTGCCGCGGATCCCGGCGGCACCGCTCGTGCTCGCCGCGGCGGCGCTCGTCGGCGCGTTCGACCGCAGCGGCTTGACCGTGGCCGCGGCCACCGGCGCCGGCCCGCCGCACCTGATCGTCCCGACCTGGACCGAGATCCGACGCAGCCTCGAGATCGCAGTGCTGCCGCAGCTATCGCTGACCTTCACCAACGCCGTGATCGTAACCGCGAGCCTCAGCCGGGAGATGTTCGGCGCGAAAGGCACGATCGCGAGCGAGCGCAACCTCGCGCTCTCCTCGGGCCTCGCCAACCTGCTGCTCTGCCCGTTCGGCGCGATGCCGATGTGTCACGGCGCCGGCGGGTTGCAGGCGCAGGTCCGGTTCGGCGCCCGCACCGGCCTTGCCCCGATCCTGCTCGGCGTCGTGCTGCTGGTCCTGGCGATCGGGTTCGGCGCGCACGCCGCCGCGCTCTTCGCCCTCATTCCGATCGGCGCGGTCGGCGCCCTTCTCATTCTTGCCGGCGCCGACCTCGCGATTTCGCGCCGCCTGTTTGACGGCCGGCCGTCATGCCTCTGGGTGATCGGCGCGACGGCGCTCGTCGTGGTGACCCTGAACCCGGCGCTTGCCCTGATCGTCGGCTGGATCGCCGAGCTGATCCGCGCCGCGATCGTTCGCCGCCTTATCGCGGCACGGCCAAACCCTAGAACCTGAAATTTTTTTCAGGGTGCACGGCCGCGAGCTCCGCCGCACGACTCCTGAGAATCGACCACCGAGACCGCCCGTCACGAAACGGGACGGTGGCTTTGGCACGGAACGGAAATCTCCAAGGCGCCGTTGCTTGAACGACACCGATCTACAGTGATCTGTAGAGAAACTTCCAGGCTGACGCGTGAATGCATTTACGTGGCGAAAGAAAATGCGCGTCCGGCGGGAATACTAGGAGACAGGTTCGATGAATTACTCGAAATTCCGTACGGCCATCCTGACGGCGACGTTTCTCGCGGGTAGCGTTGTACTTGCGAATGCACAGACAAGTTCGACCATCGGTACGGGCGGATCGAGCGCCGGCGGCGGCTCGGCTGGCACCGCGATAGGCACTGGCGGCTCGTCGGCGGGCGGCATGGGCAGCGGCAGCGCCTCGACCCTCGGCACCGGCGCCGCGACCGCCGGCAACGGCTCCGCCAGCACGGCGCTCGGCACCGGCGGCTCGTCGGCGGGCGGCATGGGCGGCGGCAGCGCCTCGACCCTTGGCACCGGCGCCGCCAGCGCCGGCAACGGCACCACCGGCTCCGCCATCGGCACCGGCGGCTCGGCTGCGGGCAGCGGCAAGGGCATGGGCTCGGCCTCGACCCTCGGCACCGGCGCGTCGAGCGCGGGCAAGGGCAGCGCCGACAGTGCGATCGGCACTGGCGGCTCGTCGGCCGGCACCGGCAAGGGCGTCGGCTCCGGTTCGACGGTCGGGACCGGGGCTTCGGCGGCCGGCGCGACCCCCGGCCTCGGCAACAGCTCCGACAAGGACCGCGGCATGCGCGGTGATCGCGACCACGACCACGACCGCGGCCACCGTGACCGCTTCTAGTCTGTAGCAGCGCGCGCGGCTCCGGTTCTGGCCGGGGCCGCGCGTCTTTTCCGGAAAGGAGTCGCCATGCGCGACAGGTTTGTTCTCTTTGCCGGGTTGGGACTGACCGCCCTGATCGCCGCGCGGGCCCCGGCCTTTGCCTCCCCCAAGACGGCCGACAACCCCGACGGCTGTCAGATCATCCAGCGGCACCACGACGGATCGGCCGACAATTCCGGTTCGCTCTCGTCGAGCGTGACTGCCGGCGGCGGGCACGTCAGCGGCTCGAGCAGCGCCGGTGGCGAGTCGGTCTCTGTCCATTCCGGCACCGGCAACGGCAGCAGCGTCGCCACCTCCACGACTTCGGGCGGCGGCACGACCACCGCGATGGTCTCCAACAGCGATGGTAGCTGCACGATCTATGTGGACCCCGGCAAATCGTAGGGAGTCTAGGAAGTGACCTATTTTAAACCCTTGTTCCTCGCCGGCCTGATGGCCGCCGCCTTGCCCACGGCGGCGCTCGCCGCGCGCGGCGGCGCCCCCTCTAGCGCCGCGCCCGCTAGCGCCGCGCCCGGGAGCGTCTCGACCGTGGGGTCGGGCGCCGCCGCGACGACCTCGACGGGATCGGCGGCGACCGGCGGCACGGCCGGCAGCGCCGCGATCGGCGGCACCTCGGCCTCGACCGAAGGCCTCGGCGCGACCTCGACGAGCCCCGGCGGCACCGATGCTAGCCTCAGCGTCGGCGGCAGCGCCGCCGGCGGCATCCGCGACAAGACCGGCGACCGGGTCAAGGATCGGCCCAACGGCAGCATCGTCGGCGTCGACCGGGCCCGCGCCTCTGCCGGTCACGGCGTCTGGAGCCGCTCCGTCACCCGCGTCCGTGACAAGAAGGACGGCGACGTCGTCTCGCGTACCCGCTCGGCCTACCACGAGCCCGGCGCCCCGCCGGTCAAGTCGACCAGCACGATCGACACCGGCCGGTAACGGAGAAGAGGAGCGCGGCCAGCAAAAGTGGGCATCTCAAAAAAATGGGACCGCGGGCTCCTGAACTTGTCGAAGGGCCGCCCGCCCTCCTTTACTGGATTCGGGCGAGACGCCCGCGCTCCTGACACCCGCCGCCGCTTCCGTAAACCGCTCCGCCATCCTGCCGAAACCGGGACCCATTCTTCTGGCACCCCCGCGTCTCGGCTTTCGCCAAGCCCGTAAGTTCTCGATTTGTTCTTGACAAAGTCGCCAAATTGAATTAAGGGTCTTGCGCATCCCTCGACGCGAAAAAACGGACCGCTTCGGCGCTGGAACGGAAGAACAGCGACTGTTTCGTTGCTGATATTTCGCTATTCCTCCCGCTGTTTTTCTGCTGTTTCAGGCGCCGGGGATATCCCGAAACAGTTCGGATAATCAATTGCTTAAACTGACCATCCCGCAGCCGCCCGAGCCGGAACAGCAAACCGCCGCCACACCGCGAACGCCGCGCGGGCGCCCATGGGTCAAGGGCCGGTCGGGCAATCCGGCGGGTCGCCCGAGCCGGGCGCGGCAGGCCGCCACCGTCGCCGAGGCCCTGATCGCGCGCAAGACCGTGCTCCTCACCAACAAGACGCTGGAGCTGGCGCTCGCCGGCGACCGGATGCTGCTGCGAGACTGCCTCAACCGCATCGCCCCGCCGCGCCGCGAGCCGCCTATCGACCTCGACCTGCCACAGATCAAGAACCGCGCCGACCTGCTCACCGCGCTGACCGCGGTCGCCGACGCCGCGGCCGCCGGCGACCTCACCGCCCGCCAAAGCGCCACCCTCACCCGGATGCTGATCGCCCTCCAACGCGCGACCTGGTAGCCGCCGGACCCTCCCCCCGTCGATGGGCGTCGATGGGGGGAGGGTCCGCTTGACCTCAGCACCCGAGCTGGGTCGCCAGGTCCTCGAAGCTCGTCGCGACGTAGGTGAAATCGTGCTCGGCCTTGAAGTCGCGGCTCTGCTTGGTGCCGTGCTCGTAAGGCCGCCCGACATAGGCGGTCTTCATCCCGTGCTTTGACGCGGCGACGAGGTCGTTGTTGTGCGCCGCCGTCATCATCACGGCGCCGGGATCGCCCGACCCGAGGAACTCGATCGCCGACTGGTACATCGCGGCGTCGGGCTTGTACGCCCTGACGAGGTCGGAGCCGAGCACCGTGTCCCACGGCAGCCCGCAATGCTTGGCCATATCGGTCAATAGCCGCACGGTGCCGTTCGACAGCGTCGCGATGATGAATTTCTTTTTGATTCGCGTCAGGCCCGGCACCGAATCCGGCCACGGCTTCAGCCGGTGCCAGGTCAGGTTGAACCAGACCTTGTCCTCCTCGGTGAGCCCCTTGATCCCGAATTTCTCGATGAGCTGGTCGAGCGCCAACCGGTGCAGCGCGTCGAGATTGGTCCACGACAACTCGCCGGTGCGCACCTTGTTCATCGACGGCGCATAGAGCCCGCGCCACTGATCGGCGACCTCCTGCCAGTCGATCCCGGTGATCCCGCGCTTCTGTCCCAGCGCCTCGCCGTCGGCGGTCACCGCCGCGCGCCAATCGACCACCGTGCCGAACACGTCATGCACCAGCGCCTTGATCTCGGTCATCCGATTCTCCCTCTCGTCCCGCCGAGCATCCGCAGTCGGGCTCAGGCTGTAAAGCGATCACTGCCGCGATCGGGACGAACGGCGATCCACCAGAACACGAGTGCGCCGATCGCGCCTGCCAGACAAAAGATCGCGAGCGTCGCCCCCTCGCTCGGCTCGTCCGTCCCGAGCGGCTCTCCCGCACGGAAGCTTTCGCCGATCTTTTCGTACAAGGCGCCCAGCAACGCCCCGCTGAGCGCGCCGCCGCCGAGATAATAGCCCACGCACCGGATATTCAGCCGGCGCGCGACGATGCGGACCAGCAGGAACGGCGGAAAGGCGACCCACCACGCGACGATCACCCATATCGACAGGAGGACGGTGGCGGACGTGATGGCGACACCGACCGGCGCCGCCGCCGACCGAAGCACGGCGGGTTCCGCCGGAGAGACGGCCCACGACAGCAGTAGCTCGATCACCACGAAGGCGTTCGCCCCGGCGGCGACGCCGAGAAAATAGCCCAACAGCAGCCGGCTCTCGCGATCGAGCGCCGAAAGCTGCCACCATCGCGGCCCCGGCTTTTGCATCTTTTCTCGCAAATGCGAACGGCAACCCGTAAACTGGCGGCTTCGCACACCTTTACGAAGCCGCGTGTCGCCATGCCCGAGGAATTCTATCGCATCAAACGCCTGCCGCCCTACGTGTTTGCGGAAGTGAACGCGCTCAAGGCGACGGCGCGAGCCGCCGGGCGGGATGTGATCGACCTCGGCATGGGCAACCCCGACGGCCCGACCCCGCCGCATATCGTCGCAAAGATGATCGAGGCGGTGCAGAACCCGAAGGCGCACGGCTATTCGTCGTCGAAGGGCATCCCCGGCCTGCGCCGCGCCTATGCCGCCTATTACGAGCGCCGCTTCAATGTCGAGCTCGACCCCGAGCGCGAGATCATCGTGACGCTGGGCTCGAAGGAGGGGTTCGCCAACCTCGCCCAGGCGATCACCGCGCCGGGCGACGTGATCCTGGTGCCGAACCCGAGCTATCCGATCCACTCCTTCGGCTTCATCATGGCCGGCGCCTCGGTGCGCCACGTGCCGATCGGGCCGGGGATCGATTTCCTCGACGAGCTGAAGAAGGCAGTCAAGCACTCGATCCCGGCGCCGCTCGCGATCGTGCTGAACTTCCCGTCGAACCCGACGGCGATGACGGTCGACCTCGATTTCTACGGCGAGATCGTCGATTTTTGCCGCGCCAACAATATCATCGTGCTCAGCGACCTCGCCTACGCCGAGATCTATTTCGACGACAAGCCGCCGCCGTCGATCTTCGAGGTGCCGGGCGCCCGCGACATCGCCGTCGAGTTCACCTCGCTCTCAAAGACCTATTCGATGGCCGGCTGGCGGATCGGCTTCGCGGTCGGCAACGCCCGGCTGATCGCGGCGTTGACCCGGGTCAAATCCTATCTCGACTACGGCGCCTTCACCCCGATCCAGGTCGCCGCGACGGCCGCGCTCAACGGCCCGCAAGACTGCATCGAGGAGGTCCGCCAGCGCTATCGCCTGCGCCGCGACGTGCTCGTCGACGGCCTCAAACAGGCGGGCTGGGAAATCCCCTCGCCATCGGCCTCGATGTTCGCCTGGGCCCCGATCCCCGAGGAGTACAGATCCCTCGGCACCCTCGCCTTCTCGAAGCTCCTCCTCGAGCGTGCCAACGTCGCGGTCTCCCCCGGCGTCGGCTTCGGCGAATACGGCGAAGGCTACGTCCGCATCGCCCTCGTCGAAAACCGCCAGCGCCTGCGCCAAGCCACCCGCAACATCAAAGCCTTCCTCTCCGGTCGGAACGACTCCGCCGAATTGCGCCGGGCCGAACGTCAGATGGCGGCGGCGAAGTAGCCCCGCCGACGGCATCGGTGCGCGTAAGGAGCGGATCATCGGCAATCGGTTTCGCGCTCACGTCAGTATGTCCTACGTCGAGCGCAGCAACCTCACGATGCGGATGCACATGCGGCGGTTCATTCGGCTGACCAACGGGTTTTCAAAGAAGGTCGAGAACCAATGGCCGCTGGCGTGTCGGATCGGTTTTGGGAGGTTTCTGATACCGTGGCCCTATTAGAGGCGGCCGAGCCGAAACCGGGGAAGCGTGGCTTCTATAAGCCGCGCACCAAAAGGGTTAATCCAAAATGAGCGGCTTGATTCTCGACGCCGAACTCCTTAAGTGCTCTGATTGCGGTTGGGAGGTACGCCTTGTCGTGCCACCGGGACCAAGTGTCCCGCCCGGCCGCCTTTTTGCGTCCGAGCATTAGAAATGCATCTCCTGTATCTCGACGACTCAGGAGCAGTTCGGAACGCTGCAGACCGACACATCATCCTGGCAGGAATTGCCATTTTTGAGCGGCTTCCTTACTGGTTTTCACGCCGACTAGACGTTATCGCGCGTTCGGTAAAGCCGGACGGGTGGGAAGACCTGGAATTTCGCGGCGTCGATATCTTTTCCGGCAGAAAGCAGTGGCGAAAAATAGATAAGGTTGTTCGTGAAGATGCTTATGCGCGCGCGTTAGAAACCCTGGCTGCGTCTACCCAGGTGCGTCTTTTTGGTGCGGCAATACATAAAGCAGCGATTTCTCCAGAAGACCCTATGGAATATGCGTTTGAGCAGCTGGTTAATCGATTTGACAGATTTCTGGGCCGTCTTCACCGGAAGAATGATACGCAACGAGGAACAATAATACTCGACAAGTCTTCGTACGAAACATCCTTGCAAGGTCTAACGCGAGAATTTCGGATAGATGGTCATCGTTGGGGCCAACTGCATAATATCGCCGAAACTCCTTTGTTCGTCGATTCGCGCGCGACCCGAATGATCCAGTATGCGGATTTAATAGCCTTCGCCGTGCGAAAGTATTTCGAGAACGGGCATGCTGTGCATTTCGACAAAATATCGCATTTATTTGATGCCGAAGGCGGCGTGATTCACGGTCTTATGCATTACACGCCAACAGGCAGCGGGTGTAATTGCCTCATTTGCCGCCAACGCGGCAGCCATTAACGGCTGAATTTCAGACTGACCCACTACGCTGCGCCGCCTGCATTGACTTCCCCGGCGCCGGTCCCTATCTTCCGCGCCTCGCGAAGGACCCGTGTGATGAAGATCGTTAATTCCTTGAAGAGCCTCAAGAAGCGCGACAGCAATTGCCGGATCGTGCGGCGCAAGGGGCGGGTCTATGTGATCAACAAGGCCAACCCGCGCTACAAGGCGCGCCAAGGCTGATCCGTCGGGGCTGCCTCGGTCGCAAGACGCGACAGCTCTTTTCAATCCAATAGACAGGCCGTGCCGCGCGATGAGAGATTGCGCGCATGGAAATGCCCGTACCCGATGCGGCCGTCATTGCGCGGCGTGAGGAGATCGCGGCGGCGCTGCGCCGGCTTGTGCCGGGCGACGGCGGGGTCGTGCTGTCGGCGCCGGAGCGGCGCGCCTATGAAAGTGACGGGCTGACCGCGTATCGCCAGCCGCCGCTTGTCGTGGTCCTGCCCGAGACCGTCGCCGAGGTCTCCGGCGTCCTCCGCTATTGCCACGCCGAGGGGATCAAGGTGGTGCCGCGCGGGGCCGGCACGTCGCTGTCGGGCGGGGCGTTGCCGCTTGCCGACGGCGTCCTCCTCGGCATGGGCAAGTTCAACCGCGTGCTCGATATCGACTACGCCAACCGCTGCGTCACCGTGCAGCCCGGGGTCACCAACCTCGGCGTCAGCCACGCGGTCGAGGCGGCCGGGTTTTATTACGCGCCCGACCCGTCGAGCCAGATCGCCTGCACGATCGGCGGCAATATCGCCGAGAATTCCGGCGGCGTGCATTGCCTCAAATACGGCCTCACGACCAACAACGTGCTCGGCCTCGAAATGGTGCTGATCGACGGCGAGGTGATCCGCCTCGGCGGAAAGCATCTCGACGCACCCGGCTACGACCTGATGGGCGTCGTGACCGGCTCCGAAGGCCTCCTCGGCGTGGTCACCGAGGTGACCCTGCGGATCCTCAAAAAGCCGGCGACCGCCCGCGCCCTCCTCGTCGGCTTCCCGACCACCGAGGATGCCGGCAATTGCGTCGCCGCGATCATCGCCGCCGGGATCATCCCGGGCGGGATGGAGATGATGGACCGGCCGGCGATCCATGCCGCCGAGGCCTTTGTCAACGCCGGCTATCCGCTCGATGTCGAGGCCCTCTTGATCGTCGAGCTCGACGGCCCCAAGGCCGAGGTCGATTACCTGATCGACACGGTCGACCGCCTCGCCCGCGACAACAAGGCCGCCTCGATCCGCATCAGCGAAAACGAGACCGAGCGCCTCGCCTTCTGGGCCGGGCGCAAGGCAGCGTTCCCGGCGGTCGGCCGCATCTCGCCCGACTACTACTGCATGGACGGCACGATCCCGCGCGGCCGCCTTGCCGAGGTGCTGGTGCGGATCGGGGAATTGTCAAAGGAGCACGGGCTCGGCGTCGCCAATGTCTTCCACGCCGGCGACGGCAACCTCCACCCGCTCATTCTCTACGACGCCAACAAGCCGGGCGAGATCGAGCGCGCCGAGGCCTTCGGCTCGGACATCCTCCGCCTCTGCGTCGCGGTCGGCGGCGTCCTCACCGGCGAGCACGGGGTCGGCGTCGAAAAGCGGGACCTGATGCCGGTGATGTTCGACGAAACCGACCTCGCCCAGCAGCAGCGCCTCAAATGCGCCTTCGACCCGGGCGGCCTCCTCAACCCCGGCAAGGTCTTCCCGACCCTTCACCGCTGCGCCGAACTCGGCCGCCTTCACGTCCACCGCGGCCAAGTCCCGCACCCGGACCTGCCCCGGTTTTGATCAGGCCGCGTCATTCCGAGGAGCGGAGCGACACGGCAATCTCGTTGAGAGCACGCATGCGGCCCGAGATTGCTTCGCTCCGCTCGCAATGACAGCGGACCTAATCCGCCGCGAGCAACTCGCGCGCCGTCTGGGCATCGGCGGCGATGTGGGCCTTCAGCTCGTCGAGGCCGGAGAATTTCTTTTCCGGGCGGATGAAGTCGATCAGCGAAACCCGCAGGTGCCAGCCGTAGAGGTCGCCGTCGAAATCGAAAAGGTTCACCTCCAGCCGCGGCCGATGCCCGCCGACGGTCGGGCGCATCCCGATATTGCAGACGCCGTCGATCGCGCGGCCGTCGAGCGGGTCATTGTCGCCGTCGCCGGTGACGCGCACCGCGTAGACGCCGAGCAAGGGACGCAGATACTCGCCGAGCAGGATGTTCGCGGTCGGAAACCCGAGCGTGCGGCCGCGCTGGTCGCCGAGCCTGACGCGACCGTCGATCTCCCACGGGCGACCGAGCTGCGCCGCCGCCTCGCGCGGCTTCCCAGCCTTAAGGAACTCGCGGATATGGGTCGAGGAGTAGACCGCCGCGTCGGTGTTCTTGACCGGCTCGATCACCGTCAGGCCAAACCCGTGCGCGGCGCTGGCCTCGCGCAGCATCTCGGGTGTGCCGCGGCGGCGATAGCCGAACGTGCAATCGTGGCCGACGACGAGATGGCTGATGCCGATGCCGTTGACGAGCAGGTCGTCGACAAACGATTCGGCGCTCTTGTTGGCAAACTCGCGGTCGAATTTCTGGATGTAGAGCGTATCGACTTCAAGCGCGGCGATCTCGCGCTTTTTGACCCGGAACGGGGTCAGGCGGAACGCCTCGCCGCCGGGCATGAAGATCGCCCGCGGGTGGGGCTCGAAGGTCAGGACCGCGGCCGGAACGCCGGCATCGTGCGCCAGGGTCTTGGCGTGGCCGATCAGCGCCTGATGGCCGCGATGCAGCCCGTCGAAATTGCCCAACGCCAACACCGCGTTGGAGCGCGGGCGAGAACCTGACCCGGGATGGCGGACGACGCGGAGCACGGGCGCGAAAATAGCCGCTACCGGTCGCGGATGATAGGGTGTCGGCAGCATTTTAGGGGCACTCACAGGGAACCGGGGCGTGGACGAAGCCGCACCGCTGCGCGAGGCGTGGTACTACGCGGCACCGACCCGGTCGGTGCGGCGCGGGCGGCTGTTCGCGCGGGTGATGCTCGGCGAGCCGATCGTGCTCGGCCGCGCCGCGGACGGCACGCCGTTCGCGCTCCGCGATATCTGCCCGCACCGCGGCATGCCGCTCTCGGCGGGCACCTTCGACGGGTGCGAGATCGAGTGCTGCTATCACGGCTGGCGTTTCGCGACCGACGGCGCCTGCACCACGATTCCGTCGATCGCCAGCGAGCAGAAAATCGACCGCGGCCCGCTCGCGGTGCCGCGATACAAGGCGCGCGAGGTGCAGGGAAATATCTGGGTCTATCTCGGCGCCGCGCCCGAGACGGCGCCCGACATCCCGGTGATCGAGGGCTTTGCCTCCGACGCGACGCCGGGGATCGTCGAGCAGGTGGCATTCGCGGCATCGATCGACGATGCCGTCGTCGGGCTGATGGACCCGGCGCACGGACCGTTCGTCCATCGCGCCTGGTGGTGGCGCGGGCGGCATTCGATCCACGAAAAAGCCAAGCCGTTCGTGCCCTCGCCCTGGGGGTTTACGATGGCCCGGCACGCCCCGTCGTCCAACTCGCGGGCCTACAAGATCCTCGGCGGCGGCACCGACACCGAGATCGCCTTCCGCCTGCCGAGCGTCCGCGTCGAGCATATCCGCGCCGGCCGCCACGCGGTCTGCAACCTGACCGCGATCACCCCGATCGACGACAAGACCAGTGAGATCAACCACTGCATCTACTGGACCGCGCCGTGGCTCGGCGCGCTGAAGCCGCTGGCGCTTCCCTTCGTCCGTGCGTTCCTCAGGCAGGACCGCGACATCATGGAAAAGCAGCAAACGGGGCTGCGCTACAACCCGACCCTCTCGCTGATCGACGACGCCGACACGCAGGCGCGCTGGTACTACCGGCTGAAGCGGGAATACCGGCGGGCGCTGGCGGAGGGCCGCCGGTTCGAGAACCCCGTGGAAGCTAAAACGTTGAGGTGGCGGAGTTGATTTTCCGTCATTGCGCGGACCCGCACGCGACGCGGCAATCTCGATTGGAGGAGGCTCCCACGGCCCGAGATCGCTTCGCTCCGGTGCGCCACTTGTGATCCCTCACGCGCATTCATACGCGTCCGAGTTCACTAGGGCTGCTCAGCGAAGGATCGAGAACATGTTCGGCAAGCTCAAGGACTGGCGTCGTATCCACACCCGATACGATCGCTGCGCTCACAATGAAGTCCTCAGCCTAGCTGTCGCCCATCCTGAGCGCGGCGATGAAGGCCGATTGCGGGATGTCGACCTGGCCGAACTGGCGCATCCGCTTTTTGCCCTCTTTCTGCTTTTCGAGGAGCTTGCGTTTGCGGGTGACGTCGCCGCCGTAGCATTTGGCGAGGACGTCCTTGCGCAGGGCCTTGACCGTCTCGCGGGCGATGATGCGGGCGCCGATCGCGGCCTGGATCGCGATCTGGAAGAGCTGGCGCGGGATCAGATCCTTGAGCCGCTCGCAGAGGGCGCGGCCGCGGCGCTCGGCCTGCTCGCGGTGGACGATGAGGGCCAGCGCATCGACCGGCTCGCCGTTGACGAGGATGTTCATCAGGACGAGGTCGCCCTCGGCATAGCCGTCGAGCTGGTAGTCGAGGCTGGCATAGCCGCGGCTCACCGATTTGAGGCGGTCGTAGAAATCGAACACGAC
>DASXFE010000014.1:0-86474 GCA_036489765.1 Allostellaceae bacterium | reverse complement strand
TGCTCTCATAGGTCATTGCTAGAACAAATTTTCCAGGCTCTAAGACAAACCGCTCTCTATCACCAAGAGAGTCTTTTGCTTGTAGTTCCTTGGTTGCCCATAAACCAGATTTTCCTAGCGCCACCAGTCCTTCCGCGACCGAAAGAGTCATCGACCCAGCTTCTGATATTCTAGTGAAACTAAATCCCAGCCGCAGATCAACAGACGCTTCACCCCATTGTTTTTCTTCCAATAGCGGGTCAAAAGCGATCTCTCCCGCCTCGACTGCGGCTCTCAAATTGACCTGAGAAAGGATCATATCGTCCTCGCCTAGGCGGCAAGGCTCACATTCGAGTCTGCCCATGCCCTGTTCAAATATGCTAAACCGTTCGTTGTAAAGAAAGACCCTTCAACCACGACGGTGATGGTGTCGGGCGACGCTTCCTTCACGACCGCACTTATGTAACCCTCGCCATCCGTACGCTTTCGCACGTTGGCACTCCGAACGAAGCCGGAGACCGGCCCGTCAACGGTCTCAAAAGTCACAAGAGCCTCTGTCGGGAAAGGCCCAGGCTGTATCTCGCACCGGATAAGCACGGACTGGTTTGGGGTATAGCTAGCCATTATATGACGATCTCCGAGGGGAACATAGTGAGAACATAGCGCTAGGTTGTGGCAGAATCATGTTCTTATTTGTCAATGGGCGGCGGTGTCAAACGGTCAGAATAAAAATGCGAAATCCTCGCATCGTCCGAGACTTGCGGCTCGCCTAGGTTGGGCACTGCCGATTGCGAACACCGTAGGGGGGCGAACCATTGTCCAAATATTGAGTGTGGAACTCCTAGGTGTCTTTGCTAGATAAGACCGAAGAAACGCGGCGGGATCGCGCATTTGAGCTTCACGAACGCCATGGTTGGTGAAGCCTGGTCGATCTGCAGGATCTCGTCCTGGCGGCCGAGGCCGCGCGCCTTCGCCGAGGGCCGGTTGCGCACGGCCTCCAGCCACTCGTCGCGAGGCAGGGGCGTGAGGACGCCGTTTTCCTCCCAGGTCAGCGCGCTCGTGGGATGAAAGACGGATGCGAGCTTGTCTGCATCTCCCTCGTAGAGTCCGTCGAGATAGGTCTGCGCCGCAGTTCTGATTGCCGCCGCATCATTAGACATCCGTGCTGCTCCCTTGATCCGTGTCGTTCCCGCCGCGTCGTCTCACGCGTCCACGATCATGTCGAAACCGCCGTAGATCAGGCGCTTTGCGTCAAAGGGCATCGGATTGGTGTCGGGTTTCACCCGTGGATCGGCCATGACGTTCGGCATGGCTTCATCGCGGACCGCCCGCGATGGCCAGATGATCCAGGAAAACACCACGGTCTCATCGTCCCGGCGCTTCACCGCCATCGGAAATGACGTGAGCTTTCCCTCGGGCACGTCGTCGCCCCAGCACTCGACGAGTTTCAGGGCGCCATATTCCTTGAATACCACGGCGGCCGCCTCCGCATGCTTCCGGTAGGCTTCCCGATTAGCGGTCGGAACGGCGGCAACAAATCCATCGACGTAGGTCATCAGGGTTCTCCCGCGGGTCTCGGCGCAAAAGCTGCTCGGCTCCGTTACGACCCGGCGATCCGGCGCTGATAGACCGACATGTGCGCATAGGCGGTGGCGAGGAGCGGCGTTTCGAGACCCGCCTTGCCGCCGCGCGCGAGCAGGTCTCCGATGATCTGATCCGCCTCGATTGGGCTGCCCTGCTGCAGGTCGCGATACATCGACGGGGCCTGTGTCGAACCCGCGGTGGTCAGGGTCTTGCGGGTGGCCTCGACGAATTCGGGCTTGGGGGCCTGGCCGACGGCGCTCGCGATGCTGACCACTTCATCGAAAAAGCCGAGGATGAACGGCGCGCCGCCGGGCGCGGCCACCACGTCGCCGATGTTTCCGCGCATCAGGCAGGTAATCCCGCCGAGCGTCGCCAGCATCACCCATTTTTCCCACATCTCGTAATCGATCGACGAGGACAGCCGGGCATCGAACCCGGCGCCGCTCATGAAAGCGTCGAGCGCCCGCATCCGCGACGATACCGAGCCGTCCCTCTCGCCGTAGACAAGTTCCTGGAACTGAGCGAGCTGCACGATCCGCCCGTCCGGATCGATCGTCGCCGCGACCTTGCAGACGCCGCCGATCACCGTTTCGGCGCCGAACCGCTCCTCCAGGAGGTCCATGTGACGCATGCCGTTCAGCATCGGCATGATCATCGTAGCCGGCCCGACCGCGCCCGCGAAATCCGCGATTGCCGCATCGAGCGAATACGCCTTGACCGAGAGCAGCACGGCGTCGTAGGGGCCATCGATCGCATCCGCCGCGACGAGCGTCGGCTTGATCGTCACATCGCCATGTGGGCTGACGAGTTGCAGGCCCGTCTCGCGGAGTTGTGCCGCCCGCCTTGAACGCACGAGAAAGGCCACATCCCGGCCGGCCGCGGCCAGGCGGCCGCCAAAATACCCGCCGGTCGATCCGGCCCCGACTACCAATAGACGCATGTTGCCGCTACCCCGCTTGGTCTTGGGAATACAGCCCGGTTCGCGAGCGCCAGTCCGCTCGTGAAGGGCGATCCGAGCCTACCGCGTGGACCGCCTTCGCGATACCGCGCATCGGCGCGCCTTCGCCGCGTGGAAGCGGAAAATCGGGGAGGGGGCTCAGGGGCCCGCGGTACCTGCCTGGGCGTCGCGCAGGATCGCCTTCAATTCGGGGATGCAGGAGCCGCAGTTGGTCCCGGCGCGAAGCGCGGCGCCGATTTCGGCGACCGTCGTCAGGCGCCGGCCCGCGATCAAGCGGCGGAGGGCGCTGAGCCCGACGCCGAAGCAGGCGCAGACGGTGCGGCCGGCATCGCCGGCTGCGGCCGCACCGGTCGGTCGGGCGCCGAAAAGCTCGGTGTAGCCGGCCGGCAGGATCGTCGCCCCGAGCTGCGCGGCAATCGCCTCGCGTGGCGGTAGCGAGGCGCGCTTCCGGGCCAGGAAGAGACACGCGTCGAGGCGGTTGTCGACGACGCTCGCGTAGCGGAACCCGCCACACCCGGGATCGGCGTAGATGATCAGATCGGGCTCCTGCGGCGCGCCGAGGAGGGTCTTGACCCATCCTCCGGTATTGCTTCCGCTCGGCAGCGGCTCCCATCCGGCGAGCTCGAACACCTGTCCCTCCGGCAGCGGGATGCGCGCCCAGTAGAACGGACCTGTGGGCAAAAATTCGTCGCGGCGCAGCAGCAGCCCGTGCCACAGGGCGGCGACCGGTGTCACCGTGACCGGCGTGCCCTTCAGTTCGGGCTGGCCGGAGAGGGGGTCGGTCTCCGCGCTTACGAGCCGGGCGATCGGGCCGGCCGCGCTGAACCGGTCGGTCCAATGCATCGGCGCAAAGACCTCGCCGCGGCGCTGCTCGCTTGTCGTGCGGATGCGGAGCACGGCCGTCCCGTGCGCGCTCTCGACGCGCGCGAAGCCGCCGGGCCTTACCTCGAGCCATTCGGCGTCGGCGGGATGAATGTCGAGGAGCGGCTCTGGCTGGTGCGTCATCAGCCGCACGACATTGCCGGTGCGCGTCATCGTATGCCATTGGTCGCGCACCCGGCCGGTATTGAGGACGAGCGGCATCCGGCGATCCGCCGGTTGCGCCAGCGGCCGGTAGGGTGTCGCGACAAGGCGGGCTCGACCATCCGGCGTCGGGAACCGCCCGTCACCAAAAAGCCGCCCCGGCCCCGTTTTGCTTCCGCAGCGCAGGGGCCATTGTACCGGCTCCAGCCGCTCGTATTCCTCGTCGCTAAGCCCGGCGAGCGCGCCGATGTCGAATACCCGCCGGTCTTCGTTCTCGGAGGCGGACAGCGCGGCGTGCTCCCGGAAGACGGCCGCCGGATTTTGGTACGCGAAAGCGTGGGCCCAGCCCATCCGGCCGGCGACACCGCACAGCATCCGCCAATCCGTGCGCGCCTCGCCGGGCGGCTCGCGAAACCGGCGCTGGCGAGAGATCCGGCGCTCGGAGTTGGTGACGGTGCCGTCCTTCTCGCCCCATCCGGCGGCCGGCAGCACGACATCGGCGAGCACCGAGGTGTCGGTCGGCCAGCAATCGCTGACGACGACGAACGGGCACCGGGCGAGTGCCTCCCGCACACGGCCGGCACGAGGCATGCTGGCGGCGGGGTTGGTGCCGAGAACCCACAGCGCCTTGACCGTGCCGTCATGGATACGGTCGAAGAGGTCGACGGCCTTGTGGCCGGCGCGCTCGGCCATCCGCGGCGCGTCCCAAAACCGCCGGACGCGGTCGATGTCTTCGGGCTCGGCAAAGCCCATATGGGCGGCAAGCTGGTTGGCGAGCCCGCCGACCTCGCGCCCGCCCATCGCGTTGGGCTGGCCGGTCAATGACAGCGGCCCCATGCCCGGCCGCCCGATCCTTCCCGTTGCCAGGTGACAGTTGATGATCGCGTTGACCTTGTCGGTGCCGGCGGTGGATTGGTTGACCCCCTGCGAATAGGCCGTCACCGATCGCTCGGTCGCCGCGAACCAATCGTAAAAGCGCGCGAGATCGCCGATCGGGAGATCGGCCAGGTGGGCTGCCTCCGCCAGTGCCGGTGCGGCGGCGACGGCTGCATCGAGGCCCTTCGTGTGGCGCGAGACCCATCCCGTCGAGACGACCCCGCATTCGGCAAGATGCCGCAACAGGCCGGCGAATATCGCGACGTCGCTGCCGGGGCGCAGCGCGAGGTGTAGATCGGCGGCTTCGCAGGTCGCGGTGCGGCGGGGGTCGATAACGACGATCCGGGTGCCGCGCTCCTGCCGGGCCGCGACGAGGCGCTGATGAAGAACGGGGTGGCACCAGGCCATGTTGCTGCCGACGAGGACGACCAGATCGGCCGCCTCGAGATCCTCGTAACAGCCGGGAACGATGTCCTCGCCAAAGGCCCGCACATGCCCGGCGACCGACGAAGCCATGCACAGGCGTGAGTTGGTGTCGATATTGCCGCTGCCGATAAAGCCCTTCATCAGCTTGTTGGCGACGTAGTAGTCCTCGGTCAGGAACTGGCCGGAGACGTAGAACGCCACCGAATCCGGGCCATGTGCCGCGATGGTCTGGGAAAACCGGCCGGCGATCAGGTCGAGCGCCTCGTCCCAGCTTGCCCGGCGGCCCGAGATCGCCGGGTGAAGCAGCCGCCCGCTATCCTTCAGCGTCTCGCCGAGCGCCGCGCCCTTCGAGCACAATCGTCCGCGATTGGCCGGGTGGTCGGGGTCGCCGGTGATCGCCCCATCCGTCCCGACCCGCAATCCGCAACCGACACCGCAATAAGGACAGGTGGTGCGGATCGTACCGTCGGCGCTCACGCCGCGTCCGATTGTTCGAGCGCCGGCGCGGCCATGAGGATGCGCCCGCCGTCGACCCTCACCGGCACCGTCGGCACGCGACCCGCGTCGGGCGCCTCGGCCTCGCCGCTTTCGAGGTCGATGACCCAGCCGTGCAGGGGGCAGGCGACCGCGCAGCCCTGCACGATGCCCTCGGACAGGGGGCCGGCCTTGTGCGGGCAGCGGTCGACGAGGGCGAAGACGCGGTCGTCCGCGGTGCGAAACACGGCGACCGACGGCCCAAACCCGCGCACGCGTCGCGCGCCGCGTCGCGGGATGTCGGCGAGGTCGCCGATTTCGATCCAGCGTGCCATCGCTATTCGACCCCGGCCAGTGCGCGGTATTCGTGCGCCTCGGCCCCGCTCGCGCGCTGGTGCCAGGGATCGATCTGCACCGGGCCCTGCGACACGAGGAACCGCTTGTAGAGGGCCCGGCGATGGGCCGGGTCGTCGGTGAGCCGCTCGCGCACATACCCGATGCCGCGCCGCGCCACCCAGGGTGCCGTCCGCTCGAGATAGCGCGCCTCTTCGCGGTAGAGCTGCAGGAAGGCGCCGACATATTCGAGCACCTCGCCCTCGGTCGCGACGCGCACGAGGTGGTCGGTGACGCGCACCTCGACCCCGCCATTGCCGCCGACCACGATCTCATACCCGGCATCGACGCAGACGATCCCGATATCCTTGATCGTCGCCTCGGCGCAGTTGCGCGGGCAGCCCGACACGGCGAGCTTCACCTTGTGCGGGGTCCACGAGCCCCAGCACATCTGCTCGATCTTGACCCCGAGCCCAGTCGAATCCTGCGTCCCGAACCGGCACCATTCGCTGCCGACGCAGGTCTTCACCGTCCTGAGACCCTTGGCATAGGCGTGCCCGGAGACGAGGCCGGCCTTGTTGAGATCGGCCCAGACCGCGGGGAGCTCTTCCTTCTTTACGCCGAGTAGGTCGATGCGCTGGCCGCCGGTGATCTTGACCGTCGGGATCGCGTATTTGTCGGCGGCGTCGGCGATCGCGCGCAGTTCGGTGGGGTTGGTGAGTCCGCCCCACATCCGCGGCACGACCGAGAAGGTGCCGTCCTTCTGGATGTTGGCGTGGGCGCGCTCGTTGATGAAGCGCGATTGCGGGTCGTCGCGATAGGTCTCGGGCCAGGCGCAGACGAGGTAGTAGTTGAGTGCCGGCCGGCACTTCTGGCAGCCGTCTGCGGTCTTCCAGCCGAGCGCCTCGCGCACTTCGGCGATTGTCGCGAGCCCCTGCGCCACGATCTCGGCGCGGACGAAATCATGCCCGTGATCGGTGCATTTGCACATTGGCGGGTCGGGGTTGTGCGCCACCGTCCCGCCCAGATGCGCGAGAATCGCCTCGACCTTGCCGGTGCATTGCCCGCACGAGGCCGATGCCTTGGTATGCGCGCGCACCGCGTCGAGCGTCGTCAGGCCACATTCAGCGATAGTTGAGCATATGCGCCCTTTGGTCACGCCGTTGCAGCCGCAGACCTGTTCGTCGTCGGGCATCGCCGCGATGTCGAGTGTCGGTGCCGGTGCGCCGGCCGCCTCGGCAAAGGCGCGGCCGAAGACAAGCTGGTCGCGGAAGGCGGAGACGTCGGTCTTCTCGCGCATCAGATCCACGTACCAGGGGCCATCGGCGACGCTGCCGTACATCACGCTGCCGACGACGCGGTTGTCGCGCAGCACGACCTTCTTGTAGACGCCTCGTTTGGCGTCATGGAGGGTGATCTCGTCGTCGGCCTCATCGGCTGCGGCGAGTGCGCCGGCGGAAAACACGTCGATGCCGGTGATCTTCAGGCTGGTGAAGACGGGCGGCGGCACGTAAGCGGCCTCCCCGTCGCCGGCAAGCCGGGCGCCGCAGACCTTCGCCTGCTCCCAGATCGGCGCGACGAGCCCGAACACCTGGCCGTTGTGTTCGATGCACTCGCCGACCGCGTAGATATCCGGCGCACTCGTCCGCATGTCGTCGCCGACGAGGATGCCGCGGTTGATCTCGATCTTGGCGGCGCGCGCGAGGTCGATGTTCGGCCGGATGCCGATCGCCAGCACCACGAGGTCGGCCGGGATCTCCCGCCCGTCGGCGAGCTGAACCCCCTCGGCGCGCTCGCTGCCGATGATCTCCTCGGTTTGGCCGTCGGTGAAAAACGCGATGCCGCGCGCGTCGAGATCGCGCTGAAGCAGCTCGCCGGCAGCCTTGTCGAGCTGGCGCTCCATCAGCGTCGGCATCAGATGCACGACCGCGACGGCCATGCCGCGCCGCTTCAACCCCCACGCTGCCTCGAGGCCCAACAGCCCGCCGCCGATCACGACGGCGCGGTGGTACTTCCCCGAGGCCGCGACCATCGCATCGACATCGGCGATGTCGCGAAACGCGTGCACACCGGGCAGGCCGAGCCCGGGGATCGGCGGGGCCAGCGGCTTCGACCCGGTCGCGAGCAGAAGCTTGTCGTAGACGAGCGTGCCGCCGCCGGCGAGCGTCACGGTCTTTCCTTTAGGGTCGATCGATGTGGCGGTTTCGCCGGTCACGAGGCCGATGCGGTTGTCGATGTACCAGTCATAGGGGTTGATGACGATGTCCTCGACGGTCTTCTCGCCCGCCAAGACGGAGGACAGCATGATGCGGTTGTAGTTCGGGTGCGGCTCGGCCCCGATGACCGTGATGTCGTAGCGATCGGGATCGCGGCGCAGCAATTCCTCGACTGTCCGCATCGCCGCCATGCCGTTGCCGACGACGACAAGGCGCTCGCGGGGCACCATCTCGCCGATCCTGTCCATCGCGGCCTCCCTAAACCCGTGCCTGGGCAAGGCTCGGCGCGAGCCGGGCCAGAAAGTTCCGGCGGAGGTAGAACCACCACGTCAGCGCGAGACAGGTGATGTAGAAGCCGAGATACACTTCGAGCGCGAGATGCGGCCCGCCGGTCGCGGCGATCGAGGCGCCGAACCCGCGCGGGATCAGGTACCCGCCGCAGGCCCCGACCGCACCGATAAAGCCGAGCGCCGCCGCGCTTTCGATGCTCGCCGCTTTAAGCGCCGCCGCGCGCCCCTCGGCGCCGGACGCGGCGGTCTTCAGCTTCTCCTCGCGGAAGATCGACGGGATCATCCGATAGGTCGAACCGTTGCCGACCCCGGTCGCGACGAACAAAACCAGGAACGACACGAGAAAGTCGGGAAAGCTCTTGGCGTCGCCATAATGCATGACCGCGATCGTGGCGGCGCCCATGACGACAAAGTTCCAGAACGTCACCCGCGCCCCGCCGATCCTGTCGGCGAGGAGCCCGCCGAGCGGCCGCGCAATCGAGCCGACGAGCGGGCCGAGAAACGCCACCGCGATCGTCACCTCGGGAAACTGCGTCTTGATCAGCAGCGGAAACGCGGCCGAGTAGCCGATAAACGACCCGAACGTGCCGATATAGATCCACGACATCACCCAGGTGTGCTTGCGCCGGGTGACGGCGATCTGGGTTTTGATCGACGCCCGCGCCGAGGTCAGGTTGTTCATGTAGCGCCAGGCGCAGAAGACCGCGATGGCGAGCGGCAGCAGCCACATCAGCCCGGCGTTCTCGATATAGGTGCCGCCCGCGCCCGGCGTCGCCCGGTACAGGTTGACGAGGCCAAGCCCCATTAAAAGCGGCACCAGGAGTTGTACCGTGCTGACCCCGATATTGCCGCCCGCCGCGTTGAGGCCGAGCGCCCACCCCTTCATCCGGTCGGGATAGAAGAACGAGATGTTTGCCATGCTCGACGCGAAATTGCCGCCGCCGAGCCCGGCCGTCGCGGCGACGGCCAGCATCAGCGGGAACGGCGTGTCGGGTCGTGTCGCGAAATAGGCGAGGGCGATCGTCGGGATGAACAGCACCGCCACGCTGAACATCGTCCAGTTCCGCCCGCCGAACGTCGTCACCGCAAAGGTGTACGGAAACCGGATCAGCGACCCGATCAGCCCCGGCAGCGCGACGAGCTGGAAGAGCTGGTCGGTCGTGTAGTGGAACCCGGCCTGGGACAGCTTGGTGACGACGACGCTCCAGACGAGCCAGATCGAAAAGCCGAGATGCTCGGCGACGATCGACCAGATCAGGTTGCGCCGGGCGACGATCCTGCCCTTCGTTTCCCAGAATCTTTCGTCCTCCGGGTTCCAGTCGGAAATCCAGGCGGGGTCACGCGTGCTCATCAAAGGCCACCTTCCATCCACTCCGATTGCTGCATCGCAGCGCATCGGGATAAAGAGGAGGACGCAAGGGGCATGCCAGCCGAATTGGCTCAATATTGGGCAATTACCGACTGAACGGCGGTGATTTTCCGACTCGCTTAAGCTTAGGTCGTCGGTAAATTGTGCAGTGCACTAATTTTGGGCAGGCGCCGTCCTGCGGCATGGTCCCGGCGAGGGCCGGAACCACTCTTCAGCCGCTCGTGCGCTTGAACTATGGACCCCGGCCCCTCGCTGGGGCCACGACCGGGAGGCCCGGCCGGTCGCCGCCGATCAGATTTTCAGCACTTCCGCCCCGGCGGCGGGCTCCAGCTCGCAGGCGTTCACAGTCATCGCCAGCAAGCTGTAGTAGCCGATTGCGGTCGTGAGCTGGACGAGCTCGTCATTGCCGAACCGCGCCTGCATCGCTTTGAAGAGCGGCTCGTCGACCCGGTGCTTGCGCAGCAGCTGCCGCGTGAACTCGACGATTTGCGCGTCCTCCTCGGGAATGCCGCGCGAGTGGTTCTCGCGGATCGCGGTGATCGTCGTCTCGGCCACACCTTGCCGCCGCGCCCCGCCGGTCTGGGCGCCCCAGACATACATCGCCTCGAACTCCCGCGCGGCCGTCATCGCCGCGATCACGCGCACCCTCATGTCGAGCGACCCTTCGAACCGCACATAGGCGCCGAGATGCGCGACCCGCTCCGACACCTCGGGCGAGTGCATGAACATCGTGAACGGCCCCTGCACCGCACCGCGGCTCGCGACGATCGAATCGAACGTCGCCTAATCCTTCGCCGCCACCTGTTCCTTCTTCGTGATCGAGGGCAATCGGGCCATGGCGTTTCCTCCTTTGGGGTGTGACCGGCTGCAATGCACAATGCCGGTTCGATGTCGGTTTGCGCTAAATCGCCTCCGACGAAAAGCAGCGGCAGCTTGCGGCTCCGGTTTGCCCAACAAGCCGCCCGCTACCGCGCCAGCAACTCGCGCGTCGCGTCTCCGATGAATTTGGCGTCGGCGGGGCTGAGGACCGGGTTGCCGGCGCGGTGGCCCCAGATCGAGGGGATCGGGCGGAGCTCGGCGCGCGGCATCTGCGCGACCTCGCGGCGGTTGTCTTCGACGGTGAAATAAAGATCGGTCTCGCACGGCATCACGATCGCGTCGGCCGTGATTGCGCCGAGCGCGTTTTCCATATCGCCGTGATAAAGCTCGTTGGCGCTGATATCGGCGTGCTGCCACATCCACAGCATCGCCAACAGGTCATTGGCGTCGCGCCGCCGGAACCCGGCTTCCCAGCTCGCGACGAAAAAATCCTCGAGCGACGAATACCCGACGGTCCGCCACACTTCCTCGCGGTAGAAGGCCTGGCTTAGTCCCCACCCGGCGTAGACCCGGCCAAACGCCTGGAACCCGCGCACTGGTGGGGTCGCGAACCAGCCGTCCCTCCACGCCTCGTCGGCGGTGAGCGCCGCCTTGACGCCTTCGAGGAAGACGAAATTATGCGGCGACGTCTTGGCCGAGCCGCAGATCGCCATGATCTTCTCGACCCGCTCGGGGAACAACGCGCCCCAGTGAAACGCCTGCTGCGCGCCCATCGAAAAGCCGTAGACCATGTGGATCCGCCCGACCCCGAACACCTCCGTCATCAGGCGTTGCTGCACCCGGACATTGTCGGCCATCGTGAAATAGGGATAGCGCCCGCGGTCGAAGGGCGGGGGCGTGTTGCTCGGCGACGACGACAGGCCGTTGCCGAACTTGTTGACGATGACGATGAAGTATTTCGAGGGGTCGAGCGCCTTTCCCTCGCCGACCGCCCATTCGAGATCGGTGTGCTGCGCCCCGAACGAGGTCGGATGCACGATCGCATTCGACTTCGCCGCGTTGAGCGTGCCGAAGGTCTTGTAGGCGAGCCTGGCTCCGCGATAGGTCAGCCCCGATTGCAGCACGACATCGCCGGCCTCGAAGATCTGGTAATCGGGCATCGTTGTCTCTCTCGCGGTTGAGCTACGCTAAGTTTCAATACTCGGAACATCAACACCTCCGTCGTCTCGGCGCAGGCCGGGACCCACCTGCGATCCGCTCGTGCGTTTGAGCCCCGGGTCCCGGCCTTCGCCGGGACGACGATGTTGGAGTAGCCTTCGTCGATGCCACCAGCACCGCTTCCAACCGCCGCGCCCGGAGAAGCTTTTCTCTCCGACACGCCCGTCCTGCGCACTCATATCGGGACCCAGCCCGATCTGTTCCTGCGCTGGAACGCGATTCCGCCGGGGACGGAGCGGGTGGATGTCGTCGTGCATCTGCACGGGTTCTCGCAGCAGGGCGGTGCAATGCGGATCGAGGAGAAGGTGCCGCGTAGTGGGCTCGATCTCGGCCGCCGCGCGCGCCCGACCCTGGCGCTGATCCCGCGCGGCAATTGGGTCCGCTATAGCTGGTACGATTTTCCGGCGCTGTTGGAGGGTGGGTTCGACGCGCTCATCGATCACGCGCTGGGCTGGGTGGGGCTTGCCCTCGACCGGCTGATCCTCACCGGACACTCGGGCGGGGTGATGCCGGCGCTCTACGTCATCGCGGGCGCCCGCCGCCAGCCCGACGAGATGCATCTCTACGACGGGCTCTACGGACGCGATCCCTCCTTCGGCGATCCCGCGCAGGATTTGGCGGCGATCGATCGTTGGCTCGGTGACCGCTTCGCCGGGGAACCCGATCGTCCCGGCGCGCTGCGCGTCGCCTATATCCACGGCCAGACCGGCCCGATGTCGCGCGAGGTGGCGGGGTTGATCGACCGGCATTTGGCCTCTGCCGATCCGGCGCTCGCCGCGCTACTGTCGCGGCGGTATCGGGTCGAGCGCAGCCACGTGCCGCACAGCCATGTCGCGTGGTGCTGCGGGCCGGACCTTTTGGCCGATCCCGGCGCCAATATCGACTGGACGAAGGCGGGCTGAAGGGGAGGAAAGCGTGGCGGGAGTTCTCGACGGCATCCGCGTACTCGATTTCGGCCGCTATATCGCCGGCCCGTTCTGCGCCGCGCTCTTGGGCGATCTCGGCGCCGAGGTCATCCGCATCGAGCGGCGCACCGGCGGCGAGGACCGCTTTGTCGCCCCGGTCGGAGCCGGCGCCGAGGGCGGCGGCGCGATGTTCCTCGCGATGAACCGCAACAAGCTCGGCATGACCCTCGACCCGGCCGCACCGAAAGGCCGCGAGATCGTCCAAAAGCTCGTCGCGACCGCCGATGTCGTGATCGCCAACCTGCCGCCCTCGGTCTTGCGCTCGCTGTCGCTCGATCTCGACAGCCTCCGCGCGGTCAAACCCGACATCATCCTCACCACGGTCACCGGCTTCGGCGCCGGCGGGCCGCTCAGCCACAAGCATGGTTTCGACGGTATCGGCCAGGCGATGAGCGGCGCCGCCTACCTCACCGGCACGCCCGACCAGCCGATCGTGCTCAAGGTGCCGTGGGTCGATTTCGGCACCGCGCTCAGCTCGGCCTTCGGCACGCTTGCCGCGCTGATGGAACGCGGCAAGACCGGGCGCGGGCAAAAGGTCGAGGGCGCGCTCCTCCGCACCGCGCTCACCGTCAGCAACTCGCTGCTGATCGAGCAGTCGCTGACCGGGGTGAACCGCACCCGCATCGTCAACCAGGGCTTCAACGCGGCCCCCTCCGACCTCTACAGGTGCAAGGACGGCTGGATCATCACGACCGTCATCGGCGAGCCGATGTTCCGCCGCTGGTGCCGCATGATCGGCGACGAGCATTGGCTCTCCGACCCGCGCTTCAGGGACGACCAAGCCCGTGCCGACAACGGCGATGTCATCGCGGCGCGGATGAACGCGTGGTGCGGCGAGCGCACTTGCCAGGAGGCGCTCGACGAGCTCGAAAAGGCCAGCATCGTCGCCGGCCAGCTTTATTCGCCGCAACAGGCGCTCGACGAGCCCCACATCCGCGCCGCGCATCTGCTCGAGGAGCGCCAATACCCGACCCTCGACCGGACGGTGCCGCTCGCCCCCACCCCGATCGACCTCTCCGAAACCCCCGGCACCTACCGTCGCCACGCCCCCCTCCTCGGCGAGCACACGGACGAGATCCTCGCGAGCCTCGGATATGCGACGGCGGAGATAGCGGCGCTCAGGGCGCAGGGGGTAGTGTGATCGGCGGCGGACAAGGGCATACGAGATGAAATGCACCCGCATCACGATCGAGCCCGAAAAAATGGGCGGCGTTTTTAAGTTCGCGGCCGTCCGGTGGATCAGGCAGATATGTTGTTACGCAATCTCTTGCCACTCGAACGCGACCTGGGTTCCGGTGTATCGCGGTAATTGAAACGATCGGGTGCGCGTCCGACCTTTACCGATTGGCTCGGGCGCGGGATAGAGAGGATCGCTCATGGGCATGACCATCGTCGAGAAGATCTTCGCCCGCGCGAGCGGCCAGACGCAGGTCAGGGCCGGCGATCTCGTCGTGGTCGAGGTCGATTGCGCGGTGATGCTCGACATGAGCTTTCACAAGCATCAGCGGCGCGAGATCCTGAAGCTGCATGACCCCGACAAGGTGGTCATCGCCTTTGACCATATGGTGCCGGCGCCGGACAAGGATTCGGCCGAGGGGCATGCCTATGGCCGCGGGTTCGCGCGGCGGTTCGGCATCAAGCGGCTGCACGATGTCGGGGCCGAGCAGGGGATCAGCCACGCGATCGTCGCCGACCGCGCGTATGCGTTGCCGGGCACGGTGCTTGTGTGCAGCGACTCGCATACCTGCGCGTCGGGGGCCTTCAACTGCGCGGCGCGCGGCATCGGCAACCCCGATCTGATCGCCGCGCTGACCACCGGCAAGACTTGGTACCGGGTCGGCGAAACCATCCGCTACGATCTTCATGGCGCGCTCCGCCCCGGCGTGTCGGCGAAGGATCTGTTCCTGCATCTCGCCGGCACCTACGGCCATCACACCAACCAGAATGTCGAGTTCGGTGGGGTGGGCCTGGCGAGCCTGCCGATCGACGCTCGCCGCACGATCGCCGCGATGGGCGCCGAGCTGTCGGCCGAATTCGCGACCTTCGAGTGCGATGACCTCCTCGTCGACTACGTCGAGGCGCGCAACCCGGCGCCGTTCACCCCGGTGGCTCCCGATCCTGACGCGGTCTATGCCGAGCGCCGCGCGATCGACCTCGCCGCGATGACCCCGCTCGTTGCCCTGCCCGATGCGGTCATCCGCAATTCGGTCCCCGTCGCCGAGGTGGCGCATGAACGGATCGACCAGGCCTTTATCGGCTCCTGCGCCAACGGCACGTTGTCCGACCTCGCCGAGGCCGCGCGGGTGATCAAGGGGCATCGGGTGGCACCCGGCGTCCGCCTGATCGTGACGCCGGCAACCCAGGCGACTTATACCGCCGCGCTCAAGGCCGGGTATGTGGAGACGCTGGTCGAGGCCGGGGCGGTCGTGACCTCCGCGACCTGCGGCGCCTGTTTCGGCGGGCATATGGGCGTCGTCGGGCCGGGCGAGACCTGCATCACCGCCAGCACCCGCAACTTCAAGGGTCGCATGGGCGACCCCAGCGCCCGCATCTTCATGGCGTCGCCGGCTACCGTCGCGGCCTCGGCGGTCGCGGGTCACATCGTCGATGCCGGCGAACTGGCGGCAGGCGTTTGACGGAGGAATGGGCATGACCGGGAACATGCTGGCCGGGCGCACCTGGACGTTCGGCGACAACATCAACACCGACCTGATGCTGCCCGGCCCGCTTTTGCTCGCGAGTGAGGCGGACCAACGCCGTGCCGTCTTTTCCGCCAACCGGCCGGGTTGGGTCGATCAGGTGCAGGTCGGGGATATGATCGTCGGCGGCCTCAATTACGGGATGGGGTCGAGCCGCCCGGCAGCGCGATCCCTCCGCAACTGCGGCATCCGCGCCCTGATCGCCGACTCGATCAACGGCCTCTTCTTCAGGAATGCGGTCAATTTCGGCCTTCTCGCGCTCGAATGTCCCGGCGTCCGCGCCGCCTTCACCGAAGGCCAGACCGCCGAGATCACCCTCGAGGATTTCACCGTGCGCAACCGCGAGACCGGCGCGGTCCTGAAGGCCCTGCCGGTGCCGCAGATGCTTCTCGACATGACGCTCGGCGGCGGGCTCTACCCGCATCTGGAGCGGGAAGGGCTGATTGCGCCGCGGTGAATGACCCCTCTTCGGCAATGCGGGCGAGGGGATACAAAACTTATTTGAACCGGCGTCCCGCCAGGTAACTCGCCCCGCTGGGCCCGCATTGCTCGGTATGCGGCGTGCCGGCGGCGATCTCGCAGACGTCGCCGGGGCGGAAGGTCTGCGCGCCGGTTGGCCGGGTGATCGTCATCTCGCCGTCGAGAACCATCACGCGCGCGTCGAATTCGTGTGCGTGCTCGGCGTTGAATTTGTTCGCATCCATTTGGCGCTCGACGGGTTCGTACCCGTCGGCCTTCAGCGATTGTTCGAATGCGGCGCGGTCCATCATATCCTCCTTAGCCGAATGGCCCTTGAAATACCTGATCCACATAGGTGTCGGATAGGGGTTCGAGCGCTTCCGGCCAGATCGACGACACCTGTCGCCGCGCGGTCGGCTTCCGCACCCGCCCATCCCAGCCGACCTGCTCCATGTAATAGTAGAGCTGGATGCAGTGGCCGTCCGGATCGAGCGCGAAGGCGGAATAGTCGGTGCCCGGGTAAAGCTCGGGGGGGATCGAAGCGACAAACCGTACGCCACGCGATTTGAGGAAACCGACTGCTGCCCGCAGTTGCGCGTAATTCGCGACCTCGATCCCGAACGACAGGCAGCTCGTGTGCTCGCTGAGCCCGAGCATCGCGCGGAGCTCTTTCGGGTAAAGCGCGACGCTGTGATGCTCGGCGCCGCAGCGCAGGAAGACGCAGCGGGCGCCGCGATAAGCCGTCTCTTCGCTGATCGTGAATCCGAGATGCCGCGTGTAGAACGCCGCCGCCTTATCGACATCATTCACGAACAGCCGCACCGGCCCGATCTTGGTGATCTTGAACGGCCGCGGCAGCAGCACGCCGTCGACGTCGTACGTCTCGGCGAAGGTGCGCGTCGGCAGATGCCCCGAGTACACGTCGATCCCTTTGTCTCCGGCCTCGTCGAGTTCGGCGGCCTCGGACATCTGCGGCAGGTCGGGCTTCTGGCCGAAACCGCGATAGTACATGTCGCGCGGCTTCGAGCGTTGGTTCCAGCCGATCTGTTCGATGCCGTAATAGAGCTCGGTTGTGTGGCCGTCTGGGTCGTAGACATAGGTGTGCCAGTTGCTGCCCGGCATGTCGCGGCCGACGCGCTGGATCTTGACCTGGTGCTCCTCGAAGTAGGAGTGCGCGTTGACGATCTCTTTGAGGCTGCCGCATTGCCAGGTGATCTGGTTGATCGTGACGCCGGGCTCGAACTTCCGGTCGGAGCGGTGGTCCATGACCTGTTTCGAGAACAGCACCATCGCGTGGTGGTCGGTGCCGTAGCGCATGAAATACCCGTCAGCCCCATGGCCGAGGTCTTTCGGGTACCACGGAGCCCGCGAGAAATCGGCGCGGTCGGACTGGGTGAAGCCGAGCAGGTCGCCGTAAAACTCGCGGCAAGCCTCCATCCGATCCACATTGAACCCGAAATGCCCGAGCCGCCTGATCTTGAACGGCCGGTCGAGCATCACGCCGCCGACATTGTAGCGCCGGCCGTTGCTGGACATCGTAGGAAGCCTCCTAAAGGGTCGTCATTGCGAGCGCAGCGACGCAATCCCGGGCCGCAGGAGCCTCGACTCGTCGAAATTGCCGCGTCGCTCAGCTCCTCGCAATGCCACTCCGTGTCAATGCCAGAGGCGCCGCGACGCGATCTCGGCGCCGTCGGCCATGGCCTTCAGTTTCTTGAACGAGATATCGGGGTCGAGCTTGCCGTAGCCGGCAAAGGTGCCAAAGCCGCAATCGCTGCCGGCGATAACCCGTTCGCGTCCGACGATCCCGGCAAAGCGGACGAGCCGCTCGGCGATCAGCTCGGGATGCTCGACATAGTTGGTCGAAGTGTCGAGCACGCCGGGGATCAGCACCTTGTCGTCGGGCAGTTTCGTTTCCTGCCACACGGCCCATTCATGCGCATGGCGCGGGTTCGCGGCCTCGATGACCAGCGCCTGCGGCCGCGCCTTGACGAGGATCGGCGCGACCTTGCGGAAATCGATGTCGTGGTCGTGCGGCCCCTCGTAATTGCCCCAGCAGATGTGGATGCGCATGCGATCGGGGGCGATGTTGCGGGTCGCGTGGTTGAGCGTCTCGACATGGAACGCCGCGCGCTTCAGGAAATCGCTCTCGCTCAGATCCTGGAACGACGTGTGATGCGCCATCGCGAGGTCGGGGCAGTCGAGCTGCAGCACGAACCCGGCCCCGACGATCGCCTCGTATTCCGCCTGCATCGCCGACGCGATCGCCTCGACATAGGCTTCGTGCGACGGGTAGTACCGGTTGTTCTGAAACGCCGGCACGAGACCGGGCGAGGCCGCGGTCATGAACCCCTCGACCGCATCGGCGCCGGCGAGCGCGGATTTGAGATTGGCGAGGTCCTGCGCCAGCGGCTCGCGATCCTTCACCGCGATCGGCCCGACGCAGACTGCCCGCCGCGCTGCGTTCTCGCCGGTCATCCGCGCATAGGCGGCGTTGAAATTGGGATAGGGCCCGGTGTCGAGCCTCGGTTTCGCCGGTTCGTGCCCTGCAAAGCCGCTGAGCCTGTCGGCGACATAAGTCGAATAGCCCGGCTTCGACATCTCGCCGTCATTGACGATGTCGACCCCGACCGAAACCTGCCGCCGCACGATCTCGTTCACGGCCTCGCGCGTCAGCCGCTCGAGCTCGGCCTTGTCGTAGGCCTCGCCCTTGTCCTTGGCGACAAGCAGCGGCCGCAACGCCGGGGGCCGCGGCAAACTCCCGACATGCGTCGTCAGGATGCGGTCGGTGCTGATCTTCATGACGGCCCTCCCCAATTTTTCGTGAGAATGCGCGCGATCACCGTGGGGCAGAAAGATGCCGCTTATCCGACGAGAACGGCCTCCAGTAGCGGATGACGCACCGGCAAAAACGGATTAGCGACCGCCTCGGGGTCCGGGGATTGGATCAGCCGTCTTGCTGCAGCCTGTCGCGTCGGATCCTCGATCCCTTCGGCGTAAGCGAGGATGTTCGTATCGATCGCAACCTTTAACAATCGTAGAGCTCGTCACGGGTCCAGGGACCGACATTCATCGCGGGATGCTTCTCCAGACGTTCGAATAGGGCGCGCCGCGCTGCGGCGCGAAAGCGCCGCAATGGCTCATCGCCCTGGTCGGATGGCACGAGCCGAGCGACCGGCTCGCCGTGTGAGGTTACGAGGTAGCTGTGCCCCTTGCGAACGCCACGCCGCAACCGCGAAAAGTTGCGGTTGGCCTCGGCGGCCGTGACCCTTGTTTCGCTCATTTCAGGACGGGGCAATTGAGTAGGAGTTTTCACTACAATAGTTGCTCCCGCCTGTCACTTCAACTGATCCGCCACCTTGTCGAGCGCGGCCTTGGCGCAGACTTCGTCCTTGTCGCCGCCGGGGGAGCCGGAGACGCCGATGCCGCCGATCGTGTCGTCACCGACCTTGATCGGCAGCCCGCCTTGCGCCGCGGCGATGCCGTACAGGAACACGGCGCCGGTGGTCGGGTCGCTCTTGACCCGGTTGGCGAAATCGCCCGAAGACCGGCGGAAGGTCCGCGAGGTGTAGGCCTTGCGCCAGCTGTTCTCGATCGTGTGCGGCGAGGCGTCGTCGCCGCGCAGTTGTACGATGATCTCGCCCTCGCGGCCGACGACGGTGACGGAGACCTTGTTGCCGTTGGCCTTGCAGGTGTCCTCGGCGGTGGTCGCGATGGTGAGCGCGGTCGCCAGCGACAGATCCTTGTGGGTCAGCAGGTCGGCCCGCGCCGAGGCCGACGCGGCGACGACGGACCCGAGGGCGACGACGTAAAGCGCACGCATGAGCCCCTCCCTCGAACGGTTTCCGGCGCACTATGCGCGGGCGGGGAGGGGCGGCTAAATCACTTTTGCTCGATGCCGGCGAAATAGAGGCTCGGGTCTGCGGCGCGGATATGCGCTTCCGGGAGGCCCAGCTCGCGGCGCACGATATTGGTGCCGGCGACAAGGCTGACGCATTTGTAATAGGCGATCCGGCGCGACAGCCCTTCGCGGCCGAACCCGCAATCGGTCGTGATCACGAGCTGCTCGGGCGGGATGTATTCGAGCGCCTTGCGGATGAGGTCGGCGACGGCCTCAGGTGGCTCGACGACCGTGTTGCAATGGTTGACGACGCCGATCCCGATCTTCTTGTCGGTCTTGTACTTCCCGAAAAGGTGCAGATCCTTGCCGCCCGACGACGCGCATTCGAACGTGATCACGTCGGCGTCGAGCTGGAGCAGGTGGGGCAGGGCGCGCTCGTAGCTCGGCACCTCCCAGTACACGCGCTGCTGGTTCGGGTTGCCCCAGCAGGTATGCGCCCAGATCTCGGCATCGACGCCCTTGAGCTGACGGTTGAACGCCTCGGTCTGGAATTCGAGCTCCTGGTCGGTGCAGTCGTGGCGGGTTGTAAGCCCATGATGGCGCGGCTCCTCGACCTGGATGACGCTGCATCCGGCCGCCGCCAATTCCTTGAACTCCGCGTTCATGATGTCGCAGAGATCGAGCACGAGGGCCTTATTGTCGTGGTAGTGCTCGTCCCACAGCATGCTGGCGATGCCGGGCGCGCAGATCGCGCCGAACTTGACGGGCTTGTCGGAGAGCCGCTGCGCCACCTGCCAGAGCGCCGCGTATTCGAGCGGCCCGCGGGTGAGCTTGTCGCGCACGATACTCGGCTGATACGCCTCCTGTACCTCCCAGAGGATATGCCCCGGCTGCAACCCGTGCCGGCCCATCCACCCCTGCGATGTCGAGCGGTGCCCCTCGATCCCGTTGAGCCGCTCGATCGGGTAGAAGAACCAGCTCTTGCCGCCGACTGCGAGATCGAAGCGCGCGTCGCCGTCGGTGACGATGTCGAGCCCGGCCGCTTCCTGCGCGTTGATTACCGCCGCGACCGCGTCGAGATACTGCTCGCGGAACAGCGAATCCCCCATCGCCGATTTGAACGACCGCCCGTTGAGGCTCACGTCATACCAAAGCGGCCGTGGATACGATCCGGTGATCGCCGTCGGCATGACCATGTCGCGGGTGGTTTTCAACATGCCGGTTTCCTCCTCTGATGAGGGTAGCAGACCCGTTGCGCCCCATAAATCGCGCTGTGAACCGACACATATTCTTGTCGGGCGGATTTGGCTTTCAATCGAATTTCAGCACCGTGCGCGCCACCTCGCCCGCCTTCATCGCGCGAAAGGCTTCGTTGATGTCGTCGAGGCGGCCCTGCTTGGTCACCATCGCGTCGAGGTCCAGCCGGCCCTGCTTGTAGAATTCGAGGTAATGCGGGATGTCGCTGCGAAAGCGGTTCGAGCCCATGCGGCTCGTCTGCACCTTGCATTCGGGGCGGATCGCCATCCACGGGAACTCGATCGTCGCATCGGGCGGCAGCACCCCGACGATCGTCGCCGTGCCACGGATCGCCAGGCTCTCGATGGCCTGCCGCACGAGCTTGGCGACGCCGACCGCTTCGAACGAATGGTCGACGCCGAGCCCGCCGGTCAGAGCCTTCACCGCCTTTACGGGATCATCCTCGCCCGAATTGACGAAATGCGTCGCGCCGACACGCATCGCCATCTCGCGCTTACTCTCGAATTGGTCCACCGCGATGATCTGGCGCGCTCCGCCGATCCGCGCACCCTGGACGATCGACAGCCCGACCCCGCCGCAACCGTACACGGCAACGGTCTGCCCGGCCTCGAGCCCGGCCGAGCGCAGCGCCGCCCCCACTCCCGTCAACACCCCGCAACCGATCAGGCACGCGCGATCGAGCGGCAGATCGGGGTCGATCCGCACGATCGAGTTTTCGTGCAGCAGCATCTTCTCGGCATAGCTCGATATGCCGATGAACTGGCGAACCATCCCGCCGTTCTGCGACAGGCGCGGCGTGTCGCTATCCTTGCGCGTCACGATCCCGCCGGTGCAAAGGTTCGGGTGGCCCGACAGGCATTGTGGGCAATTCCCACAAAAGCCCGAGAGGCAAGCGACAACATGATCGCCGACCCGGACGCTGGTGACATCGCCGCCGACCGCCTCGACCACGCCGGCGCCTTCGTGCCCCAGCACCGTCGGCCTGTCGGTCGGATACCGACCGTTCCCGTCGACGACATGCAGATCGCTGTGGCACACGCCCGTCGCCACCGAGCGCACGAGCACCTCGCGCCCCCGCGGCTTGTCGACATCCACCCCCTCGACCGTCAGCGGTTCATGCACCTTGCGAAACACGGCGGCGTTCATCTGCATCGTTTTGCTCCTGTCCGATTCACTTGGTCGGTCAGCTAAGTTTGTCGATCAACTTGACGATGATTTCGTCGTCTACCTTTTTTTTCCACCCAGGGTCACCTGGATCATATTCGAATGGAACCCCCACAAGATCTTGCGGGATTCCGACGAACTTAGTTTCATCAAGAAAAATGGGTATCACGCTTTCGTCGGGAATTCTGGTAGTAAAATGTTCTCTCTCGAAGGTCGGCCAGATCTTTTTTGCGTGATGTTCGTCCAATATGCACAAAATCAAACGACTCTTCTCACCAAATATTGTTTTAAATTGCGCGGACCAAGTTTTACCTAGAAAATTCGCCTCAAACATCTCATCATAGAATGTATGGACGTCTAGAAGTTCCAGGCTTTCGGCAATATATCTCGCCAAATCGCGGTTTTCTCCAGCAAACGATATCGCTATATCGAATTCATAGTTTTCTGTCGTGTCTCGGAAGCCACAGTCTTGGCGTAGTTGGTTCCAATCCATGTGTTGCATGAAATAGAATAAGGCTGGGTCTTCGATCGCAAAATTTTTCGTCTCTCTGTTGTAATAAAAATGCCTCGCCACGAGAGGTTTAGAGTCGATTAGAACAAGTAACCTGTGTTCTTTAATATTGTTTACACTACCCCGCACGTCCGGATTGGAATTTGCTAGTTCGTTCAGATCGACGATTGATGAGTTACCCTGAGCAACCGCCCGGAGAAGCTTGAAGTATGGGTCGTTGCTAGACCGGAACCTCCTGCCGCGACAAAATTCCTTTACCGCTGGATAGTAGGCAGCATGTAACCGATCGACTACCCGCTGCCTAACAACCCCCAGATCAAATGATATTTTCTTACTCTTCGGCAGCGTTTCAGTTATGCCAGCCGCAGTACAGATCGACTGACACAGCTGCTGCGTCAGCCAATAATCGCCGCGAGTCTCCTCATGGACTTTGTCAGCATGTCCGATATTGATGTTCAATTTTTCACAACCGATACTGATTAGTTGGGCGATATCTTCGCGCGCTCCGGGCTTAATGCGATGAATGCCCGTCCGTTTGGCGATGTCGGGCACAAGTTGGATTAGATCGGAACCGACCTGGTTTATCCCGATGATTACCAATTTGGGTAATTCAGCATCACTGCCCAATTCGGCCGACAACTTGGCGATGTCGGCGAGTGACTCTTGGAGGTCAGCGCTAAGACGATGAAAATCGTCAATCACGAACCGACCGGGTGTTCGATCGTGAGCGATCAGCTCGATTCGGGATACGTCGGTGGCCCGGCGTGCAGTTAGATATTCAGTTGGCGTTCCGTCACCGAGTTCCGACAGTATTCGGCGAACACAAGTGGTCTTACCGGTTCCAGACTGGCCTTCCAGAATAACCGGCTTTCCTGGTCGACGAACGTCGAGGAGTATCTCGTTGTAGTTTGGAGGCCGCACGAAGGTAAATTCAGGAACGCCCTCGGTAACAAAGACCTCCTCCAATGGTAATTTGGTAATGGACATTATTTGTGTTCCGTCGCCATCTCAGAGCTATGACGTAAATCTCGGTTCGCTACGCCGCTCGTGCCAACAGCGCCGAGACATTCTCATCTCGTGCCCTTCACCATGGGCACGTTGCCCGGCACGATCAGCTTGCAGCCCGTGGTGGCCCTGACCTCGTCGACTGAAACCCCGGGCGCGATCTCCTTGAGCGCCATCCCCTGCGGCGTGATCTCGAAGAGGCCGTAATTGGTGATCACCAGGTTGACGACGCCCTTTGCGGTCACCGGGATTGCACAGCGTTCGACGAGGCGGGGGGCGCCGCGGCGGGTCGTCTGCTCCATCGCGACAAAGACGTGCCGGGCGCAGGCGGCCAAATCCATTGCGCCGCCGATGCCGCCGCCCTTCTGCCCGGCCATCTTCCAGTTGGCGAAATCGCCGTTCTCGGCGACCTCGTAGGCGCCGAGCACGGTCACGTCGATGCGCCCGCCGCGGATCATCCCGAACGCGTCGGCATGGTGCACGATCGCCGCGCCCGCGTTGAGCGTCACATGCTGCCCGCCGGCATTGACAAGGTGCAAATCCTCCTCGCCGACCGGTGTGAGCGGCCCGTAACCGACGACGCCATTCTCCGAATGGAAGATGATCTCGCGGTCGCCGAAATCGGCGTTCGAGCACAGCGTCGGGATGCCGATCCCGAGATTGACGACCCACCCGTCGCCGAACTCCATCGCCAGCCGGTTGCACATCTGCTGCCGGGTCAGTCCCTTGGCGTCGCTCATCGTTTCACTCCTGAGGGGGCGGCCTCCATCGCTTTGGCGCGGGCGGCGATCTCGGCGGGGCGCATCGGCCACCAGCCTTCGGGCGCCGGCGGCACCACGACCATCCGCTGCACGAAGATGCCCGGGGTGTGCACCTCGTCGGGGTCGATCGCGCCGCGCGGCAGGATCGGCTCCTCGACCTCGACGATCGTGGTCTTTGCCGCCATCGCCATCAGCGGGTTGAAGTTGCGCTGCGAGCGCCGATAGAGAAGGTTGCCGGCCTCGTCGGCCTTCCAGGCCCGGATAAACGCGTAATCGAGCGGCAGCGCCTCCTCGAGGAGGTATTCACGGCCGTTGAAGACCCGCGTCTCGCGCCCCTCGGCAAGTTCGGTGCCGACCGCGGCCGGGGTGTAGAAGGCCGGGATGCCGCAACCGGCCGCCCGCAGGCGCTCGGCCATGGTCCCTTGCGGCACGAGCTCGGCCTCGATCCGGCCGCTCTCGTAGTACTCGGTGAAGACGAGCCGCTGCGACGCGCGGGTCGGCGCGGTAAAGGCGCAGATCACCTTCACCACCTGGTCGTTGCGGATGAGCCACTCCATCGTCGGCGCGTCCTCGGGCAGCGTCGACCCGCCGCGCGTGCCGTTCGAGACGCAGGTGAGCCCCTTCGCCCCCTGCTTGGCGAGCGCGCCGTAGAGGTTGACCGGCTGGCCGACGACGGCGAACCCGCCGAACCCGATCGTCACATTATCGGGAATATCGGCGACCGCGTCGTCGAAGGTGGCAAAGACCTTGTTCTTCGGCATCGTTTCCCCCGCTTCCCAAACCCTCTTCCCGTCTTTCGCCGGGGTGACGGCTAGGTTACCGCAACCGAGCGCCTTCGCTGTCGCCGGTCAGAAAGATGTTCGGCTTCAGGAACATCGACAGCACCAGCGCCCCGTTCGGCGAGCGAGCCAGATGACGGTTGCCCTTGGGCCGCCAGACGTAATTTCCCGCTGAGACCTCGCCCTCCTCGTCGACGAGGCTCCCCTCGATGACAAAGGTCTGCTCCAGCTCGACATGTTCATGCAGCGTCAGCTCGGCCCCCGGCTGCCAGCGGAAGAGGGCGGTCAACAGCCCCGTCGCCGTGTCCTCCACCAGCACCTTCATCTCGATCCCGGCGCACGGCGTCGGCTTCCAGGGCAACTCGTCGACCGTCACATAGCGCGACGCCAGCGCCGTCAGCTTGTCCTGCCCCTTCATCCCCGGCGTCGAAGCCGTCGGCGAGCCCTTCACGTTCATCACGTCGTTCATGGATTTCTTTCTCCTGCCTGCGTCATTGCGAGGAGCGGAGCGACGCGGCAATCTCCATCGGAAGAGCCTCCTGCGGGTGGGGATTGCTTCGCTGCGCTCGCAGCGACAGCACCGTTACATCAGGAACACGCCCTTGCCGGTCGTCTGCGTGTCGAAGAGCTTGTAGGCTTCGTCGGCCTGGTCGAGCTTCCAGCGGTGGGTGAAGAGGCCTTCGACGTCGATCCCCCGGTCTGCGACGAACTGGGCGCATTCGGCCTGGCCGATCGACGAGAAGGTCCACGACGCGACGATCGTCAGCTGCTTGCGCAGCATGTCGGGGCTGACGTCGATCTCGACCTTGTTGCGCTCGCCGACAAAGCAGGTCGTGCCCCACACCTTGGTCCCACGCACGGCGGCGATGCGGCCCTCGGGCTGCGACGAGGTGTCGAGCGTGAAATCGGCGCCGTAGCCGTGGGTCAGATCCTTGATCGCGCCGACCGGGTCGTTCGAGCGCGGGTTGACGAGCTCTGCCGCACCGAATTCCTTGGCGCGGTCGAGCCGCTCCTCGCTGACATCGAGCGCGATCACCCGCGCGCCCATCGCGGCGGCAAGCTGCGTCGCCGACAGCCCGACCGGGCCTTGGCCGAAGATCGCGATCGTGTCGTTGCCGGAAAGCCGGATGCGCCGCAGCGCCCCGTAAGCCGTGCCGGTGCCGCAGGAGATCGCCGCGCCAGTGGTGAACGACAGCGCGTCGGGAAGCGGCACGACGGTAAAGGCCGGCACCTTCATATAAGCCGCGTGCCCGCCGTGTCCGTTATTGCCGTAGACAGTGACCGGCGTCTCCTGGCAGAGCTGCGCCCAGCCCGAGCGGCAGTGGTTGCAGACGGTGCAGCCCTTGTAGTGATGGATCATCACGCGCTGCCCGACCTTGGCGAGCGCCGGGCTCACTGCCGTCCCGACCGCCGCGACGATGCCGCAGGGCTCGTGCCCGGCGATCGTCGGCGCGCTCGGCGCGGCGAGCCCGCCCGTGTCGCCGCCGGCTTTCGGGCGGCGGTACTGGTGCAGATCGCTGCCGCACATGCCCGAGGCCTTCATCTCGATGACGACCTCGTCCGGCCCCGGCGTCGGGTCGTCGAAATTCATCAATTCGAGCTCGCGACCGCCGGTAAACACCACCCGCGCATGGCTTCCTCCCTTCAGGTTGCGATGACGATAGCGCGGTAGGGTGGGTTAGCGAAGCGTAACCCGCCAGCCCTCAGGCGAGGGCGCCGATCTCGCGCAGATACCGCGCGACGCCGGGATGAATGAGGCCCGGCTCCGGCGCCGCGGCGCCGGTGTTGGCCGCCGTCGTCTCCTTGGCCTGTTCGAGCTTTTCGCTGAGCTTCCCGGCGCCGTCGTGCAGCGCGCGAGCAAAGCGATAGCCTGTGTCGTCGGGCCATCCCGGCCGCGCCAGGATAAAGGCCCACGACCCGACCGACGCGATCGCCGCGCTTTGCCCCGGATAGGATCCAGCCGGCACCGTCAGCGGCTTGAGGAAGGCGTGCTTCGCCCGGATGCGCGCAATCCCGCCGGCATCGGGTGCGATGAACCGCCCGCCTTCGCCGGCGACCCGCGCGAATCCCGGCCAACCGACCCCGCCGCCCCATAGCGCTGCTGCTCTCCCGTCGAGCACCATGTCAGGCCCGTCGCCGGCGCGGTCGAGATAGATCGCGGTGAAATCCCGCTCCATGTCGAGCCCGATCCCGTCGAGCACGTAACGCGCGAGGATCACCAGCCCCGACCCGCGCGCGCCGAACGCCACCGGCTTGCCCTTCAGGTCGCCGATGGTCCGTGCCGGCGAGTCGCCCCGCACGACGAACATCCCCGCGGTCGAGTACATCGCCGCCGCAATCGTCAGCCCCGATTTCCGCCCAAACGGCTCGATCGCCACCTCGCCGGTCACGAGCCCCAGATCGACCGACCCCGCCTCGAGTAAGGGCACGTTTTCGGTGGACCCTTTGGTGTTGCGGCACTCGACGTTGAGCGACGGATCGGTGGCGTTGACCACCTCGGCCACGACCCCGCCATAAAGCGGAAATCCACCGCCCGGCGTCGCGGTGGCGAGGGTGATCGTGGTCTTCGCGTCGCTCATGAGGGGCTCTCATTGTCGTGTTGACCGGGAGTGTACAGTACACCGAGCCCTCGCGATCAGCGGCAAAGGCCTTGTCATGCCCGATACGACACCGATTCCCTTTACCAGCGCTGGACCGCAGCGGCGGAATGGCTGCGCGCGCCGACGGGCATGAGACCAGGATTAGGGGCTGTCCGCTGCCTATCCGCTAATACAGCGCCCCGCGCGCCGTGATCGGCCATACGGTTTCGACGCGGCTGCC
The DNA here is from genome assembly GCA_036489765.1 of Allostellaceae bacterium. Lineage (GTDB taxonomy): Bacteria > Pseudomonadota > Alphaproteobacteria > ATCC43930 > CGMCC-115725 > DATARH01. The sequence goes on along the minus strand of DASXFE010000014.1, from coordinate 58,651 downwards.
GCGGATTCCGACGTACCAGTCGTACAGGTTGACCGTCGGGTCGCAGTGGCCGGGGACGAGGCGGACCTTGTCGCCGAGGTTGAGGCGGTTGGTGGGGCCGGTAAAGCCGATGCGGCCGTGCTCGTCGCTGGCGCGCTCGTAGATCGCCGCGGGTTCGTCCCACACGGTCGGCGGACCCGAGTCGAAGCCGAGCGCTTTGAGGCCGGCGTCGACGATCGCGCGTTCCTCGGCGGGGCGGCTCATCACCGTGGCCCAGACGAAGAGGCTCGGCTCGAACGACCGGGTCAGACCCCCGTCCTTGTCGAGGTTGCGGCCGTAATCCGCGTCCATGAAGATGTACGAGCCGCATTGCAGCTCGGTGTAGACCCCGCTCGCCGTCTCGAACTCGAAGGTGCCGGTGCCGGCGCCGGTGATCTGGTTGCAGGCGATGCCGTTCGCTTGCAGGAGATCGCGGGTCGTCGCAGCCTTATCCGTGGCGCCGGCAATCGCGGCGCGGCGCTCTTCCCAGGTGCGCAGGTGCTGGGCCGAGCCGTGATAGGCCTGGAGCCCGCCGAATTCGAGATGCGGCGCCTCCGCGATCTGGCGGGCGAGGGCGAGGGCCGGCTGGCCTGCTTCGACGCCGCAGCGGTTGCCGCCCATGTTGACCTCGACATAGACCGGCAGCGTGGTCCCGGCCTCGGCCGCGGCGGCCTCGAAATCGCGGATTTGCGCCGGGTCGTCGGCGCAGACGCCGATCCGCGCCATCGACGCCAAGCCCATCAGCCGGCGCAGCTTCTGGCGGCCGACGACCTCGTTGGTGACGAGCACGTCCTTGACCCCGCCATAAACCATCGCCTCGGCCTCGCTGACCTTCTGGCAGCACACGCCGACCGCGCCCAACTCGACTTGCTTCAGCGCGATGACCGGGCATTTGTGGGTCTTCGCGTGGGCGCGCAGCCGCACGCCGGTGCCGGCGATGCGGTCGGCGAGGCGCCGGAGGTTGCGCTCGAACGCATCGAGGTCGACGATCAGGGCCGGGGTATCGACCTCGTCGAGCGTCATGCCGATCTCGGCCGGCGGGCGGGTGGTCATCGCGGCGGTTCCTCGGCGGTGGCGCTCGTCAGAGGCTCGCCCCGCCGCGCCCGAAATGCAACTGTCTAACCGGCGCGGAGGGGTCGCATTGCTGCCGGGTTCGGCTTTCCCCTAGAGTGGCCGCAACGACACTCGGGGGAAACGGGATGCCCAGAACCTGCCGCCTTTTTGCTGCCGTCGCAGCGCTGACGCTGCTCGCGCTGCCGGCTTCGGTGCGCGCTGCCGAGCCGCTGACTATCGGTTTCGACATCTCGCTGACCGGCGGGATCGCGGCCAACGGCAAGGCGACGCTGCTGGCGATGCAGATCTGGCGCGACGCGATCAACGCCAAGGGCGGAATTCTCGGCCGCCCGGTCAAGTTCGTCTATTACGATGACCAGAGCGACCCGAGCCACGTGCCCGGGATCATCACCAAGCTGATCGATGTCGACAAGGTCGACTATCTGCTCGGCGGCGCCGGCACCAACTTGATAGCCCCATCGATGCCGCTCTTGATCCCGCGGCATCTGACCGTGCTGTCGCTGTTCGGGCTCGATGTGAACAGCGCGTTCCACTACGATCGCTATTTCTCGATGATCCCGGCGGGCGGCCCCAACCCGAAGGAGAGCTTTACCGAAGGGTTCTTCAAGGTCGCCGAGACGCTCGACCCAAAGCCGAAGACGATCGCGATCGCCGGGGCCGACGCCGAGTTTTCGAAGAACGCGATGGACGGCGCCCGCGCCCTGATCAAAAAGGCCGGGTATCAGGTCGTCTACGACCGTTCCTATCCGCCGAATACGATCGACTACACCCCGATCGTTCGCGCGATCGCCGCGACAAATCCGGATCTCGTGCTCGTCTGCTCGTACCCGCCCGATACGGTGGGCATGATCCGCGCCGTGCACGAGGTGGGGCTGAAGGCGCAGCTTTTCGGCGGCGGCATGGTCGGCACGCAGACGACAACCTTCAAGACCCAGCTCGGGCCGCTGATGAACGGCATCGTCAATTACGATTTCTGGCTGCCCTGGGCTCATTTCGCCTCGCCCGAGGCCAAGACCTTCCTCGCCGAGTACCAGAAGCGGTCTCCGGAAGAGCAGATCGACCTCCTCGGCTACTACCTGCCGCCCTTTGCCTATGCCCGGATGGAGGTGCTGCAGCAGGCGATCGAGGGAACGGGCGGTCTCGACCAGGACAAGCTCGCCGACTATTTCAAGACCCACACGTTCAAGACCGTCGCCGGCGAGATCAAATTCGGTCCGAACGGAGAATGGGCTGAGGCGCGGAGCCTCGAGGTCCAATTCCAGGGCGTCGAGGGCAATGGGATCGATCAGTTCAAGACACCGGACACCGAGAAGATCCTATGGCCCCCCTCGGAGAAGAACGGCACGCTGCGTATCCCCTACAGCGAGGCGCAGCATTAGATTGGCCCGCAGGTTTTCCCGTCTCGTCACTCCCGCGAAAGCGGAGTGACGAGTTGAGTGAGTGACCGCAGTCGGGTAGACGGTAGGCGAGACGGCGCTGGAACGCCGCGAAGAGCGAGACGAACGGGAGGCGATATGGCTGAGACCGCGGCTTCGGCCACCGAGGCGGCCCTCGAAAACCAGGCGATCGGCGGGTTGCAGATCCGCGTCGTGGCGCTCTGCACCCTCATCCAGATGTGCGACGGCTACGATATCGGCGCGATCGGCTGGTCGGTGCCGCTGTTGACCCATACCTGGAGCCTCCCGCCGGCGGCCTTTGCGCTCGCCTTCGCCTTTTCCAACATCGGGATCATGGTCGGCGCGCTGATCGCGGGGCCGATCGGCGATCGCTTCGGCCGCAAGCCGCTGTTGATGGCGAGCATGGCGATCTTCGCCATCGCCTCGCTCGGCAGCGCCCTCGCCGGCTCGCTTTATGTCCTCGCGGCGATGCGGTTTTTCACCGGGTTCGGCATCGCCGGCACCTTCGCCGGCACGGTCGCGCTGACGGGCGACTACACATCGCAGCGGCGGCGCGCGGCGATGATCATGATCTGCTTTACCGGCGCCCCGCTCGGCAGCTTTGTCGGCGGGCAGATCGTCGCCCTCTTGCTGCATCAGGGGTTCGGCTGGCAGATCATCTATGTGCTCGGCGGCATCTTCCCGCTGGTGCTGTTGGCGCTGTCGGCGGCGTTTTTGCCGGAGTCGCCGCGTTTCCTCGCGACAAAGCCGCGGCTGTCGCCGGGCCAAGCCTCGTTGCTGGCCCGCCTCGACGTGAGGCACGAGCCTGGCGCCCGCCACGTCGACGTCGCCGCGGGCAACACAGTGGCGATGCTGTTCAGCGACGGCTATGCGCTGAGGACGATCCTCCTCTGGATCATCTTCTTCTGCAGCCTTCTCGACATGTATCTGTTCGGGTTCTGGCTGCCCGAGGTCTTGCATCTTATCGGGTTCACCCCGGCGGCGGCGGTCTTCGCCTCCAGCCTCCGCGATTTCGGGGCGTTCCCGGCGGTGCTTTATCTTGGTCTGGCGATCGACCGGTTCGGGCCCCAGCGGGCGCTGGCGCTGCATTACGTCGTCGGCGGCGTGTTCGTCTCGCTCGTCGCGCTCGTGGCGATGCCGTACCCGGTAATGCTGGTGGTGATCTTCCTCGCCGGCATGACCATCGTCGGCAGCCAGACCGGCGCCAACGCCGCCTGCGGGACGATCTACCCGGCACGGATGCGGGCGAGCGGGATCGGCTGGGCGCTCGGCGTCGGCCGGCTCGGCGGCATCGTCGCGCCGGCGCTGGGCGGGTATCTGCTGTCGGCCGGGGTCGCGCCGACGCACATCTTTCTCAGCGGCGCCGTCTTCGCGCTGATCGCCGCGGCGGCAACCGCGCTGTTGCGGTGGGCCGGCGCGCCTGCGGCAGGCACCGCGATGGAGGCGGCCGCGCCGTGACCGACACCGCCATATCCCCGGCCGAGGCCGCGCTCGAAAACCAGAAGATCGGGTCGCTGCAGATCGGCGTGCTGGTCATGTGCACGCTCGTGCAGATCTGCGACGGCTACGACATCAACTCGGTCGCGTGGGCGGTTCCCTCGCTGATCCATGAATGGGGCCTGCCGCCGTCGGCCTTTACCGAGGCGTTCCTGTGGTCGAGCGTCGGCATTCTCGTCGGCGCGCTGTCGTCGGGGCCGATCGGCGACCGGTTCGGGCGGCGGCCGCTGTTGCTCGGCAGCCTCCTCGTCTTCGGCGTCGCCTCGCTGGTCAGCGCGATCGCGCCGTCGCTATTCGTGCTGAGCGCTTCGCGCTTTTTCACCGGCCTCGGCATCGCCGGCGGCTTTTCCGGCGCGACCGCATTGACCGGCGACTACACCCCGCAGCGCCGCCGCGCCTTCATGATCATGATCAGCTTTACCGGCGCGCCGATCGGCGGGTTTTTTGGCGGTCAACTCGTCGCGGCCTTGCTGCCGGTCTTCGGGTGGAAGGTGATCTTCATCATCGGCGGCGGCTTCCCGCTGATCCTCCTGATGGCGCTGATGCTGTGGCTGCCGGAATCGCCGCGCTTCCTCGCTGCCCGCGGCCATCTGAGCCCGGGCGAGGCCGATCTCCTGCGCCGCCTCGATATCCCCGAGGGCGCCGCCCCGCATCATGTCGACATCGCCGGCGCCAACCCGATCGCGATGCTGTTCGGCAGGGGCTACGGGCTGCAGACGATCCTCCTCTGGGTCATCTTCTTCTGCAGCCTGATGAACCTGTTCCTCTTCGCCTATTGGATGCCGACCGTCCTCAACCTGATGGGGTTCACCCCGGCGCAATCGGTCTTCGCCTCGAGCCTCCGCGATTGCGGCGCGATCTTCGCGGTCGTCTATCTCGGCCATCTGATCGACAAATCGGGGCCGGAAAAGGCGCTGGCGCTGCACTATCTTGTGGGCGCGGTCTTCATCGCCGTCATCGCGCTCGTCGCGCTGCCCTACGCGCTCCTCCTCATCACGACCTTCCTCGCCGGGATGACGATCATCGGCAGCCAGACCGGGGCCAACGCCACGGCCGGCGCGCTTTATCCGGCGCGGATGCGGACCTGCGGGATCGGGTGGGCGCTCGGGATCGGGCGGCTCGGCGGTATCGCGGCGCCGGCGCTCGGCGGGTATCTGTTGTCGATCGGGATGAAGCCGCCGAAAATATTTCTCAGCGCCTGCATCTTTGCCGTCATCGCCGCGGCGGCGACGGCGCTCCTCAAATACCGCGGCAGCCGGGCCGCCGCGGACCCGCTAGGAGAAGCGATCTCATGAAGGTTTTTGTTTTCGATCTGCTCGCCTACGACGCCAACCTCGACCATCTGAAAAACGGCGGCCCCGAGCTGCCCTACCCGTTGGCGAAGGAGCATTTCGACGCCGACACCGCGATGCGCACCTACGAGGAGCATCTCGAGGCGTGGGAGCTGCTCGACAGATGCGGCTATGACGGCGTCGGGTTCAACGAGCACCACTGCTCGCCCTACGGGCTGATGAACAGCCCCAACCTGATGGCCGCCTCCGCGGCGCAGCGCACCAAGAACCTGAAGCTCCTCATTTACGGCAACCTCCTCCCGCTGCACGAGCCGCTCCGTCTCGCCGAGGAACTGGCGATGATCGACTGCTTGTCGAAGGGGCGCCTGATCTCCGGCTTCGCCCGCGGCATCCCGCGCGAGTACCAGGTCCACAACGTCGCGCTCAGCGAGTCGCGGGCCCGGTTTGAGGAGGCTTTCGACATCATCACCCGCGCCTGGGACGAGGAGGTGTTCAGTTACGAGGGCAAGTTCTGGTCGTACCACGACGTCGCGATGTGGCCGCGCCCGGTGCAGCGCCCGCGCCCGCCGATCTGGGTCCCGGTGATCGGCAGCAAGGAATCGATCGAATTCGCCGGCAAGCACGACCTTCCGATCACGCCGGGCCTCGGCCGCGCCGGCGGACTGCGCGACGACATCATCCGCTACTACGCCAAGTGCCTGTCGGCCGCCGGCCACCGGATCACGCCCGACCATCTCTCGCTCGGCATCACCGCCTATGTCGCCGATTCAAAAGCCCAGGCGCTCAGGGAGTACGGGCCGCACATCCTCTATTTCAACCAGACCCTGTTCAGCCACGGCAACTTCACGGAGACCGAGCGCCAGCGCGAGGAAGGCTATTCGACGATGGCCTCGACCGATTACGTGCGCCCGGAGAACCTTCGTGCCGCGGCGAACCTCCGCTCCGAGTTCCGCAACATGACGATGGCTCAGCTTGAGGAGCAGGCCGCGCACATGCCGCTCGGCACTGCCGACGAGGTGGCGCAGCGCATCATCGCCGCCGCCGACAGCGCCGGGGCCAACCAGGTCCAGCTCGCGATGAACCGCGGCGCCCTCCCGCACGACCTCTTCATGGCCCAGATCGAGCGCTTCGCCAAAGAGGTGCTGCCGATCCTCCAGGCGCACGAGGTCAAAACCGTCCCGGCCGCCGAAGAGGCGATGGCGTAGGAGGAGAAAGCCTCTCGCCCGGGCGGGCGAGGGTGGCGACCTCGGAAGCCCCGAGGGACGGATGCGGCGCATTGTGCTTGATTAAGTTCTCTAAATGTTCCTATTTCGGGACTTAGCCCTCCTCTATGATAGTTTGCAAATTCCCTGTTTGTTCTTGATAACGCAGGAAGACCATGCTAAACAATCTGCGGTGTACGGGGCGCAGACTGGCGGCTTCGGCACTGAATCCGGAAAACCGTGGCTGTTTCGTCGCTGATGTCCCGCTGTTCCGCTCGCTGTTTTTTTGCTGTTTTCGAGGCTCGTCTGATCAAAAGAGATAGTATAATCAGTGAGTTAATGCAATGTCTCCGCGGCTCGCCGACGCCGAACAGCAAAACCCGCCGAGTCGCGAAGGCCGCACGAGATCCTGACCTGCCTTGGGGGCTACCGTTCGTACCGGTCGTGGTGCTTGACCCAATGGCTCAGATTCCCGCCCGGCCCTTCGTCGCGGCCCTTCGGCACGATGTCGAGCAGCCGGTAAATCCCGAGCATGTCCTCGCCGCCGCGCCCGAATGACGAGTAGGTGTGATAGATCGCGCCGTCCTCGTCCTTGTAGAAGACGCTGCGGCCCGACAGTTCGTCGATGATCGGGCGCGTTACGTAGTTGTAGCAGCCAGTGCCGCGCGCGACTTCCTCCGGCGTGAACGAGACGTGGAAGTCGTAATTGAAGTCGCTGCCGAACGACGAGACCCAGTCGATGTGCCAGCCCATCCGCTTCTTGAACGCCAGCAGCTTTTCGAGCGGCGCCCGCGAGACGACGACAAACGCGACATCCCGCTGCGCCAGATGCGGGATGACACCGTCGTAGTGGTCGATCTCGAGCGAGCAGCCGATGCAGCCTGTGCTCCACTCCGGGCCAAACATGAAATGCTTGACCATGAGCTGGCTCTTCGAGCCAAAGAGGTCGCCGAGGGACAATTTCCCGCGCTCGCTGTCGAACTCGTAGGGTTTGTCGATCCTGACCCAGGGCAGGGACCGCCGCTCGGCCGAGAGCTCGTCGCGCCGTTTGGTGAACTCCTTTTCCCTCTCCAGCAGCCGCTTCCGGGCGGTGAGCCATTCTTCGCGGCTGACGACGGGGGAGGGGGGCATCGGCGGCTCTCCGAGGGGGTGGAGGTCGGTCACCGTGACGACCCGGGGGAGGGCGTGTCAAGGCGGCTCACGACGCCCCCGGATCGATCCGGCCCCGCGCGGCGTTCGACAGCCAGACAGAGCCCACCCAAGCCAGATTATCGACGATGAAAAGCAACCCTCTGACAACCACAGGCGGCTTCCGATGACCCCGCAGCGCCAACCTCTCAAGAAGCAGCCCCAAGCGCAGGACAAGACGGCGCAGCGGGTCCCGTTCCACCGGCAGCTCGAGCGCGCGGCGGGCGAGATCAACCCGCTCCTGGTGGTCTTCATGATCGGCCTCGGGATCCTCGACCTGACGTGTTACGTCGGCCTCGAAATGTCGCGCAGCCAGCACGCGCAGGGCGCGGTCCAGACCTCGGCCGCCCATCGGCGCTAGCGTCAGCCGAGCGGGATCGCCCTCAGTGCGGTCGTATCCGCCTTGGCGCCGGCGAGCACGTAGTTGGTGTCGGTGCCGGCGATGACGAACCGGGCGCCAAGCTTTACGAGCTCGCCCTGCAGCGCGACATTGTGGCGGATCCCGCCGACCCCGAGGATGCGGCCGTGCTTTTTGCACGCCGCGGCGACCCGCTCGTAGGCGGTGCGCAGTTTCGGGTGGTCGACCTGGCCCGGGATGCCGTAATCCGTCGTCAGATCGCCCGAGCCGATCAGGAGGCAATCGATCCCGTCGACCGCCGCGATCGCCTCGGCGTTCTCGATCCCCTCGGCGGTTTCCAGCATCACGATGACCGCGGTCTCGGCATTGAGGCGCGGGTTCAGCTCGCTGAGCGGCACTGCCTGGTAGCCGAGCGCCGGCCCCAGACCCATCACCGACCGCGCGCCCAGGGGCGGGAACCGGCAGGCCCTGACCACCGCCTCCGCATGCGCGCGCGTGCCCACATCGGGCACGATGATGCCCTGTGCGCCGCCGTCGAGCACACGCGCCATCCATTGCCCGTTGTCATGCGCCGGAACGCGAACCAGCGGGGTGATGCCGATCCCGATCGCCGCGGCGCAGATCGTCGAGGTCGTCTCGATCGAATAGGGCGCGTGCTGCATATCGACATAGAGCGCGTCGTACCCGCCGGCCTTCGCGACCATCGCGATGTCGACCGACCGCGCCAGCCGCAAATTCATGCACAGCACCAGTTCGCCCTTGGCGAATTTTTCCTTCATCGACGGCATCTCGTCTCCTCCGCGCGGGTTTGCCGCGAGTTTGCCACAGGCTCGGCCTTGACCGGTAGAGCGTGCTCGCTTACAACGCGCCCTCTTCACGCGCGCGCAAGAACCGAGGTGGCCCGATGGCCCGTAAATGCCCCGTGACCGGCAAGGGTGTCCAGGTCGGCCACAATGTCAGCCATTCGAACATCAAGACCAAGCGGCGGTTTCTGCCCAACCTGCAGACGACCTCGGTCTTGTCCGACACGCTCGGGGCCGTCCGGCTCCGCGTCACGGCCGCGGCGCTGCGCACGATCGAGCACAAAGGCGGGCTTGACGCCTTCCTGAGGGACACCCCGGCCCGGGAGCTCATGCCAGAGATCCGCCGCCTCAAGAACCGCGTCGCGGTTGCGGCAGCGAAGAAGGCCGCGGGCTAGAGACGACCGCGCGCGGGCCCGCGCCCGCTGTTTTTGATCGATGGATGGGTGCGAGACGCGTCTCGCACGTTAACCCTACCCTCGCCAGCAGGGGAGGCAGGAACCGCCGACGACCGGCGAGAGAGCTTCCTCCCTCATAAGCGGGGGAAGGTTGAGATGAGGGCTTCCCGCCCCGCACTCGAACAAAAAGGCAGAGTACGCTCGGCCGATTCCTCGACCGAGCGCATACCCTGCGGAGACCGCGCCAGCTAGGCCAGCCTGATCCCGACGGCCTCGGGGCCCTTGCGGCCCTCGGCGATGTCGACGACCACGCGTTGGCCCTCGTTGAGGCTGGTCAACCCTGCGCGTTGCAACGCCGAGGCGTGGACGAACACGTCCTTGCCGCCGCCATCGCGCACGATGAAGCCGAAGCCCTTCATCGCGTTGAACCATTTGACCGTGCCGGTCTCCTGGACGCTGGGGCCCGTCGGCGCTGGTCCGCCGAAGCCGCCACCACCCCCACGGTCCGACCGGTCCGACCCAAAGGACGGCCGCGGCCGCGCGGCCGGAGCCGTCGCAGTGCTGGTGTCGACGCTGATGACCTCGGTCACCTGCGGGCCTCGCTGTCCCGGTGCGACCCGGATCTCCAGCGTCTCGCCGGGGTTGACTGTGGTGTGGCCACCACGGCCAAGGACACTGGCATGCAGGAATGCGTCGCCCGTCCCGTCGGACAGTTCGACGAAGCCAAAGCCCTTGTCGGGGTTGAACCATTTCACCACAGCCCCGACCGAAGGCCCGGACGGCGTCTCCTGAAACCGCGGGGTGGTGCTGTAGCGGGGCGGTGGCCCGCCGTAATCGCGCATACCGCCGCCGTCGTGATCGTCGTCGTCGAAACCGCGCCGGCGCCGCTGCCGATAACCTCTATCCGTTTCCAAGTTAGCTTCCCAAAGTCAGTAAAGCGGGTGCCCATTGCCCGCCGTTACGATAATGACGGAATTTGGGCCCGGCGGAAACGATTCTTAAGGAGCATCCGGTCGTTTGGTCGCTAGGTCGTTGATTCAACTCACAGTCGGGTCGGCCGCGCGAGGCTTCGGGGCGGAGCGACATGCTGTCGCGGGATGAAAATCGCTACGGCACGCTCCCGTGCGGCAGCGGGCGCGAGAGCATCTCGCGGATGCGCCCACGCATGGCGCCCTGATCGAACGTGCGCAACAGGTTGATGCGGTTCCGGTTGGGATCGCCGCCGTGCCAGTACTCGTAGATGTCCTGCCGGAGCCCGTAGGACGAGGCGGCGAGGTCGTGCGCGAGGCGGAACAGGCGCGCCTTGTATTCGACGTCGACGTCCTTGCCGCGCATATAGCGATCGAGGTAGGGGCGGATCTCGGGGCTCGCGAGGTCGTTCTCGCTCGGCTGCATGATGATCCCCGAGGCGCAGATCTCGCGCAGGATCTCGACCATCCGGCCCGACACCTGGGCGAACCAGATATGCGGCGCGCGCCCGGGGCCGAGCGTCCATTGCCCCGTCGGGGTCGGGCCGGCGCAGTGCTCGATCCCCTCCATCGCGTGCCGCCACATTTCGCAATAGGTGACCATCTCGCCGATCTTCGACGCGACCTCGCGGAACTCGATGACCCCGATCGCCTCGGCCACCATCGTCGCGACCGCTGTCATCAGCTTCATCCGCACCTCGACCCGGCACAGATTAGACCAGCCGAGGAAATTGAACCCGACGCTGTGCCCGCCGGCGCCCAAGGTCTTCAGCATCGGCGTCGGGTCGTAGAGCATGAAGAGTCGGTCCCAAGGCACCAGCACGTTCTCGAAGAACAGCATGCAATCCTGTTCGTCGAGATTTTGCAGCGGGTGGCCCCATGATCCAAACCAGCGCGACACCGGCTCGCGCGCGAGCACCTTGAGCCCCGGCGTCCCGGTCGGGATCGCGAAGGCAAGCACGCATTTCGGGTTGTTGCGCTGAGCGAATGTCGCCGACAGCGCGACATAGACCTCATGGCTGTGCGGCGCGGCGGTCGAAAGCTGCTTGCCGCCCCGGATGATGACGCCGTCTTTGGTCTCCTCGACGACGTGGAGAACGACCTCGGTATCCTCGCCGACCTTGCGCTGCTCGTTCTGGGTCTGCTGGCTGCGGTCGACCTGCGGGTCACCTAACGCGTGGGTCAGGAACAGGTCGTGCTTTTTGCAGTACTCGTAATACTTCTGCAGGTTCTCGCCGAAATCGCAGCGGTCGTGCTTGACCTCACTGTACTCCTTCTTCAGGTGCAAGGCCGAGAGGATATAGGGCGCGAGGATGTCCGGGCTGCGGCCGAGCTGACCCCAGGTCAGCTCGTTCCAGAGCTCGCTGTTGCGCCGCTTTTTCTTGAGGTCCTCGGCCGAGCGGGGGAAGAGCCAGGAGACGCTGATCCGCTGCCCGCTATCGGGGTCGACACAGGTCATCTCGTCGCGGTATTGCGGGCTGTTCTGGAGGTCGTAGACGCGCGCCAGCTCGTCGACCATGTCCTTGAAGGCCGGGTGGGTCGTGACGTCGGCGACGCGCTGCCCGTCGATCCACACCTCGCGCCCATCCTTGAGGCTGTCGAGGTAGCGGCGCGCGGTCATCGGGCCCGATGCCATCTCCGCGCCGGAAGAATCTGCCATGCCGGTCCCCCTTGCTCTCGAATTCGAAACCTAGACCGGAATCCGCGTTATTGCGAGGCATGGCGCGGGGACGCAATCTCACGGGATGAGACGCTGTCTTTATGCGGTCGCGACAGCCGTCTTCGCCGCCGCAGGCCCGGCCCGGGCCGGGATCGAGGACGGTACGGCGCTCTATCGTTACTGCAGCGCGACGATCGGTGCGTTCGAGATGTATTGCTTCGGCTATGTCGATTCGGTGGTCAACGATATGCGCATCTACGGCAGCGTCCACGGGTACAGGGCATGTCTGCCGACGCTGCTCGAAGACAACCAGCGGCGCGACATCATCGTCGCCTTCCTCCGCCGGAATCCCGAGGCGGCCCGTTCCGACGCCACCGGGCTGATCGCGCGTGCCCTCGCCGAGGCGTTTCCATGCCCGTTGGGGCCGGCACGCTGATCCGCTTCCGTGATTGGCAAGAGGCCGGGTGCGACATTATATTCATTCCAAGCAGCGATTCTCAGCTCTGGAGCAGCACGATGGCGGATGGAACCACTCCGATCGTTCCGACAGCCCCCGACGAGGCGATCACCCCGGGCGGGATCAACCACCTGGTGATCAATGTGCGCGACATGGAAGAGTCGCATAAATTCTGGACCGAGGTACTCGGCTTCAAGATGGTCGGCAAGTCGAGCCGGCGGCCGATGCGGTTCTATTCGGGCGACCATAACGGCTCGATGAACCACCACGACATCGCGCTCGTCGAAAACCCAAACCTGCCGAAGCCGCCCGCCGAATGGGCAATGTTCGACATGCCGGTCGCCATCAACCATATCGCGATCACGATGCCGAACCGCGAAGCCTGGCTCCGGCAGCTCGCATGGCTCCAGAAGAAGGGGGTCAAGTTTCATCGCCGGGTCAATCACGGCATGACCCACAGCCTGTACATCAGCGATCCCAACGGCTACGGCGTCGAGGTGCTCTACGAGCTGCCGCGCGACGTCTGGGGCGACGACATCCAGGGTGCCCTCGACTACGCCGAGCCGGTGGCGACCGAAGGTGACGCGGCACTCGTCGACGAGACCGACTACCCGCGGTTCAAGAAGGGCTAGGCGCGGGCCGCCAGCAGCGCGGCGGTCAGCAGCAGCAAGCCGCAGAACCCGAGCCGCAATCGCCGCTCCGGCAGGCGATGCGCGAGCGCGACGCCGGCAGAGACCGACAGCGCGCCGCCCAGCGCCAGCGGCACCCCGAGGCGCCAATCGACATTGCCCGCGGCCGCATAGGTCACCAGCGCGATCACCGAGCCGGGGATGACGAGGGCGAGCGCCATGCCTTGCGCGGTCGCGTGCCGGATGCCGAAATAGCTGGTCAGTGCCGGGGGCGCGATCATCGTGCCCCCGGTCCCGAACATTCCCGAGCAGATCCCGCCGATGATGCCGAGGATCGTCGTCCATCCCCAGTGCAGGGGCCGGCGCGGAGGCCGGGTCGGAGCCAGGCGCAGGGCGCGCCACGCCAGCGCGAGGGCGAGCGCAAGGATCGCCCCCGCAAAGGAAAGCCGCAGCACCCGCGCGTCGAGGCTGTTGGCGAGCCGCGCCGCCGGGTACGCCGCCACCGCCGCGCCGCCGGCCAGCGCCCCGATGATCCGGCCGTCGAGATGGCCGTGCAGCCGATAGCGCCAGAACGACAGTAGCAGGTTCGGTACGACCATCACCACCGCGGTACCCTGCGCCAGATGCTGACTGAGCCCGAACACGAGGCCGAGCACGGGGATCGCGATCGCGCCGCCGCCGAACCCGAACACGCCGCCGATCATGCCGATCACCGCGCCGAGGAGCACCATCGCCAGCTCCGACAGAAGCGCCTCGACCATATCCCCCGCGTCCTCGGCGTGTCCCATGATGACATTACCCGGATCGCCCGCGTAGCATGGGTTGAAACGCTTCGACGCAAAAGGAAATGACGATGGCGGGTATCGGCAAGGATCTGACCGGCAAGGTCGCGGTCGTGACCGGCGCGTCGAGCGGGATCGGCGCGGCCAGCGCGCGGCTCTTCGCCGAGGCCGGCGCGCGCGTCGTCGTCGGCTACAACAGGGGCGTCGACCGCGCCACCGCCGTCGTCGCCGGCCTCGCCGGCAAAGGCCACAAGCCGGTGCGTCTGCCGCTCGAAGACACCGTCGAGATCAACCGCGTCGCCGCCTGGGTCAAGGACGAGTTCGGCCGCGCCGATATTCTCGTCAATTCCGCCGGCTTCACCCAGATGGTCGCGCACAATAACCTCGACGGACTCACCGACGAGCTTGTCGACTCGGTGTTGACCGCGAATGTCCGCGGCCCGCTGGCGACCATCCGCGCCTTCGCCCCGATGCTGAAGGCGTCGGGCGACGGCGTCGTCGTCAACATCTCGTCGGGCGCCGGCGAGCGGGGCACCGGCAGCAGCATGATCTACGGCGCGTCCAAGGCGGCGCTCAACACGCTCAGCATGTCGCTCGCCCGCGTGCTCGCGCCCGAGGTGCGGGTCGTTGTCGTGTCGCCGGGCATGGTGCATACCGATTTCGTGCCGGGACGCACCGAGGAGATGATGCTCAAGGTGGCGATGGCGTCGCCGCTCAAAAAGCAGATCGAGGCCGAGGACGTGGCGCTGGCGGTTCTCTCCTGCGTGACCCATCTGTCGTTCACGACCGGCTCGATCATCGCGGTCAACGGCGGCGGACACCTTTAGGGGACAACATGGCGGCGATTACCCGTCAGCGCGACATCATCGATCGGCTCAAGCTGTCCGAGGCGCTGGCCGCGCTCGCCGAGGACGGACCGTCCGATGCCGACCGCCACCGGTTTCTGCCGCCGCTGAAGGAAGCGCTCGCCACCGGCAGCGCCGAAATCCGGCGCCGCTTCGAAGAAGGGGGCAGCGCCTCGCGCTCCGTCCGCGAGCAGTGCTTTCTCGTCGACCAGTTGATCCGCGTCCTCTTCGATTGCGTCGCCGAACACGTCTATCCGGTCGCCAACCCGACCTCGGGCGAAAAGCTGGCGATCGTCGCGGTCGGCGGGTATGGGCGCGGCGAGCTCGCGCCCTTTTCCGACATCGATCTCCTGTTCCTCGTCCCCTACAAGCGGACCCCCCATACTGAGCAGGTCGTCGAATACCTGCTCTACATGATGTGGGATCTGGGCCTCAAGGTCGGGCAGTCGATCCGCTCGGTCGCCGAATGCCTGCGTTATGCCAAGCAGGATCTGACGATTCGCACGGCGCTTCTCGAAGCGCGCTACGTCTGGGGCGAGCAGGCGCTCTATGCCGAGCTCCGCCAGAAATTCGACAGCGAGATCGTCAAGAGCACCGCCGCCGAGTTCGTCGAACAGAAGCTCGCCGAGCGCGACGCGCGGCACCAACGGGTCGGCGACAGCCGCTATCAGCTCGAACCTCACGTCAAAGAGGGGAAAGGGGGGCTGCGCGATCTGCACACCCTCTTCTGGATCGCGAAATACATCTACCGGGTCGACGACGTTGCCAAGCTCGTCGAGGCCAAGGTGCTCAGCGAAGAGGAGGCGCGGCGGTTCGAGCGCGACCAGGACTTCCTGTGGACCGTGCGTTGCCACCTGCACTATCTCGCCGGCCGCGCCGAAGAGCGCCTGACCTTTCCGATGCAGGCCGAGATCGGCGCCCGAATGGGTTATGCCGACCGCGCCGGCAGCCGCGGCGTCGAGCGCTTCATGAAGCACTATTTCCTCGTCGCCAAGGATGTCGGCGACCTGACCCGCATCTTCTGCGCGGTCCTGCAGATCGATCAGAAAAAGCGTCCGCGGCTCTCGTGGCTGCGCTGGAGTGCACGCCGCAACCTCGACGGTTTCGTCATCGATGGCGGCCGGCTCGCGATCCCGTCCGAGGATTTCTTCGCGAAGGACCCGGTCGCGCTGCTGCGCCTCTTCCAGGTGGCGCAGGAGCACGAGCTCGACATCCATCCGCGCGCATTGCTCGCCGCGACAAAGTCGCTCCG
Organism: Allostellaceae bacterium; assembly: GCA_036489765.1. Taxonomy (GTDB): domain Bacteria; phylum Pseudomonadota; class Alphaproteobacteria; order ATCC43930; family CGMCC-115725; genus DATARH01. Next base: position 42,834 of record DASXFE010000014.1, on the reverse strand, counting down.
CCTGATCGACCAGAAGCTGCGCGATGATCCTGAGGCCAATCGCCTGTTCCTCGCGATCCTGACCTCGCCGAAGGACCCGGCGACGGCGCTCCGGCGGATGAACGAGGCCGGCGTCTTCGGCAAGTTCATCCCGGATTTCGGGCGCGTCATCGCTCAGATGCAATACGACATGTATCACCACTACACGGTCGACGAGCACACGCTGTTCGCGATCGACATCCTGCACGACATCGAGACGGGCGCGCTCAAGGACGAGCTGCCGGTCGCGACCGACATCATGCCGACTGTCGCGTCGCGCCGTGCGCTCTACCTCGCCACCCTTCTCCACGACATCGCCAAGGGCCGCGGCGGCGACCATTCGGAACTTGGCGAGCAGATCGCCCTCAAGCTCGGGCCCCGTCTCGGCTTGACCGACGAGGAGACCGAGACCGTCGCCTGGCTTGTGCGCTGGCACCTCTTGGCCAGCAACACCGCGTTCAAGCGCGATATCGGCGACCCCCAGACGATCCAGAGCTTTGTCGAGCGCGTGCAGTCGCCCGAGCGATTGAAGCTCCTCCTGATCCTCACCTGCGCCGATATCCGCGCCGTCGGTCCCAAGGTGTGGAACGGCTGGAAGGCCGCGCTCTTGCGCGAGCTCTATCACAGCGCGCTCGACGTCATCTCGGGTGGGCTCACCGCCGGGGCGCGGGATTCGCGCATCGCCGCGGCGCAGGCCGCCGCGCGCGCCCTCGTCCCCGATTTCACCGACGACGAGTTCGCCGCCTTCGCCGCGCTCGGCTACCCGTTCTACTGGCTCTCGCTCGACGCCGAGACCCATGCGCGCCATGCCCGGCTGATGCGCTCGGCCGACCAGAGCGAGGTGCCGCTGACCGTTGAAAAGCGCGTCGATTCCCATCGCGCCGTCACCGAGATCACGCTCTACACGGCCGACCACCCCGGCCTTTTCTCACGCATCGCCGGCGCGCTCGCGGTCAGTGGCGCAAATATCGTCGATGCCAAGATCATGACGATGTCGAACGGCATGGCGCTCGACACATTCTGGATCCAGGATCCCGAGGGCGGTCCGTTCAGCCGTCCCGACAAGCTCGCCCGCCTCGCGGTCGTGTTCGAGAATGTGCTGACTGGAGACCTGAAGCCGCATCAGGAGCTCGATCGCCCGCAGCCGATCCCCAGCCGCACCAGCGTTTTCACGGTGCCGCCGCGCGTCCTCGTCGACAACCAGGCGAGCCGCACGCACACGGTCGTCGAGGTCAACGGCCGCGACCGGCCCGGCCTTCTCTACGAGCTGACCCGCGAATTGACCCGCCTCAACCTGCAGGTCTCCAGCGCCAAGATCTCGACCTACGGCGAAAAGGTGGTCGACGTGTTTTACGTCAAAAACCTGTTCGGTCACCAAGTCGAGCACCCGTCAAAGCTCGATGAAATTCGTAAAGTTCTCGAGGTGGTTCTCGCCAAGGGCAACAAGGCTCCGCCGCTCGCCATCCCTTCCCGGCGTGGCCGTGCCGCCGCGGCAGCGGAATAAGCGACGCCATAATCCCGCCACGGTGGAACGATATTCTTACCTAGACGTTGTGTAGGTCGTTGGGCCTATGTGTGTACTGGGGGAGAAGTGTAAATGAGACGCTTGGTTAGTGCGCTGTTCTTGGGCGGCGCGGCGCTGGCGCTCGCCGCCTGCGGCACCACGCCGGGCTGCCGCGCCGTCAGCACCGGGGCCTTGGGCGCCGGCACCGGCGCGACTATCGCTGCGATCGCCGGCGGCCCGATCGGCTGGGCTGCGCTGGCCGGGGGCGCGGCCGGCGCCGTCGCTGGCGCCGCAACGCCGCCGCAAGCCGCCAGCCTCGGCCCATCGCCGTTCTGCAATTAAGGTGTGGGAGAACCCTCACCGCCGAGCGCCTTGCGGCCGTTCCCCCTCGCCCGCTTTGCGGAGAGGGTGGTGACCCCGGACGAAAATCCGGGGATCTCCGGGTGAGGGTTACTCCCGCAGATCCTCGAAGAACTCGCGCACGCGGGCGAAAAAGCCTTCGCTTTGCGGGCTCGTTTTACGGCTGTCCCCTTCCTGCGCGAACTCGCGCAGGAGATCCTGCTGGCGCTTCGTCAGGTTGACCGGGGTCTCGACGACAGCCTCGATAAACATGTCGCCGCGCACCGACGAGCGCAGCACGTTCATGCCCTTGCCGCGCAGGCGGAACTGGTGGCCCGATTGGGTCCCGGCGGGCACGGTGACGCGTGTGCGGGTACCCTCGACGGTCGGCACTTCGATCGTACCGCCGAGCGCCGCCGTCGTGACCGGCAGCGGCACGCGGCAGTGCACGTTGGCGCCTTCGCGTTGAAAGATCGAGTGCGGCGGGATCGAGATAAAGATGTAGAGGTCGCCGGTGGCAGCGCCGGCGCGGCCGGCCTCGCCTTCGCCGGCGAGGCGGATGCGGGTGCCGTCCTCGACCCCCGGCGGAATGTTGACCGACAGGGTCTTCTCGCGCCGCACCCGCCCCTGCCCGCCGCAGGGCTTGCACGGCTTTTCGATGACGTTCCCGGCGCCTTGGCAGGTCGGGCAGGTGCGCTCGATCGTAAAGAACCCCTGCTGGGCCCGCACCCGGCCATGCCCGGCGCAGGTGCGACACTGGCTCGGGCGTGAGCCGGGCTCGGACCCGGTGCCGTGGCACACGTCGCAATGCACCATCGTCGCGACGCGCACCGTCGTCTGCTTGCCCCGATGGGCGTCTTCGAGCGGGATTTCGAGGTTGTAGCGCAGGTCGCTGCCGCGGTTCGGGTTCTGCTGGCGGCCGCCGCCCATCGTGCCGAACATCTCTTCGAAGATGTTGGCGAACCCGCCGCCGAACCCGCCGAACCCACCGGCGCCGCCAAACCCGCCCGCGCCGCTGCCCTGCTCGAAGGCGGCGTGGCCGAACCGGTCATAGGCGGCGCGTTTCTGGTCGTCCTTGAGGACGTCATAGGCCTCGTTGACGTCCTTGAATTTCTGCTCGGCGGTTTTGTCCCCGGGGTTTCGGTCCGGGTGGTGCTGCATTGCGGCCTTGCGATAGGCGCGCTTTAGCTCCTCGGCATCAGCCGATTTCGAGACGCCGAGGAGGTCATAGAAATCCTGCTTGGCCATGTTTGGAAAGTGCCCGGCTCAGATCACGCAGAAGAAAGCACGCCCCCGGGCTTCGAACCCGGGGGCGGTGTTTCGGATCGGCTCAGCCGGAGCCTCGCTTCTTCTCGTCGACCTCTTCGAAGTCGGCATCGACGACTTTGTCGTCATGCCCGCCGCCGCCATGCGGTCCGGCGTCCGGGTGCTGGTCGGCGCCCGGCGCCGCGCCGGCGTCACCGGCCGCCTGCTGGGCGCGGTAGAGCGCCTCGCCGATCTTCATCGAGGCCTGGGCCAGCGCCTCGGTCTTCGACTTGATCGACTCGACGTCCTCGCTGCCGAGTACATCGCGCAGGGCCTGGATCGCCTGCTCGACCGCGGTCTTCTCCTCGGCCGGCACCTTGTCGCCGGCTTCGGTGAGGCTGCGCTCGGCGGTATGGATCAGACCGTCGGCCTGATTCTTTGCTTCGACCAGCGCGCGCCGCTTCTTGTCCTCATCGGCGTGCGCCTCGGCGTCCTTGACCATCGTGTCGATGTCGGCGTCCGACAGCCCGCCCGAGGCCTGGATGCGAATCTGTTGTTCCTTGTTGGTCGCCTTGTCCTTTGCCGACACCTGGACGATGCCGTTGGCGTCGATATCGAAGGTGACCTCGATCTGCGGCATGCCACGCGGCGCCGGCGGAATGCCGACGAGATCGAACTGGCCGAGCAGCTTGTTGTCCGAGGCCATCTCGCGTTCGCCCTGGAACACGCGGATCGTGACCGCGGTCTGGCTGTCCTCGGCGGTCGAGAAGACCTGGCTCTTCTTGGTCGGGATCGTCGTGTTGCGGTCGATGAGCCGCGTGAACACGCCGCCCAGCGTTTCGATGCCGAGCGACAGTGGGGTCACGTCGAGCAGGAGGACGTCCTTGACCTCGCCCTGGAGCACGCCGGCCTGGATCGCCGCGCCGATCGCCACGACCTCGTCGGGGTTGACCGAGCGGTTCGGATCCTTGCCAAAGAACTGCTTTACGGTCTCGATGACCTTCGGCATGCGGGTCATGCCGCCGACGAGGATGACCTCGTCGATTTCGCTGCTCTTCAGTCCGGCATCCTTCAGCGCGTTGCGGCACGGGCCCACCGTGCGCTGGATCAGGTCTTCGACAAGCGCCTCGAGCTTCGCCCGGGTCAGCTTGATGTTGAGGTGCTTCGGCCCCGACTGGTCGGCCGTGATAAAGGGCAGATTCACCTCGGTCTGCTGCGACGACGACAGCTCGATCTTCGCCTTCTCAGCCGCCTCTTTCAGGCGCTGCAAGGCGAGTTTGTCGCTGCGCAGGTCGATGCCTTGCTCCTTTTTGAACTCGTCGGCCAGGTAGTCGATGATCTTGCGGTCGAAGTCCTCGCCGCCGAGGAAGGTGTCACCGTTCGTCGACTTCACCTCGAACACGCCGTCGCCGATTTCGAGCACCGAGATGTCGAAGGTGCCGCCCCCGAGGTCATAGACCGCGATCGTGCCGGTCTGCTTCTTCTCCATCCCATAGGCGAGCGCCGCCGCCGTCGGCTCGTTGATGATGCGCAGGACTTCGAGCCCGGCGATCCTGCCGGCGTCCTTGGTCGCCTGGCGCTGCGAATCGTTGAAATAGGCGGGAACCGTGATGACCGCCTGCGACACCGTCTCGCCGAGATACGCCTCGGCGGTCTCCTTCATCTTCTGCAGGATGAAGGCGCTGATCTGCGAGGGGGCATATTTCTTGCCGCGGCTCTCGACCCAGGCGTCGTTGTTGTCGCCCTTGATGATCCTGTACGGCACCATGTCGACGTCCTTCGACACCATCGGGTCGGTGAAGGGACGGCCGATCAGCCGCTTGATCGCGAAAAACGTGTTTTCGGGGTTGGTGACCGCCTGCCGCTTCGCCGACTGGCCGACGAGGCGCTCGTCGCTCTCGGTAAAGGCCACCATCGACGGGGTCGTGCGCCCGCCTTCGCTGTTCTCCAGGACCTTGGCGGCCCTGCCTTCCATCACGGCAACGCACGAATTGGTGGTGCCGAGATCGATACCAATGACCTTGCTCATGGACACCTCTTCAAAAGCAGGACCGAACGGCCCGGATCGGCACCGCGCCGGTCCCCCGGGTATGACAACGCAGCCATGGTTTGGCTGACGGGAGGTATATAGGCGGCCGCTCCGGGGCACACAACTCCGTGAGCGGGGCGAAACGGCGCCTAATTGCGGCCCGTCTCGAATACGCAGGTCGGATACGCGGGCAGTCCGTGGCGGGTTCGCAGGATGGGTTGAGCGCAGCGAAACCCATTAACCCGGCTTCACTGCGGCGACAGAGTGAAGGGTTTCGCCTTGCTCAACCCATCCTGCGATGCTAGGTGGCGCTTGGTTGCTGTCGATCGGCGAAGGCGCCGCTTTACTCGATGACCTCGTCGGCCGTCGCCAGCAGCGACGGCGACACTTCGATGCCCGGCGCCTTCCCCGTTCCCATGTTGACGACCCGGTGGAATTTGGGCGGTCGCTGCACGGGAAGGTCGCCCGGCTTCGCGCCCTTGAAGATGCGGTCCGCGTACTCGAACGGGGCGCTGTCATCGATGCCGTACGCCATCAGCCCGCCGTCGGTGGCGTAATAGCGAAACGGATAAGCGGCCGGCACCCGGTGGCGGGCCGCCGCCGCGATAATCTCCTGTGGATGCGTAACCGTGAACGGCTCGGGTAGGGATCAGGCACCCCCGCGGGAGCCCTGCGCGAGCCCGGCCATGATCGCGAGCGCCGCCAGGATCGCGCGCCGGCCCGTCACGCGCCGGCAGGTCCAGGGTTCGGCGCGGCGCCTTTCGCCACCCCCACCATCGCCGGTCGCAGCAGGCGATCATGCAGCACATATCCCGGCTGCAGCACTTCGACGACCGTGCCGGCCGCCTGGCCGGTGTTTTCGGCTTCGAAGATCGCCTGGTGGAAATTGTGGTCGAACTTCTCGCCCTTGGGGTCGATACGCTTCAGGCCGTTGCGCTCGAACGCGGCGAGAAGCTCGCGCTCGGTCGCGGCGACGCCTTCGAGGAGCGAACGGGTCTTGTCGTCCTTCGCTTCGCTCGCCGGCAGGCTGTCGAGCGCGCGACGGAGGTTGTCGGCTGCCCCGAGCAGATCGCGGGCAAAGCCGGAGACGGCGTATTTCTGCGCGTCGGCGCGGTCGCGTTCGGCGCGGCGGCGGGTGTTTTCCGCCTCCGCGAGGGCGCGCAGCGCGCGGTCCTTCTGCTCCGCGACCTCGGCCTCCAGTGCGGTGATGCGCGCATCGGGGGTTTCAGTCTCGGTCATTTCTTCCGGTTCGGCGGCCGTGTCGTTTGCCGGCGTCGCCGATTCGTCCTTGTCGTCCATACTTCCTATCCGATGAGACGCCCGATCATCTTGGCGGTGTAGTCCACCATCGGGATGATCCGGGCATAGTTGATCCGGGTGGGGCCGATGACCCCGATCGCGCCGACGATCTGCTCGCGGCTGTTCTGGTAGGGGGCGATGATCAGCGAGCAGCCGGCGACGCCGAATAGATGGCTCTGCGCGCCGATAAAGATCTGGACTCCTTCGCCTTGCCGGCTCGCGTCGAGCAGACGCAGCATCGTCTCCTTCGTCTCCAGCATCTCGAAGAGGGCGCGCAGCCGTTCGAGGTCGTCGAGCGCGGTCACGTCCTCAAGAAGGTTGGCCTGGCCTTTGACGATCAGCGCGCGGCCGGGATCGCCGCCCGCCCAGCTTGCCAACCCCGCCTCGACGAGCCGCGAGGTCAAGTCGTCGAGCTGCGCCTTGTTCGACCTGATCTCCCCTTCGATCTCGGTCTTCGCCTCTTCCAGCGTGCGGCCGACGAGGCGCCCGTTGAGATAGTTGCTGGCCGTGATCATGGCCGAAGGCGGCAACCCGATCGGCACCTCGATGACCCGGTTCTCGACAAGCCCGTCCTCGGTGATCAGCACGACGAGCGCCCGGCCGGGGCCAAGATTGACGAATTCGAAATGCTTGAGCGGACGGTCCTGCTTCGGCACGACGACAAGCCCGGCGCAATGTGACAGGCCGGAGAGCGCCACCGTCGCCTCTTCGAGCGCTTGCGCCAGGCTTTTACCGCGCGCTACGCACAGGGCCTCGATATTGCGCCGCTCGTCCTCGCCGATCCCCCCGATCTCGAGGAGCCCGTTGACGAACATCCGCATGCCGGCCTCGGTCGGGAGCCGCCCGGCCGAGGTGTGCGGCGAATAGAGGAGGCCCGCCTCCTCCAAATCCGCCATCACGTTACGGATCGTCGCCGGCGACAGGTTCTGCGCCAATAGCCGCGACAGCGTGCGCGATCCCATCGGCTCGCCGGTTGCGACATAGCCGTCGACGATGCGCCGGAAAATCTCCCGGCTGCGCTCGTTCAATTCGGAGATCGGCGACGGTGTGACCGACGCGGCGGCGCCTCTCATGGTCCTCCAATGTTCCAACCTGAGTGTCTGACCCTTGGCGTCCGAAATCTAGGAACGCGACCCTCCACCGTCAACTCGGGCGGGTCGGGCGATAGTACCTCAGTTCGAGTTTCCGCTTCGGAGGTCGCACCCGCCGCGGCACCCGGCCATGAGAGGGTGATCTTGACCGGCGTCCAGCGTGAGCGAGTTGTAGAGCGGCACGCCGATAGTCGGTCGCTCGGCGGTCGATAGCCTACCACCGTCGCAGCTCGTGGGCGATTGCTGCTTAGCCTAGGCCCAGATTACCCGCTCAACGGAGGTCGCCGTCGACACGTGTGAGGCCCGCCAGGCCTAGAACGACCGTTTGAAGATCGTCTGGTAGGCCTGGCCTTTCGGCGTCACCAGATGGCCGTCGAGATCGGAATAGAACGGCTTGAACGAAAACTGCGTCCCGTCCGAATTCTGGAATTTGAGCTCGCCTTGCTGGATGACCCCGGTCCCGTTAAGCACCCTGCCGGTCCCGCGCCCGTTTCCACCCATGGGACCATCGACATAGATGATCGTTGCGGCCCCGTCATGGGTCACGTTCTCGACGATCAGCGCCGCGCAAAGCTGCGGGTTCCAGGCCGCGTCGCTGAAGATGCCGACAAAGGCGCGATAGGCGTCGGGCACGCTGTCCGGCGGCGCGACGGAAAACGACACCGACTGGTGGCAAAACTCCCGTCCCTCCGGCGCTGCGGCTTCCGGCGGCGGCCCGGCGGCCGGCGGGCCGGGCGGCGGCGAGCCGGGCAGGGGCCCCGGCGGCGGCAGCGGGCTGCCGAGCGGCGTCGGCGCCTGCGCCCACGCGGAAGCCGTCAGCGACAGCAGAGCGGCGACGGTCAGGCCAAATCTGAGACGCATGGCAATCAGAACTTACGCCTTTCCCGGATCGCGGTGGGCATGGTCGGGCGCTCCTCACTGGGGTCGGCGGCGAGGTTAGCGCGGCTCGATGTAGTAGACCAAGTGCCCGGTCCACCAGCTGGCATCGCCGCCGAGAACGCGGATCAGGAGCGAGCCGATCGCCGCCGCGAGCGCGATCCAGAACAGCACTTGCAGCCACGCCGCCTGTCTTTTCATGCCCAGGAGGGCGGCGAGCAGCAGGATGTCGAGGCCAATATCGAGAACCTGCTCGCTACGCATCGGGTATTCGTGCGCCGGCGCCACCAGCCGGTAGAGAAAATTGCCGATGATGAGGGCCGAGACCGCGACGAAGATGACGGCGTTGCGGCCAAAAGCGGCCGGATGGGGCGCTTGCGGTGCGGCGGCAGGGGTCGTCATGGCGTCATTCACCTGAAACGTTCGTGTCGCAGCCTCACCATCCCCCGCTTCGATCATGTCGGCAACGATCCTATATAAGAGCCATGCCAAACACCCATTTGCCTCAGCCGCTGTCGGGCATGGTCGTGCCCCGGTTCGGCGAGGTCGCCACGTTCATGCGCCTCCCCATCGAGCGCGACCCCGCCAAGCTCGACATCGCGATCGTGGGGGTGCCGTGGGATGGCGGCACGACCTTCCGTCCCGGCGCCCGCCACGGGCCACGCGAGATGCGCAACATGTCGACGCTGATGCGCCGGGTGCACCACGCGACACTGGTGTCGCCGTATGAGCTGTGCCGGGTCGGCGATCACGGCGACACACCGGTCAACCCGATCGACCTGCACGACTCGCTCGCGCGGATCGAGGCATTTTTTGCGACCCTGCACAAGGCCGGCGCCGCCCCGCTGTCCGCCGGAGGCGACCACCTCGTCACGCTCCCGATCCTGCGCGCGATCGCCCGCGAGCGGCCGGTCGGGGTCGTCCATTTCGACGCCCATTCCGATACCTCCGACGAGTATTTCGGCGGCCAGAAATACACGCACGGCACCCCGTTCCGCCGCGCCGTCGAGGAGGGGTTGATCGACCCGCACCGGATGATCCAGATCGGTATCCGCGGCTCCATTTATTCCGCAGACGAGAAGGACTGGGCGCAGAGTGCCGGCATCCGCATCGTCCACATCGAGGAGTATTTTCGCCTCGGCCCGGAGGCGGTGATCGACGAGGCCCGCCGCATTGTCGGCGGCGGTCCGGTGTACGTCAGCTTCGATGTCGACGGTCTCGACCCGGTCTACGCTCCTGGTACCGGCACGCCCGAGATCGGCGGCTTCTCGACCGCCGAGGCACAGCGCATGCTCCGTCTCCTGGCCGGTCTCGACCTCGTCGGCGCCGATGTCGTCGAAGTCTCCCCGCCCTTCGATCCCAGCGGCAACACCGCCCTCGTCGGCGCGACGATGATGTGGGAACTCTTGTGCGCCCTCGCCCCGGCGGTGCATCGTCGGAGGAAGCAGGACTCAAAGTAGCTGTCGTCCCGGCGCAGGCCAGGACCCACAGATCAAACGTACGAGCAGCCCGTCAGTGGGTTCCGGCCTGTGCCGGGATGACGCCGAAAAGGAAGGGGACCGCCATGGCAAACGACGTTCTGACCATCACGCCGTCGCCGATCGTCGAAATCGCTTCCGGGAAGCTCCGGGGCGCCACCTCGGGCGGCACCCACGCCTTCAAGGGCGTTCCCTATGGGGCCGCGACCGAGGGCGCCAACCGCTTCATGCCGGCGCAGCCGCCGGCGCCCTGGTCCGGTGTCCGCGACGCGCTCGACTATCGCGGTCACGCCCCGCAATCACCGCTCCGCGCCGACAAGCGGCCGGAGCTCGCGACTGTCCTCGGCCCGCCCGATAACACACCGGAAGGCGAGGACTGCCTCAGCCTCAACGTATGGACCCCCGGCCTCGACAATGCGAAGCGCCCGGTCATGGTATGGCTGCACGGCGGCGCCTTTGCCTATGGCTCGGGCAACCGTGCGGTCACGGCCGGCGAGAACCTGGCGCGGCGCGGCGATGTCGTCGTGGTCAGCGTCAACCACCGCCTCAACATCCTCGGCTATCTCGATCTCGCCGGGCGCGGCGGTTCGCGTTTCGCCCATTCCGGCAACGCCGGCACGCTCGACCTCGTCGCCGCCTTGCGTTGGGTGCGCGACAACATCGCGAATTTCGGCGGCGACCCCGGCAACGTCACGATCTTCGGCGAGTCGGGCGGCGGCGGAAAGGTCAGCGTGCTCCTCGCGATGCCGGCGGCGAAGGGGCTCTTCCACAAGGCCGTCGTGCAAAGCGGCGCGACGATCCGCGTCTCGACCCGCGAGCGCGGCGCCGCGCTTGCCGACGCCGTGCTCAAGGAGCTCGGCACCGATTGCGACGGCCTCCAAAAACTCCCCTATCGCACGGTGCAAGGCGCCATGGCGGCGGCTTCGCGCACCGTTGGCGGCTCGAATTGGAAGCTCCTCGACCGCTATGATTTCGGTCCGGTGGCGGACGGCACCGACCTGCCGCACCAGCCGTTCGATCCCGCGGCGCCGGCGATTGCGGCCGACATCCCGCTGCTGATCGGCGGCACGCGCGAGGAATCCGGTTTCTTCCTCGCCGATGACGACGAGGTCTGGCATGGCCGCGTCACCGGCGAGTCGCTCCACCGCCGGGTTGCCGCCATCGCCGGCGCCGAGGCCGCCCGGGTCGTCGCCGCCTACCCTGACGGCACCCCCGGCGACCGGCTGATCGCGGCGCTGACCGGCTCGAATTTCTGGGTCCGCACAGTCCTTCTCGCCGAGCGCAAATCGGCCCAGCCGGCCCCTGTGTACATGTATTCCCTCGACTGGCGCTCGCCGTTCCAGGGCGGCCGGCTCAAGGCGCACCACGCGATGGACCTGCCGTTCGTCTTCGACACGCCCGATATCCCCGACACGACTAAGGGTGCTCCCGGCGCCGCCGAACTCGCTGCGATCATGTCCGACGCCTGGGCCAGCTTCGCCCGAACCGGCTCACCGCAAACCGCCGCGCTCCCGACCTGGCCAACCTACGATCCGACCGATCGCGCGACGATGCTTTTCGACACGAAATGCCAGGTCGCCCAAGACCCCGACCACGACGCCCGCCTCGCCTGGATGCGGGTGGTGGACCTGCAGGGCTGATCACAAAAATCCCCTCGCCCGCAATGCGGGCGAGGGGAAAGAGCTTTACCGAGCCTGGAACTGCGTCTTGCCGAAATAGACCTCGCGTTCGGCCTCGCTGATTGCTTTCTGCTCACGAACTTCGGTGAGCAGCGCAAGTCCGCGCTGCACGGCTGGGCGGGCGGCGATCTCGTCGTACCAGCGTTTGACGTTCGGGAATTCGGCGAGGTTGATGTACCCGCGCTCATCAAACCGTGGTGATTGCTGGTTGCCGGTGTGCAGCCACGGGAAGGTGATGATGTCAGCCATGCTGTACTCGTCGCCGGCGAGCCACCGCGTCTCGCCAAGCCGGTTGTTCAGGACCCGTGTCAGCCGGTTCGCCTCGTTGGTGTAGCGCGCGATCGCATAGGGGATCTTTTCCGGGGCATAGGCGCCGAAATGGTTCCACTGGCCGAACATCGGGCCGACGCCGCCCATCTGGAACATGATCCATTCGAGGCATTTGAACCGCCCCGCCGGGTCCTTCGGGATCAGCTTCCCGCCCGCTTTTTCCGACAGGTAGATGAGGATCGCACCTGACTCGAACAGCGTGAACGGCTTTCCGCCCGGCCCATCCGGATCGACGATCGCCGGGATGCGGTGGTTCGGGGTGATCTTCAGGAACTCGGGCTTGAACTGGTCGCCGGCGCCGATATTGACCGGGATGATGTTGTATTCGAGCCCCAGTTCCTCGAGCGCGATATGCACCTTTTGGCCATTCGGGGTCGGCCAGGACCAGACGTCGAGCATTGGGTGTCTCCGCTGAAGGGATGGGCTGAATTGGCCAAGTTGGCTGACCAGAATTCGCTCGTGACCATATGACGGCGCACAGGAGGCAGGACGATGGGATGCCAAGTCAACATCGCCGAAGCAAAAGCTAAGTTGTCCGAGCTTCTCGAACGAGTGCTCGGCGGTGGGGAGTTCGTCATCGCCCGCGCCGGCAAACCGTCGGCGCGGCTGGCGCCACTCGCGCGGAAGCGCCTGCGGAAGCCGGGTGCCTGGCGTCATATGAGCATCCCCGACGAGATTTCCTGGAACCTATGGCTCCGGAAGACCTCGACGCCGCCGAGGGAAAATTCATAGCCGAGTTCGGCATCAGCTTAGCGAAGTCGACCTCTTGAGATTGCTCGTCGATACGCACGCACTCGTATGGCGGCTGAACGACAGCCCGCGGTTATCTGTCCCTGCTAGAGCAACCATACGTGATCCCGACAACGACCTCTTCGTCAGCGCCATCGTTGCCTATGAGCCCGCGTACAAAGAGAGATCAAGGCGGATGCCGCTGATCGCGGCTAACCTGCTTCGCTGGCTTCATCGTGAACGGATCGATGTGTTGGCCATCTCCTTCGACCATGCCCTCACCGCCGCATTCTTGCCCGGGCCGCATCGCGATCCATGGGACCGGATCATGATCGCGCCGGCGCGAGCCGAGTCGCTGACGGTCCTGACCGTCGATCACGTCTTTTCCGATTACGGCGTTCCGACCGTCTGGTAGCGCTTATTCGCCTTCTGCCACCAGCCGCATGAGCCCGTCGCGGCTAGCGCCGTAGCGGAGCCATTCGGTGGCATGCTCGAAGCCGAGGCGTTCATAGAAGCCGCGGGCGGGGTTCCAGTCGAGGACGTGGAAGTCGATCCGGCCCCAGCCGCGGTCGAGCGCGATCCGGGCGAGGGCGGTTATTAGCATACGGCCGACCCCGTGCTTCCGCGTCGCCTCGGTCACGAAGATGTCTTCGAGGAAGAGGGTCGGTTGGCCCTCCCAGGTCGAAAACCGGGGGAAGAACAGCGCCATCCCGGCCGGCTCGCCTTCGAATTCGGCGATCAGCGTCTCAAAGTGCGGGTTCGGTCCGAAACCGTGGCGGCGCAGATCGTCTTCGGTCGCGACGACCGCGTCGGGCTCTTTCTCGAAGGTTGCCAGCTCGCGGATGAAATGGAGGATCAGGCCGCAATCCTCGACCGTGGCAAGGCGAAGCGAGACGGTGCTCATCGCTCGCGCCATTCGCCGGGGCGGCTGCCAGGCGGGCCGAAATCGCGCGGTGCGAGCCCGGCCTGGAACCAGGTCACAAAGCTGTAGATGCTGAACACCGGCAGCCGCGTGTGCTCGTGCACGGCGCGTGCGTACGGCACCATGTTGGTGCATTCGAGGAGGATCGCACCGGTGTCCGGGTGCGCCGCGCGCAGCGTGTCGGCGGCGTCGAGGATGTCGCGCTCGGCCAGGGCGGCGTCGAGCCGCATCTCGTCGCCGATAATGGCGCGGGTGAACTCGCGGCCGTCATCGGTGCCGACGACCGGCGTCTCGGGGTCGGCGCCTGCCGCGATCAGGTGCTCGCGGCCGAGGCTCCTCGCGCTGATCGTGATCACGCCGACGCGCTTGCCGGGCGGCAGGATGCGCCCGATAAACGGGATCTGCATCAGGCTCGACGTCGCCACCGGGACGCCGGCATGCGCGGCGATCTCGCGCTGATAGAGGCTCAGAAACCCGCAGGTCGTCGTGATTCCGTCGGCACCGAGCCGCACCAGCTCGGCTGCGCCGTCGAGAAACCCGTCGAGCAGGCCCGCGGCCTTCTGCTCGACGACCCGCCGCGGCGACGCGTCGGCGACGACCTTGAACAGCACCGGGAACGGCCAGGTCAGCGCGTTCCCCATGTCGCCGGGAATGCGCGGAAAGCGCGATTCGAGCATCAAGATGCCGACCCGCGCGCCGTAAAGACCCTTGCCGCCGTGGGCAATCCGCGATGTGTCCGCCGTCATGCGGCGGAGGGTAGTGCTACTCCGCCGGGCTGCGCAATCCGCGCGGCAGGTCGTCGTGCCGCTTCCGGTCGGAGGGCAGCGCGAACAGCGTTACCAGCGCCGAAAACAGCGCAAAGCCGGCGAGGGCGTACAGCCCGCCGGCGAAGCTCCCGGTCACGTCCTTGGTCCAGCCGACGATAAACGGCGTCACCGTGCCGGCGAGGTTGCCGACCGCGTTGATCCAGGCGATCCCGGCCGCCGCCGCGGTGCCGGTCAGGAACAGCGACGGCATCGGCCAGAACGACGGCTTCATCCCATAGAATCCCACCGTGGCGATCGACAACCCGACCAGCGACCACCAGGTGCCGTGCGTGATGCCGGCGATCGCCAGCCCCGCCGTCGCGATCAGGCAGGCGACAAAGCAGTTCCACCGCCGCTCTTGCGTCCTGTCCGTGATGTATCCCAGCACGACCATGCCAATCGTCCCCACGATGTAAGGGATCGCCGCGGCGTACCCGGTCATCAGATTGGAGAGCCCGAGCTCCTTGATGATCTGCGCCAGGAACATGACGAGCCCGACGCTCGCCGCGGCGACGCCGAAATAGATCGCCGCCAGCGCCAGGACCCGCGGGTTCACCATCGCCTGCAGCATGCCGAACGCGCGCCCCGCCTCGACCTCGCGCCGCTCGCGCGCCAGCTCGGTCGACAGCCATGCCTTTTCGTCGGGAAGCAGCCAGTTCGCCTGCTCCGGCCGGTCGGTCAGGAAAAAGAGGACGAAGATGCCGAGCACCAGGGCCGGCACCGCCTCGCAGATGTACATCCACTTCCAACCGGCGAGGCCGAGGAGCCCGTTGAGCTCGAGGAGGCTCGTAGACACCGGGGCGCCGATCGCGATCGAGATCGGGATCGCGGTCATGAACCCGGCGATGATCCGGCCGCGATGCACGGTCGGGAACCAATAGGTGAAGAACAGCACCATGCCCGGGAAGAACCCGGCCTCGGCGAGACCGAGGCAGAACCGGACCAGATAAAAGCTCCACTCGCCGGTCACGAGCGCGGTGCAGCCCGAGGCGATGCCCCAGGTAATCATGATCCGTGCGATCCACAGCCGCGCCCCGACCTTGTCGAGGATCACGTTGCTCGGCACCTCGAGGATGAAATAGCCGATGAAGAAGGCGGTGCCGGCGCCAAGGCCGAATGCCGCCTGGCTGAGCCCCAGATCGCCCCGCATCGTCAACGCCGCGAACCCGACATTGACCCGGTCGATATAGCAGATCAGGTACAAAAGCCCGGTGAACGGCAGGATGCGCCAATACACCTTGCGCATCGTGCGCTGTTCGATCGTCCGGTCCATAAAGGCTTCCTCCAGCAACAAAGTGCCCCGCACACACGAACCCGCTGCGACCCTCGCACCGGGTTTTCACGCTCGCCAGATTTGAAGCCCTTCCGGATCGCCCATCGCGCGACCCGTTCCATCCCTTATCGCCTTGGCCGGGCTTGACCCGGCCACCCACGTCTTAAAGGCGTAGACCCCCGGATCAACTCCGGGGGAGGGGAGATTTGGCGAGAGCCGGGTGTATGACCACCCGGCTCTCGCTTCCGCCCATAGATCCCCGGGTCAAGTCCGGGGACGACTTAGCGGCAGGCCGTTAAGTCAGTTTGTCAAACCGTAGAACTTCGCTGCGTTGCCGCACGTCATCGCATATTTGACGTCGGCCGGCAGGTGGCTGAACTGGTCGTCGATGTACTTCACCGATTCCGGCCACACGCCGTCGGGATGCGGGAAGTCCGAGCCCCACATCAGGGTCTCGACGCCCATATCCTCGATCAGCTTGGTGCCGATGCGGTCGTACTGGAACGTTGCCCGGCACTGGTTGCGCCAGTACTCGCTCGGCATCTTCTTCAGCTTCAGGTCCTGGTACTGGTCCTTGTACTCGAAGTCCATGCGGTCGATGACGTAGGGGATCCAGCCGATCCCGCTTTCGCCAAAGACGACGCGGATGTTCGGGAAGCGCTCGAATACCGCCGCGCCCATCAGGTCGGTCAGGATCGTCGCCAGCGTCATCTGGAAACGTACGAGCCCGCTATAGGTCATCCGGCGCGAAACTTCCGGCTCGAGCGTCTTGCGCAGCTCGGGATCGGTCGCCGGGAAGGTGTGGAAATGCAGCGGGAGCTGCGTCTCGTTCACCGCCTCCCATAGTGGATCCCACATCGGGTGCCACATCCCCGTCATGTGCCACGAGCAGGAAAGCTCGACGCCCTTCATCCCCAGCTTCGCGACGCGCCGGACTTCGCGGGCGGCGCCCTCGATATTGTTGTAGGGCAGGCAGGCGAGGCCGATCATGCGCTCGGGATAATAGCTGGAGAAGTTGTGCATGAAGTCGTTGTAGATGCGCAGCATCTCGTCGGCGGCTTCCGGATCCTGCATTTTGGCGCAGGCCGCGAGGATGCCGTAGATCACCTCGGCATCGACACCGTCGCGGTCCAACTCCTTGACGCGCAGATGCGGGTCGCCGGGACGCCGCAGACCCTTTGTGAAGTAATCGCTGTAGAGACCGGCCTCGGCCATCTTGTCGGCGCGCAGCTGCTTGCCAGGAACATGCGGCGTGCCGGTGGCCCCGACCCCGCCCGGCATGCCGTAATTGGCGCCGCTCTTGTCGGTCCAGACCTCCACGCCATTCGCGTCCTTTTCGACGTACGGCATCAGGTCTTTCAGCTTGCTCGACGCGTTCGACGTGAACAGGTCTGGCGGCAGCCAGAGCATGTCGAGATGGCAATCAGCCGAAATTCGCTTGTATTGCATCAGCTCAATCTCCCACGGCGTTGGTGCGTCGTTGCCCGATGATAAGCCACCGAGACCTTTTTCGACTGTAACCCAGCTTTCGCAATCTGTGCCATGCGTTTTCCGGCGTTTTTGCCGGGCCGCCATGCGTCGGAGCGACTATATTGAGCCTATGAGCGAAGACGCGGCACTTATCGAACGGTTCGAGGCGCGGGTCGCGCGTGAGGAAAAGGTCGAGCCCAACGACTGGATGCCCGAGGCCTACCGCCGCACGCTCATCCGCCAGATCTCGCAGCATGCACATTCCGAGGTCGTCGGCATGCTGCCCGAGGGCAACTGGATCACCCGCGCCCCGACCTTGAAGCGCAAAGCCCAGCTTCTCGCCAAGGTGCAGGACGAGGCCGGGCACGGCCTTTACCTCTATGCCGCCGCCGAGACGCTCGGCATCTCGCGCGAGGAAATGGTCGAGCAGCTGCTCACCGGCGCCGCCCGCTATTCGTCGATCTTCAACTACCCGACCCTCACCTGGGCCGATATCGGTGCGGTCGGCTGGCTCGTCGACGGGGCGGCGATCATCAACCAGATCACGCTGTGCCGCTGCTCTTACGGCCCCTATGCCCGAGCGATGATCCGCATCTGCAAGGAGGAAAGCTTTCACCAGCGCCAGGGCTACGAGATTCTGCTGTCCCTCTGCCGCGGTACGCCGGAGCAGAAGGCGATGGCGCAGGACGCGCTCGACCGCTGGTGGTGGCCGAGCCTCATGATGTTCGGCCCCCACGATGCCGACTCTTCGCATTCGGACCAGTCGATGAAATGGCGCATCAAGCGCCAGTCCAACGACGAACTCCGCCAGCATTTCATCGACGTGACCGTCAAGCAGGCCGAGGTGCTCGGCCTCAAAATGCCCGACCCCGACCTCGCGTTCGACGCGGCCTCGGGGCACTGGAAAGGCGGCGAGATCGACTGGGCCGAATTCCGCGCCGTCATCTCCGGCAACGGCCCCTGCAACCGCCAGCGGCTGCAGCAGCGCCGGGAGGCGGTCGAAGAAGGGGCGTGGGTGCGGGAGGCGGCGCTGGCTTACGCGGCGAAGCACAGGCGGCATCAGCGTGATGCGTCCTTCGAGACGTGGGCTGCGCCCGCTCCTCAGGATGAGGCAGCAGAGTAAATGGCAGCCTCCAATCCTCCTCACTCTGAGGAGGTTGCTGCGAAGCAGCCGTCCCGAAGGACGCAAAGCGGTCGTCCATCCGAACCCTTGACCCCGCTCTGGGAAGTCTTCATCCGCGCTCGCAGCGGCCTCGCGCACCGGCATGTCGGCAGCGTCCACGCCGCCGATGCGGAGATGGCCCTGCAGGCCGCGCGCGACACCTACACCCGCCGCGACGAGGGCATCTCGCTGTGGGTCGTGCCTTCGTCCGCGATCACCGCTTCCGACCCCGCCGACGAAGTGACCCTGTTCGAACCCGCCAAACCCTACCGGCACCCGAGCTTTTATACATTGCCGGACGAGGTTGGCGACATGTGATGGTCCCGTTCGACCGCCTCCTCGCCCTTGCCGACGACGCGCTGATCCTCGGCCATCGCCTCAGCGAATGGACCGGCCACGCGCCGCTGCTCGAGGAGGAGCTGGCACTCGGCAACATCGCGCTCGATCTGATCGGCACCGGCCGCCGCCTCTATCAATACGCCGGCGAGATCGAGGGCACAGGCCGCGACGAAGACGGGCTCGCCTATCTCCGCGACGCCCCGCAATACAAAAACCTCCTCCTCGTCGAGCAACCCAACGGCGATTTCGCGATGACGGTCACCCGCCACTTCCTTTATGCCGCCTATGCCACGCCGTACTGGCAGAACGAGACGACCTCCGCCGACCCGACCTTCGCGGATATCGCCAAGGAGGCCGCGCGCCAATCCGCGTATCACCTGCGCCATTTCGGCGAATGGCTGGTTCGCCTCGGCGACGGCACCGAGGAAAGTCGCCGCCGCACCCAGGCCGCCCTCGACGCCCTCTGGATGTACACCGGCGAGATGTTCGACGGTCTCCCCCAAGCCGTGCGTACCGCCTGGGACGAGACGGTCGACCGCACACTCGCCCGCGCCGCCCTCGCGAGGCCGCAAGCGGGGTATATGCAATCGGGCGGGCGCCGCGGACGCCATTCCGAGCATCTCGGCTACGTCCTCGCCGAGATGCAGTTCCTCCAGCGGGCCTATCCGGGTGCGACGTGGTGAGAGGCCGGTTTCACCCTCTCGCGATCGCCGATCTGCGCCGCGAGACACCGGATTGCGTCTCGATCGCCTTCACCGTGCCGCCCGAATTGCACCCCGCCTTCCGCTTCAAGCCCGGCCAATACCTGACGCTCCGCGCCAGGCCGAACGGCATCGACATCCGCCGCTGCTATTCGATCTGCTCCGGCCTCGACGACGGTGAACTCCGTGTCGCCGTCAAGCGCGTCCCGGGGGGCGTCTTCTCCGCTGTCGCCGATGCTCTCCAGGTCGGCGACAAGATCGACGTGTCGCCCCCCGAAGGACGCTTCACCATCCCGCTCCGCGCCGCAGCGGCCCGGCACTACCTCGCAATCGCCGCCGGCTCGGGCATCACGCCGGTCCTGTCGCTGATCAAGTCGATCCTCGGCCGCGAGCCAAAAAGCCGCTTTTTCCTTCTCTACGGCAACCGCACCGGTCGCGACATCATCTTCGCCGAGGAACTGGCGCGGCTGAAGGACCGCCATCTCGACCGGTTCTCCGTCACCCATGTGCTGAGCCGCGAGGCGCAGGACGTCCCCGTCTTGAGCGGCCGCCTCGACCCCGACCATATCCGCCGCCTGCTGCCGGCGCTGGTGCCCATCGCCGCGATCGACCGTGCCTTCCTCTGCGGCCCCGAGGCGATGATGGACGCCGCCGCCGGGACCCTCGCCGAAATGGGTCTACGTCCCGACCGCATTCTCCGCGAATACTTCCTCGCCGGCGAAGGCGGCCACGCCGCGCCGCCGGTCGAGGTCGGCTCCGAGTCGCGCCCCGCCACGATTGCGTCGATCGTCATCGACGGCCGCCGCCATGAGGTCCCGGTGCCGGAGAACACGCCGATCATCGACGCTGCGATCGCCGCCGGGCTCGACCTTCCGTATTCGTGTCGCGGCGGGATGTGCTGCACCTGCCGCGCCCGCCTCGTCGACGGCAAGGCCGAGATGGCGGTCAACTATTCGCTGCAGCAGTGGGAGATCGACGCCGGCTTTATCCTCACCTGCCAGGCAAGGCCGCTGACCGACCACCTCACCCTCGACTACGACGCCGTATAATAGACGCCGTATAAATAGAGGAAAGGAGCGAAGGCGTCCCCGCCCGCAAGTTTTTCGTTGGATTGCCGGCGGGACGCCCATGCTCCCTTGCTTGCTACCGCCTGCCGGTAAACTTCGGCGCCCGCTTCTCGACAAACGCCCGCACGCCCTCGGCATAATCGGGCGTCTCCGCCGCCTCCTGCTGCAGATCGCGTTCGAGATCGAGCTGCGCGTCGAGTGAATTCGCCTCCGAAGCGTCGAGCGCCTGCTTGATCAGCGCATACCCGACCGTAGCTCCCTCGGCCAGGCGCGCGACCAGGCTGAGGGCCTCCTCGCCGAGCTTGTCGTCCTCGACCGCTCGCCAGATGAGCCCCCATTCCGCCGCCCGCTCGGCCGGCAGCGGCTCCGCCAGGATCGCCAGCGCCCGCGCCCGCGCCGACCCGGCGAGCCGCGGCAGAAACCACGTCCCGCCGCAATCCGGGATGAGCCCGATCCGCGAGAACGCCTGGATGAAATTAGCCGACTGCGCCGCCAGCACGATGTCGCAGGCAAACGCCAGATTGGCCCCGGCCCCCGCCGCGACCCCGTTGACGGCACACACCACCGGCATCCTGAGCCCGCGCAGCCGTCGCACGAGCGCGTTGTACCGCTCCAGCACCGCGCGCAAATCCGGCACCTCGCCATCCGTGACCTGCACGTCCTGGAGGTCCTGCCCCGCGCAAAATCCGCGCCCAGCCCCGGTGAGCAGGATCGCCCGGCACTCCTCGTCCGTCTCCGCCGCATCGAGCTCCCACATGAGCTCCTCGTGCATCTGCGTATTGAGCGAATTCAGCCGATCCGGCCTGTTCAGCGTGATGACGCGGTAGTTGGGGCGGGTTTCGACGAGGATGGTCATATGAGCCTCGGGATTGCAGTGGCTTCGTCCGTCCTTCGGGACGCGGGCGGCGCCCGCTCCTCAGGATGAGGAACGATGGAGCATCGCACTAACGGCTGGTGGCATTACAAGCATCCCTCGTCCCGACGAAGTCACGGAGCGGGTGTCTCAAAGGACGCACGGCGTTTAGTTAGCCCAGCAGCCGCTTGATCCCCAATTCCCCCGCCATCTTGTCGAGCGCCGCTTTTAGCGAACCCGGGATCGGGATGCCGCGTTCCCGGCGCTCGGCGATGCGGGCGGCGCGGTCTTCGCCGGGAAGACGGATGCGGTCGAAGCCGGGGAGCAGCGCCGAGCCGTGGAGCTGGCGGATCACGCTGTCGACCTGGCGCTTGAACGCGGTCGGCTCGGCGAAGGCCTTGATGTCGAGGACGCAGATCGCCTGGCCGGTATTGGTCGGGGTGGTGTCGTCGTGGTTGAAATCGACGACGTCTTCGCCGTTGGCGGCGCCGTTGAGCGTGCCGGCGAGGAGCCCGAACATCAGCGACATCGCCGCGCCCTTGTACCCGCCGATTGGCAGGAGGAACCCGTCATCCGAACGGTTGGGGTCGGTCAGCGGCTGGCCCTGGCGGTCGATCATCCAGCCCTCGGGCATCGTCTTGCCCTGCTGCGCGGCA
This sequence comes from Allostellaceae bacterium, assembly GCA_036489765.1. Taxonomy (GTDB): domain Bacteria; phylum Pseudomonadota; class Alphaproteobacteria; order ATCC43930; family CGMCC-115725; genus DATARH01. The sequence continues at coordinate 20,968 of DASXFE010000014.1, read as the reverse complement.
ACCTTGACCTTGCCGTAAGCGGCGACCGTCGTCGCCATGTCGAGCACCAAGGGCGGCTCCTCGAGCGCCGGCACCGCGACCGCGATCGGGTTGGTCGACAGCAGCATGTCGATCCCGCCCCAGGGCGGCAGGTGGTTGGCATTACCGACCGCGAAATAGAGCCCGATCATGTCGTGCTCGACCGGCATCGCCGCATACACGGCCGCCGCGCCGGCATGGTTGCCGTTGCGCGTCCCGGCCCAGCCGACCCCGTTTTCCTTGGCGAGCGCGATCGCCTCCTCGACCGCCCGCGCGATCACAAGACTGCCGAGCCCGTTATCGCCATCGACGAGCGCCGTCGCCTTCGCCCGCCGGATCACCTTGATCTCGGGCGTCCTGTTCAGCCCGCCCTTCTGGATCCGCCGCACATATTGCGGCAGCCGGAACACGCCATGCCCGTCCGCCCCCGAGATATCCGACCGCGACATTAGCTCCGCCGCCTTCGCCGCATCGGCGGTGGGGATGCCCGCTGCGCTGTACGCCGAAGCGATGAACTGGATCAGCGCCGCATGGGAGATGCGCTGGGTGGTCGGGGTGACATCATCGGGCATGGCTGGTCCTTCCGCGGTAGCGATCGCAGACGCGGCTATACAGCAAAAGGGACTTGTCAGCGAACCGCGGCGACCGGCCTGGACGCGTACGGGGCGCAGATGTCGTCGACTGTCGGCCCGGGCGGCGGGGCGGTCCCGCCGAGAGCGTGGACGAGCGCCTGGTAGCGCGGTGCCTGCAATACCATCGCCCGGCCGAGCGCGATCAGTTCGTCGACTTGCGGCCCCGGCAGCGCCCAGCTCGTGGCGATGTTGTGGAAATGCTCGCGGCAGCGGAAATCCTTGATGAAGTCGAAATCGACCATAACGATCGCGTCCTGCTTAAGGCGCTGGTCGAACGCCGCGGTGAGCTGGTCGACGAGCTGGAAGCTGTTGGCGTCGATCGGGGCGCCGATCGTCGTCAGCAGGGTGTCGACGATCCCCGGCGGGCTGGGCGACGATCCGTAACTGTTGTCGTCCTGGCTCCGCGCATTGACGACGACGAACAGCAGATTGCTGACCGTGCCCGTGTTGACCCAGCTTTGTATCGACGGCGACAGCGATCCCGAAGTCAGCAGGATGAGCGGCACGGTGAGGCCCACATTGTCGGCGAGACCGCCGTCGAGGAGCTGGACGTAATCCTTTTTGCCGTAGCGGTTGAGGTAGGTCAGCGCCTCGGTCCCGCGACGGAACCGGGCGAGATTTTGGGCGCTCGGGTAATTCACGCCCTGAAGCGCTTTGGCGGTGTGATCGTCGAGCACCCGGCTCGGAACCGGCCGCCCGTCGTCCGATTCCCACCCCGTCTTCGCCGACGCGGCCGCCGCGTCCTGGGCCGGGCATGGCGCATGGTTGCGCAGGGTAAGTGCCGACAGCGCCACCGGGAAGGCCGCCGAGGCCGAGACGGCGTCGGCGACCCTGAGCGGCGCCAGATCGCCGCAGATCAGGTCAAACTGATCTTGCGTAAACGAAAACTGGCTCCCGTTGGCCATGTCGGTGGCATTGAGGATGATGTAGGGCCGGCGCCCCGCACCGGGCTGGTCCCGCGCAATCAGATCGGCATAGGTGTGATGATCGAACACGTTGTCGTCGAGATAGCTCTGCAGGATGCCGATCCGGGGCGCGACTAGCTTTGTCGGGTTGAGCAGCGCGCCGGCGATCATGCTGCCCTGCGCGTCGGCGTGAAGAAAGCCGCGCTCGAACCCGTCCAGCCCGGGGATGCCGTCGAGCGCGAATTTTGCCGCCGTGACGCTGCCGCCCGACACGGACGAGATCACGTCGATCTGGCTCGCGAGAGGCACCGGACCCACTGGTGTCGGCACGGTCGTCTCGGCGAGTGCGCGCAGCGCCCCGTCGCTCAGCGCCGCCGCACGCGTGCCGCCGCCGGAAAAACTCAGCAGCACCGCGGTCTGGGCCAGACCTTTCGGCGCCTGCCGGTCGAGCGTGCCATAGCGATAGCCGGCCGTTTGACTGATTTGCGGCAGTTCCACCGGCACAACCGGCGCGGCGCACCCGGCCGCCAGCAGCCCGAGCCCGCCGAGCAGCAGGGTGCGCAAGGATGTCGCCCGCATCACCGTCAGCCTGCCGCCACGAGGGGCTGAAGGGTCACGATCTGCGGATGGGCTTGGCTGTTTCCGGCGGTCTCGTCCACCTCGACGCGGGCGCGCCAGTTCGGATCGCCGTTGCCATCGAGCGTCTCGAACCGGACGGTTCCGGTCTCCGAGAGGGCCGGGGTGCCAATCCTTCCCGCGGCCTGCTGATAGTTGCCCGCGACGTAAAAATCCTGGCCGATCCCTCCGCGGTCGCTGCGCACCACCCTGACCCAAGCCGTCATGGCGTCCTCCCGAAGCGGTCAGGTCCGGATCATACGGGCTCGCGCGGCGGTGGAACAGAGTCCACGGCGAAAATGCCGGGAATTGCTCACCCTGGCCGCTTTACGCCTCCATCATCCAAACGCCGCCTTCACCCGCGCCCAGTCGTCCATCGCGTCTTCCTGGCCGGGCACGACCGGGATCACGATCTGGCTCCAGCCGGCGTCGCGGAGGGCTTCGAAGCGCTGGATCATCTCGCCTTCTTCGGCGGTGAAGGTGGTGCGGCGGATCAGTTCGGGGGTGATCAGGTGGCGTTCCTCGGGCTTGACGAAGACGAAATGGCCGCGGTGGTTGTTGAGGTAGCGGGCGTCTTGCGGCTGGTGGTTCCGGGCCATTTGGACGTAGGCGTTGACCTCTCGGGCGATGCCTTCGGGGGCTTCGACGACGGTGGTGTTCTGCCACCCCTGCTGGTCGAGATCGGCGTGGCGGTGGAGGAGGACGGCGGCGCGCGGGCCCGATTGGGCGACGACGCGCTCGCTCGAAAGGTCTTCGCCCGGCCGCAGGACGCAGCCGCAGGCCCAGGCGGTGGCGTAGAGCTCGTCTCTTGGCCGGCCGGAAGCGGTCCAGCTTTTCTGCATGCTTTCGAGCGCGGCGATCCCGCCGGGCACGTCCTGGATGAAGCATTTCCACGCGGCGCCCAGCTTTGCGGTCAGCGCCTGCGAGCGCGGGCCGTAGGCGGAGACGTGGAGGTTGATCGGGTCGGTCGTGTTGAAGAGGCCGATCTCGGGGTTGAGAAACTTGATCTTGCGCTGCTTGCCCTCGACATCGGTCTCGACGATGTCGCCGTCGAGGAGGCCGTAGACGACGCGGATGTATTCCTCCATGTCGGCAAGCTTCATCGCACCGAGCCCCATCGCGCGCCGCGCCGAAAACCCGGTGCCGACGCCGAAATCGATCCGCCCCGGAGCGAGCGCGTTGAGCGTCGCAAAGGCGTTGGCGGTCACTGCGGCCAGCCGGTTCGACGGCACCAGAACGCCGGTGCCGAGCCGGATCTTCGACGTCTTCACCGCCGCGACGGCCATCGACACGAACGGGTCGGCGGTGATCATCTGCGTGTCGAAGAACCAGGCATGGGTAAAGCCCAATTCCTCGGCCCGCACCGCGACCTTCCACGAATCTGCCGCCGTCGGGATGCCGATACCGAAATCCATGCGTTCTCTCCTTCGCCAACCCCTCACCCGCCCTTCGGGCACCCTCTCCCGCGAGCGGGCGAGGGGGCAGCTTCTGCGCCTCGCCAGATTCCCCTCGCCCGCTTGCGGGAGAGGGAGGGACCCATCGTGTCAGCGATGCGAGGGTGAGGGTCGTTGCTGCCGTCTAGTCTTGCGATGCGCCGCCGGTTGTGACAACCAGAAGATCGAGAGAGATACGGAGTGACCCGAGATGCCGCGCTATGACTACGACCTGTTCACGATCGGGGCCGGTTCGGGCGGCGTCGCCGGGACTCGCCGCGCCGGGGCCTATGGCGCGCGCACGGCGATCTGCGAGGAATTGCGCGTCGGCGGCACCTGTGTCTTGCGCGGCTGCGTGCCGAAGAAGCTGCTGGTGTACGGGTCCGAGTTCGCGAGCGCCTTTGCCGATGCCGAGGGGTTCGGCTGGAGCGTGCCGGAGGCGACGCATGATTGGGGCGCGCTGATCGCTGCCAAGGACAAGGAGCTCGACCGGCTCCACGGCATCTACGTCAACATGCTGCGGAACGGAAAAGTCGAGATTATCGACGGGCGCGGCGTTGTCGTCGACCCGCACACGGTCGAGGTCAACGGCAAGCGCCATACGGCGGAAAACATCCTCGTCGCGGTCGGCGGCTGGCCCGAGACGCCGAAGATTCCCGGCATTGAGCACGTGATCTCGTCAAACGAGGCGCTCGACCTGAAAGAGCGACCGCGGCGGATCGTCATCGTCGGCGGCGGGTATATCGCGGTCGAGTTCGCCGGCATCTTCGCCGGGTTCGGCAGCGAGGTCGTCGAGATCATTCGCCAGCCGGAATTGCTGCGCGGGTTCGACGAGGATCTGCGCGTGTTCCTCGGCGAGGAGATGAGGAAGCGTGGCGTCGACATTCGCGGTGGGACCCAAGTCGCGCGCATCGACAAGACCGGCGCCGGCTACACCGTCACCACGACCGCCGGCGGCAAGATCGAGACCGATTGCGTCATGTACGCGACCGGCCGCAAGCCCAATACCGAGGGGCTGGGGCTCAGAGAGATCGGTGTCGAGATGGAGGACAACGGCGCGATCAAGGTCGACGAATGGCAGCGCACCTCGGTCAAGAACATCTACGCCGTCGGCGACGTGACCGACCGCATCAACCTGACTCCGGTCGCGATCGCCGAAAGCCGCGCGATCGCCGAAACCCTTTACAACGACAACCCGATCCGGATGGATCATAACGACGTGCCGTCGGCCGTGTTCTCGCAGCCGCCGATCGGCACGGTCGGCTTGAGCGAGGAGGCGGCGCGCAAGCAATACGGCGAGGTCGATATCTACCAGGCCCGCTTCCGCCCGATGAAGAACACGCTTTCCGGCCGCGACGAGCGCACCTTTATGAAGATGATCGTCGACGCCAAGACCGACCGCGTCGTCGGCTGCCACATGCTCGGCCCCGACGCACCCGAGATCATCCAGGGGCTCGCGATCGCCATCAAGTGCGGCGCCACCAAGAAGCAATTCGACGCCACCGTCGGCATCCACCCGAGCGCGGCTGAGGAATTCGTCACGATGCGCGACAAGTACGTGCGACCGCCGGAAAAGGCGGCGGCGGAGTAGGCGGGAGGGTCGACGACCGGGCGGGGGTGCGAATGCGCTCCGCCGTGCTATGGTAGGGTTCAAGGCGATTGGAGCGACGCGTGAAAACCTCTGCGAAATCGAGTGTCAAGATCCGGGCGAACAAGCGCAAAGCCAAGCGGGCGGCGAAGGAGCGCAAGCGGCGGGCTCGCGCCAACGCCTAGCGGCGACCCTCGCTCATAAGACGATGCCGGTCGGGCTTATGCTTACGCATCAGCGGGATCACATGGGGGACATGGACACATTCGAGCAGGAGGCAGCCTCTCCCGACCGTGGGGCCAAGCGCCCCGAGGGGAGGAGCCTTTGCGCGCACGTCCGGTCAAGGGCGAGGTGGATGACGAGGCGTTGAGCCGTGAGTTCATAAGGCGCTTCCCGAAGCTGCGGGCCGCCCTTGCCAAATGAACCTTGCTGGCTGCCGGTTGAGGCGGTCATCCAGTACAACAAGTTGGAAGCAGACGAGACCGGTGAAACGCATTTCTTGCGTGATCGCGGCTTCCCCGAAGCGCGCCGACGCGCCCCCGCGATGCCTTTGCCTATGGGGAAGAGGACATCGTCGCCCTGGCTATGGCGCTGATGGCCGGGATTGCCCGGGCGCATGTCTTTGAACAGGGCAACAAGCGCACCGCCTTTGAGGCGATGTGGCATTTCCCTTCGGCGGAACGGCTACGATCTGTCCTTCGACGATTCGGGGGCTTGGGAGGCGCCGGTCGTCGCGCTCATCGAGCACCAGTTCACCGAAGAGGACTTCGCCGCGCTGCTCCGGCCCCACGTCGTTCCGCGAGACTGACTGCGTAGCCCCTTGCCTCCCACCCCGCATCCCGCTATATGGTGTGCCCCATGACGCAGACAGCCCGCCTTTCCACGCGATTTTGGTACCGTCGGTACAGTCCGGCGGCCTAGGAGCGCGTTTGCGTTTTTTCCGAAGCCGCCCACCGAGGCGGCTTTCGTGTTTCTTGATCCCGGAATCCCGATGTCGCCAGAGGTGGAACGGCCTCCAACCTGGAGGTGTCCGATGCTCAACCCAACTCTCGACATGGTGCAGGCCCTGCGCCAAGGTGGTGCCCGATGAACGACGTTTGGTCACAGACGAGCTGGCGCGGCCGGCCGATCCGCCAGGTTCCCGGGTATTCCGACGAAGCGGGCTTGCGCCGCGTCGAGGATACGCTGCGCACCTATCCGCCGCTCGTCTTCGCCGGTGAGGCGCGGCGCTTGAAGGAGCGCCTCGCGGCCGTCGCCGAAGGCAAGGCGTTCCTGCTCTTGGGCGGCGATTGCGCCGAGAGCTTCGCCGAGTTCCATCCCAACAACATCCGCGACATGTTCAAGGTGCTGCTGCAGATGGCGGTGGTGCTGACCTTTGGCGGCGGGGTGCCGGTGGTGAAGGTCGGGCGGCTAGCGGGGCAGTTCGCCAAGCCGCGCTCGTCCGACGTCGAAAAGCAAGGCGACGTGACGCTGCCGTCCTATCGCGGCGACATCATCAACAGCCTCGATTTCGACGCCGCGGGGCGCGAGCCCGACCCGAAGCGGATGATCCAGGCCTACAGCCAATCGGCCGCGACGCTCAATCTCTTGCGCGCTTTCGCCCAGGGCGGCTATGCCGATCTCCATCGGGTCCACACGTGGAACCAGGATTTCGTCGCCGCCTCGCCGCAAGGGGCGCGCTACAAGGCGCTCGCCGACCGGCTCACCGAGACGCTCGACTTCATGGCCGCGTGCGGGCTCAACTCCGACACGACGCCGCAGATCCGCGAGACCGAATTCTATACCGCGCATGAGGGGCTGTTCCTCTCGTACGAGGAGGCGCTGACCCGCGTCGACTCGACGACCGACGAAGATTACGACTGCTCGGCGCATCTGGTGTGGATCGGCGATCGCACCCGCCAGCTCGACGGCGCCCATGTCGAGTTCATGCGCGGGATCAAGAACCCGATCGGCATGAAGTGCGGCCCGACGCTCGAGCCCGACGATCTGCTGCGGCTGATCGACCGGCTCAACCCGGCCAACGAGCCCGGGCGCCTGACCTTGATCACCCGCATGGGCTGGGACAAGGTCGGCGACAAGCTCCCGTGCCTATTGCGCGCGGTGAAGCGGGAAGGGCGCAACGTCGTCTGGTGCATCGACCCGATGCACGGCAACACGACGACCGCCGCGAACGGGCTCAAGACCCGCAACTTCGACCGCATCCTCAAGGAGCTGCACGGCGCCTTCGCGGTCCATCAGGCCGAGGGGACGCAGGCCGGCGGGGTACATTTCGAGCTCACCGGGCAGAACGTCACCGAATGCACCGGCGGGGCGCAGGGGATCAGTGAAGACCACCTGAGCACCAACTACCTGACCCATTGCGACCCGCGGCTTAACGCCAGCCAGTCGCTTGAGCTCGCCTTCGAGATCGCCGAGGCATTGAAGAGCGCGCGCCAAGGCAAGGGGTTGCCGGGGCCAAGCGCGATGGCGGCGAAATAGGAGCCGGCGGTGGCGGCGATGGACGAGGGCGCGCTGGCGGCCCGCACCGACAGCTATTTCCTCAAGACCAAGGCGATCGTCGGGCATTTCGGCGATCGCGCCGCCACCTACGCGGTGTTCATGCGCCGCCCGGTGATCTCGACCCCGCGCCTCGCGGTCGAGTTCCTGACGGAACAGGCCAAGGCGCGCGGGGTCAAGTTCGACATCGAGCTGATGAGGGAGGAGGGCGAGGCGGTCGGCGCCGGCGAGCCCCTGATGTATATCACCGGGCCGTTCCATGACCTCGTCGATCTCGAAACGTTGCTCCTGCAAAAGATCGGACCGGCCTGCGTCGCCGCCTACAACGCCTCGGCGATGTGCTCGGATCTGCCCGGCGTCGCGTTCCTCGCGATGGACGCGCGTCACTGCGCCGGCGCCGACATGCAATCGATGATGGCGTACGCGGCGGCGGTCGGCTCGGCCCATGCAAAAAAGGTCGCGAATGCGGTCGGGTTCGTCGGCTGCGCGACCGATGTAACCGCGCATTTCTTCGGCATCCCCAAGGGGCTCGGCACGATGCCGCACGCCCTGATCGGCTATGCCGGCACGACCGTGCGCGCGGCCGAGATGTACCACGAGACCTTTCCCGACGAGAACCTGACGGTCCTCATCGATTATTTCGGGCAGGAGACGACCGACGCGGTCGCCTGCGCCCGGCGTTTTCCGGAGCTGGCCGCGGCCGGGCGGCTGTCATTGCGGATGGACACGCCCGGCGGGCGCTATTGCGAGGGGCTAGACCTTGGCCGCTCCTACGCGATCCTCGCCGAATATGCGCCGCAATCGATCCGCGGCTACCGCAGCGAGGAGGAGCTGCGCTACCTCGTTGGCACCGGCGTCACCGCCGCGGCGCTGTGGCGGCTCCGGCTCGTCCTTAACGAGGCCGGGTTTCCCAATGTCAAGATCGTCGCCAGCTCCGGCTTCGGCCCAGCCAAGTGCCGGATGATGGCCGCCGCCCAGACGCCGATCGACGTTATCGGCACCGGCTCCTACCTTCCCGAGCTGTGGACCGAAACCTACGCGACCGCCGACATCGTCGCCTATGACGGCAGGCCGATGGTCAAGGTCGGCCGCGAGTTCCTCCTGCGCGAGAAGTAGCCGGAACCGGCCGGTCGCGGCGGCGCTTTCGGCGCGATCGTGATCACCCCTGCCGCTCCTGTCCCTGCGTACCGGGCCGGCCAAAGGCCGCTCGACGCGCTGAACTTCTTCCTCGCCGACGTCGCCGGCGGGCTCGGCCCGTATCTCGCGGTTTATCTGTTGACGGTGCGGCATTGGAACGAGGCCGAGATCGGCGTCGTCATCTCCATCGCCGGCGTTGCCGGGATCGTCGCGCAGACCCCGGCCGGCGCGCTCGTCGATGCGGTTTGGGCCAAACGCGCGCTGGTCGCGGCCGCGGTGCTGGCGGTGATGGCCGGAACGCTGGTGCTGCCGGCGGTCGACGGGTTCTGGCCGATGGCGGTTGCTCAGGCCGGTGTCGGCGCGGCGGGTGCGGTGTTCGGCCCGGCGATCGGGGCGATCAGCCTCGGCATCGTCGGCCACCGCCACTTTGCCGCCCGCACCGGTCGGAATGAAGCGTTCAATCATGCCGGCAATGCGGCCGCCGCGGTCTTGGCGGGCGGCGCGGCTTATGAATTCGGTCCTGCCGCGATCTTCTTCCTGCTCGGAGGCCTGGCGCTGGCGACGTTTGCGCCCATCGCCGCAATCCCCGCTAACGCGATCGACCACGACCGGGCGCGCGGCCTCGTCGACGGCGCCCGCGACGCACCTCGGCAACCCTCCGGCCTCGCGGCCGTCGCGGCCGATCGGCGCGTGCTGGTCTTCGCCGTCTGCATCGTGCTGTTTCATCTCGCCAATGCGGCGATGCTGCCGCTGGTCGGGCAGAAGCTGGCGCTGCGCGACCAGAACCAGGGCACCGCGGCGATGTCGGCGTGCATCCTCGCGGCGCAGGTCGTCATGGTGCCGATGGCGCTGCTGGTCGGGCGCAAGGCCGATGCCTGGGGCCGCAAGCCCTTGTTCCTCGTGGGATTCCTGATCCTGCCGATCCGCGGCGTGCTTTACACGCTGTCGGACGACCCGGCCTGGCTCGTCGCGGTACAGCTCCTCGACGGTGTCGGCGCCGGTCTTTTCGGCGCGCTGTTTCCGCTGATCGTTGCCGACCTGACCTGGGGCACCGGGCGGTTCAGCGTTTCTCGCGGCGCGATCCAGGCGGCGCAAGGCGTCGGCGCCGCGCTGTCGACGACGCTTGCCAGGCTGGTCGTCGTCACGCACGGATATGCGGCGGCGTTTCTGACCCTTGCCGGGATCGCCGCGGTGGGCATGATGATTTTCTCGGTCCTCATGCCGGAAACCAAGGGCATCCAATGATCTTCACCAGCGAAAGCGGGCTCGCCGATCCTGCGAGCATCCTGGCCTGGGACGAATGGTATCTCGGCCATCTCGCGGCGATGGTCGCGGTGCCCGGCATCTCGTCGGCGCAGCGGTTCCGGGCGCTGCATGACGGTCCGCCGCCGTCGCTCGCGATGTACTCGATCGCCTCGGCCGCGGTGTTCGAAAACGACCTCTACCGGAAGAGCCGCGGCATGGGCCCGTTCGTGCCGCTGGTCGATCGCCGCTATTACCGCCGCAATCTCTTCGCCGGCCTCGACTTCGCGCCGGCCGTCGCAGACGGCGCGATCCTCGCCGTCCTCGACCGCGACGCGCCCGATCGGTCGCTGCCCGGCGTCACATGGCTGGAGACGGTCGGCCTGGACCGCTCGATGAACTATCGCGGCCTCGCCGTGCTGCCGAATGCAGAGGCGGCCCGCGGTTGGGGCGATGTCGCGCTCTATGCGCCGAAGACCCCCCGCTGCGCGCCGCCTGCCTCGCGTGCCAATGAGTTCGGCCAGGGGATTGGGATGCCGGTCGAGGGGTGGTCGTCGCGCCCGCGCCCGCCGGTGACGCCGCTCGACGGCCGCTTCTGCCGCGTCGAGCCGCTCGATTCTGAACGCCACGCCGCCGACCTCTTCGCCGCCAACAGTGACGACCAGGGCGGCAGTATCTTCACCTATTTCAACTACGGCCCGTTCACGGCGCTCGCCGACTACCGCGCCTGGGTCGAGACCGTCGCCGGTCGCGACAACCCGATGTTCCACGCGATCATCGACAAGGCCGCCGGGGACGGGAGGGGCGCGGCGGTCGGCGTCTGCAACTACAACAACATCCAGCCGGCAATCGGATCGATCGAGATGGCCGGCGTCGTGTTCAGCCCGCGCCTGCAACGCCGCCCGGCCGCGACCGAAGCGATGTACCTCCTGATGCGCCGCGCCTTCGACGAATTGGGCTATCGCCGCTACGAGTGGAAATGCGATGCCCTCAACCTGCCGTCGCGCGCCGCCGCCGCGCGGTACGGCTTCCAGTACGAAGGCCTCTTCCGCCAGGCCACGATCACCAAAGGCCGCAACCGCGACACCGCCTGGTTCTCGATCCTCGACAGCGAGTGGCCAAAGGTGAAAGCCGCCTTCGAAGCCTGGCTCGAGCCAACGAATTTCGATGCTGACGGGCGGCAGCGACGGTCGCTGGTGAGCTTCCGATAGGGCGGGGCGGGACCCTGAATCCCCACCCTAACCCTCTCCGCTTCGCAGGGGAGGGGATACCACTGCAACCAGCACATCGAGCCCCTTCCCGCGCAAGCGGGGAAAAGTTGGGATGGGGGCTTACCTACGGCTCTCGCTTCAGCCCCTTCTCCCCCAGGGCGGCGAGGTAGTCGCGCCAGCGCTTGGGGTGCTCGACGCCGAGCTGGTAGAGGTAGTCCCAGGTGAAGATGCCGGTGTCGTGCAGGTCGTCGAACTTGATCCGCACCGCGTAGTTGCCGACCGGCTCCAGATCCATGATCCCGACATGGGCGCGGCCGGCGACGGTGACCTTCTGGTCCGGGCTATGGCCCTGCACCTCGGCGGACGGGCTTTCGACGCGCAGGTACTCCGCCGGCAAGGTGAACCGCTTGCCGTCGTCGAAGGTGATGTCGAGCTCCTTGGCGGCGCGGCGCAACCGCAGATCGGTCGGCCAGGGCCTGCCGGTTTTGCTCCGACTCTCGCTTTGGCTCATGGGGCCGGCAGCCGCTTCGCCGGCTTTTCGTCGTCGCCGAGTGTGCGCGCCTCGTCGACCAGCATGATCGGGATCCCGTCGCGAATCGGGTAGGCGAGCCCGGCCTCGTCGCTGATCAGCTCCTGCGCCTCGCGGTCGTAGCGCAGCGGCGCCTTGGTCAGCGGGCACACGAGGATTTCGAGGAGCCGTGGATCGATCTCGGCATGTCCTTCCATCGCGCCCTCCGGGTCAGTGCCGGCTCGCGCCGCCCTCGGCGGTCGCCGGGATCGACGCCATGCTGACGAGCGCGGTCAGCAATTCGGCCCTCGTGTCGAGGTCCGCGGCTTCGAGCAGCGCCTGCTTTTCGCTGGGCGCGAACGGGCACAGCATCGCGATCGACGACACGAGGTGCTCGCCCGGCGCCTTGTCGATAAGGCTCCAATCGGCCTCGATCTGGCGCTGGCCGAAATAGGATTTCAGCTCGTGGACCAGCTTGTCGCGGTCGAAACGAGGCTCGCCGGGTTCGAGGTCGCCGGCAAACGCGCTCCACTCCGGGATGACGCGGCGATAGCCCGACAGCAGCGGCAGTTCCTCGCGGACTCGAAACCGCGAGACGCCGGTCAGCGTAATCAGATAGCGGCCGTCGTCGGTCTCGGAAAACGTGGTGATGCGTCCGGCGCAGCCGACCGGATAGACCGCCGGGTTCATCCCGCCCTCGCCGGGATCGCTCGGCTGGATCATGCCGATGAGCCGCTCGCCGCCGAGCGCGTCGCGCGTCATCGCGAGATAGCGCGGCTCGAAGATGTTGAGCGGCAACCGCCCGCGCGGCAGCAGCAGGACGCCGGTCAGCGGGAAGATCGGGATGACGTCCGGAAGCGTCCGGGCTTCGCTCATGAGAACATCATGGACGAGAGCCGCCGCCGCGAAGACACGGTCAGCGGGTCGGTCGGCCCCATCGCCTCGAAGAATTTGACAAGCTGCTTGCGTGCCGCCTGCTCGTTCCATTCGCGGTCGCGCTTGAACAGCGTCAACAGCTCGTCGACCGCCCCTTCGCGGTCGCCCGAGCCGAAAAGCGCCGTCGCCAGCTCGAGCCGCGCGTCGTGGTCGTCGGCATCTTCATCGAGGCGCGCGCGCAGCTTGCCGGATTCGCCCATTGCCTTCTGCGCCTGCTCGGCGAGGTCGAGCGCGGCCCGGGCCGCGGTGATCTCGGCGTGGTTCGCGATCTCCTTTGGCGCCTGGTCGAGTGCCTGATGCGCCTTGGCGAGATCGCCGCCCGCGACGAGGGCCTTCGCCATCCCGCCGATCGCCTCGGGGTGCTCGGGCTCGTGCTGGAGGATTTGCGCGTAGAGCGCGCCGGCGCTGCCATGGTCGCCGTTATGCGCATGCTCCTTCGCCATCGCCAGCGCTTCGTCGATCGGCGAGGGGCCGCCGCGTCCGCCGCCGAGCCGGTCGACAAAGGCCTTGATCTGGCTCTCCGGCACCGCGCCGACAAACCCGTCGACCGGTCGCCCGTCCTTGAAGGCATAGACCGCCGGGATCGACTGGATGCGCATCTGCTGCGCGATCTCGGGGTTGTCGTCGATGTTGAGCTTGACCATGCGCACCGCGCCGTTGGCGCCGCGCACCACCCGCTCGAGGATCGGCCCCAACTGCTTGCAGGGCCCGCACCACGGCGCCCAGAAATCGACGATGACCGGCGTGTCAAACGACGCGTCGACCACCTCAGCCATAAAGTTGGCGGTGGTGACGTCCTTGACCGCCGCCGCTGCGGACGCGCCGTTGCCGATGCCGCCGCCGATCAAAGGTTCACTCGCCATTCGCACGTCTCCCGCGATTCACCGAACAACATGGAGGCACGGCGCCCTCAAGACAAGATTCGGTCGAGCGGCCCCAGGTCGAGAATGCGCGGCGCATGCCCGCATGACGCGATAAACCGGATCAGCCCCTCGGGCGCGATCGCCGTGGTGCGGTCGTTTTCGAGCGGGTGGTAGTTGAGCGGGGCGTGCGCGAGCATTCCCTTGTCGAGCACAACGGTTACCCGGTGCGCCGTGTCGTTGATCAGCGCGAACGGCGTCACGCTTCCCGGCCGCACCCCCAGCACCTCGTGCAAAAGCTCGCCGCTGCCAAACGAAAACCGCGGCGCTCCCAGCGCATCGGCCAGCTTTTTCAGGTCGGTGCGCCGTTCTTCGAGCATCACCGCGAGCCACAATCCGCCCTTCTTGTCTTTGAGGAACAGGTTCTTCGTGTGCCCGCCCGGCAAGATGCCGCGCAGCGCGACGGATTCGGCCACGGTGAAGACCGGCGCGTGCGTGTGGGTCTCGTGCGGGATGCCGAGTTCCCGGAGGCGGGCGAAGAGCGTATCGGGGGTGGCATGTCAATCGGCGGCCAAGTTTGACCCCGGATCGGCGTCCAATGTTGACCCCTCTTGGTATTGGTCGGGGCTTGTCCCGGTAGCGAACAGGAGGGGCCCGCGCGGAGCGGAGTGACCGCCACGAGTCTGACGCAGCGCAGCGCGGGAGGTACCTGTTTGCCCACCTGGGCAAGCCCCAGGGGTGGGGTCCGGGGAGGGGATTTCGCGACGATCAGGCGCGGTGTTTAAAGCGCCAGCTCTCGTTGCCGGTCTCGATGATCTCGCAGTGGTGGGTGAGCCGGTCGAGCAACGCGGTCGTCATCTTGGCGTCGCCGAAGACGCTGGGCCACTGGGCGAAGGCCAGATTGGTGGTGACGATGACCGAGGTGCGCTCGTAGAGGCGGCTGATCAGGTGGAAGAGCAGCTGGCCGCCGGTCTGGGCGAACGGCAGGTAGCCGAGTTCGTCGAGCACGACGAAGTCGAGCCGGGTCAGATAATCGGCGAGCCGACCCTGGCGGCCGGCGCGGGCCTCGTTCTCCAGGCGGTTGACGAGGTCGACGACGGTGTAGAAGCGCCCTCTGGCGCCGCCACGGATGCAGGCCCTGGCAATGGCGATGGCGAGGTGGCTCTTGCCGGTGCCGGTGCCGCCGATCAGCACGGCGTTGCGCTGCTCGGCCAGGAAGCCGCCTGTCGCCAGATGGCGGACCAGCGCCTCGTTGATCGGCGTGCCGGCGAAGTCGAACTCGTCGAGGTCTTTGGCCAGCGGCAGCTTGGCAATGGTGAGCTGGTACTTGATCGAGCGCGCCTTCTTCTCGGCGATCTCGGCGCTCAACAGATCGCCGACGATGCGTGGTGGCTCGTGCTGGCGCTTGATGCCGGTCGCCATGACCTCGTCGTAGGCTGCCCGCATGCCGTAAAGCTTGAGTTCGGCCATCAGCTCGAGAACCGCGCTGCGCTCCATCACGACGCTCTCCGCAAGCTGTCGTAGCGGGCGCAATCGGCGATCGGCGTGTGGTGCAGCCGCAGCGCCTCGGGGGTCAGCACCGTCGCCGTCGGCCCCGGGTCCCGCCGGCGGGCCAGGATGTTGAGGATGACGTCGGCGGAATGAACCCCGTCGCCGAGCGCTTCGCCGCAAGCGGCCTCGACCGCGGCCAGGCCGTCGGTCAGCACCGCGGCGAGAACCTTGACCATCTGGCGGTCGCCGTCGTCCGAGCCCTTCAGCTTGCGCCGAACCCGCTCCAGGCTGGCCGGCAGCGGCCAGTCCTTGAATGGCGCGCCGTTCCTGAGCGCGCCGGGCTTCCTGGCGAGCACCGGCACGTAGTGCCAGGGGTCGTAGATCGTCTCGCCGCGGCCGAAGCGGCGGCGGTGCTCGCCGACGATCGCACCGTCCTGGCGGATCACGATGCGGTCGGCGTAGGCCTGGATCTCGACCGGCCGGCCGACGGCGCGCGAGCTGACCGAGTACCGGTTGTTGTCGAAGCGAACGAGGCAGGTCTTGGAGACCGAGGCCTGGGTTGCGTGGAACCCGTCGAAAGGACTGCCGATCGGCACCAGCTGCGTGCGCTCGGCCTCAAACACCGACCAGATCGTGCGGTCGACAAGTTCGGGATGCTTGTGCGCCCTGGCGTAGGCGACGCAGCGGTCGAGCAGCCAGGCGTTCAGCTCCTCATAGCTCGTCACCCGCAGCCGCGGCGTGAAGAAGCGCTCGCGCACCACCCCGACCTGGTTCTCGACCTGGCCCTTCTCCCAGCCCGAGGCCGGCGTGCAGGCAACCGGCTCAACCAGGTAATGCCCACACAGCCGCACGAAGCGGCGGTTGTACTGGCGATCCTTGCCGATGAAGACACTATCGACCGCGGTCTTCATGTTGTCGTAGATGCCGCGCGTGCAGGTGCCCTTGAAGAAGGCGAAGGCCCGGTTGTGCGCGTCGAACACCATCTCCTGGGTCTCGCGCGGATAGGCTCGCACGAACAGCATCCGGCTATGGCAAAGCCGGACATGCGCGACCTTCACGGTCACTGTCGTGCCGTTGATCAGCACGATCTCGTGCGACCAGTCGAACTGGTAGGCCTCGCCCGGCGCAAAACTCAGCGGCACATAGGCTTCCGCCGTCGCCGCGCCGCGCTCAACACGCCACTTCTTGGCGTAGCGCCGGACCGCGTCGTAGCTGCCCTCATAGCCCAGCCCGCGCAGCTCCTCGAACACCCGGATCAGCGTCAGACGATCACGCGCCGGCTTCCCCTCGTTCGCCAGCAGCATCCGGTCCAGGTCGTCGTGCCAGGCTCCCAGCTTCGGCCGCGGCTGCACCAGCCGCTGGTACTCCAAAGAGGTCGCGCCCGATCTCAATATCTTGCGCACCGTGTTCCGCGACACCTTCAGCGCGCGAACGATCTCCTTGATCGACCGGCCTTTGACAAGGTGCTCCCGCCTGATACGGCCGATCGTCTCCACAACCAACATCCCCCGCCACCCGCTCGCATCCCCAGCGGGTCAACCTGCACGTCACTGCGCAAAGGGGGTCAATATTGGACGCCGATCACCCCCCAACCGGGGTCAATCTTCCACGCCGGATCACAGGTGGCAGGCATTGCGGCACGATGGCGCGGCGATGCGAGGCGACGCAAGCCCTTGCGCACCCCCACCCCCGGCATGATATGGAACCCCTCGGAGCGCGGGCGTAGCTCAGGGGTAGAGCACAACCTTGCCAAGGTTGGGGTCGAGGGTTCGAATCCCTTCGCCCGCTCCAGATTTCCTCAAGAAAATCAATAAGTTGAAAGCGGTCCTTCGGGGCCGTTTTTGCTTAGAGGCCCTTCGGAGGACGGCAATCTGAGCGGGTTCTATGAAATCGGCGGGATATCGCCGGATACTGCGTCGCAGGTTCGGCAGCCCACCAACCTAATCTAAGCCAGGGCAGCCCCAGCAGATGCTCACGCTCACGCTGTTCGCCGACCCTAAAGCTAGGGTTTCGGCAGGTCCGCCTATACCAGGCTCTCGTCGAGCAGCTCGCCCCGAGGACGCTGCCAGCGGCATCAAGCGAATTTCCTAGGAGCGACGGGGTCGCGACGCAGTATCCGCCATTCGCGCGACGCTCCCACAGCTTGCCGCCAGGACGGTCCTGGCCCGCCGCTCGGTGGGTCAACAAATTTCTGACTTGAGACGTTCTCGAACCCGCTTGACTCGTGGCGGGCAGTTTTGTAGTTTGAGGCATGCTCGAACTTAGAGACATCGCCAGCGTCCTTTCCGGGGTCTCGGTTCGCGAGATGAAAGATGGCTCTGCGCGCTTTATGCGATTGTCCGATCTGTCAGACCTTAGGGCCGGCCGGCATCCCGTGCTTGCTGCTGGCGACGTCCCTGCCGTTGCTCGTGCGCTGACCATCGAGGAAGGCGACCTGATTGTCGGCGCGCGTGGATCTGCGACGGATGTTTGCCTCGCGACCGGCGCGGTAATCGGGGCATTCGTCTCGCTCGACCTTTATTTGGTGAGGCCCGACAGGGCAAAGGTGAACCCGCAATACCTCGCCGCATTTTTTGAGCTTCCTGCCACGCAAGCCGTGTTTGCCGGTGGCAAGCAGGGTAGCGCTCTTGCACGCCTTCCCAAGGACGCACTGGAAAAGACCCCGGTCCCTGTTCCGCCCATGCAATCGCAGCTTCTGATTGCCGGCCTGGCGCTCTCCTTCGAGGAAGAGCGAAAGCTGCTTCAAAGGCTGTCAGACCTCAAATCGTTTTTCGGCCGCGAGACGGTCGCGCGTGCAATCCGCGCTGCTGAAGCGCAGCCCAATTCCCACAGGAGTCCAGAATGACCGCTCTACGGCAAGATGACATTCTTTCGGCGGTCTGGCGCGCCTGCGATACGTTCCGCGGCGCCGTGGATGCAACGCAGTATAAGGACTACGTCCTGACTGCCCTCTTCCTGAAATACATCAGCGATGTGCGGCGCAAGCACGTCGAAGAGTTTCGTCGGGAATATCGTGGTGATGAAGTTCGCATCCAGCGCCGCCTGGATCGCGAACGCTTCAAAGTGCCGATTGTTGAGCTGAAGAACGCGAAGACCAACACAGTTGAAGAGAGCTTCCTTGGTGATTTCTACAGCCTTTACGAACGGCGGAGCCGAGACAACATCGGAGAGCTGATCAACATCGTCCTCGATGCGATCGAAAAGGCCAACGAAGGAAAGCTCGGTGGCTTGTTTCGCGCCATCGACTTCAACTCGGAAACCAATCTCGGACAGACGAAAGATCGCAACCGCAGGCTCAAGACGCTGTTGGAGGATTTCGCGAAGCCCGGGCTCGACCTTGGCGACACCTCGGAGGATATCCTGGGCGATGCGTACATCTTCCTGATCGAGCGCTTTGCTTCCGATGCCGGGAAGAAAGCGGGGGAGTTCTTCACACCGCGTAAGGTCTCCGAAGTCGTCGCCAAGCTCGCTCATCCGAAGTCAGGTGATCGCATTTGCGATCCGGCATGCGGTTCGGGATCACTGCTGCTGCGCGCCGGCGAGGAAGTCGGCGACGGAAATTTTCAGCTCTTCGGCCAGGAGTCCAACGGCCAAACGCGCTCGCTGGCGCGCCTCAACATGCTGCTCCACAAGCAGGATGGAGCCAGGATCGATTGGTGCGACACGCTGAACTCTCCGACGCTGATCGAAAGCGATCACCTCATGCGGTTCGATGTCGTCGTTGCCAATCCCCCCTTCAGCCTCGACAAATGGTGGGACGAAGAAACCAAGACCGACCCCTATAAGCGCTTCACACCCCACATGCCGCCCAAGAGTCGTGGCGACTATGGGTTCATCCTCCATATGCTCGCGGTCACCCGGCCTACCACGGGACGAATGGCTGTGGTAGCGCCGCATGGGGTGCTGTTCCGGTCCGGGGCGGAAGGGAAAATTCGCGAGAAGCTCATCCGCGACAACATGCTCGATGCGGTGGTCGGTTTGCCCGCGCAGCTGTTTCCGACGACCGGGATTCCCGTTTGCATCATGGTATTTGACAAAGCACGCGAGGCGGGTGGCTTGCGGTCGCATGAGCGCGACATTCTCTTCATCGATGCGAGCCGCGACTTCGAGCCGGGCAAGAAGCAGAACCGGTTACGGGAAGCTGATGTAGACAAGATCATCGACACCTACCGCATGCGGACGGAGCTAGAGCGCTACTCCCACAAGGCAACTTTCGAAGAGATCGAGACGAACGGGTTCAACCTGAATATTCCCCGCTACGTCGATACCTTCGAGCCTGAGCCGGAGGTTGATCTGCAAGCCGTCCAGAACGAGATCCGTGATCTTGAAAGCCAGCTCGCCGAGACGCGCGAGAAGATGAATTTCTACCTGAAGGAGCCGGGCATCAATGTCTGAGGCTCCTTCCCGAGCGGCCGCCCGCCGCGGCCGAACATTGAAACTCTATCTCGCCGACGGCACACCGTCCGGTGTGATCACGGCGGAGTTGGGCGTCTCTTCGGTGCGTGCGGCCGTCGCGTCGCGCACGGCACTGCCCGAACTCATCCGCCGCGAAGAGGCGGCGCGAACGGGCATCTATCTCCTGGTCGGACCCGATCCGGATCTGCCTGGGCGTCAGTTGGTTTATGTCGGCGAGGGCGACCAGGTGAAGACCCGCCTCGCGGCGCATGATGCGGACGAGGCGAAGGAGTTTTTCACTCGCGCGGTCCTGATTGTCTCAAAGGACGAAAACCTCACCAAGGCGCATGGGCGCTATCTGGAAAGCCGGATCATCTCGGCCATCCGTGGGGCGGGCCGCGCCAAATTGGTCAACGGAACCGAGCCGCCGTTCAAGGGGCTCCCTGAGCCGGAAATCGCCGATATGGAGCGGGTGCTCGACGAGATTGAAATTCTGCTGCCGGTGCTGGGCTTTGATATTCTGCGGCCAGCGGGGCACGATGCGGGCGCGCCAACCCGCGCTGATGCAGGCGAAAGAACCGCCTCGCCGGTGAAGGCCGAGATCGATGCGCTCTTCACCTTCACCGAGTCCGGCACGGACGCCAAGGCGCGCGAGGCCAGCGACGAGTTCGTCGTTCTCGCTGGTTCGCTCGCCAAGCGGCAGGAGGTGCCGAGTTGCGGCGAAGGACTAAAGCGCCGCCGTGCCCAACTCATCGCCGATGGAATTTTGCAGCCTGCAGAGGATGTGAAGTTTCTGCGTTTCTCGGCTGATACGGCGTTTGACTCGCCCTCCGGCGCGGCGGGCGTCGTCTACGGCGGCAATGTCAGTGGCAACCGCTATTGGAAACACTCAACCACCGGCCAGACCTATGGCGACTGGCGCAAGCGCCGGATTGGCGAAGGTGGCGGGTCATGAGTGCCATTGTCCCTACTGGCTGGGAGCGCCTGGAACTAGGAGAGGTTGTAACGCTCAAATCAGGCGGAACGCCTAACCGAGCGACTGACGCCTTTTGGGGCGGCGAAATGCCTTGGATCAGCGCGAAAGACCTTAAGTCGTTCGACTTGATCAACTCTATTGAGCACCTCACCCCAAAAGGTGCTGCTGAACTAAACACCGTGCCTGCCGGAACCATTCTCATCCTCGTGCGGGGGATGGGACTGTTTAAGGACTTTCCAATTGGATTCACGTCTCGCGAGATGGCGTTCAATCAAGATGTTAAAGCGCTTGTTCCGAAATCGAAGATCAATTCCCGCTTCTTAGAGCCGATCCAAGAAGAATGGATTCATGTTTAGAGGTTTGGGCGGGTGAGGCGGCGGAGCATGATGGGGATCATGGCGAGGCGGAAGAAGGCGGCGACGGTTCGGGCGTAGCGCTCGAAGTCACGGGCGAGGCGGCGGTTGCGGCTGATCCAGGCGAAGGTGCGCTCGACGATCCAGCGTTTGGGCAGGACGACGAAACGGT
>DASXFE010000165.1:0-1519 GCA_036489765.1 Allostellaceae bacterium | reverse complement strand
CCTTGAGGAATTGCAACTCTCGGCCGACCGTTTCTTCGCCGGCGAACGACAATCCGGTCACATTGCCGCCCGGATGCGCCAAGCTCGCCACGAGACCGGCGCCGACCGGGTCGTCGCCGAGCGCGAAGACGATCGGGATCGTGGTCGTTTGCGCCCGCAGCACAAAGGCTACCTGGTCGCTCGACGCCATCAGGATATCCGGCGAGAGCCGCACCAGTTCGGCGGCAAGTACCGGCAGGCGATCGGAATATCCATCGGCCCAGCGGTTTTCGATGGCGAGCTTGTCCGGGCCCCAGCCGAGCGATGCCAGCTTTTCGCGAAACGAGGCCGTAAGGCTAGCGGTGGCCGCCTCGGTCGCCTGATTGAGAAAGCCGACGAGCCGTTTCCGCTCCTGCGCTTGTCCGGCCGACGGCGCGGGCACCGCTACAGCGGCAAGCCCGGCGACGAACTCCCGCCGCCTCATTCGATGACCTCGTCGGCGCGGGCGAGGATGGCAGCAGGGATCGACAGGCCGAGGGCCTTCGCCGTCTTCAAGTTGAGGACAAGGGTAAATTCCGTCGGTTCCTCAACCGGCAGGTCGGCCGGTTTCGCGCCCTTCAGCAGCTTTTCGACGTAAGCGGCGGTTTTGCGGAACATCTCGGATTGCGACGCCGCATAGGTCATCAGCGCGCCACCCCTGACCCCCGACGTCAGCGTCGCGACCAGCGGGATCCGGTGTTGCAGCGCCATTGCAGCCACCGGTCCGACCGGCAGGCTTCCCTGCGCGATCGCGGCATCGGCGCGGCTTTGCTCGGTGGCCGCGAACGCGCCGGCGAGGTCATCCGCGGTCTTGAGCATCACGGCGTCCGTCGCGATGCCCAGCTTGCGGCCGGCCTCTTCGATTTCGGCGATGAAGGGCTTGCTGAACGGGTCGCTGGCGTTCGCAAGGATCGCAAGGCGCTTGAACGACGGCAGGATCTCGCCGATCAACTGCACCCGTTTCCCGCCGAGCTCCGCGCTCGTCGCAGAGGTTCCGGTGATGTTGCCGCCGGGACGGGAGAGACTGGCGATAAGTCCCGTCTCGAGCGGAGCGCCGACGCCGACCATCACGATCGGGATTGTCTTGGTCGCCGCGGCGGCGGCGCGGGCCGAGGGGGTCAGATGCGCGGTGATGACGTCGACGGGCAGCCCGGCCAGCTCTTCGGCCAACCCCTTCAACCGACCGACGTCTCCGGCGGCGGTTCGGACCTCCAGCCGGAAATTCTGCCCGTCGGCATAACCGTGAGCCTTGATCGCGTCGCGGAACGTCGTGAGAAAGGTGGCCGGATCGCCGATGTCGAGGACGCCGACCGTCGGAATCCTGAGCTTGGCGTGTAGGCGGTGCGGAGCGAGAAGGGCCGCCGCGCCGACCGATCCGATGAGCAGCGTGCGCCGCCGCATGTGCTTGTCCCCATGTCGATTTTTCCACGACGATGGCGCGCCGGCGCGGGCGGGTCAACCGGCGTCGTCCCGGTGAGCGGAGGCGCTCTACTCCGCCGCG
>DASXFE010000115.1:0-9549 GCA_036489765.1 Allostellaceae bacterium | reverse complement strand
GGCGAGGACATCCCGATCTCGCTCGACCTCGCCGCCGAGGTCTGGCCCGTCCGCGCCGACCCGGCGCAGATCGAGGCAAGCCTCGTCAACCTCGCCACCAATGCCCGCGACGCGATGCCGAATGGCGGGCGGCTGATGATGGCGACGGCGAACCGTCACCTCGACGCCGACTACACGGCCGGCCACGCCGAGCTGACGCCGGGCGACTACGCGATGATCGAGGTCAGCGACACCGGCACCGGCATCCCGGCCGATGTCGTGGCGCGCATCTTCGAGCCGTTCTTTACGACCAAGGAGGTCGGCAAGGGGACCGGGCTGGGTTTGAGCATGGTGTTCGGCTTCGTCAAGCAATCGGGCGGGCACATCAACGTCTACAGCGAGCCCGGCGTCGGCACGACGTTCCGCCTCTACCTGCCGCGCGACGGCCAGGACGCCGCGGCCGCCGAGGCGGAGGCCGCAACCCGGGCCGAAAGCGGCGGCGACGGCGAGACCATCCTGATCGTCGAGGACAATCCGGGGATGCGCCGAATCGTCAAGCGCCAGCTCGTCGAGCTCGGCTACCGCGTGCTCGAGGCCGATGGCGGCGCAGCCGCGCTCGCGGTACTGGCGCAGGAAAAAATCGCGCTCCTCTTCAGCGACATCGTCATGCCGGGCGGGATGAACGGCATCGTCCTCGCCGAAAAGGCGATGGCGGCCTGGCCCGCGATCAAGATCATCCTGACCTCGGGCTTCCCCGACGCGCATCTCGGCGATCAGGTCGCCAACGTCCGCCTCCTCTCGAAACCCTATCGCCGCGCCGACCTCGCTGAGGCCGTCCGCGCGGCGCTGGAGGGATAGTCGGCCCGATCGCCGTGCCACGCCCATGCCATGACAGCCCACCACGTCCTCGCGTAAGATCGAAGAAACCATGGGGAAGGGACGCCGATGCTGTTCACCTGTACGCCGCCGGGCGCGCAAATTCCGGGGCGGTTCCCCGGGCCTGTCCATGCGCGCGGCAAGTGGTTCACCGTCGACATCCACTGCCACCTCCTGACCCCGAAGGCCGAGGAACTGGTCCAGGCCGCCGGGCAGACGATGGACTGGCAGCCGCGCCACCGTTTCGCCAACGAACACACCCGCGAGGTCAACCGCGAGCAGGCGCGGCGCACCCGCGTGCAGTTCACCTCGATCGAAAAACGCCTCGAAGACATGGACCGGATGGGCATCGACATCCAGGCGATCACCCCGTCGCCGGCCCAGACCTTCTACAGCGTGCCGGCCGATCTCGGCATCGCCACCGCGCGCGTCATCAACGACAACATCGCCGAGATCTGCGGCAAGCATCCCGACCGCTTCGTCGGCCTCGGCACGGTGCCGTTCCAGGCGCCGGAGCTGGCGGTCGCCGAGCTCGACCGCCTCCACAAATCGCTCGGCCTCCGCGGCATCGAGATCGCCACCAACGTCGCCGGCGAAGATCTCTCCGACCCCAGATTCCGTCCGATCTTCGCCCGCGCCGAAGATTTGGGCCTCACCCTCTTCATGCACCCGACCGGCTTCCCCGAGGCCGGCCGCTTCCACGACCACTACTTCACCAACCTGATCGGCAACCCGCTCGACACCACGGTCGCCGTGCATCACCTGATCTTCGGCGGCGTCCTGCAGGACCACCCGAATTTGAAGCTGGTGCTGTCGCATGGCGGCGGCTTCCTCGGCGGCTATAACGGCCGCATCGACCACGGTGCCTCGGCCCGCCCCGATTGCTGCGAGCACCTGCGCGAGATGCCGACGACCTATCTCAAGCGGCTTTATTTCGACTCGATCGTCTATACCCACCACCAGCTCGAATACCTCGTCGGCCAGTACGGCGCCGACCACGTGCTGATGGGCACCGACTACCCCGCCGACATGGGCGAAGTCGATCCGATCGGCTTTGTCGAAGGCGCGAAGGGCCTCGACGACGTGCAGCGCCGCGCGATTTTGGGGCGAAATGCGGCGCGGCTGCTTGGTATCGAAGTGCCGGCGCTGTCCAAATGATCCTGCAACTATGTCGTCATCCCGGCGAAGGCCGGGACCCACGGTTCAAATACACGAGCAGCGGAAAAGTGGGTCCCGGCCTGAGCCGGGATGACGATTGAACGAGCGAGAAAAGGCCATGCTCTTCACCTGTCTCCCCGAAGGCGCACGCATTCCCGGCCGCTTCCCCGGGCCCGCCCATCAGCGCGGGAAATGGTTCACGCTCGACATCCACTGTCACGTCCGCTGCGACGCCGCGACGCAGATGGTCGAGGGCCACGAGGAAGTGTCGAAGTGGTTCCTCGAGACCCAGGCCAGCCCGAAAAGCCAGGCGCAGAACCGCGCCAACGGCGTGCGCACCGCCGAGCAGGGATACTCGCCGGAAAAGCGCATCGAGGACATGGATCTGATGGGCATCGACATGCAGGCGATCAGCCCCGCGCCGCGCCAGACCTATTACGGCGCCGACGCCGATCTTGGCCTCGCCGTGTCACGCACGATCAACGACTTCATCGCCGATATCTGCGGCAAACACCCCGAGCGCTTCACCGGCCTCGGCACGATCCCCTTCCAGGCGCCGGAGCTGGCGGTGAGGGAACTCGAGCGGTGCCACAAGGAGCTCGGCTTCCGCGGCATCGAGATCATGACCCATGTCGCCGGGCAGGACCTGTCGGAGCCGAAATTCCGCCCGATCTTCGCCCGTGCCGAAGAGCTCGGCATGCTCCTCTTCATGCATTCCGACGGCTTTACCGAGGCACGGCGCTTTCACGACCATTACTTCGCCAACGTCATCGGCAACCCGCTCGACACGACGATCGCCACCCATCACCTGATCTTCGGCGGCGTCCTGCGCGACCACCCGAACCTGAAGCTGTGCCTGTCGCATGGCGGCGGCTACCTGCCGGCCTATTCCGGCCGCATCGACCACGGCGCCTCTGCGCGCCCCGATTGCTGCGAGCACCTGCGCGAGATGCCGTCAACGTACCTGAAGCGGCTTTATTTCGACGCGCTCGTCTACACCGACCACCAGCTCGAATACCTGGTGAAGACATTCGGTGTCGATCACATCCTGATGGGCACCGACTATCCGGCCGACATGGGCGAGATCGATCCGATCGGCAAGCTCGAAGCGGCAAGAGCGCTCGACGACACCGAGCGCGCCGCGATCGCCGGCCGCAACGCCGCCCGGCTCCTCAACATCCCCGTCCCCGAAAACCGGAGGCACAACCATGGCTGAGATCCTCGGTATCGGCTGCACCCACCGGCCGGTGATGCTGCGCAAGAACGAGGAGTGGTCCTTCATGATGAAGGCCTCGCTCGCCGACCCCGACATGCCGGAGGAGATGAAGAACCCGGCGAGCTGGCCCGAGGGCGTGCGCCGCGAGCTCGGCAACGATTGGGGAGCCTCGACCGCGGCCCGTTACCGCGAGGTCTACAAGCAGCATTTCGCCGAGGCCCGCGCCGCGCTCGACGAGTTCAAGCCCGACCTGATCGTCATGTGGGGTGACGACCAGTACGAGAATTTCAAGGAAGACATCGTCCCGCCCTTTGCCGTTCTCGCCTATGAGGATCAGGACATCCAGCCCTGGGCGCACCGCCGCTCGCCCGAAAACCCGTGGAACGAGCCCAAGGACACGACCTTCCGCGTGCGCGGTCACAAGGAGGCCGGGAAGTACCTGGCGTCAAAGCTGATCGAGGCCGGGATCGACGCCGGGTATGCCTATCGCCCCCTGCACAACCCGATGGGGCATGCGTTCGAGAACACCGTGCTGCTGCTCGACGACGAGCGGCGCGGGTTCGACTACCCGCTCGTTCAGTTCGCGGTGAATTGCTACGGCCGGCGGGTCAACGCGGCGCGCGGCCTCCGCCTGCCGCTGGCGATGAAGGACGAAATCCGCAACCTCGACCCGCCCTCACCGAACCCGCACCGCTGCATGCAAGTCGGCGCGGCGACGGCGAGGATCATGGCCGACAGCCCTTGGCGCGTCGCACTGATGGCCTCATCGAGCTGGTCGCACTCGTTCCTGACGGAAAAGCACTGGCAGCTTTGGCCCGACGTCGCCGCCGACCGCAACCTGTTCGAAGCGCTTGAAACCGGCGACTACGCCAGGTGGCACCAGTACACGACCGACCAGATCGAGGATTCCGGCCAGCACGAGGTGCTCAACTGGTTCTGCCTGTTGGGTGCGATGGAGGCCCTCGGCCGCAAACCCGACAAGGCAGAATTCCTCGAATGCTGGGCCTTTGTGTCACCGGTCGTGTTCGCGCATTACCACGCCTGAGCTGGACCAGCGTGGTGCGTCCTTCGAGACGCCCGCTCCGTGGGCTCCTCAGGATGAGGAGCGAAGGAGTGCGCCATCCACGCGGATGCAATTCACCAACCTTCCTCATCCTGAGGAGCGGCCGCAGGCTGCGTCTCGAAGGACGCACCGCGGTTCTGCAACGCTCGAACGACTGACAGGAGGAAACGATGCCCGGCCTCTCCGATCTGCTTGAGTCACAAGACGCCCAGCGCCTCGCCACTGGCTTCACCTTCACCGAGGGCCCGCTCTATCACCCCGATGGGTTCTATTATTTTGTCGATGTCCGCGAGTCGAAATTCTATCGGATCAAGCCCGGCAGCCCGGCCGAGCTGCTGCGCGAGAGCACCGGCGAGGGCAACGGCACGACTTTCGACCCGCAAGGGCGCCTCGTTCAGTGCGAGGGCGGCAACCGGCGGGTAACCCGCTGGCCGGCGGACGGAAAATTCGCCTCGCATGACGTGCTGATGGACAAGTTCGACGGCAAGCGCCTCAGCCGTCCCAACGACGTGGTTTGCAGATCCGACGGCAGCATTTACTTCACCAACCCAGGCCTGCGCATACCCCTCGGCCAGCGCGAGACCGATCCGTCGGCGATCTATCGCATCATGCCCGATGGCTCGAACCGGCACGTCGCC
The DNA here is from genome assembly GCA_036489765.1 of Allostellaceae bacterium. Classification (GTDB taxonomy): domain Bacteria; phylum Pseudomonadota; class Alphaproteobacteria; order ATCC43930; family CGMCC-115725; genus DATARH01. The sequence continues at coordinate 4,619 of DASXFE010000115.1, read as the reverse complement.
GATTTCGAATACCCGAACGGCCTCGCCTTCTCACCCGACGAAAGGGTGATGTACGTCGCCAATACGCGGCATGCCGCGTATATACACCGGATCGAGATGGACAGCGCCGGCGCGATGGTGCGGCGGAGCATCTTTGCCGACATGTCGTCGGACGAGAAGATCGGCGTGCCCGACGGGATGAAGGTCGACGCCCAGGGCAACGTCTGGTGCACCGGCCCCGGCGGCACCTGGGTCTTCGCCTCCGACGGCAGCCACATCGGCACGATCAAGACCCCCGAGGTCCCCGCCAATATCGCCTTCGGCGGCCCCGACATGAAGACGATCTTCTTCACCGCCCACACCTCGGTCTACACGCTCCGAAGCAAGGTGCCGGGCCTGCCGGGCCATCCGTTCAAGAAGTAAATATTCACCACGGAGGCACAGGGACACGGAGGTGTCGTGCCGCGGCGAAGCCGCAGTAACCACAATGAGGCGGTGAGGCCCCGGCCCTCACCGCCTCATCGCCTCATTGTGAAATCAAATGGCGCTTCCCGCCCGCAGCTCTGTGGCTCTGTACCTGTGTGGTAATTCCACAAGGTCCCGCCTTTCGCCGCGATGCCTCTTGGTTTAAGGAGACAACATGAGGCTCGCGATCCCCGACCTGATCTCGAATTCGTATTTCCCGGCTCTCGCCGCGGCCGATCTCGGCTTCTTCGCCGCCGAGGGGCTCGACATCACCGCCGAGCTCATCTTCCCGGTCGACCGCTGCTACGAGGCCTTGCGCGACGGCGAGGTCGATTTCGTCGCCGGCGCGGCGCATGGGGCGCTGGCGGGCTTTCCGGAATGGCAAGGCGTCAAATTGCTCGGCGCGCTGGCCCAGGGCATGTACTGGTTCCTCGTCATGCACAGCGACCTCGAGATCGCGCGCGGCGACCTCCAGGCGCTCAAGGGCAAGCGCATCGGCGCCGCGCCGTGGGTCGAGATGGGAATCCGGCACCTCCTCACCGCCGGCGGCCTCGACATCCGCCGCGACGGCATCCGCATCGCCCCGGTGCCCGGCGCCACCGGCAGCAGCATCAATTTCGGCCTCACCGCGGCGCGGGCGCTCACAAACCGCCAGATCGACGGGTTCTGGGCCAACGGCATGGCGACCGAGATCGCGGTGACGAGCGGCGTCGGCACCATCGTCCTCGACGTGCGGCGCGGCGACGGTCCGGCCGGATGCTTCGACTACACCTTCGGGTGCCTGGCGACGACGGCCGCCCTCTGCGAGCGCTCGCCCGAAACGGCAGCGGCGGCGCGCCGGGCCCTCGTCGCAACACAGAACGCGCTCAAGGCCAACGTGTCGCGCGCGACCGAGGTCGGCCGGAAACGATTTCCCGAGCGCGAGGCGGGGCTGGTCGCCGGCATCGTCGCCCGCGACCTTCCGTATTACGACGCCGCGATCACCCCGGCGCAGCTCGCTGCCGTCAACCGCTTTGCCGAGGCGATGAGCCTCGTCGACAACGAGCCGTCCTACACCGACATCGTCTGGCAGGGAGCCCCGTGATGCGGACCGGTGCCGACTACCGCGAGGCCATGCGCGACGGCCGCCGCGTCTTCGTGATGGGGGCTGGGCGCGTCGACGACGTGACGACGCACCCCGCCACCGCGGCGATGATCGACGAGTACGTGCGCTGGTACGACCGCCACGCCGACCCGGCCTGGCAGAACATCGTACTCGGCCCCGGGGCCACGCCGGTCAGCTTTACCCTGCCGCAGTCGAGCGACGATCTCGTGCGGATGGGCAAGTCCTACGCGGCGACCACCTTCCCGACCGCCGGCAACGTCACCCACACGCCGGCCTATGGGCACATCATCGCGATGGGGATGCTGATCGCGACGCACGAGCACGGCCACGCCGAGTCGATCGCCCGCGCCAAATCCTACCGCGAGATGATCGCCAAGACCGGCCGGTTCCTCACGTTTTGCGGCGGCGCGCCGCCGCTGGGCATCCGCCTCAACCCTGACCCGGCGCAGCGGGCGGCCCTGAAGATCATGAAAGAGACCGACGCCGGCCTGATCCTCAGCGGCAGGGTCGGCATGCACACGAGCCCCGCCTATGCCGAAGACGTCTATATCGGCTCGCTCAATGGCGTCGTCATCGACGGGCACCCGGCCAGCTTTGTCGTGCCGGTCGGCGGCAAGGGGGTCACGACTCTCTGCCGGAAAGCCGCGGTCCGCGACCCGAACAAGTTCAATTCGCCGCTCTCCAGCCGCTTCGACGAGCTCGACGGGCAGATGTGGCTCGACGACGTGTTCGTGCCGTGGGAGCACGTCTTCCTGGTCGATCCCGGGCCCGAGGCGATCGCGCGCTACCTTCTCTGGCACCACCTTTACGGCTGGCTCGCCAAGGCCGAGTTCACCCTCGGCCTCGCCCTCGCCCTGACCCACGCGATCGGGCTCAAGGAGCACGAGCCGACGGTCGAGTACATCGTCGACATCGTCACCGAGGTCGCCACGGTCCGCGCCTGTCTGACCGCGTCCGAGCGCGACCCGGTCTTCACCCCCGAAGGCTATTGCACCCCCAACTACCAGCACCTGATGCCCGGGGGCATCGCGATCCTGCGGGCGCATCAGCGGATCAGCGAGATCCTGCGCGCGCTCCCCGGCTCGTCGCTGGTGGTGATGCCGACCGATTCAGACCTCGCCGACCCCGAGATCGGCGCCGGGCTTGAGGAATGCTTCGGCGGCGCGGGGTACACGGCGCTCCAGCGCGCGGCCTTGCTCCAGCTCGCCTGGGACCACGTCGCCTCGGGGCTCGACGGCCGCGAGTCATCGTTCGAGCTCCACGCCAGCGGCGGCATCCCGGCCTGGCGCGGCCGCCTCCGCCGCGCCTTCGACCGCTACAACGAGCTCGCCAACGGCGTCCTCACCGCCCTCGACCTCCAAATGCCCGAGATCGACCTGACCTCGATCAAGGACCGCCCGCTCGCGCCGAGGCGGGTCAATACAGCTCCAGCGCCAGAAAAGGCGCGCTAAACATCCCCTCTCCGCCCATTGGGGGGAGAGGGAGCATGAGGGAGGGTGACCATGACCACAGTCGCGATCATCGGCGCCGGGATCGGCGGAATCTATCTGTCTGCCGATCTCGCCCTGCGCGGGTGCAAGGTGCGCCTCCACGATCGCGACGATACCCGCCTGACTGACATTCGTGCCCGTGGCGGCCTCGATGTCGAGGGCGAGCGCTCGGGTTTCGCCGCAGTCGAGACGCCCACCAGCGCCGCCCAAGCCGTCACCGGCGCCGACATCATCGCCGTCTGCACCGGCGGCACATTCCAGGAGGGCGTCGCCGAGGGTATCGCGCAGCACCTTGCCGACGGCCAGACCATCCTCTTGATCCAAGGCAATACCGGCGGCTCGCTGGTTTTCCGCCGCGCCCTCGACCGCGCCGGTTGCCACGCCCGTGTCGACATCGCCGAGATGGACAACTACCCGTTCTCGTGCTGGCGCCTCGCGCCGACCCGGATCAAGCCGATCGTCACCAAAAAGGGCCTGCAGATCGCGAGCTTCCCGGGCAACCGCATCGACGCGGTCTTTGCCAAGCTCGGCCCGCTGTTCCCGACCGCCGTCGCCCGCCCGACGATCGTCTCGACGGGGTTCACCAACGCCAACGCGATGCTCCATGTGGCCAATTGCGTGGGCAACGCCGGCAAGATCGACCGCGCCGAGGCGTACAAATTCTACGCCGAGGGCGTCACCCCCGCGGTCGCCCGCCTCTACACCGCGATCAACGCCGAGCGCGTCGCCATCGCCGCCGCCCTCGGCGCCGAGGTGCTGACCCTCGAAGACTGGTTCGCCCACACCTACGGCGTCCGCGGAGCAACCCTGTCCGACACCTGCCAATTATTGACGACAAATCCCGACGGCCCCTACCAGGCCACCGGCACCCCCAGCGCCTGGACCCACAAATACATCGCCGAAGACGTCCCCGTCGGCCTCATGCCGATGCGCGCGTTGGCACAAGCGGCAGACGTCCAATGCCCTGCGATCGACGCCGTCATCCGCCTCGCCTCGATCTTCGCCGCAACGGATTTCGCCAAAGACGCGCGGAGCTTGGAGCGGATGGGGTTGGCGGGGATGGGGGCCGGGGAGATCAAGCGGGTGCTGGAGCACGGCTTCTAGCAAACCCTCGCCCGTCTCGCTTCGCGATCCTCCCTCTCCCGCAAGGGCCCATCGCTTTGCGATGGGAGGGCGAGGGTCAGTCCTCGATCACCCCCACCACCCGAAACCGCTCGCAGTACAGCGGCATGTCCGGGGCGAACTGGTGCTTGCGAGTGAAGTAGTTGCGGTGGGCGCGGCGCCAGGAGTCCAGACTCCGGTCGTCTTCGCCCTCGTCGTAGGCGAAGGCGGCATCGACTTCGTCATAGCGACGTTGGGTCAGCTCAACGGTTTCCGACACCGCGCGCGGGCGGCCTCTGCCGTCGAGCATCACCATGCGCGCGCCGATATGGGTCAGCTTGTAGCGCGGCGATCAGGGTGGGAAGGCGGCGACAATCTGGATGAGAATCCCGGTGTCGCGGCGTGGTGATGATTGTCGCTTGCTAATTGTCGCGCAAGAGGCAGAGGTGGGTTTTTGATTGTCGCGGCGCGACACTCAG
>DASXFE010000114.1:0-72531 GCA_036489765.1 Allostellaceae bacterium | reverse complement strand
CAGCAAGGCGAAATCCTGCTCGACGGCGCGCCGCTGACCCGCGACGGGGTAGGGGCTTACCGCGCGCTGTTTTCCGCCGTGTTCAGCGACTATCACCTGTTCAAGCGTCTCTACGGCATCGATCCCGTCTCCCTGGCCGAAGCGCCGGCCTTGCTCGAGCAATTCGAGCTCACCGACAAGACGACCCTGACCGGGAACGAGTTCTCCACCATCGACCTGTCCGCCGGACAGCGTAAGCGCCTCGCCCTGATCGTCGCCATGATGGAGCGTCGGCCGATCTGCGTGCTGGACGAGTGGGCGGCAGATCAGGACCCCATTTTTCGGCGCAAATTCTACGAGGAGCTGATCGGCCAGATGAAGGCCGGCGGCATCACCGTGATCTGCGTCTCGCACGACGACCGGTATTATGATCTCGCCGATCGCCGTCTGCACCTCGAGGAAGGCAGGATCGTGACGGATACGCGGGAGGCGCCAGATGCTTAGGCGCCTATGGCGGCGCGTGTGGCGCTACCTGCTCGACCACGGACCGGAACTGGCCCTGGTGATCTTCATCCTCACCTTCCTGGTCGTGCTGTTCAGAAAGGACATGTTCATCTCCATCGGCCCCGGCCATTATGGCGTGATATGGCGGCGCTTCTCCGGCGGCACGGACACCACGCACACTTTCGGCGAAGGCATCCATGTCATTTTCCCCTGGAACAAGATGTATGTCTTCGACGGGCGCCTGCAGCTGATCGAGCAGAAGCTTGATGTCCTGTCGTCGGATGGGCTGCATATGGAGGTCGACATTGCCTATCGGTTCGAACTGGTCCCGGAGGAAATTCCAACGCTCGCCAAGTACGTAGGACCGAACTACCAAAAGATCGTGGTGTCGCCCGAGGTGGGCGCGCAGGCGAGGGACGTATTTTCCCGCAACACGCCGGAAGAGATTTTCTCGGAACGGCGCGAAGAACTCGGGAAGGTGATGGCGGTCGGCGTGCAGACAGAACTCAACAAGCTGTTCCGGCCTCCCTGGCGCAAAGGCCAGGAAACGCACTTCATCAAGTTCTGGGACATCCTGGTTCGCGGCATCACTCTCCCGCCCGCGGTCGCAGCAGCGATCGAGCGAAAGAACGAGGCGAAGCAGAACAACCAAGCCTACGACTATCGCCTGCTGAGCGAAGCCAAGGAGGCAGAGCGCAAGGAGATCGAGGCGCACGGCATCAAGCAGTTCCAGAACATCGTCGCGCCGGGCCTCACCGACAATTATCTGCGCTGGCAGGGCATCCAGGCGACCGAGGCGCTCGCCAACTCGCGCAACAGCAAGATCGTCGTCATCGGCAGCGGCAAAGATGGGCTGCCGCTCATCCTCGGAGGCATGGACGACGGCAAGGCAACCCCGGACAGCACGGCCGCAGTGCCGTCGGATGACCCGGCAATGGCGCGCAGGATGGAGCTGTTGCCGTTGCCCGGCACGGAACCCAAGGCAACGAGTGCGGCCGCGGGCACCAGCAAGCCGGAGGGGCAAACTCCCGCGGCAGACAACAAAGCATCGACTACGGCCACGGGCGCCAGCAAGTCCGAGGGGCAAACTCCCGCGTCAGACGGCGCGGCGAAGGGAGACACGCACGCGAACGCGTCGCCGAGTTCGGGGACCGCGTCACATTCCGGCCGCCAGGCAGCAAAGACCGAGACAAAGAAAGACACCGACACAAAGAAAGACACCGACACGAAGAAAGACACCGACACGAAGAAAGATACCGGCGCGAAGAAGTAGACATGCAGATCCATCGTCGTGCTCTGATCGGCGGCTTGCTGGGTGCGACTTCGCTCGGCCCGAGCCTTCTGCGGCGCCCAGCCCGGGCGGCATCTGCGGCGTTGTCCGGAACGCCGCCCAGCGACCCCGCCTCGCTGGAGGACTACGAAACCGTCTTGCTGCGCATCGCCGGGGACGACGCCAGCGGCGCCACGATCATACCAAAGATTGCGGCGAACTTTCTGAGCACGCGGGGCGCCAGCAATGTCGAAATCGGCGACGCAGTGCCGCCTTGGACCACGAAGGTGACGGGGCGCCTGCTCTCCGGGGCGCATATGTCGGTGCTGATTAAGGCCAGCACGACCACCGATGGCTACACGATGTTCGCCGCGGGCGAAATCGACATCTGGCTCTCCGGTGTCAACGCCACGTCGGAGCAATTGCAGGAACTTCGCAAGCGGGGCAGCGTCGCGCTTACCCAGTTGGCGCGTTACGGCATTGTCGTGGCGGTCCACCCGAGCAACCCGATCGAGAGCCTGTCGTACAATCAGGTCGCGGACATTTTTCGCGGCGTCATCACCGATTGGAAGGATGTCGGCGGTACTCCCGGCCCGATAAGCATTTACGGGCGTGCGAGCGGGTCCGTATCCGCGAAAACGTTCGAGACCTTCATGTACGAACGCTCCGAGGAGCAGGCGCCGACTCATTTAATGAACCGGTTCTCCGATCTCCGGCAGGCGCTGGCGTCGGATCCTAACGGTATTGGTTACCTCAACCTTCCATCGGCCGCCGACCTGAAGGCTATCCCGCTTACCGTTCGTGGCGAGGTCCCCTCTCGCCCCGACATGTACGGCCTCGGGACCGGGGATTATCCGCTCGCCGTAGCGGCGCTGCTTTACCGGTTCGAGCGATCGGGAAGCGATCCCGGAGCAGCATTCGTCCACGAAGCACTGTCGCCGCGATCCGAGTATTTGCTCCGTGAGGACGGATTCCAAAATACCGCGCCTACCCTGCTGCTACCTGAAATTCATCCGCTTCTTCCGGTCAGCTTCGATGGTTCCGAATTGACCACGAACGGGCTGCGCGTCAGCACCACGATCCGCTTTGCGCCGGGATCGACCGAGCTCGACGCGATGGCCCGCTCGAACATCAAGGAACTGGTGCAATACCTGCGCCGGCTGTCGCCCGCGAACGATCAACTCGCGCACCTTTGCTATTCGGACGACGCCGGTGATACCGCGAAGAACCGCGAAATATCGCGGCAGCTTGGCAACATTTTCGCGAGTGGGCTGCGCGACGAATACTTTGTTCCCGGGCAGCTGATCCCGCTTGGTGCCGAGTTGTTGTTGGCCGAGGACAGGACTACGGCCAGTCGCCGGTTGAACCGCCGCGTGGAGACCTGGCTGCGGCCGTAGCCCTCTAACGCGGAGTATCGGCGGCTCGATCGCGGGTGATCGCGTCGAGCGCGCCGAACGTGATCTCGTCGGTGCGGCCGACACACAGGCGTCGGTCGCGCAGACGCATCTCGAAAATCATATGCCGAGGCTGCAGCATGCGCGCGCCAAAGCCGATCGCCGCGCCGGGCAGGCCGGCCGCCATGCTGAATGCCCACCCCCAGCCTATTGCTGCCGTAAACGGATGATCCGTGCGATCCCGCCAGGCCGCGATCGATTCGATCTGGTCGGCAAGGTCGATGAACTCGTCTTGCGACGCGTACAGGCCAATGCGTCCGTCCCCGGACAACCGGATCACCAGGGTCGACCGGCCAAGATCGCCGCCCAGCAATTCGAGCCGGCCGCCGATCGCATTGCGCGGCTTGTCGCCGCGTCTCGGCTCGCGGGACGGCTGCTCATGCCGCACCGGCTGCGGCGCGAACGGCACCTCTGCCCGTACCACCGGCTCGGTCAGCGGGTTGTGTCCGATCGTCGCGCGTTGTGCCATGTTCGATCCCTGAGGGGGCTCACTCCATCCCGATAATCTCGGCGGCGAGCGCACGGTAATCCGCAGCACCCGTGCTGCGGGGCGAATAGGCGATGATGGGACGGCCGAAGGACGGCGCCTCGGCGAGTCGGACATTTTCGCGAATAAGGATCGGCAGCGTCTTGCCGGCGAAACGCTTGGCGAGGCTTTCCTTGACCTCGATGCTGTGTCGCGTGCGGGCATCGTAACGGCAGATGACAAACCCGCAGAGCGTAAGCGATGGATTAAAGCGCTCCCGCACCAGGTCGATCGTAGCCATGATCTGCATGACGCCGGACAGCGCGAGGACGTGCGCCTCGACCGGGATCAGCGCTTCGGTCGCCGCCGCGAGCGCGTTGATCGCAAGCAATCCGACAGCCGGCGGTGCGTCGAGAAGGATGTAATGCCAGCCGTCGAGGCCGGCTTCCGCCATTTTGCGGCGCAGGAGCGTTTCGGCACCCAGTTCGCCCGCCATGACGCGTTCGGCTGCGGCGAGCCGGCGCGACGCCGCAATCACGGCGACGCCATTCGTTTCGACGATCTGGCTCTCCAGACTTGCGCCTTCGGTCAGGACAGCGTGGATCCCGAGAGAACCGTCGACACCGAGCCAGGACGAAGCGCTGCCTTGCGGATCCAGGTCGATCAACAGCACCCGCCGACCTTGCTCCGCAAGACACGCGGCGAGGTTGACGGCCGTCGTCGTCTTCGCGGTTCCGCCTTTGTGGTTGGCCAAGGCGATGATTCGCGCTTGCGGCAAGGCGCTGTCCCCGATGGCCCGCACGCAGGGGGTGAGGCATTAACCGCGCGTGCGCCGGCACTTTCGTATTGTGGCGTCCACTGGCCCGCCCCGCAAGGCGCTATCGGCGACGCCCAAGTAGAGGCGCACCAGCGTTAACCACGTCGGCTCCAATCGCGCGAAAATAAATGAAGCTTGAGGGGCACTATTTACTGGTCTAAACTTGCAGCCATGGAAGTCTCCGTCCCTGATACTAATCAGCCCGCCAAATTGGCGAGGCCTATGAACAGTGGGGCAAGGGTTTTCATGCCGCTGCGCTCAATTCGGAGATTGTTTCGCCTATGGGTTGGCGAAGGAACGCGGCTGTCCGCTCCTCTAATATTGGCGACGACTTCGCGCAGACGGACATTGTGAGTGCGCTGTGAGACCACGGAAGGCGGAGTGAAATCGAAAATGACGGTCACGATCTACGGCATCAAGGCCTGCAGCACGATGAAGAAGGCCTTTGATTGGCTGGAGGGACGGGGGGTTGATTACGACTTCCACGATTACAAGAAGGCGGGGGTGACGGCCGATCGGCTTGCGGGGTGGTGTCGCGCTGCGGGGTGGGAGGCGGTGCTCAACCGGGCGGGGACGACATTTCGCAAGCTTGGTGATGGGGACAAGCAAGGGCTGACGCAGGACAAGGCGATTGCCCTGATGGTCGCGCAGCCCTCGATGATCAAGCGACCCGTCCTCGAAGCCGACGGCAGGCTGGAGATCGGCTTCAAGCCCGAGCGCTACACCGCGCTCTTCGGGTGATTACGCCGGCTGGGCCAGCGATGCCGTAATCAGGCAGGAAACGCCGTCCGCAGGGAATTCCAGCCGAGTGTGGCCGTCGAGGTCGCGGGACAAGCCGGTTTCGAGAAGGCGGCTGCCGAATCCGCGGCGGATGGGCGGAGCGACCCGCGGGCCGCCGGTTTCGCGCCAGTAGAAGTGGAGCTCTCCGTCGCCAGTCTTCCAACGCAGTGTGATGCGGCCGTCGGGGCAAGAGAGCGCGCCGTATTTCGCGGCGTTGGTGCCGAGCTCGTGGAGGGCCAGCGAGAGGGCGAGGGTCTGCTTGGGCGAGAGGTCGACAGACGGCCCCTCGACCGTGAACCGGCTGGCCACGAACGGGGCGACGGCGCGCTCGACCACCTCGGCCACGTCGGCGCCCGACCAGTTGCGGCTGGTGAGGAGATCATGTGCCGCGGCCAGCGAGATGATCCGGGATTCGATGGCGGCGCGCACCGATCCGAGGTCGGCGGCGCCGCGCAGTGTCTGCACGACCAGCGACTGCACGGTCGCCAGGGTGTTCTTGACCCGGTGGTTCAGCTCGTTGATCATGAGGCCTTGCAATTCCTGGGCCCGCTTGATCTCGGTCAGATCGCGGCTCGCTCCCGCAATGGCCAGCGGCTTGCGACGGGTTCCCTGGCCTTCGAATTCGACCAGGCCCCATGCGCTGAGCCAGCGCCAGCTTCCGTCGAGCTGCCTGACCCGATACTCGACCTCGTAATGCCCGTCGCCCGCGGGATCGAGCGCCTTCGCCACCCGCTCCCACATGCGCGCCATGTCATCGGGGTGGAATTTCGCCTCCACGCCCTCGTCGTCGTGGAGGAAGCGCCCCTCGGTCAGCCCATAGAGGAGCTGGGCGTTGTCGTCGTAGACGCAGATGTTGTCGGCGAGCGTGTACCGCCAGGTGCCCATTTTGGACGCGATCATCGCGAGGTCGAAGGTGCGCTGCTGGCGTTCCAGAGCGAGCCGCATCTCGTGCTCGCGAGTGACGTCCTGGAAGCAGTTGACGGCGCCGATCACCTCGCCGCCGGGGCCGAGCAGCGGGGCGATGTCGATGCGGGCGACCCAGCGTTTTCCGTCCGGGTTTTCGACCACGGCCTCGACGCCTTCGAAGGTCTCACCGGTCATGATCGACCGCGCCATCGGGGTTTGGTCGACCGGAACGAAATCGCCCTCGAGGGTCTCGACCCTGAAACAGCCGCAGAAAATCTGTGTCGGGTCCCTGAGCCGGGGAGCGCGGCCCCATAGCTCGATCGCTCGCGTATTGACCCGCAGGATCCGGCCGTCGGTGCCGCACGTGTAGACCCCGATCGGCAGCGCATCGAGGATGGCCTGATCAAGCTCGACAAAGGATTCGAAAAGGGGCCGCCGGACCGCTAAATCGAGCTTCAGGACCGCCACGAGGTTCCTTCCAGGAGCAACTGACTACCAAAACTATCAGAGGGGCTACTTGCAGGCGAGTCGTCATTCCCGAAGAAGCCCTAAGATAACCGCCGGGTGCGTCAGCGCGTCCAAGAAGAACGCCGATGAATGGCCCGTCTCAAGGGCGGCCGGTGTTGGGCGTTGACGCACCACGGCGCAAACGAGACACTGCGCACCGGCCTGCGGAAGCGCGGGTTGGCCGCCCTGAACCTGACGTCACCCAAACCAGAGAAATGGATATGGCTCAGAGCGAGCTTCATGACTTGCGCGTTCTTGTCGTCGAGGACGAATCTCTCGTCGCCATGCTGGTCGAGGACACGCTCTACGATCTCGACTGCACCGTGGTGGCCGTCGCTTCCAACCTGTCGGATGCGCTCGATAAGGCTTCATCTATGGATTTCGATGTCGCCATTCTCGATGTGAACCTGAACGGCTCACCGGCCTTTCCGATCGCCGAGCGGCTGCTTCGGCGGAAAATCCCGTTCATCTTCTCGACCGGGTATGGCCTTGCCGGCGTGCCCGAAGCGTTCAGCCGGGTCCCGGTGCTGGCAAAACCGTTCCGTCAAGGGGATGTCGGGCGAGCGCTCAAGGCCGCGATCAAGTCGCATGCCGCAGCCCGCCAGCGGGAGGCGGCAGCCCGACCCGAAGGCTCCTGAAGGTCATGGACCTGCCGGACAGCACGGCGGTGCGGGTGGCGTTGTGGCGGGCGCTGCATGTCGAGGTGGATGCGCCTCCGCACGTGTTCGAGGACACGTGCGGGCTGCGCCTTGCCGCGCCCGAAGAGGGCTGGCGGGAGCGCGGCGACATGCACCCCGAGGGCACGCGGATCTTCCGCGCCGCGATCGTCGCGCGGGCCCGGTATATCGAGGACCTCGTCGTGGAAGCGGCCGGGCGCGGTGTCGGGCAATACGTGATCCTCGGCGCCGGGCTCGACACCTTCGCGCAGCGCCGGCCAGAGATCGCGTCGCGCCTCACGGTGTTTGAGGTCGACCGGCCGGGGGCGCAGGCGTGGAAGCGGCGTCGTCTCGACAAGCTCGGCTTTGGCGTGCCCGATTGGCTGCGGCTCGTGCCGGTGGATTTCGAGGCAGAGGGCTCGTGGTGGGAGCGACGGTTGATCGCGGCCGGGTTCGATATCGGGAGGCCGGCGGTCGTGTCGTCGACCGGGGTCGCGATGTACCTGTCGAAGGAGGCGATCGCGGCGAGCCTGAGCCAGATCGCGACGCTCGCGCCGGGCTCGACCTTGGCGATGACGTTTCTGTTGCCGCTCGACCAGGCCTCGCCCGAGGAGCGCCCCGGCCGCGAGATGGCCGAACGCGGCGCCCGCGCCGGCGGCACGCCCTTCCTCAGCTTTTTCACGCCGGAGGAGATGGCGGCGCTGGCGCTCGAATGCGGATTCAAGGAGGCGAGTTGTGTCACCGGCCCCGATCAGGCGCGGCGCTATTTCGCGCGCCGGGCGGACGGGCTGCACCCGGGGACGTCAGAGGTGTTGCTGGTCGCGAGGACGTAAACAAGCCCGTAGTCCGCAAGATGGGTTCGGCGCCCCCAGTCGGCCGCGGCGGGCACGACACTGACGGGTTTCGCCAACGCCTTACCCATCCTGCGACGCTGGGCGCCTCACCCTATGGTCGCGATGCAGTCGATCTCGATGTCGAAATGGCCGGGCCAGGCAGGGACGTTGACGAAGATGCGGGCGGGCGGGTCTTTCGGGAAATAGCGGGCGTAGATCGCGTTGACCGCGGCGAACTGTTCGACCGAGGTGCAGTAGACATTGCATTTCAGCACGTTGCCGAGCGACGATCCCGCGGTTTCGAGGCACAGTTTCATCTGTTCGAGGACGAGTTCGGTCTGGCGCTCGATTGGTGCGTCGACGACCTCGCCGGTGGCCGGGTCGAAGGGCGGAAAGCCCGAGACGTAGATCGTGTCGCCGGCCCGCGTCACCGCCGAGGTGGGCGCCTTCCACCGTTCGAGCCAGGTCGAGAGCGGCTCGACGCGAATGATCTCCCGCTTCATCCCAAATCCTCCGTGGCTGGCGCTCGAATCTAGGGAGTCTTTGGGCCCAGCGGGGGAAGAAACGGTTCGCCGTCGGCCGAAACGACGGAAACGGCTATAGCTCGTCCTCCGGAGGTCCGATGCTGTCGAGGATCGAGAGCAGCGCCGGCCGCAGGCGGTGCAGCTCCTCGAAATGAGCCGCGGACAGACCGCCGAGCTGCCGTTCCCCCTCGGCGGTCAGCGGCAAAAACACGCGGCGACGGTCGTGCGGGTCGTGGCGCCGCTCGATCAGGCCCGCTTCCACCAGCCGGTCGGCGAGCTCGACAGCGCTGTGATGGCGAATGCACAACCGTTCGGCAAGGTCACCGATCGTCGGAGCATCCTTTCCAGGAAATCCCTTGATCGCCAGGAGGGCCTGGTGGTGGCGCGGACTGAGCCCGCCGCGCCGAGCCGCGTCCTGACTGAACGCCAAGAAACGGCGAATTAGATAGCGAAAATCGGCGAGCATGCGGTAGGCGTCGTGATCGAGCCGGGCCCGACCGTTGCGCCCACGGCGGGGCAGAATCGCGCCGGCATCGCTGGTGTTTATCCCCTCATTTTTATATTTACCTCGTGCCACGATATTTTTCCCATGCAAAGACGCGCCCGGACGCTTGCGTGCCAACCGTCTTTTGCCCGATAGACGGAGGACAGGTTGAATAGCGTAACGCGTCCAAAGCCAACCCATCTTGCCGAGCCCCGCCCGCAGCCGGCACAGCAGCTCGGCGACTTTACCACCGGGCCGCGGGTCGTGTTGGTCGCGGCGATCGCCGTCGTCGTCGGGACGGCTGGGTTTATCGCGGGCGTGCTGCTGCTCGATCTGATTCGGCTGTTCACCAACCTGGCCTATTTCCAGCAAGTCAGCCTGGCGACGCTCAATCTGGGGCACTCGCCGCTGGGCTATGCGGCGGTTGCCGTACCGGTGCTCGGGGCCCTCGCCATCGGGCTGATGGCCCGCTTTGGCAGCGAGAAGATCCGCGGCCACGGCATTCCCGAGGCGATCGAGGCGATCCTGCTCGGACGCAGCCGGCTCGACCTCAAGGTGGCGATCCTGAAGCCCCTGTCATCGGCGATCTCTATCGGCACCGGCGGGCCGTTCGGCGCCGAGGGCCCCATCATCATGACCGGCGGCGCCATCGGTTCCCTGATCGCGCAGGTGCTGCCGGTCAGCGATGCCGAGCGCCGGACGCTGCTCGTCGCCGGCGCCGCGGCCGGTATGACGACCGTGTTCGGCACGCCGATCGCAGCGATCATGCTCGCGGTCGAGCTTCTGCTCTTCGAGTGGACCCCGCGCAGCTTTGTCCCGGTGGCGGCGGCGGCCATAACGGCGGCGATCGAACGGGCCTGGCTGCAGATGCCGCTGCCCCTCTTCCCGTTTGACGGTGGCATGGCGGTGTCTTCCGCCGCACTCGGCTGCTGGATCCTGATCGGGCTGCTGTCGGGCCTTCTGTCCGGTTTCCTGACCCAGTTCGTGTATGGCTGCGAAGACCTCTTTTCCAAGCTGTCGATCCATTGGATGTGGTGGCCGATGCTGGGCGGCGTCGTCGTCGGCGTCGGCGGGCTGATCGATCCCGCCGCGCTGGGCGTCGGCTATGACAGCATCCAGCACATGCTGAGCGGCGACGTGGTGCCCACGGCAGGGCTATTGCTGCTGGCCGTGAAGGCCGTGATCTGGGCGGTCGCGCTGGGCTCCGGCACATCGGGCGGCGTGCTTGCGCCGCTGCTGATCCTGGGTGGCGGCATGGGAACGATGCTGGCGCATTTCATGCCGGCCGCGAGTCCCGGTTTCTGGGCGCTCCTCGCGATGGCCGCCACGATGGGCGGCACGATGCGCTCGCCGCTCACGGCGATCTTTTTCGCGACCGAGGCGACCGGCAACACCCATGTCCTGCTTCCGCTGACGGCGGCTTGCGTGACCGCGCATCTCGTCACCGTGCTGCTGATGCGCCGCTCGATCCTGACCGAAAAGATCGCGCGGCACGGGCATCATCTGCTGCGGGAATACCGGGTCGATCCCTTTGCCCTCAAGCGCGTTGCCGAGGTCATGACCAGCGAGGTCGAGACGCTGCCCGAGACGATCACGCTGCACGAGGCGACCGCCTTCCTGACGATGCCGACGACACGGCACCCGAGCTTTCCGGTCGTCGACGCCGAACGGCGCGTCGTCGGCATCGTCGATCCGCCGGCCGTCCTGGCGTGGCGCCGCGCCGGTCGCCACCGGCGCATGACGCTCGGCGCGCTGCTCAACCGGGCGACGGTGCCGACGGCCTATCCCGACGAATATCTGGAAACCGTCATCGAGCGGATGTCGCATCTCAACGTGGCCCACGTCGCCGTGTTGTCGCGGGCCGACGCGACGCTCGTCGGCTATGTCGGCTGGCGCGATCTGCTGCGGGTGCGAACGCAGTTGCGGCAGGAGGATAGCGACCGCATGGCGTTTTTCCCGTGGCGGCGGTTGCGCCGTCGCGGCGGGTCCAAACCTGCGCAGATCAATGCGTGACTGTCCCGGCGGGGCTCAGGCTTACTGGGCCCCGCCGGGTCCGATCAGTTGAGGGCCGGGCATCGTCTTGACCGCGGCGGTGGGATGGCGGCGGCTTAGCGACAGGTTCGGGGCGAGAAAGGCGAGCGCGACGAGGTTCAGCACGACGAGCCCGATCGCGATCACGCCGAGGAACGGGTTGATCTCCTCCGCCGCGTGGTCGATCCGGGCCGCCAGCGTCTCGGGGCGCAAGTGACGGTTTCGCGGGTGCCGGCGCATCGATGCCTCCGATCCCGGGCGAAGATCGCGCGCCCTGTATCGCCGCCGGCGCAGCACGTCTTTCACCTATGACAATAAGCGAGAGGAAATCCGCCGATGCTAACAAAAGCTGTTGCGATTGTTCCCTATATGTTCCATTGTTATCGGCAGACAAGGAGCCGGTCAGATGCCCCCCACTCTGATCTCCGAAGCTGGCGGCTCGCCGCCTCAGCTCGCGTTTTGGCGTGACAATTTCATCGCCCGGCCCCAGGGCCTGCGCGATGAGCTCGATCCGGGTCAATCGGACCCGGTGTTTCTCGCGCTCTACCCGCCCGCCGGCATTGCCGCGCGGATTCGGAGCGTCGCTTGGGATTTGCGGCGCCGGCATCGGCTGCGAGAGCACCCGATCGATCGAGACTGCCTGCATGTGTCGCTGCACGGCATCTGCCGGTATGGCGATATGGCGCCGGCGGTGCTGATGGCGATCGGGGCGGCTTGCGCCAGCGTGCTTCACCCGGCATTCCGCGTCGGGTTCGATCGGGTGGAGAGCTTCTCAGGACGTGCGAAGCGGGCGCTGGTCTTGCGCGGCGGCGAGGGCGCCGACGGCATCCGCATGCTCCACGCCGAACTCGGAGTCGCCCTCAAAGGCATCGGCATCTCGTCTGCAGGACGACAGATCGAGCCTCATCTGACGCTGCTCTACGACCCGCGTGAGATCCGGGAGCAGATTCCGGAGATCGGCTGGACGGTCAACGAATTCAGACTGGTCTGCAGCCTGGGGGGCGTCGTCGGCACATTCCCCTCGCGAGGTGGCGACTGCCGGATGCTTCGCGCTGTTGAACCGCCGCGTGATCGAGGCCCTACCGCCGCAACTCCAGGATATCGAGGCCGACGTTTCGGTCGGCGAGGTAGATCAGGCCGCGCTTGTCGGTTTCGACGTCGTTCGATTGCGGGCTCGGGCGGCCGCCACACGGTTCGGGGATGTACCAGGCGACCTCCCGCGGGCTGCGCGGATCGCCGACATCGACGACGCGAAGCCCGCCACTGAACCAGGCGCAGTAGACCAAGCCGTCGGCATCGATCCGCTCGGCGAACTGGTGCGCGCCGAACCGGCCGCCCGGCGTCCTCGCGTAAGGCGAGTCGAGCTCGCTGACCTCGAACATCGCCAGCGGCTTGACCGCGTTCCAATCGGTCACATCGAAGGTCCACAGTGCGGCGTGCGGGCGGCCTCGGCGGGCTTCGGCCTCGGCGGCGCCGTAGAACTGGTCCTCCTCGTCGATCGCCAGCGCGATCCGCCGCCCGCCGGGGCGGAACGGCAGCGGCATGACCGTGTGCGTCGGTTCGGGGAAGGGCGGGTGGTAGTTGTATTCGGCAAGCGTCGTGGGCTTCGTGATGTCGCGGACATCGATGACGCGCAGCCCCCCATGCCAGCACCCGGCCCACATCTCGTCTCCAAAGCGGAGGGCGTGGTGAAGGCGGTTCTGGCGGCCCGGCCAATCCGGGGTCTCGCCCCCGGCGGTGTGCTGGCCCTTCATCCACCAGCGCGACACTTCGGTTGGATGGGCGGGATCCCGAATGTCGTAGATCACCAGGATGTTGCCGATGAACCCGGCCATCTCGGTCGAGATGTAGGCGTAGTCGGCATCCATGTCGAAGCGATGGACGCCGATCCCGCCGGTCTTCTGATACGACAGCAGCTCGGGCCGCGCTTTGTTCGAGATGTCATAGATCTTGAACCCGCCCTTGTCGTAAGGGTTCTTCTCGGCCTCCTCGAGGAGCGGGATGTCGACCGCCTCGACGCCGAGCCGATCGGCCAGTTCCTGGTGCGTCGGGTCGCGGCCGAGGAGCCCGCGCAGCCGCCCGCGCATGCCGGGAAGCTGCTCGGCCTTGCGCCCGATCCCCGAATTGTTGCGCTCGGCATTGACGACCATGATGTCGCCGGCGACCCGCGCCTTGTGGCTGTGCGAGTCGGCGTCGTCGAGGGTGATCGTCGACACGACGCGCGGGTTCGCCGGGTCCGACACATCGAGGATCGTTGTCCCCAGCCCCTCCTTGTTGGTGATGTGCCCGACATAGGCATAGTCACCCTCCACAGTCACCTGCCCCGCGCCCATCAAGTCGAGATGCGCGATCCGGCGGATGTTGTGGGATATCGGATCTGCGGTCATAGCGTTACCCTTCGTCTTTCGCGGTAAAGCCGCATGAAGAACCGGTTGGGTCCTGCGGCAGTGGGGCCCGGGTGGTCATCGGCGATGTTCCCGCCGGTGCGGGGAAGCGGTCCTCCGGCGGTCCGAGCGGAAGGCTCTTATCCCGCTGACCCCACCCCCGGGCGCATGGAAGCGTCCGACGATGAGCCGCCTTCGTGAGCCTGAACGGGATCAATTCCAAATCGATTACCTCGTCAGGGCTACTGAAGGCATTGCACGGGATTGCTAAAAGCGACGAAGGGCATCGTGAGATGCAAACCTTGGCGCTGGACACAAATCCTATGCGGATACGAATACCGAATGCCACGCGCGTGCGCCAAGCGGTACGTCATCCGGCAGATAGTGCGCTGAGCATCCTCAACAAATGTTTTGCCTGGGCGGCCGATGGCGAAAGGCGCGCAGCATTTCATGACATAGACAAAGTGTGCCCTTCGCTACGCATTCTCGATCAAAATTATCGAATTATCCAAAATGAATTGGAATCCGTTTTAACGCATAAAAACCGGATTCCGCGATATCATGAAATATCGCCCAGGGAAACGTATATCTCCGGGACGGTAAATCCGGATAAGGATTGGCGGATATTTACACTTGCGACGTTCATTGGAACGCCGACAGCAAATAGAGAGAAATGCCCTCAGACGACGGCGTTGATAGATCAAATTCCTGGGGTAATTTCTGCCTTCTTTTCAATCCTGGACGCAGGGAAATCAATCCCTGCTCATTGCGGACCCTCCATGGGTTATCTACGTTACCATTTGGCTTTGCGGGTACCTAAAATCAATCCTCCATCGATCCGGGTAAAGGATCAATATTACGCCTGGGAAGAGGGAGAAAGCATTGTATTTGATGACAGCTGGGAGCATGAAGTATTCAATGAAAGCAATGAATTGCGCGTCGTCTTGATTGTTGACATATTCAGGCCAATGCCGCTTCCGTTGCATATGATGAATCGGCTCTTATGCCGAACCACGCGGTACTCTGACGAGGCCAAACAGGCCTTTGCACAGATAGAAAAGTATTCTGCTTGAGGACTGCCTCCACGTGGCGTTATAGGTGGTCCTCGCCCTACTCGTCCGAGATCTTCTTCCAGGTCAGCTCGCGGTATTCCTGTTTCCCGCCTGACTGCCGCGGCGGCGGGGTCAACACCACGAAATCGCCGTCGATGCGGACGCCGCGCACCTGGTCGCTCCCCAGGCGGGCGGGGTCGGAGGCGGCATCGACGCGAGTGGTGAGCGTCTTTCCGTCAAAGGTGTAGTTGCCGCAGTACGAGCTGTAGTCGCGCGCGACGCCCGCGGGCAAGTCCTGGCGGCCGTCGCAGACGACGGCCTGCATGCGCCCTTCGGCGGTAAAGGTGACGCGGCCGATGCCCTTGCCGCCATAGGGCTCGGGGAGAGGGGCGCCGTTGCCGCCCTTGGCCGCGGCGCGCACCAGCTTCCAGGTGCCGACGAGAGAGACCGGCATGCCCTTACTCCGCCGCCGCGCGAGCCGGTTCGCGCCGGCCGGGAATGTAGTCGATGCTGACCGGCTGGTTGGTCTCGAACGGGCTCTCGAGGCCCAGTTCCTTGGCGATCTCGCGCACCGCCGGCATGACCTCCTGGCCCAGCAGGCGGATGCAGGTCCGCGAGTCTGCGTTGGTCACCGAGCCGTCATTGCCCCAGAACCCGAGGATGCCCGGCCGGGTCTTCTCCAACAGCTCGCGCAGCCGGGCGATCACCGTCTTCGGCGTGCCGGCGATGATCATCAATTCTTCCATCTGCTTTTCGAGCGGCGGGCGATAGCGCGGGTTCTTCGACACGCCGGAGGCGAACTCGACAAAAGCGCGGCGGTTCTCGGGGCTGCCATAACCCGACGGGGTCGACCACACCGGGTGCGCGAGGCCGGTAAATTCGCCCTGCATCCACATGAATTGCCGCGCGTTCTCGACCGCCTTTTCCTCGGTCTCGGCGACGTGGATCTGCTTCAACAGGCCGTGATAGTCGGGACCGGGGGTGAAGCCGGCTTCCTCGGCCGCCTCGTCGTACATCTTCCAGATCTGGTTGGTGCGATCGACCGGGGTGTTGAGCGCGATGTAGGGATAGCCGTGCTGTGCCGCCCAGATGATCGTTTCCTTGGAGATGACGCCGGGGATCCACACGCGCGGGTGCGGCTTTTGCAGCGGCACCGCCCACGGGTTGACGACGCGGTGCTGGTAATGGGTCTTCTCGAAGCGGAACGGGCCGGGTCGGGTCCATGCCTGCACGACGAGGTCGTGCGCCTCCTCGAAGCGATCGCGGTTGAACGCGGGGTTGACGCCGGTCGCGAGTTGCTCCTGTCCGCCGCCGCGGACAAAGCCGGAGACGAGGCGCCCCTGCGAGATCATGTCGATCATCGACAATTCCTCGGCAAGCCGCACCGGGTTCTCGGCGAGCGGCAGCGGGTTGCCGAGGAGGACGATCTTCACCTTCTTGGTGGCGGCGGCGAGGATCGAGGCAAAGACGTTGCATTTCGCCTGCATGCAGAACGGCGCGTTGTGATGCTCGTTCAGCATGATCCCCTCGATGCCCATCTCCTCGGCATAGAGGTATTGGTCGAGGTATTCGTTATAGAGCCGGCTGCCCGCGACCGGGTCGAAATGCTTGTTCGAGAACATCAGCGCGGTCGCCCCGAAATCGAGCCCCTCCTTGGCGGGATAGGCCGACATCGGCTGCTCGGTGAAATACATCTGATGCATGGCGTCCTCGGGCTGCGCGTCGCGGGTGCTTGCGGAAACTGTGTCACAGTTGGACCGCGGGCGTCTCGCCCGCTCTTTCAAAAAAGCGGACGAGACGCCCGCGGTCCTACTCGTCGGCCGTCAACGCAGGTCGAGCGCAGAGCGTATTCGACCGGTGTCGCGTCGAAAAAGCACGGCGCCCAGAGCGGTCGCCAGCAGATCATCCGAAGGAGAAAAGTCCGGGACCTTTTTGTTGAGCGGGATCGTGCCGCAGCCGGGACCAAGCAATCCCGCTTGCCCTTGGGTATTGGTTCTGCCTGTCGATTACGCTGCGCCTCATGTCACGCCAGCAACTTCATGAAATTCCGCTTGCGGGCAAATCGCAGCTTGATCTCGGCGATGTACGCAGCCTGTTGGGGGGCCGCGCGCAAGCGTGCCATGCGCTCGACCAGGCCCGCCGCCTCGGCATAAGCCGGGTTGCCGCCGAGATTGACGAGCCGATCGACGCGCGGGCATAGACTTCGAGCGCTTCCTCGGGATGGGTAACCTCGCTCGACCGGGCGAGCTTCTCGATCCGGCCGGCGGAAGCCCGGTGTTTGCGCGCGGCTCGCCATGCGGCGTCAAACTCCTCTTCGCTGGTCAAGATATCGATCAGCAGATCGCCCGGGTAATACCGGGGCGTCGGCATTTCCCGCGCCGCCTTGGCTTCGAGAAACTCGATCGTCCGATCGCGCGCCGCCGTGCCTCCTGTCAGGCGTAGCCGCTGGTAAAGGGAGAAGCTCGGCGCCTTCTCGAAGGCGCGGGAGAGCTGCGCATGCGCCGCGTCTCCGCGGCCGGATTTTACGAGCAGATCCACCGCGAACAGCACGAGCCGTTCGTCGGGGCGGTCGTCCTCGAATATCCACAAGCCTTCCTCGGCCCGGCGCAGCGCCTCGTCCTCCCGCCCCATCGCGAGACAAAACTCGGCAAGTTGGAAGTATCGCCAAGGCGACGACAAGTCCTTCGCACGGAGCGCGATGCGGGCTCTCACATCGCCGTCCCGCTCGGCGAAGAAATCGAGGATCGTCTCCAGCACCGAATAGTCGCCGGCCACCATCGCCCCGTTGCGGCCCGTCCGTGGCGGCAACTCGTCCCACGCGGCTGAGGCCAACCGGCGATACTCGGCTAATCCCTCTTCGCCCAGAACATCGGCATAAAGTACGACAGCGCCGTTGAACGTGTCGTACTCGCCCTCGGTTTCACAGATGAAGAGGTCTTGCGCGAGGCGCACGGGATCGGGCCGTGCCGTGCGAGCGGCGGCGAGGTGGATGGCCTGCGCGCGGGCCATCAGGTCGGAGCAGTGGCCGTCCGAATCGTTGATGTCCTCGACAGCCTTCTCGATCCGTTCGATCGCATGCTCGGCAAGATCAAGCGCCAGCGCAGCGTGCCGTGTCTCGGAAATGGCGGCAAGCTGGTCGAGCGCCTCGGCCACTCCCGCGGCCCAGCCGCCCGCTTCGCCGTAATCGATGAACCCGCGCGTGCGGGTCGCCGCGTCGATGGCCTTCCGCAGTGCGGGCTTCAGCAGTTTGCTGTCCGCCTCGAGCGAAAGGGCGGCGAATTCGAGCGTGCGCAACAGTGCCGGGTCGTTCTCGGCCCGATCCATGATGATCCTGACAAGCGCGCCGGCAGGTCTGCTTTCGAGGTACTCGCGGATGCGGGCAAAGCCGGTCGACCCTTCCGCGCTCCCGCCGGCCTCGTTCACCGCCAGCGCCGTGGCGACCATGTGTTTGCAGAAAAGCTGGTGCTCGACGGCAGGGCAGGTGCAGGTGCCGCCGACGGTTGCTCCCCGCCCCCTCAGCTCGACCGAGTAATCCTCGGAGCCGGAGACGCGTGCCCTTACGCAGGCCTCGTCGATCGCCATGAGCTGAACGCGGCCATCGCCCGAGTAGGCTTTGCCGCGCGCGAAGACCGGACTCCCCGCGAGGGCCTCCAGGGCATCGATATCGAAGCGCCTATCGCTCATCGCCGGGCTCCATTCCTGCTGCCGTTACCGCCAGCAGCGCCTCGCCGTAGCGGTCGAGCTTGCTCCGTCCGATGCCGGGGATGTCGGCGAGGGCGTCGAGGGTGGCGGGGCGGCGGCGGGCGACTTCGATCAGGGTCGCGTCGTGGAAGATGACGTAGGGCGGGAGCTCCTGGCGTTTGGCTTCGTCGAGGCGCCAGGCGCGGAGGGCTTGCCATAGGGCTTCGGCGGCCGTGTCGAGGGGTTCGCCGGAGGCGGCTTTGGCGGCGGCTCGGCGCGAGGTGCGGGTTCGGCGCTGGGTTTCGGTGCGGAAGCGGATGTCGCGGTTGCCGCGGAGGATCTCGGCGGCGCTTTCGCCGAGGATGAGGCCGCCGTGGCCTTCCGGGTCGGGGAGGAGGTGGCCTTGCGCGGCGAGTTGGCGGATCACGCTGATCCAGCCGGAGCCGTTGAGTTCGGTGCCGACGCCGAAGGTCTTGAGCCGGTCGTGGCCGAGCTGCTGGATGCGTTCGGTGGCGTGGCCGGTCAGCACGTCGACGAGGTGGTGCGCGCCGAAACGTTGGCCGGTGCGGTAGACAGCGGAGAGGGCCTTTTGCGCGGCGACCGTGCCGTCCCAGCTTTCGATCGGGTCGCGGCAGTTGTCGCAGTTGCCGCAGGGCTCGTGCTCGCGCTCGCCGAAATAGCCGAGGAGGGCCTGGCGGCGGCAATCGACGGTCTCGCAATAGCCGATGAGGGCCTCGGATTTTTGGCGCTCGATGCGGCGCTGGCGCTCGTCGATATCGGCCGACTCGGTGAGCCGGCGGAGGTTCATCACATCGGCGATGCCGTAGGCCATCCAGGCGTCGGCCGGCAGCCCGTCGCGGCCGGCGCGTCCGGTTTCCTGGTAATAGGCTTCGAGGTTCTTGGGCGCGTCGAGGTGGGCGACAAAGCGCACGTTGGGCTTGTCGATCCCCATCCCGAACGCGACGGTCGCAGCGACGATCAGGCCCTCCTCGCGGATAAAGCGGTCCTGGTGATGCTGGCGGGTCTCGGCCGGTAGGCCGGCGTGGTAGGGCAGGGCCTCGCGGCCATGCGCGGTAAGCCAGGCGGCGGTGTCCTCGACCGCCTTGCGGGTCAGGCAATAGACGATCCCGGCGTCGCCCTGGTGCTCGGCGTCGAGAAACCGCAACAGGTCATCGCGCGGCTGATGCTTCGGCACGATGCGGTAGAAGATGTTGGGCCGGTCGTACCCGGCGGCGAAAAGACGCGACTCTTCGAGGTGGAGGCGGAGCGCGATGTCGCGACGTGTCGGGTCGTCGGCGGTTGCGGTGAGGGCCATCAGCGGGATGGCGGGGAACTGCTCCTTGAGGAGGCCGAGCGCCTGGTAGTCGCGGCGGAAATCGTGGCCCCATTGCGAGATGCAATGCGCCTCGTCGATGGCGAAGAGGGCGACCCGGCATTGCTTCAACAGCGCCAGGCATTGCGGCATCACGAGCCGTTCCGGCGAGACATAAAGGAGGTCGAGCTCGCGTCTCCGCGCGGCCTCCTCGATCTCCCGCACCTCGAAATAGGGGAGCGACGAGTTGAGTGCGGCCGCGCGCACGCCGGCCTGGCGCAGCGCGTCGACCTGATCCTTCATCAGAGCGATCAGCGGCGAGACGACGATGCCGATCCCCGGCCGGATCAGCGCCGGGAGCTGGTAGCACAGCGACTTGCCGCCGCCCGTCGGCATCAGCACGATCGCGTCGCCGCCGGCGATCACATGCTCGACGATTTCCTGCTGCGCGCCGCGAAAGCTGGCGTAGCCGAAGACGCGGTTGAGCACCGCGAGCGGGGATATCGGATCGTCGTCAGGCATGGTTTACCGAAATATCACGGGACGCGCGGCCCCGGTGAGATAGTCTAAGGGCGAATGAGGTGATGCATGAACGACGCTATCGATCCGAGCCTTTTGGGCCCCGAAGAGCGCTTTGCGATCGGCCAGCCGGTGCCCCGCACCGAAGACCCGATTCTGGTGCGCGGCGAGGGGCACTACACCGACGATATCAGCCTGCCCGGCCAGGCCTATTGCGTGATGGTGAGGAGCGCCTACGCGCATGGGCTGATCCGCGGCATCGACACCGATGCGGCGCGCGGGATGCCGGGGGTGCTGAAGGTCTATACCGGTGCGGACCTGATGGCGGCCGGGCTTAAGCCGCTGCCCGACCGGCAGGTGATCAAGAACCGCGACGGGTCGCCGATGCGGAGCCCGACCCGCTATGCGCTGACGGTCGACAAGGTGCGGTATGTCGGGGATCCGGTGGCGGCGGTGATCGCCGAGACGCTGGCGGAGGCGAGAGACGCCGCCGAGGCGGTCGTCGTCGATGTCGACCCGCTGCCGGCGGTCACCGACCTCGACCGCGCCCCGGCGCCCGACGCGCCGCAGATCCATGACGGCATCCCGGCCAATACCGGGGTCGATTTCCATTTCGGCGACGGCGACGCGGTCGGGGCGGCGTTTGCCAAGGCGCGCCACGTCACGCGCCTCACCCTGCGCAGCAATCGCATCGTCGTCAATGCGATGGAGCCGCGCTCGGGGATTGCGACCTACGACGCGGAGCGCGAGCACTACACGCTTTACGTCGGGTGCCAGGGCGTCTTCGGGTTTCGCAATTACCTCGCCGACGTGCTCGGCGTCGGACGCGACAAGGTACGCGTGCTGACCGACCGCACCGGCGGCAGCTTTGGCATGAAGCAGGCGACGTACGGCGAATATTACTGCCTGCTGCTCGGCGCGAGGGAATTGGGGCGGTCGGTCAGGTGGACCGACGAGCGGTCGGGCAGCTTTATGTCTGACAGCCACGGCCGCGACCACATGACGACCGCCGAGCTGGCGCTCGACAAGGACGGGCATTTCCTTGCGGTGCGGCTCAACGGGTTCGGCAATCTCGGCGCGGTGTACGGCGCGCCGGGGCCTTCGACCAACAATGCGGTACGCAACACGCTCGGAGTTTACAAGACGCCGCTGTTGGAAGTGACGACCAAGGTCGTCTTCACCAACACGACCCCGGTCGGGGCCTATCGCGGCGCCGGGCGGCCCGAAGCCAATTACTACATGGAGCGGCTCGTCGACACCGCCGCCGCCGAGATGGGGATCGACCGCATCGAGCTGCGCCGCCGCAACCACATTCCCCCCGAGGCGATGCCGTACCAGAGCCCCAACCGTAACACCTACGACAGCGGCGAATTCACCGCGCTCCTCAACGACGCGGTCAGGCTCGCCGATTGGGACGGGTTCGCCGCGCGCAAGGCCGAAAGCCAGCGGCACGGCAAGCTGCGCGGGCTCGGCATCGGCGACTATCTCGAGCTGACTGGGGTCAGCGGCCGTGAGATGGGCGGCATCCGCTTCGAGAAGAACGGCGACGTGACGCTAATCACCGGCACGCTCGATTACGGCCAGGGCCATGCGGCGCCATTTGCGCAGGTCCTGTCGAGCCGGCTCGGCATCCCGTTCCGCCGGATCAAGCTGCTGCAGGGCGACAGCGACGAATTGATCGCCGGGGGCGGCACCGGCGGGTCGAAGTCGATGATGACCAGCGGCCGTGCGATCGTGGAGGCGAGCGATCTGGTGATCGAGAACGGACGCCAGATCGCCGCGCATGTCCTGGAGGCGGCGTCTGCCGATATCGAGTTCCGCGCCGGCCGCTTTGTGATCGCCGGCACCGACCGCTCGGTCGGGCTGATGGAACTGGCGGAGCGGATCCACAAGGGGCTGGAGCTCCCGCCCGAATTGCCGCCACGCCTCGATGTGTCGAACATCAGCGACGGCCCGCCCTCGGCCTTCCCCAACGGGTGCCACATCGCCGAGGTCGAGATCGATCCGGACACCGGGATGACCGAGGTCGTCAAATACAGCTTCGTCAACGATTTCGGCGTCGTCATCAACCCGCTCTTGGTCGATGGCCAGGCGCATGGCGGGATCGTCCAGGGGATCGGCCAGGCCCTGCGCGAGCGCGTCGTCTATGACCAGGACGGGCAGCTTCTGACCGGATCGTTCATGGACTACGCGATGCCGCGCGCCGACGACGCGCCGAGCTTCGTGCACGACAGCCACCCGGTGCCGTGCACGACCAACCCGCTCGGCGCCAAGGGCTGCGGCGAGGCGGGCTGCGCCGGGGCGCTGCCGTCGGTGATGAACGCGGTCGTCGACGCGCTGCGAGAGTTGGGCATCAGCCATATCGACATGCCGGCGACGCCCGAGCGCGTCTGGCGGGCGATACAGGAGGCGCGAGCATGAGCAACCCGGCATTCAGCTTCGATCATGTCCACATCATCAGCGAAAGCCCGCGCCAATCGGCCGAGTGGTACGTCGAGATGTTCGGCGCTACGATCGCGAAGGACACGGTCGCGCGCGGCGCGGCGCAGATCTTTGTGGAATTGGGCGGGATGACGATCCTGATCCGCGGCCGACGCCCCGGCGAGGAGCCGGCCAGGCCCAAGCCGATCGAGCCGTTTTCCGATTTCTCCAGCCACAATGAATGGGGCACCGACCATTTCGGCTTCATGTACGACGGCGACCTGGCCGCGCTGGTCGATACGTTGAGCAAGAGGGGCGTCCAGTTCCCCGTCGCGCTCAAGGCGGGCGTGGGCGGCGCAAAACTCTGCTACGTGGCGGCGCCCGACGGCGTCAGCATCGAGTTGATGGAGGGGGCGCGCCGATGACTCACGGGCCATTGCAGGGGGTCAAGGTCGTCGCCTGCTCGACCGCGCAGGCAGGCACGGTGCCGTACATGCTGATGGCCGATCTCGGCGCCGAGGTGATCAAGATCGAGGTGCCGGGGATCGGCGACAACTCGCGCGGCTCGACCGTGCTGCCGGGGATGGGCAGCACCTATTTCGAGACCAACAACCGGGGCGTCCGAAGCGTTACCCTGAACCTGAAGGAGCGGGAAGGGCGCGAAATCCTCAAAAAGCTCGTCGCCGAGGCCGACATCTTCGGCCAGAACTTTCGCCCCGGTGCGGCCGAGAAGAACGGGTTCGGGTATGAGGAGCTGAAGAAGGTCAACCCGCGTCTCGTCTACGTCTCGGTGTCGGGCTACGGGCCCAAGGGGCCGAACTCGCATCTGCCGGGCACCGATTCGATGGCGCAGGCGCTGGGCGGGATCGCCGAGGCCTATTCGATGCCGGGGCAGAAATTGCGCACCGGCATCGTCTCGGTCGCCGACGAAACCTGCGCGATCCTCGCCTTTGGCGGCGCGCTCGCGGCGCTGACCCATGCGCGCGCGACCGGTGTGGGGCAAAAGGTCGATTGCTCGCTGCTCGGCGGCCAGATCCGGCTGATGGGCTGGACCCTGACGACCGCGATGTGGCGCAACCGGAACCCGGTCACCGGTCAGGCCCGGATCACCGGCACGCCGGACCGGCCCGGCATCAGCGCCAGCTTCAACGACCAGGACGGCAAGCCGCTGGTCTTCCAGCTCAACGGCGAGCGGCCGTGGAAGGCGGCGATGCGATCGGTCGGGTTCTACGAGGCTCTGGAGGCCGCCGGGTTCGGCAGCCTCGGTGTCATCATCGGCCATGACGACGAGCGCGAGGCGCTGCTTGCGAAGCTCGACGAGCTGTTCGCGACCGGCTCGCGCGACGACTGGGTCCAGCGGCTGCGCGACGCCGACATCGTCTCGGCCCCGATCAACACCCTCCTCGAAGCCTCGAACGACCCCGACGTCGTCGCCAACGGCTACGTCGCCGAGGTCGAGCATCCGAAGCACGGCAAGCTCAAGGTGCACGGCACGCCGTGGCAGTTCTCGGAGACGCCCGCCAAGATCGGCATCGCCCCCGAGCTCGGCGCCGACAACGATGAGATGATGGCCCGGATCGGCTACAGCGCTGCCGAGATCGCGAGCCTGCGCGAGAGGAAAATCATTTGAGCCCTCTCAAATCGTCGTCCCGGCCTGCGCCGGGATGTTTTGGATTTGCGCTGCTAGGATTCAGGCGATGACGCGCCGGATGCACCTCAACCTGTTCTTTCACAGCCGCGGCCACCACGAGGCGTCGTGGCGGCATCCCGGCACGTCGCCGCGGGCGCTGACCGATGTCGACTATTACATCGACCTCGCGCGACGGGCCGAGGCGGCGAAGTTCGACTCGATCTTCCTCGCTGACCAGCTCGCGCTCGGCGGCGATGTCCACCAGGCGGCGCGCACTTGGCTCGAGCCGGTCACGGTGCTGGCGGCGATCGCGGTGTCGACGCAGCGCATCGGCATGATCGCGACCGCGTCGACGACTTATACCGAGCCGTTCAACCTCGCTCGCCAATTCGCCTCGATCGACCACATCAGCCACGGCCGTGCGGCGTGGAACATCGTCACCTCGTGGCTGGCGACGGCGGCGGCGAATTTCGGCGGATCGGGCCAGGTTTCCCACACCGACCGGTACACGCGTGGCGAAGAGTTCATGACCGTGGTCAAGGCGCTGTGGGATTCGTGGAGCCCGGACGCGGTGCTCGACGATCGCGCCGGTGGCCATTATGCCCGGGCCGACCGCATCCGCCCGATCAACCACCGCGGCGATTTCTATCAAGTCGAGGGGCCGCTCAACATGCCGCGCTGCCCGCAGGGGCGGCCGGTGCTGGTTCAGGCCGGCTCGTCGGATACCGGCCGCCGCTTTGCCGCCCGCCACGCCGACGCTGTTTTCACCGCGCATATGGAAAAGGCCACTGCCAAAGACTTCTACGCCGATCTTAAAGCGTTAGTGAAAGAAGAAGGGCGCAACCCGCAAAAGGTGCTGATCCTGCCCGGGTTGAGTCCGATGATCGCCGGCACCGAGGCCGAGGCGCAGCGCCTCGCGCGGGAGGCCAACGATTTGTCCGATACCGAGGTCGGCCGCAAGCGCCTGTCGAACCGGTTCGGCGGGCACGATTTCTCGCACCTGCCGCTCGACGTGCCGCTGTCGCCCGAGGATTTCCCCGATCCCGGCTCGGTCCAGGCCGCGCGCAGCCGCACCGAGGTCATCATCAATTACGTCCGCCGCGAGAACGCGACGCTGCGCCAGCTTTTGTCGTACCTCGCCGGTGCTCGCGGCCACTTCACCTATGCCGGCACGCCCGAGCAAGTCGCCGATCTGATGGTTGACTGGTTCGAAGACGGCGCCGCCGACGGGTTCAATATGATGCCGCCACTTTTCCCGCAGATGCTCGATGCGTTTGCCGCCGAGGTGATCCCGATCCTCCAGCGGCGCGGCTATTTCCGCACGGAGTATGAAGGCACCACGCTGCGCGACCATTACGGCCTCGACTGGCCGCAAAGCCGCTACGACGCAGCGGCGGAGTAGCCTCAACAAAAAAGCGGGCGAGACGCCCGCGGTCCAAAAGAACCCGAACCCGCAGCATGTTGCCCCTGTCATATCCCGGCCTCGCGGTCTACGCCGTCGTGCTGATCGGCGCGTTCGCGGTACGCAGCGCGGCGGGGTTCGGGGCGGTGCTGGTGGCGGTGCCGCTGCTCGCGCTGGTCATGCCGCTGCCGATCGCGGTCTCGGTCGCGTCGGCGCTGACCCTCGTCACCTCGGTCCGTTACGTCAGCCGCGACTGGCGGCATATCGCGTGGCGGCACTTTGCGATCATGATGGCCTATACGCTGGTCGGCGTCGGGCTCGGGTTCTACTTTTTCAGCATGCTCGACGAGCATGTGCTGCGGCGCGGCCTTGCCGCCTTCCTGATCCTCTATTCGATCTATGTCCTGCGCACCGGCGGCGTTCCCCTGCCGCTGCCGGTGCGGTGGCATGGCGCGCTGGCGGCCGGCACCGGCGTCCTGGGCGGGCTGTGCAGCGCCCTCTTCGGCGGCGGGGCCGGGCCGATCTACGTGGTCTATTTCAGCGTGGTGCGGCTGGAGCGCGAGGTGTTCCGGGCGACCATGACGATGGTCATGCTGGTGAGCTCGACGCTGCGGGTCGGGGGCTATGCGGATTTCGGGTTCTACGCCGGCCCGACCCTCACCCTATTGGCCGTCGGCCTGCCGCTGATCGTGATCGGCTCGTGGCTCGGCAGCCACTTCGTCACCCGCCTCAACCCGCGCGTCTTCAGCCTCTGCGTCGGCGGCCTCGTCATGTTGAGCGGCGTCGCGTTGCTGCTGAGGTAGCTATCGCGTAAAGCGGGTGAGCACGTTCTCGAGGAGGCGCGAGACGTTGTTGTCGTAGTTATCGTGCGACAGCGACCCGCAAAACGTGATCGAGCCGGTCGAAAAGACAGCGCCGCCGGCGACCGTCTCGAAATAGACGAGTTCGGCGCGGATGAGGGCTTTCGGCCGCTCTCCGGTGACGGTCATCACGTGGGTCAGGAGTTCTTCGGGCACGGTTACGAAATGCGCCTGATGGCCCTCAGACCGCGCCAGGATCAGCGTGTTGGGCGGGGTCCCGAGCTTGAAATCGGCGCGGTCGAGCTCGAACCCGGCCGCGCCGCCGCCCGACAGGCCGAAATCGCCGATGATCTCGTCGTCGATCCCCTCGAAGATCCAGGCGGCGCGCGGGTCGGCGGCGGCCGGGAGGCGGCGGTAATACGAGCCCTCGAACAGCCCCTGCGCCGAAAACCCGACCCCGCACAGCATCTGCGGCGGCCGGCCGTTGCGGCGCCACAGCCCGCCGTAGCCGCCGTCGAGCGCATGATAATACTCGCCCGGCTCGGCCGCCCAGGCCCGGATACCGCCCTCGGCGCGGCGCACCTCGACGACGTCGGAGACCGCCGCGCTATTGGCAATGCGCCAGTAGAACCCGTTGCCGCCGAGATAGGCGAGGCGGCCGCCGCCGTTGGCATAACCCTGGATGGCGTCGAGCGTGTTCGGCGTGTGGTACTCGGGATGCGAGCCGGTCACGACGGCGCGGTACGGGTCGAGGAGGCCGAGGCCCTCGCGATCGAGGTCGTGGTCGGTGACGATGTCGAACTCGCAGCCTTTGACGGTCAGCCAATCGATCAGATGCGTGTCGGCCGGAAAATGCCGGAGGCCAGAGCCGCGCTTGTCGAAGTAGGTGATGTAGCCGGGCCGCATCGTCAGCAGCGGGCGGCGCAGGCTCGAATACGCGACGCCGCTGCCGTCGGCATGAACGTTATAGGTCGAGGCGGCGTACTCCGGGTTCTGGTCGGCGTTATGCGGATAGGCGCCCCATTCCGCCTGGCGCGCGTGGAATTCGGCGTTGGTGTTGCTGCGGCGGTGGTTGCCGTAGATCTGGTAGGTGAAGGTCGAGGCGAGGAAGACGAGCGGCTTCGACCGAGCGGCGGCGCCTTTCGGCGGCAGCACATAGAACGGCACGATGTCCTCGGCCCCACCGGCCCGCAGGCGGATGCCGTAGCAGCCGGAGAGCATCCCCGCCGGGATCTCGACGGCGAAATCGGTTGCCCAGCCGCAGTCGTAAAGGTCGTCTTCGTGAAAATGGATCGCCGCGTAGTCGCGCGGCGCGTGCCGCCAGCCGGTCTCGGCGCCGGTCCAGCGGGACCCGGTCACGCCCCGCGTCGGGAGGTTCAGGAGCACGCCGTCGAGCCCGTGCGGGCCGCGGTCGCGGATGCGGGCCGTCGGAATGTCGGCGCTGAAGTCCCACCAGGCGAGGTACTCCACGGTGGCGGCGTCGATCGGCGCTTCGGCGCCATGGATGTCGGGAATGATCGCGGGGTCTTCGATGCGCCCGTTGAAAAAGGCGCGGTGCGGGGTATCGCGGTCGCTCGGCGCCGCGCCGAAAATCACACTGCGCAAGGTGCGCATTACGCCGGGTAACGCCGACTCGCCGCCATCCGCCACGCCCCAGCTCCGCTGCAACGGCGTCTGCCGCAAGTGCATCCGGCCTTCGGCGCTGAGAATTCTGAGCTCGTACCAGCGCCGCTCCAGCATCGGGGCGGCGACTTGCGTCCGGTTCTCGGCGACCTCGAGGACCGCGCCCTCGGCCGCGACGGAAAGCGTGAGCGCGCCATTGATCGCGAGGACGGTCTGCGGCCGGCCATCGAGCAGCCAGGGTTGGACGCGAACGACAATTGTGCAGGGGTCGGGCAAAGCCAATGGCGCCGCTGCGGCGACAACGCCGCACGACCCTAGATGGATGGGCTGGAAGCGCGAGGGATAGGTTCCGGCGAAGGCAGCCGGGAGCTCTTCGAGCTTGATCCCCGGTCCGGCCGGGTTGGCGTCGCCGTGGATGATGCGGACGAGATCGACCGCGTAAGGCTCGGCGAGGGTGCTGGAGACCTTGACCTCGATCCGCTCGCCGGGGCGCGCGGAAAACCGGTCGAGATAGCCTACGAGCGGGACCACGGCACCGGACCTCCCTGTTCGCCCCAGCGATCGATGATAAGCGGGCGCCTATGCCAGCCGGTAGCGCAGAAAATCGGCGAGCGCCGGCGGCAGGGCGAGCCACGAGGCCAGCGTGTCGCTCGGGATCGCGACGAGGAGCGATCCCAGCACCGCGGTGAAGGCGCCGGCGATCACGGCCGTGTTCATCACCTCGTGCTCGCGGTTGACGAGCTGCGACAACCCCAGGCGGAACACGAGCGAGAGCTGCAGGATCGGGGTCACCACGATCAGCGGCGCCAAGGCGAGCGAGGCGTAGACGAAGGCCTGTGAAATTGCCACCGTCACCGCCCCCGCCAGAAACCACGGCATGTTCTCGCGGCTCGTGCCTTTGATGTCGGCCCAGGCGCCGCGTTTGAGGAGGATCAGCGCGAAGAACACCGTCGCCGACGCGTAGGCGATGCAGCCGCCGGCCGCGGTCCCGATGCCGGGCGCGTGCAGGAAGGCCTCGCGGGCCATCAAGGGCGAGGTGCCGTAGCCGAGCGCCGCGCCGAGCGCGAACACGGAGCCCGAGGCGACACGCGGGCGGAACGCGGCCGCCGTGCCCGATGCGGCGGGCTTTCTCGCACCGCTAGCGTTGCGCTGGGTGACGAACGACCCGCCCACCATCAACACCGAGCCGATCGCCTGCAGCACGGTGAAGATTTCGTGCAGCGTCAGCACGGCCCACACCATCGCGACGACGATCTGCAACTGCACCACCGGGGCGGAGAGGTTGACCCCCATCAGCTGGTTGGATCTGTAGTTGCAGTAGCGGCCAAAGACGAAATGCACGATCCCCTGGCCCGCCAGCCAGGCGACCGCGACCATCGGGAACATCGTGATCTGGCCCAGCTCGCCAAAGGCAACGGCGATCACGAGAAAGGTGAGGCCGCCGCACGGCACGGTCATCGCCATGCCTTGCAGGACGCTGCCCGTCACCACGCCCCGACGCATCGCCACGTTGTTGACCGCAAACGTGAACGCACCGAGGGCGGCGTAAAGGATGCCGAGCACTAAGGTTTCCCCCAAGGAGCGCGGGCTCCTGAGCTTGTCGAAGGGCCGCCCGCATTTTTTGTTGGGTGCGGACGAGACGTCCGCACTCCCTTTTATCCCTTATCTGTCCGGGAAGAACCGGTTCGCCGGCCGCGGCAGGCCCAAGTTCTCCCTGAGCGTCGTTCCCTCGTATTCGGTGCGGAAGAGACCGCGGCGCTGCATTTCCGGCACTACGCGGTCGACGAATTCGTCAAGCCCGCCGGGAACCCACGGGAACATGATGTTGAAGCCGTCGCAGGCCTCGCCGAAGAACCACTCCTCCATCTGGTCGACGATCATCTTGGGCGTGCCGACCATCGCGAGCCCGCCATAGCTGCCGGCGATCGTGGCGAGCTGCCGGACCGTCAGGTTGTCACGCCGGGCGCGGTCGATCACGCGCTGGCGGCCGGATTTGGAGGCGTTGCTTTCCGGGATGTCGGGAAGCGGGCCGTCGAGGTCGAACACCGACGCGTCGTGGCCGAGCGCGATCGACAGCGAGGCCATGCCGCTGTCGGGGTGGACGCCGGCATCGAGCTGCGCACGTTTCGCCTGCGCCTCCTCCGCCGTGTCGCCGACGACGACAAGGCAGCCGGGCAATATCTTGATGTGATCGGGGTCGCGCCCGACCGTTTTGCCGCGCGCCTTGATGTCGGCATAGGTCGCCTTGGCGTCGGCGAGGTTGCCGCCGCTGGCAAACACCATCTCGGCCGTCTCGCCGGCGAGCTGCCGCCCGGCATCCGACGCGCCGGCCTGGACGATGACCGGCCAGCCCTGGATCGGCCGGCCGATGTTGAGCGGCCCGCGCACCGACAGGAACTCGCCCTCGTGGTCAAGCGTGTGCATGCGGTCCGGGTTGAAATAGATCCCTTCCTCGACATCGCGGACAAAGGCGTCCTCGGCAAAGCTGTCCCAGAGCCCGGTCACGACATCGTAGAACTCGCGCGCCCGGCGATAGCGTTCGCCGTGCTCCATATGCTCGGTCATGCCGAAATTGAGAGCGGCGTCGGGGTTCGAGGTCGTGACCAGGTTCCACCCGGCGCGCCCGCCCGAGATGTGGTCGAGCGAGGCGAAACGCCGGGCGATCATGTAGGCCGGCTCGAACGTCGTCGAGGCGGTGGCGATAAGGCCGATATGCCTCGTCATCATCGCCAGCGCCGGCAGCAGGGTCAGCGGATCGAACGAGGTCACCGTCGCGCTGCGCTTCAGCGCCGCCATCGGCATGTTGAGGACGGCGAGGTGGTCGGCCATGAACCACGCGTCGAACTTGCCCGCTTCCAGCTTCTGGATAAAGCGGATCAGGTGCTGGAGGTTGAAGTTCGCATCCGGATAGGCGCCGGGATAGCGCCACCAGCCGGTATGGATGCCGACGGGACGCATAAACGCCCCCAACCGCATTTTCTTGTCCGCCGCCATGTCGCCTCTCCAGCATCTTCCGAGGTCATTCCGGACGGCCGCAGGCCGAACCCGGAACCCAGAACACGGTCCCTTCCTGCCGAACGTACTTCCGCGAAGCCCGTGTTCGTGGGTTCCGGGTTCATCGCTGCGCGATGCCCCGGAATGACCTCAGATGGGTGAGGATCGCATAATCGCAACGCGTCCACTATGCTTCGCCGCGATGTACAAGCTCTTCGCCCGCCCCGGATGGGGCTCGACGCTGACGGAGGTGCAGCTCGCCTGGTACGGGTTGCCGTACGAGGTCGTGGATGTCGACGACCTCTTCGCGTCGGCGGCCGCGCGCGAGCATTTGTCGGCGGTCAACCCGGTGGCGCAGGTGCCGACGCTGGTCCTGCCCGGCGGTGACATCATGACCGAGAGCGCGGCGATCACGCTCTACCTCGCCGATGTCGCGCAGAGCGCCGCGCTCGTCCCGGCGCCGGGCGAGGCGGAGCGGCCGAAATTCCTGCGTTGGCTCGTCTTTCTCGTCGCCAACATCTATCCGACCTTCACCTATATCGACGACCCGACCCGCTTCGCCCCGGTCGAGGGGGCGGAAAAGTTCGCCGAAAACGTCGCGCTCTACCGCGAATCGCTGTGGGGCATGGTCGAAGCCGAGGCAGGCGACGAGTGGTTTCTCGGCGGGCGGTTTTCGGCGCTCGATATCTACCTCGCGGTGATGACCCATTGGCGGCCGCGGCGGGCGTGGTTCGCCGCGCGTTGCCCTAGGCTGCACGCGATCGCGCTCAAGGCCGAGGCGCGGCCGGAGTTGGCGCGGGTGTGGCGGCGGAATTTCCCGAACGGAGGGCCGGCATGAAGCGGCAGATGCATCTCGGCGTGTTCGTGCTCGGCACCGGCAATCATTCGGCCGGGTGGCGCTACGACGGCGCGTTTTCGACGCATATGGAATGGCCGGTGATGCAGGAGATCGGCCGCATCGCCGAGCGCGGCAAGTTCGACCTCCTGTTCATCTCGGACTCGATGGTGATGGAGCCGACCGACCATCCGTCGTTTCTGTGCCGGTTCGAGCCGACGACGCTGATCACCGCGCTTTCCCAAACCACAACCCATATCGGGCTCGGCGCGACGGTCTCGACGAG
The DNA here is from genome assembly GCA_036489765.1 of Allostellaceae bacterium. Taxonomy (GTDB): domain Bacteria; phylum Pseudomonadota; class Alphaproteobacteria; order ATCC43930; family CGMCC-115725; genus DATARH01. Next base: position 40,381 of record DASXFE010000114.1, on the reverse strand, counting down.
TTTCTCCGAGCCCTACAACGTCGCCCGCCTCTTCGGCTCGATCGACCATCTGTCGGGCGGGCGTGCGGCGTGGAATGTCGTTACCAGCTCGAACCCGAAGGCGGCGCTCAACTTCAATCGCGACGAGCACATCGAGCACGAGCTGCGTTACGAGCGGGCCAACGAGTTTGTCGATGTCGTCCGCGGCCTGTGGGATTGCTGGGAGGACGGCGCGATCGTCGCCGACAAGGCCACCGGGCAATACATCGATGCCGACAGGGTGCGGCCGCTGAACCATCGCGGCAAATTCTTCCAGGTGCGGGGGCCGATCAACCAGGCGCGGTGCCCGCAGGGGCATCCGGTGATCATCCAGGCCGGCGGGTCGCCGTCGGGGCTGGAACTGGCGGCGCGAACAGCCGATGTCGTCTTCTCGGTCGTACAGGAGATCGAGCCGGCGCGAAAGGCGTATGCCGACCTCAAGGGCCGCATGGCGAAATACGGCCGCTCGCCCGACGAGCTCGCGGTGTTGCCGGGCGTCATGTGCATCGTCGGCAAGAGCGACGCCGAGGCGCGCGAGCAGCTCGCCAAATTGCAAAGCTGGATCACGCCGAGCAACGCGCTGACCCTCGTCACGAGCCGCATCGGCTACGACGTCAGCGGCCACGACCTCGACGCGCCGGTGCCGCCGCCGCCGACCAGCGACGGCGGGCGCACGTTCCATCGCGTGCTCTACGAGATGGCGCGGCGCGAGAGGATGACGCTGCGCGACCTCTATAACCTGACCGCGGCGGCACGCGGGCATTGGGTGATCTGCGGCACGCCGACGGGGATTGCGGACACATTGGAAGAGTGGTTCACCACCGGGGCGGCCGACGGGTACAACGTCCTGCCGGCGCATTTCCCCGGGGCCTTCGCCGATTTCGTCGACCAGGTCGTGCCGGAATTGCAGCGCCGCGGCCTCTTCCGCCGCGACTACGAGGGCACGACATTGCGCGACCATCTCGGCCTGCCGCGCATCGCCGCGCCGCTGCGGCCGCGGCAAGAGGGGGCGGCGTGATGACGGACCTGCTGATCATCGTCGGCGCCGCGACCCCGCCCGGCCGCCTCGCGGCGGCGATGCAGGCCGCCGCCGACACGGCCGGCAATGCCGAGACGATCAACCTTGCCGACGCGGGGATCGAGATTTGCGACGGCCGCGCGGACGATGCCTACAACGACGCGACCCGCGCAGCGGTCGCGAAGCTGAATGCGGCCAAATCGGTGCTGATTGCCGCGCCGGTCTACCGCGCGAGCTATCCGGGGGTGCTCAAGAACCTCCTCGACATCGCCCCGGTCGCCGCGTTGCAGAACAAGCCGGTCGGCATCGTCGCGATGGGCGGCTCGCCGCACCACTACCTCGCCGTCGACACTCAGCTCCGCGTCGTTTTGGCCTGGTTCGGCGCGCTCACGGCGCCGACGTCGGTATACCTGACCGGCGGCGACTTCAAGGATGGGAAACTGGCGTCGGAAGGCGGGTTGAAGGATATGGCCGCGCTCGTCGAGACCCTCGCGAAATTGCGGGCGCTCGACCCGGCTTCGCTCGGCCCCAAGCCGCTCGCCGCGCGGTTCACGTAACCCTCGTAGGGCGGGTAGAGCGGTGTTCGGCGCACATGGGACCAAAGTCCGCCGCATCAAAGCGGAGAAATCAAGAGTCGCTTCAGCGAATTTTTGGGCCATGGAGGGAATACCTCGTCCCGGTTGGCCGTTCATTGCGGCATGAAACTGCTTATCTCCGCTTTCGTCCTGGCGCTCGGCATCGGATTTGCTCTGCCGGCGACCAATGCTTACGCGTGGTGGTGCGGGCCGAATCGGTGGTGCGGACCCGGGCCGCGCGCCGGGGCCTACGTCGCTCCCGGAAATGGGTTCTGGTGGGGCAGAACGTGGTATCCACACCGCTGGCATCAAGGTTGGGATCCCGCCTGGCGCCCAGACTCGCGGCGCAACTGGTGCGACTGGCACCGCTGCTGACGCACCCACCGCACCTGACGGGCTCTGGTCCCGTCTGCGCCCGAATGCCGGGTGGGTCTTTCAACCGCTGAAGACGCAGAGGATCGCGGAGGAAGTAAAGGACCTCTGCGAAACCCCGCGCCCGTTGCGGTTAAGATTTTCTCGGTGGGCTTCGCTGCGCTCTACCCTACCCTACGACCCTATCGTCCCTCGAACCGTGCGGCCCGCTTTTCCATGAAGGCGGCGGCGCCTTCGCGGTAGTCGGCGCTGTCGAGGGCTTCCCGGATCAGGCGGTGGATTTCGGGGCGGGCGGCGGCGATGTCGCCGCGGGCGAGTTCTTCGAGGATGGTCTTCATCCCGGCGATAGCCAGAGGGGCGTTGGCGGCCATCGCGGGGGCGAACTGAATCGCGGCCTCGACCGGGTCGCCGTCGACGAGGGCGTCGGCGAAGCGCATCTCGCGCGCGGTCTCGGCGGGGAGAAGGTCGCCGCCGAAGAGGACGCGTTTGGCGTTGGCGATGCCGACGGTCGACCACAGGAGCCGGCATTCCTCGATCGTATAGATCGTGCCGAGCTTGGCCGCCGGGATGCCGAAGCGGGCACCGCGGCGCATCACCCTGAAATCGCAGCACAGCGCGATCGCGCAGCCGCCGCCGGCGCAGCTCCCCGCGATCGCCGCAATGCTCGGCTGCGGCAGCGCGCGGATCGCGGCATAGGCGGCCCCGACGCTCTTCTCGTAGGTCTCGCCGCTGGCGCTGTCGGAGCGGACGCGGGCGAACTCGCTGATGTCGGCGCCGGCGCAGAAATGCCCGCCTGAGCCTGTGAGGATGACGAGGCGGACGCCGCGGTCGTCGGCGAGGCCGCGGAATGCGGCAGCGAGGTCGCGCCACGCCGCGAGGTCGAGCGCATTGCGCCGCGCCTGCCGGTCGATCGACACCACGGCGACCGCTTCATCCCGCCGGGAAACCCGAATGTCCGACACTGTTTTAATGCTCCCCATGCCGTGAACGGCGGACCCTAAACGAAGATTCATCCGGATTGAATCGCCATCCTCGCCTCGTCATTCCCACGAAAGCGGGAAGCTTGGTGGCAACCGCACTACCGCTCGCCCTTGGACCCCTTCTGTGCGGGGGTGACGAGTAGCATCTTCTGGGACAGCGCCGCGACGCTCGACCCGGCGGCGGACGCAGCTTGTGCCGGCGTTACGCGAGCCCGTTCACCGGTCCGGGCGAGCTCGCGGCGGCCTTTGCGGCGGCCGGGCTCGAGGATGCGATATCGGCGGCGGTGTGCTGGTGACCTCGTCGATCCCCAACGACGCCGCCTCAAGGCCGGCGACGAGGCGTACGCGGTGATCAAGGCGTCCGATGTGATGGTCGCGAAGGACTGACCGCCTACAGGAACCCGATCGACAGCCACGGGATCGCGGCGACGATAATCAGCGAGGCGATCAGGGCGAAGATATAGGGCCAGATGCGCCAGAGGGCGTCGTCGGGGTTGACGCGCCCGATTGCGCAGGCGCCGTAGAAGCCGACGCCGAAGGGCGGGGCGAAAAGCCCGATCCCCATCGCCAGGATCACGACCATCGCGTAGTGCACCTCGTGCACGCCGACCGATTTCGCGACGGGGAAGAGGAGCGGTCCGAAGAGCACGATCGCCGGCAGCCCCTCGAGCACACTGCCGAGGATGATGAAGGCGATGATCGTGATCAGCAGGAAACCAAAGCTGCCGCCCGGCACATGCGCCATGACCGAGACCAGCCACAGCGAAAACCCGGATTGCGTCAGGGCCCAGGCCATTGCCGTCGCGGTGCCGATGATCATCATCACGGCGCCGGTCAGCGATACGGTCTCGACGAGGATCGGATAGATCCGGCGCCACTCGAACTGGCGATAGATGAAGATGCCGAGAAGCGCGGTATAGACGACGCCGACGGTCGACACCTCGGTCGCGGTCGCGATGCCGTCGATGACCGCAAAGCGGATCACGAACGGGAGGGTGAGGCCCGGCACGGCGATCGCGAAGCTCTTCAGCATCTCGGTGCCGCGGGCGCGCTCGTGAACGCCGGTATCGGTGCCACGCGAGCGCCACCACGCGACCAGCACCAGCGCCAGGGCCGCGACAAAGGCGGGGAGCAGCCCGCCGGTGAAGAGCGCGGCGATCGACAAGCCCGGCACCACCGAGCCGATCGTGATCAAGACGAGGCTCGGCGGGATCGTCTCCGACATCGCGCTCGACGTCGCGAGGAGCGAGGCGAGCTCGCCCGGATGGCTGCCGCGCTTCTGCATCTCGGGGAAGAGGATTGGCGCGACCGCGGCCATATCGGCGGCCTTCGACCCGGAAATGCCCGAGACGAGATACATCGCGCCGAGCAATACGTAGCTGAGCCCGCCGCGCACGTGGCCCACCAGCGAGGCGAGGAAATTGACCATCACCCGCGCGATCCCGGTCATCTCCATCAGGAGGCCGAGGAACACGAACATCGGCACCGACAGCAGCAGCAGGTTCGAGATGCCGTCATCCATGCGGTTGATGACGATGACGAGCGGCAGGTCGGTGTTGAGCGCGAGGTAGGAGAGCGTCGCGATCCCGAAGGTGAACGCGATCGGTACGCCGATCCCGACGCAGACCGCGACCATCACGACAAAGAACACGACCAGGCTGCCGTGCCCCATCGCGAGCAGCAGCGGCTGCGACATCCAAAGCCCGACCGAGACGGCGGCGACGACGAGGAGCGCCGACAGGAAACGCATCAGCGTCGTCGTCTGGAACAGGCGCAGCAGGGTCACCAGAGCCAAGAGCGACACGCCGACCATGATCGCGAGCACGCGGTAGCCGTCGGAAATCTGCAGGGTGATCAGCGTGACAAAGGATTGCTGGGTCAGATAGTCGTGCGCCGGCACGAGGATCTCGAGCACGAACGCGATCAGCACCAGTGAGGCGAGCGCGCCGAGCCATGTGCCGACATCGGGGCTCAGCGAATTGACGAGGGTCGTGAGCCGCATGTGGCCGTCGCGGCGGAAGGCGACGACCGCCCCCAGCATCGCCAGCCACAACAGCAGGAAATTCGCTAGCTCGTCCGTCCACATCAGCGGGCTGTTGAGAACGTAGCGAGAGACCACGCCGGCGAAGAGGATCGCGACCTCGGCCAGCACGATGACGGCACCGATGAACTCGGTCGCGACTCCGATCACCCGGTCGAGCTGCAACGCGGCACGGCGCAGGCCGGGCAGTCCGGACGGGCGGAGGCCTTCGGCGACGGCGGGTTCAGCGCTCACGCGAGCTGCCCGACGAACTTTTCAAGAAGCGCCCACGCCTTGTCGCCCGATTCCTTTTTCATGTCGGGATAAAAGCCGTTCTTTTTCAGCAGGTCGCGGAAGGGCGCGGTGTCGGGTTTGTTGAAGGTGAGGCCGGCCTTGGTCAGCTTGTCGACTTCGGCGGCGCTCATCTTCTGCCAGTCGTCGCGCTCGCTCATCGCCGAGGCACTGAACTCGGTCACGCAGAGATCCTGCAGATCCTGCGGCAGCTTCTTCCAGTACGGCACACCGAACGACATGTTGATCGCGGCCCACACGTGATAGGTCATGCTGCAGTATTTCTGCACTTCGTAGAGCTTGGCCGTGTCGATCAGGATCAGCGGGTTTTCCTGGCCGTCGACGACGCCGGTCTGCAACGCGCTGTAGACCTCGCCGAAATTGATCGGGGTCGGTGACGCGCCGAGATGGCGGAACAGCGAAATCAGGTAGGGCGCAACCGGCAGGCGGATCTTGAAGCCCTTCAAATCGTCCGGAACGTTGATCGGCTTCGTGCGCGTCGTGATGTGGCGGAACCCGTGGTCGAAGCCTTTCGGCATGACCTGGAAGCCGATCCCCTCCGACAGCTCGCGCAGATAGTTGCCGAGGTCGCCGTCCATCGCGTCCCAGATGTGGGTGTAGCCGTCGAACGCGAAGCCGACCCCGAAGATGCCGCAAGCCGCGTTGCGCGGCGCCAACAGGTCGATCGGCAGGTAGTAGCATTGCAGCGCGCCGGAGATGGTCTGCGAGATCATCGCCGTGTCCTGGCCGAGCACGCTGTTGGTGTAGAGTGTGATCTGGAGGCGCCCGCCGCTCTTTTCCTTGATGCGGTCCATCGCCTCGCGGCCGCGGATACACATCGGGTGCCCGTCGGGAAGCGCGGTGCCGCATTTGTAATCGAACTCGGCGGCGGCATGGGCGGGATAGTGGAGGATCGCCGGCGCGGTGACTGCGGCCCCGGCAGCGATGCCGGCGCGGGTCAATAACGTTCTCCGCGTGAGGCTCATGACGACTCCTCCCCAGTACTCTGCGCTTGTGCGCGCGCATAACAGGGAGCGAAGCAGGGGGCAAGTCAAGGGCTGCGCGCAGCGTGCAAGGCGGATATGCGATGCCCGCCGCTCGTGCCTAGGGCTTGGGCAGGCGCACCTCGACCCCGGCGCGTTCCTCCTGGATCAGGAGAAAACTCGACGCGTCGCGTTTGGCCCAGCCACGCTCGACCGCCGCGTCCATCTCGGCCTTGGCGAGCGCGTTGAGGCGTATTGGCGTCCCGTTTCGGCCGCGAGATCCTGGGCGAGGCCGAGATCCTTGCGCGCGAGCGCGAGCGAGAACCGGGCCACGAAATCGCCCTGCAGATAGGTCGCCGGCAGCCGTACCTTCAGGTTCATCTGGTTGCCGAGCGCGGCCTCGGTAAAGACCTTGACGATCGTCGCCGGATCGATCCCGGCCTTGACCGCGGTCGTCCAGCATTCGGCCATGACGAGGTCGAGGGTGAAGGTCGCGCTGTTGTGCATGATCTTGGCGATCGACCCGGTGCCGATCCCCCCCCCGTGTACATCACCCGCCTGGCGATCGCATCGAGCAGCGGCCGCGCCCGCGTTCGGGTACTTTCGAGCCGCCGTGGGGGTAATCGGTGGTGGTGACCAGGCAGTCGTCGCCGAAGGCTTCGACGACGTGGCCGACAAAGGTCTCTTCGCATTCGACCGCGGCGTAGGACTCGCGCCATTCGTAATGCTCATATCACCGTTGACTGGCCTCTTATATGTTGATATCAACTTTTATATGACAGGCGCATCCGACAAATCACGAAGCCCGACGACGACCCCTGGCCAATACGGCTGGCACGGCGGGCTCGGCTCGTCGTGGAAGGCCGACCCGGCGGAGGAGATGACCGGGATCATTCTGACCAGCCGGGCGTGGACCTCGCCGAATCCGCCCGATGTGTTTCGCGATTTCTGGACCTTGGCTTACTCGTCGATTTCACGACTGACGAAAGGAGACCCTATGCAGGTGCAGTCCTATATGAGCTTTGGCGGTCGCTGCGCGGAGGCGCTCGACTTTTACCGGAAGGCGCTCGACGCCCAGGTCGAGATGCAGATGAAGTTCAAGGACCATCCCGAGCCGATCCCGCCGCAGATCCCCAAAGAGTCGTACGACAAGATCATGCATGCGCAGTTCAAGGTCGGCGACACGGTGGTGATGGCGACCGACGGCGACTGCCAGGGCGGTCAGGGCTTCAAGGGGATTTCGCTGGCCCTTTCAGTGGCGACCCCGGCCGAGGCCGAAAAGCGGTTCAGCGCCCTCGCCGACGGCGGCAATGTGCAGATGCCGCTGACGCCGACGTTTTTCTCGCCGTGCTTCGGTATGGTCGCCGACAAGTTCGGCGTCACCTGGATGGTGATGGCGGAGCCGGCCGAGCGGCCCTAGAAGGGCCGGCGATTCCACCCCCTGACCCGTGATCCCTTCTAGCTGAGGGAGGGATCACGCCTTCTTTCCCAGCTCGTCGAGCTGGTGTTTCAGGGCTTCGATCTGCGCTTCCAGCCGCTTCAGGTTCGGGTCCTCCGCCTTGGGTTCGGCGGCGGCAGGCGGCGTCTGGGTTTTGGCGGGCTCGGGCGTGGCGGCGTAGGGCGACATCATCCGCATCGCGCGCTCGAACATGGCCATGTTCTGCTTGCCCATCTCTTCGAACCGGCCGAACGGGAACATGCCGAAGGTGGCGCGCAGGTTGTCGCGCATCTGTTCCTGGTTGCGGGCGAAGGAGCCCATCGCCTGTTCGAGATAACCGGGCACGAGGAATTGCATGCTGTCGCCGTAGAATCCGATGAGCTGGCGCAGGAAGTTGATCGGCAGCAGGTTCTGGCCCTTCTGCTCCTGCTCGACGATGATCTGGGTAAGGACCGACCGGGTGATGTCCTCGCCGGTCTTGGCGTCCTGGACGACGAAATCGCCGCCATCCTTGATCAATTTGGCGAGGTCTTCGAGCGTCACATAGCTGCTGGTCGCGGTGTTGTAGAGCCTCCGGTTGGCGTATTTCTTGACGGTGATCGGCTTTGTCTCGCCCGTCTGCCCGCCCACTGATGTGCTCATGACTTGGTCGTCCCGCCGACAGCGCAATGCTGCTCTGCAACAATATAGCGATTGCGGCACCGTGGCGCAGCAAAGATGCAGGGTGGTTTCCCCTTTGCCCGGCGAAACGCGCGGTGCGCCGGCTGGACTTCGGCGGCAGGGCGCATTTACAGTCGCGTTTTCGACCCACATCCGTACCTACGATCGCACCCAGGAGAGCCCAATGAACGAGATCGTCATCGCCGGCGCCGCCCGCACCCCGGTCGGCACGTTCAGCGGCGGGTTGGCGAGCCTCCCTGCGCACAAGCTCGGCGAAGTGGCGATCGTCGAGGCGCTCAAGCGCGCCGGGGTCGATGCGCGCGAGGTCAGCGAAGTGATCATGGGCCAGATCCTCAGCGCGGGCGAAGGCCAGAACCCGGCCCGTCAAGCCGCGATCGGGGCCGGCATCCCGTACGAGACGACGGCTTATGGCGTGAACCAGCTCTGCGGCTCGGGGCTCCGCACGGTCGCACTCGGCTATCAGGCGATCCGTAATGGCGACAGCGACATCGTCGTCGCCGGCGGGCAGGAAAGCATGAGCCAGGCGCCGCACTGCATCTACCTCCGGAACGGCGTCAAGATGGGCTCGGGCGAGCTCGTCGACACGATGATCAGGGACGGCCTGTGGGACGCGTTTAACGGCTACCACATGGGCAACACCGCCGAGAACGTCGCCCAGCGCTGGCAGATCACGCGCGAACAGCAGGACGAGTTCGCCGCCTGGTCGCAGTCCAAGGCCGAGGCGGCGCAGAAATCGGGCCGGTTCAAGGACGAGATCGTGCCGGTGGCGGTCTCCTCCCGGCGCGGCGACACGGTCGTCGATATGGACGAGCACCCGAAGCACGGCACTACGGTCGAGGTGTTGGCAAAGCTGCGCCCGGCCTTCGACAAGAACGGCACCGTGACCGCCGGCAACGCCTCGGGCATCAATGACGGCGGCGCCGCGGTCGTGCTGATGACCGCCGACGCGGCGGCGAAGCGTGGGGTCAAGCCGCTCGCGCGGATCGTGTCGTGGGCGACGGCCGGGGTCGATCCGGCAATCATGGGCACCGGCCCCATTCCGGCGAGCCGGCTCGCCCTGCAGCGGGCAGGGTGGTCGGCGGGCGAGCTCGACCTGATCGAGGCCAACGAGGCCTTTGCCGCGCAAGCCTGCGCGGTCAACAAGGACCTCGGCTGGGACACGCAAAGGGTCAACGTCAACGGCGGCGCGATCGCGCTGGGTCATCCGATCGGCGCCTCGGGCGCACGGGTGCTGGTGACGCTGCTATACGAGATGCAAAAGCGCGACGCCAAAAAGGCGCTGGCGACGTTGTGCATCGGAGGCGGCATGGGAATTGCGATGTGCTTGGCGCGCGACTAGCGCGCCAAGCGTTTGAAAGACGCTTGGCTCGCGATTGACCTTGCGGCAGGAAGGTTAAACACAGGCCGTGCGGTCGGTGCGCGGCGACGGATTTACATCTCGGGAGGGAGCCATGCCGAGGGTGGCGGTGGTGACCGGCGGAACGCGCGGCATCGGCCGGGCGATCGCGGTCGCACTCAAGGATGAGGGCTACAAGGTCGCGGCCAATTACGGCCGAGACGACGCGATGGCGAAAACCTTTCACGACGAGACCGGCATACCGGTCTACAAATTCGACGTCGGCAACCACGAGGCCTGCGCCGAGGGCGTCAAGGCGATCGAAGCCGAATTGGGCCCGATCGAGGTGCTCGTCAACAATGCCGGGATCACCCGCGACACGACAATGCACCGGATGAGTTTCGAGCATTGGCAGGAGGTTATTAAAACCAACCTGTCGTCGTGCTTTAACATGTCCCGCGCCGTCATCGACGGGATGCGCGACCGCCGCTTTGGCCGGATCGTCAATATCGGCTCGATCAACGGCCAGGCGGGGCAATACGGCCAGGTCAACTACGCGGCCGCCAAATCGGGCATCCACGGCTTTACGAAGGCGCTCGCCCAGGAATGCGCGAACCGCGGGATCACGGTCAACGCCGTCGCCCCCGGCTACGTCGACACCGAAATGGTCCGCGCCGTCCCTGCCGATGTGCTGGAGAAGATCGTTGCCCGCATCCCTGTCGGCCGGCTGGGAAAAGCCGAGGACATTGCGAGGACGGTGATGTTCTTGGTGGCTGACGAAGCCGATTTCATCACCGGCTCGACGCTGTCGGTGAACGGCGGTCAGCATATGTATTGAGCACGGACGTGGCCTTCGATCTTTTCGTCACGTGCTTTCGCGACGGCGAGAAGGCCACGTTCAAGCGCGCTCTGTTTGAAGAGATATTTGGTCGAACGCTGTAAAGCCCGATTACCCACTGAGCAATGTGAAATATCCGGATGGCAGTGGCGGTGAAATCTATGGCCGGGATGACGACGAGATAAATTGTATTATGTTCACGAATTTTGGCGGCGACATGATGTTCGCTGACATACACGAATTAGCCGAACGTACGGGATCAGCGATCATCTGGCCCGATACCCGACCATCGCTCGCGGTCACACATGCTTCGGTTGTCGATCACGTGCCCGAGGACTGCGCACACTCAATCGGACCTGCTTATGTGGCGAAAGATTACCGGGCCTTGATGGATTACATCGCTCGGCCGGACCCCGAGTTCGACGCGATCCCGGATGCTGGGTAGCAAACCGAAGCTCATCGGCGCGAACTCCATGATCTTTACGATCGGCCATTCCACCCGTTCGGCGGGCGATCTCGTCGCACTCCTGCGCGAAGCCGGGGTCGATCTGCTGGTCGATGTCCGCACCGTGCCGCGCTCTCGCTACAACCCGCAATTCAATACCGATGCCCTCCCGGCGCCGCTGGCGGAGGCGGGGATCGGGTATCGGCATATGGGGGCGCTCGGCGGGTTGCGGCATCGGCCGAAGGGGGCGGGGCCTTCGCCCAACGGGGCGTGGCGGAACGAGGCGTTTCAGGCTTATGCGGATTACGCGCTGACGCCGGCGTTTCGGGCGGGGCTCGACGAACTGGTCGGGCTCGGGCGCGAGCAGGTGCCGGCGGTCATGTGTGCCGAGGCGGTGTGGTGGCGGTGCCATCGACGGATCGTCGCCGACTACCTTCTCGCCGCCGGGATCCAGGTTCGGCACATCATGGACCACGGCAAGATCGAGCCCGCGACGCTGACCCCAGGCGCCGAGCCGCAGGCGGATGGGACGATCCTCTACCCGGCGGCGCAGGGGACACTGATCTGATTACCCCGCCGGCGGTCTGGTCGCCTGCATCGAGGGGAGCGCTTCGGCCGCCTTGTACCACTCGGCCAGTTTCGGGTGGCGGGTGCGCCAGCCGTCGTTCGGGAAGCGGAAATCGATATAGCCGAGGACGCAGCCGGCGGTGATCACGCCGATCGTGCGCGGGCCCGAGAGGTCTTCCCGTTCGAGCGCGGCGATGCCCTGATGGGCTTTGCGCATCTGGCCGTCGGTCCAGGCGGCGTGGCGCTTGTCCTCGGGCCGAGCGGCGATCTCGTAACGGCAGAGAATGAGGGCGTCGAGGATGCCGTCGCCGAGCGCCTGCTGGCAGAGCGCCGTCCAGCGCGCCTTGCCCGAGGCCGGGAACACCTTGCCGCCGCCGGCGAGGCTGTCGAGGTATTCGCAGATTACCGGCGAATCGAACAGCACCTGACCGTCATCGGTCGTCAGCGCCGGGATCTTCATCAGCGGGTTTTCGGCGGCGAGCGTCGCGTTGGTCTCGACCGGGCTCACTGCGGTCGACAACAGCTCGATCCTTTCGGCGAATCCGAGCTCATGCGCGGTGACCATGACCTTGCGGACATAGGGAGAGGCGGGGTTGTGGCGGAGGTTCATCGCGCGTCCTTTCGTGCCGCTATTGCATCTCGACCGTGAGCTCGTAGTCGGCGCCGCTCTTCGAGTTGTCGACGACGATCAGATAGGCTCCGGCGGCCTCCACGATGTCCGACCACGTCTTGGTGTCGTCCTCGCTCAACAGGTCGCCCGTGAGGTCGCAGGCGCCGTCGCGGTCGCATTTCACCGCCCAGCCGGGCGCGTATAGCGCCAGCACCGCGTCGTCGGCGGCATTGTCGACCGTGATCGTCAGATGCTGGCTGCCGCGAGCGGTGAGCTGATAGCAATCGGCGGAGCTCGATTCCTGGTTGGCGATCGTCACCGACGAGCTGCCCGGCTCGAAGACGACCGGTGTCGGCCGGCTGCAATCGGCGGCGCTCGCCGCACCCGCCACGAGAACCAACGCCGCCGCCAAAATCCACGCCCGCATCATCGCCGCCCCAAAGTCCAGGGCGCGGCCCCGGCGGGTTTTGCCCGGGCCGCGCCGCGCCGATCCAAGATAAGAACGGTCGCCTATTTCAGCGTCCGCTTCCACATTGCGAACATCTTGTCCCAGGTCTCCTCGGCGGCGGCAGGGACGTAGATCGCCCGCTCGGGGAAGGCGAAGCCGTGCTCGGTGCCGGGGAAGGTCTTGATCTCGTGCTTGATGTTGGTTTTCGAGAGAAGCTTTCCGAGGTCGCCCGGGATGTTCGCCGGCACGCTGCGGTCCACCTCGGCGAACGCGTAGTAGAGCTCGCCTTTGATGCTGTCGAGGTGGAGGTGCGGCGAATCCTCCTTGTCGGTGATGATGCCGACCCCGTAGAGCGAGGCGGCCGAGGCAATACGGTGCGGATAGGTCGCGGCGGCGGCGGTGATGTACTGGCCGCTCATGCAATAGCCGAGGCAGCCGACCGGGCCGGGCTTGCACTTATCCTGCGCGTCGAGCCAGGCGAGGATGCCGCCGGTGTCGTCCATTACGAGCTTGTTGTTGATGCTGCGCATCGCGGCCAGGAACACGTCCGCCTGCGCCTGGTCGCGGCGGGCGACGTCGAAGCGCAGCGTGCCGAGCCGGTAATACATGTCGGGAAGGATCGCCATGTACCCGGCGCGGGCGATGCGGCGCGTCATGTTCCTGAGCTCTTCGCGGATGCCCGGCGCGTCCATGTAGAAGATGATCCCGGGATACGGCCCCGGTCCGTCGGGACAAGCGACAAAGCTCGGCATCGGGCCGTATTTGGTCGTGACGATGACTTCCTTTTCGTACATGCGGGGATCCTCCCAAGGGGCGCGTCGAATGGCGGCGAGAGGGTCGCGCGAACGCTGGCCGATGTCACGTGGTTTCAGCCGCTTGAGGCGGCGCCCTGCGTCCTTCGAAACGCACCTTGTCGGGCGCTTTTCAGGATGAGGTAGGTTGAGGATTGACTTGTGGGCCGGGGGGCCACGCTCCTTCGCCCCTCATCCTGAGGAGCCCGCGCAGCGGGCGTCTCGAAGGACGCATCTAGGCCCACGCCGCCCGCAGCCTCGCTCCGATATCCACTGCACTCACCGCCGGCACCACCGCGTCTTCCTGCACCGCAGCCAGCGTGTCGCGGCGGGTGAACAGGTGCAACAGCTCGTCGGGCAGGAACCGCGACCGTGGCGCCAGCATGTGGGCGTGGCCCATGCGGTGCTGTTGGGTCTTGAAGAAGCGCAGGGGGTGGACGAGTTCGAGGCGGTCGCGGGCGCGGGTCATCGCGACGTAGAGGAGGCGGCGTTCCTCGTCGATCTGGGCCGGCTTGCCGGTGCTCATGTCCGACGGGATGCAGCCGTCGACGAGGTTGAGCACGAACACCACATCCCACTCCTGGCCCTTCGCCGAATGGATCGTCGACAGGATCAGGTAGTCCTCGTCGAGGCCGGGCTTGCCGCTTTCGACGCCGCTCGCCTCCGGCGGGTCGAGGGTGAGGTCGGTCAGGAAGCCGGATCGGGTCTTGTGCGTCGCCGCGATCTGCTCGAGCTGGTCGAGATCGCCGCCGCGGGCGCCGGCATAATCGTAAAGCCGTTCGAGATGCGGCTGGTACCACGAGCGGGCGCGGCCGATCTGCCCCTCCCATTTCGTGCCGCGGCGGAGGTCGCTGAGCATCCGGCACATCCCGGGCCAATCGAGCTGGGCGGCGGCGGGTGGGGCGAAATCCGCCAACTCTCCTTCATGATCAAGCGCCTTGCGCGCGGTCGCGGGGCCGACGCCGGGGAGGAGTTGCAGCGTGCGAAACGCGGCGATCGCGTCGCGCGGGTTTTCGGCCCAGCGCAGGATCGCCAGCAGATCCTTGACGTGCGCGGCTTCGACGAATTTGAGCCCGCCATATTTGCAGAACGGGATGTTGCGGCGGGCGAGCTCCAATTCGAGCAGCGAACTGTGGTGCGAGGTGCGGAAGAGCACGGCCTGGCGGCGGAGATCGATCCCGGCCTCGCGGTTGTCGAGGATGCGGTCGGCGATGTAGTCGGCCTGCCCGACCTCGTCGGCGGCGGCGACAAGATAGGGGAGCTCGGCCGAAGGACGCGACGAATGCAATGTCTTCGCAATGCCCTCGCCGGCGCGGGCGATGACGGCGTTGGCGGCGGCGAGGATCGGCTGCGTCGAGCGGTAGTTCTGCTCCAGCGCGACGACATTTGCCGGCGGCGAGAAAAGACCGGGAAAATCGAGGATGTTGCGCACGGTCGCGGCGCGGAAGCCATAGATCGACTGGGCGTCGTCACCGACGACGGTGAGGCCCGCGCCGTCGGGGGCGAGCGCCGTCAGGATCGCGGCCTGGATCGTGTTGGTGTCCTGGTACTCGTCGACGAGGATGTGGTCGAAGCGGCGGCGCATCTGCGCCGCCAGCCCCGGCGCCGAGAGGGCCTCGCGCCAGTAGAGCAGGAGGTCGTCGTAGTCGAACACGCTGTCGCGCTGCTTGGCGGCGACATAGGCGCGGAAGAGGCGCTTCAGCTCATGCTCCCAGTCGAGGCACCACGGGAACCCGCCTTCCAGCGTCTCGGCGAGCGGGCAGCCGGCGTTGACCGTGTAGGAATAGATCGCGAGGCAGGTACCCTTTTTCGGAAAGCGCGATTTGGTGCGCGACAGGCCCTCGTCGTGGCGGACGAGATCCATCAGATCGGCGGCGTCGGCGCGGTCCAGCACCGTGAAATTGGGGTCGAGGCCAAGCGCGTCGGCATGCGCGCGCAGCATCCGGTTGCCGATCGCGTGGAATGTGCCCGACCACGGCAGCAGCGCGCCGTCGCTGCCTTGGCCGCGCCAGCCGGACAGCACCGCCTGGGCCCGCCGCGTCATCTCGATCGCGGCGCGGCGGCTGAAGGTGAGGAGCAGGATGCGGCGCGGGTCGGTACCGTCGAGGATCAGGCGGGCGACGCGATGGGTCAGCGTCTTGGTCTTGCCGGTGCCGGCGCCGGCGGCGATCAAGAGCGGCCGGTCCGCAGGATGCTCGACCGCGCGGCGCTGCGCCGGGTTCAGCGCCTCCAGCACCGAGGGCGCAAGGTGCCCATCGTTCCGTGTCTGTTCCATGTACAGGACGATACCAGCGCCGGATGACGGGGCAATCGCCGGCGGAGCGTCGAGGCGGGCGGCGGCGTTTCAAAGGCAAGCGCTGCCGGAAGACGAGCGGGAACGCCGAATCACCGAGCTGTCATTGTGAGGAGCGAAGCGACGCGGCAATCTCGGGCGGAGGAGCCTCCTGCGGATCGAGATTGCTTCGTTCATTTCTACAATAAAAACAAGGCACTGAACGCCGGTCTCTCCATCTTACCACCTAAGCTTCCACCTTCCGGTTATCGCTCTCGCGAACCATAGTGCACCCGGGGGGCTCGCCGGTCATCCTCTCGATCCCGGCGGCGCCCGATGGTGGAGTGGATGCCTTAGCGTTTGGTTCGCAATATTGCTTCGGACCTCTTACGCAGAACTTCTCTCTTCTCGCGGTGCCCTTTACCACCTGCCGGCGCAGCACCGTACGATCGGCGATCAAATCCGACTACAGAACGCTGGTGAGGCTCTGGCTTGCATACGCCCCTACCTCCCACTGGCGGTGCAGGGATGAGGAGGGCACACCGATGTCGGCGCTCCAGGCGGCATCAATTGAGGGCGAAGCCGGGCTGCGGCCCGATGCGGGCGTGTAGAGCAGTGCCGAGGGCTGCGACAGGGTCGTCGCGATGGGCCGGGGCGACGAGCGTGATGCTTGACGGAAATCCGTCAGCGCGCGTTGGACCGGGGATGGCCAGCGCGCAGAGGTCGAGCAGGTTTACAAAGTTTGTGTAGGTGCCGAGCTCGGCGTTGGGGGTGATCGGGTCGGCGAGGAGGTCCGCGATCGGGCGCGGGCGCGGCAGGGTCGGGACGATCAGCATGTCGACCGCGCGCCAGATGGGCTCGGCGGCGCGGCGCAACTCGGCGAGGCGGTAGAGGCCAGCGAAGGCGTCGGCTGCGGAGAGCCGGGCTGCGTCCGCGATGATCTTGCCGACGACCGGGTGCACGGCGTCGGGATGCCGGGCGATGAAATCGCCGACCGCGAGGTGCCGCTCGGCGACCCAGGGGCCGCCATAGACGAGCGCACCGGTTTCGAGGAGGACGACGAGATCGGTCTCGACGAGGGTCAGTCCCAGCCCGCCGGCACCGTCCAGCGCGTCCAGCGCGTCCAGCGCAGCGTCGAAAGCTCGCTCCGACAGCACATCGCCGAAAAATCTTCGGCTCGCCCGGTCGGGGATGCCGATACGGGGGTTTGGGATCGAAGGCTGCGCCTCGATCGGGCGGGAGAACGGGTCGGCGGGATCGAAGGCGGCGATCGTTTGGAAAATGCGTGACGCGTCCTCGACGTTGCGCGCGAAGACCGAGACGCAATCGAGCGTGCGGCAGGCGGGGACGACGCCACGGGTCGATATCGCGCCTTTGGTCGGCTTGAGCCCGACGATGTTGTTGAGCCCCGCCGGCACGCGGCCCGAGCCCGCCGTATCGGTGCCGAGTGCAAACGGCACAATGCCACGCGCCACCGCGACCGCCGAGCCCGACCCGCCCGGCACGATCCCGGGGTCAAACGGGTTGAGCGGCGGCGGGTACGGTGTGCGCAGCCCGACGAGCCCGGTCGCAAACTGGTCGAGGTTCGTCTTGCCGATCGGGATTGCCCCGGCGGCGATAAGGCGCGCCACCGCCGGCGCGCTTTCCTCCGGGCGATAAGCGTATGCCGGACAAGCGGCGGTCGTCGGCAGTCCGGCGAGGTCGATATTGTCCTTGATCGCGAACGGCACGCCCCACAGCGGCTTCGATCGAGGGTCGAACGGCCCGAGGGCGCGGGCCGTGGCGATCGCCTCGTGCCTCGGCACCAAAGAGATGAAAATCCCGGGGTCGCCCGCCGCCTCGATCCGGCGATAGGCCTCGGCGACCGCCTCTGCCGGATTTAGCCCGCCGGCGTACCGCTGATGGAGGTCGGCGATGGTCCCGGGGGTCGTCACGGTTCGTCGATCACGCTCACATGCGCGGCGACGATGCGCCAGCCTTCGGGCATCCGCGCCCAGCTCTGCATCTGGCGACCGACCTTGCCCGGCATTGTCTCGCGGTAGAAGAGCGTCGAGGCGGTCGCGAAATCGTCGCCATAGGTCGTGATCACGGCGCGCGATAGGCTTCGCGCCAGCCCGACCGGCGACCGGGCCGCGCGGAAGCCAGCGATTTCGTCGCTGCCGTAAAGGATTTCGGCGATGCCGTAGCGGATCGTCCGGGGATCGCGCCAGAACAGCTCGCCGAGCGTCGCGACATCGTTGGTGACCAGCGCCTCCTCATAGCGCGCGAACGCTGCCTCGACCTCGGCCGCGACGTTCGGATCGTTGATCTTCATCTTGCCTACTCCGATGGCAGCGGCGCCCGGACGACTCCCGCCGTTTCCAGATCGTAGGCGATGCGCAGCGCGATGTCCTCGCGCCAGGGCGCGGCGATGATCTGCACACCGATCGGCAGCCCGCCCGAAAGCGCCACCGGCACCGCGACGACCGGCAGTCCGATAAACGAGATCGGCTGGGTGTAGAGGCCGATATTGGGCCGGAGCGGCACCGCGCGGCCGTCGAGCAGCAGCGTCTTCTGCCCGATCAGCGGCGCGACGCATGGTGTCGCCGGGGCGAGGATCGCGTCGACGCCGTCGAACAGGCGCAGCATCGCGTCGCGATACCAGCGCCGGAATTTCTGCGCTCCGACGACCATCGCCGCGGGGATCAACGCACCGGCGATGAGCCGGTCGCGGACATCGGGGTCGAAATCCTCGGCCCGTTCGCGCAGCCGCCCGAGATGCAGTGCCGCTCCCTCCGATGCGGTGATCACATAGGCCGCCGACCGCGCCCGCGCCGCCTCGGGAACCTCGATCGTGCGCACCGCGCCGAGCGCGTTCGCGACGGTGTCTACCGCGGACAGCGCCTCCGGCGACGCGCCGGCCCGGAAATAGCCGCCCGCGGTGGCGATCCGTAGGCCTTGCGTCGGCTTTCCGAGCAGCGCGGAAACCGGTGCGACCGGACGCCCCGCACAGGCCGCGTCACCGGGATCGGGGCCTTGCATCACGTCGTAGGCAAGGGCGAGGTCGCGGGTCGTTCGCGCCAGCGGGCCGAGATGATCGAGGCTCGAGACAAACGGAAAGCTGCCGGTGCGCGGCAGGCGGCCATAGGTCGGCTTGAGCCCGAAGAGCCCGCAGAACGAGCTCGGCACCCGGATCGAGCCGTTGGTGTCGGAGCCCAGCGCGATCGGCACCAGCCCAGCCGCGACCGCACCGCCTGACCCGCCCGACGAGCCGCCGGTCATTCGGGTCGGGTCATGCGGATTGCGCGACGGCCCGTCATGGCAGTTCTCGCCGGTAAAGTCGTAGGCGTACTCGCCCATGTTGAGCGCGCCGACGAGCACCGCCCCGGCCGCCTCAAGCCGTTGGATCAGCACCGCATCGGCGGCGGCCGGCGGCTGATCGCGATTGATCTTGGACCCGGCGACGGTCGGCAAGCCGGCGATATCGAACAGGTTCTTGACCGCGAACGGCACACCGGCGAGAGGTCCCGCCGCCTGCCCGGCATCGACCCGCGCCGCCGTGGCGCGGGCACGATCGGCGGTGACAGCGGTAAAGGCGTTGAGGTGCGGATTGCGTTGCGCGATCCGGGCGAGCGCCGCCTCGACCACGTCAGCCGCGCTGCGCCGCCCGGCGGCGACATCTGCGGCGATCGCCGCCGCGCTCGAAAAGCTCATGCCTTGAAGACCGGCGCGGGTTCGGCCTCATCGGGCAGCGGCAACTCGGCGACGTTGCCGGCGTGGTCGAGCGAGATCGCCAGGTGCTGCCGGACCGCCGCATGCCACTCCGGACGGATGTCGATCCGCAGCAGCCACGGGACGGCCGCGATCAACGCGTCGAGGTCGCCGGGGTCAGTCATCTGCAGCCGCTCCTTCCGGGAGGACCAAAGGCTGGGGTGCCGCGTAGAGCCGCATTCCGAGGCATATGGCCGCCACGATCGCATAGCCGAGCGCGACCATCGCCGAGTTGCCGAACCCGAGCGCGGTGCCGTTGATGACCCCGAAAAACGCCAGCACCGCGGCACCGAGCGCATAGATGGCGGCGCGGTCAAAGGCCCGGTCGATGATAAAGGCCGCGGTCGCGCCGAGCATCAGCCCGGTCAACGTGCCGCCGCCGCCAAACAAGGCGAGCCCGTGATAGATGACGCCGTGTCCGGCAAGCTTATCCATCCCGACCTCGCTCGCCGAGGTGCCGGCCGCGGCAAGGGCACCATCGATCTGGTTCTGTGCCCATGACGCGATGTTCGGCAGCATCGCCAGGATCACCGCCGGAGCGTGCCGTGCGGGGGTCGATTCAAACGCCTGCGCGCCGATCACGAGGCCGATATAGAGAAGGATCGGCAGGATCGCGACGAGCGGCACCACGGCGAGCAGAAGCGCGGTAAGACCCAGAAAGCAGACAAGCGCGGAGACGATCCCCGTCGCGAGCGAATAGCCTACCCGGCCGCCGACCGCCTTCCAGCCGGGGTGGCCGATATAGACCGCCGGCGGAAACGGCGAGCCGAGGAGGGCCCCCGCAAGCGCGCCGACGCCATCGGCGAGCAGAACCTGGCGCAGATCGTAGTGGTCGCCCGCCGCGCTCGCGCTCTCGACGTTGTTCATGCCCTCGGTGAAATTGTAGATGCCGAGCGGCACCGCGATCACCAAGAGTGGCCCGATATCCTTGAGCCCGGCGAGAAAGTCGAGCGACGGGATCGGTGGGTGCAACCCGAACTTCGCAAACGCGGCACCGACCGCGTGCGCGTCCATGATCGGGTCGATGCCGGTCAATGTGACAATCCAACCGACCGCCGTGCCGACGATGACAGCCGCGAGCCCCCCGGGCACGCCGCCCGGCAGCCGCACCCCGGCCGTCCAGCTGATGAGAATGATCGCCAGCGAGATAAAGGCGAGCCATGGCACCTGCCACGACAGAAACGCCGGGCGCATCGAGATAAACGCGATCGAGATCCCGGCGAGCGCGCCCAGCATCGCCGCGCGCGGCGTGTATTTCCGCAGGGTCGGCCCGACAAAGGCGCCGATGAGGATCACGCAGCCGATGATAAAGGCCCAGGCGAGCCCGGCCTGCCAGGCGAGGATCGGGTCCTTGGTCTTGAGGTAGGTCGGCAGCATGACCAGGAAGACGACGATGAACATGTGCGGCACGCTCGGCCCATAGGGCAGCGCCGTGACGTTGCCGCGTCCCTCCTTCCGGCCGAGCTGAAATGCGAGCCAGGCATAGAATAGATTGCCGATCGGCAAGGCGATGCCGAGCGCGGGCAATACCCGGCCAAACACGATGCTGTCCGGCATCTTCAAGACGCCGAGGCAAAGTCCGGTCAGCACGATCACGTTGAGGACGACATTCGTGAACAGGCCGAAGAACCCGTTCCAGTCGCCCGGCACCCACCAGCGAGGGCCGGCCCTGTCGGTCACGGCGATGCTCATGTGCTTTCTCCCTGCGCTTCCGCCCGGAGCGCGGCGATGACCGCCTCCGAGCGCCCGACCCAGCCGAAGATGCCGCCTTGCGCCTTGATCATCTTGAGGCCCGCCTCCTGGAACTCCGGGAAGTACGACCCGACGCAGTCCTCGAGGACGAGGCAGTCGAACCCGCGGTCGTTGGCCTCGCGCACCGTGGTGTTGACGCAGACCTCTGTGGTGACGCCGCAGACGATCAGCTGGCGGATGCCGCGGTGCCTGAGGATCGTGTCGAGGTCGGTCGCGTAGAACGCGCCCTTGCCCGGCTTGTCGACGACCGGCTCTCCGGCAAACGGGGTGAGTTCCGGAATGATGTCGTGGCCCGGCTCGCCCCGCACGAGAAGCCGCCCCATCGCCGCGGGCTCGCCGATCCGCAGCGCCGGGTTGCCGCGCCTCAGCTTCGCCGGCGCCAGATCGGCCAGATCCGCCCGATGCCCCTCGCGGGTGTGAACCACGACGAGCCCCGCGCCGCGCATAGCCTCAAGCAGGTGTCGCGTCGGCGTGATGGTGCGGCGCAATTCTCCGACGTCGTTCCCCAACGACTCACCAAACCCGCCCGGCTCGAGAAAGTCCCGCTGCATATCGATGATGAGGAGCGCGCATGCCTCCGGATCGAAGTCGAAGGGATAAGGTTCGGCGGGGATACTGGGCATCGTCGCGGCACCGTGAAGGGCGCCTCGGTGTACCGGGCGCGTCCGCAAGACCGAGCAATTCCCGGGCCAACACCTGTCGGGGCACGGGCTTTGCAGTCCCGTAAATCTGTCTAGGATTGCGCGAGCATCGAGGAGCCGCTGCCATGCTTTACCGCGGGATGGACCGCGCCCGCCTCGACCCCGCGTACAATAACGGCGCGGCGGTACGCGAACGCGATGCGATCGTTGCCGGCTGGTCCGCGCGGAGCGCCCGGCTGCGCGCGGGCCGGCCGCGGCACCTCGACCTCAAATACGGCGATGCCCCGCGGGAACGGGTCGATCTGTTTCTCGCCGATGAGCCGAACGCCCCGACCCTCATGTTCATCCACGGCGGGTACTGGCAGATGAACGCGAAGGAGCTCTTCGCCTTTCTCGCCGAAGGACCGCTCGCGCTCGGGATCAATGTCGCGTTGGCCGGGTACACCCTGGCGCCGGAGGCAAGGCTCGACCGCATCGTCGGCGAAATCCGCCGCGCCGCGCTGTGGCTCGCCGAGCATCTCGGCGATTTGGGCGCGGATCGATCGCGTCTTTACGTCTCGGGCTGGTCGGCCGGCGGGCACCTGACGGCGATGATGATGCCGCTCGCCCCCGTACGCGGAGGGCTCGCGATCAGCGGTCTCTACGATCTCGAACCGATCCGCCTCAGCTATATCAACGAAAAGCTGGGGCTCGATGAGGACGAGGCGGGGCGCAACTCGCCGCTCCTCCACCTGCCCCCGATGGCCGGCGAACTGGTCGTGGCCTACGGCACCGACGAATTGCCGGAGTTGCAGCGGCAATCGGTCGAGTACGCCCAGGCCTGGGTCGAGCAGGGCCTTCCCGGCCATGTGCTGCTGGTCGACGGCGCCAATCACTTCACGATCCTCGAAACCCTCGCCCGGCCAGATGGCACCCTGGCCCAAGCAGTCGCAAAGCTGGTAGCGGAATAGCATCCGGACAGATGTAGCGGCGCGCCGCTGTCGGTCTGGCATGTCGCTTGCGAAGCCGTCTACCGCGGCGCAGACCGCGATCGCCCAAGAGGGGTAGTAGGGATGGCACTTTCCCGTCGCGCTTTGATCCGGGGCAGCCTCGCGCTGCCGCTCGTCGCCCGTTATGCTGCGCCGGCGCGCGCCGGCGACCCCGTCACGATCCGGATGGGGGTATTAAAGCTGGTCCACTCGATCACCCCCTACTTCTACGAAAAGTTCCTGCCCGCCGGGTACAAGATCGAGATCATCCCGTTCTCGACCCCAACCGACGGCAAGGACGCGGTCGTCACGCGCTCGGTCGATTACGGCACATTCGGGATCGCCGCCGCGATCCTTGGCGCCGCCAGCAGCCAGCCGGTCGTTGTGTACGGCTCGGAATGCAACAAGGGCATGGCCGTCGTCGCCCGCAAGGACGACCCGATCAACGCGATCACCGACCTCAAGGGGAAAAAGGTCGGCATCCTGACGGGAACGACCCAGCAGGTCTTTTTCCTCGAGCGGCTGCGCATGGTCGGGATGAAGGAATCCGATATCGTCTCGGTGCGGATCGGCTTTGCCGACATGCCGGCTGCCTTGCAGCGTGGCGACATCGACGCTTATGTCGGCGCCGAGCCTGGCCCGAGCCTGTCGCTGGTCAGCGGTGTCGGCAAGATCGTCGAGTACCCGTATTCGACGCCGATGGGCAGCCTCAACATGGTCGTCGCGACGCACCGCGACCGGTTCAAGGAAAAGCCGGACGAGGTCATGATGATGCTGAAACTCCAGCGGCAGGCCAGCGCCTACGCGATGTCGAGGCCGGACGAGATCGTCGCGATGACGGTCGCCAAGCTCGGCCTCGACAAGGCGGCGGTCGCCCGGGCAATCGATAACGTCGCGTTGAACTGGCAGATGACCCCGACGATGATCTCAGAGGTCAAGGCTTACGCAGACCACATGCTCGAGCTGCGCCAAATCCGCAACCTGCCCGATTTCGACGCATTGCTCGACGAGACCCCGTCGGTGCGGCTGGCCAAGGCCTGAGCCGACCCGGCGGTCCAGCTTATGAACCCGCGCGCGCTCGCCCGGCCCGGCGGTATCGCCTTTGTCGTGCCGGCGCTGCTGCTCGCCGGATGGTGGGCGGCGACGCACGATGACCCGCACGGGCTGATCCCGCCGCCCGACCAGATCCTGCGCGAGCTCGGTGATCTTGTCGGCATTTGCGGCGACAATGATGAATTCAGCGGCAGCCTGTGGCTGAATCTCGCCACCTCGGCCTCGCGCGTCTACGGCGGCTTTCTGCTCTCGGCGTGCTTGGGGCTGTCGTTGGGCATGCTGATCGGGCGCCTTCGCGTGGTCCAGCGCCTTTTCGATACGACGCTGCAGATGCTCCGCCCGATCCCGGTCACCGCGTGGCAGCCGCTGTTCCTGATCCTGTTCGGCCTCGGCTCGCGCTCAGCGACCCTGCTCGTGGCGCTTGGCTGCTTCTACCCGATCCTCGTCAACACGATCTTCGGGGTGCGCAGCGTCGAGCCGCGGCTGATCGAGGCGGCGACGATGCTCGGCGTCACGCGCGCCGGGCTCTTTCCGAAGGTCGTGCTACCTTCCGCTCTCCCCGGCATCTTCACCGGCCTCAGGCTCGGGCTCGGTTTTGCCTGGGTCGTCATCGTGGTCGGCGAATTGAGCGGGGTGCGAATCGGGCTCGGCGCGATGATCGAGAACGCGCGCGAGGTCTCGCGAACGGATGTCGTGATCGCCGGGATGATTGTGATCGGTCTCGCCGGGTTCGCCTCCGACCAGATGATCCGCACGATCAGCCGGCGCGCATTGCGTTGGAGCCCTCAGCATGGTTGATGCCGTCACCGAGTACCCACGCGTCCGCAACACGGTTGCGCCGCCCCCGGGGGAGGTGGATCCGATCCTGCGCATTGTCGGCGCGGATAAGCGGTTCAACGCCTCGGGCGGAGAGATAGAGGCCCTGCGCGCAGTCGACCTGTCGATTGTGCATGGCGAGCTCGTCTGCCTGATCGGGGCCTCGGGCTGCGGTAAGTCGACCCTGCTGCGGATGATCGGCGGTTTTGAGATGCCAAGCGCCGGGCAGGTGCTGATGAACGGCGCGCCGGTCATCCGCCCGGGCCCGGACCGGGGCATGGTGTTTCAGGATTATGGGTTGTTCCCATGGCTGTCGGTCCGGCGCAACATCGGGTTCGGACCGGCCGCGCGAGGCCGGCCGAAGGCGGAGGTTGAGGCGACTGTCGACCGCTTTATCGGAATGGTCGGCCTCGACCGCTTCGCCGATGCCTATCCGCACGAGCTGTCCGGTGGAATGAAGCAGCGTGTCGCGATCGCCCGCGTACTCGCGAACGACGCCGCGGTCATCCTGATGGACGAGCCGTTCGGCGCGCTCGATGCCATGACCCGCGAGCGCCTCCAAACCGAGCTATTGTCGATCTGGGAGGCGACAGGGCTGACCGTCCTCTTTGTGACGCATGCGATAGAGGAGGCGATCCTTCTCGCCGACCGGGTCATCGTCATGTCGCCCCGGCCGGGGCGGATCACGGCCGACGTGCCGATCCGCCTGCCCCGGCCGCGCGATGTCGTATCGGCGCCGTTCAACGAGCTGAGGCGCGAGGTCTCCGACATGCTGCAGCACGCCCACGCTTAGCGGTCGGGCAGGCCATCCCCCAGGGGCCCCCCTACGACATTGAGACTTGTGTCAGGTCGACAAACCAGCTTTGCGCCGGGTGGAAACCTTTGACGCTTGCCGCCATCGCGCGCGGGTTCAGGTCGTGCACGATGAACAGCCACGGCGCCTCGTCGACGATGATGCTGTGGGCGTCGGCGAGCATCTTGGTCTGTTCGGCCTTGTCGGTCGAGGCTTGGGCACCTTCGAGCAGCTTGTCGACCCTCGGATTCGACCATCGGCCCCAGTTGAACCCGCTGGGCGAAAAGCTTTTCGAATCGTAATAGCGGAACGCGGCGGCGGGATCGACCCAGCTCAGGCTGATGTTGATGCCCTGGGCGCCATGCGCCTGCGGCGCCGTCGGCGTGCTGCGGATGGCCTGCAGCATCGTGTCCCATTCGACGACATCGAAATCGATGTCGATGCCGGCAGCTTTGAAATTGGTTTGCAGATACTCGTTCATTGGCACCGGCACCATCTGGCCCGAGCCCGCGGTCGAGATCATGATCTTGGCGGCGAGCGGCTTATCCGGGCCATAGCCGGCTTCCGCGAGCAGAGCCTTGGCCTTGGCCGGGTCGTAGCGATAGTGCTCGGTCGGCGCGCCGTAGAAGGGCGTGCCCTGTGTGTAAAGGCCGTCCGCCGGGATCGCCGTATCGTTGATCAGCTTGCACAGGTTCTCCCTGTCGATCGCGTAGTTCATCGCCTGGCGCACGCGCTTGTCGTGGAACGGCGATTTCTCGGACGCGTCGAGGACATAGGGATAGGTGTGCGGATAGGGCCACAGGGTGACCGTGAACCCGGCCGATTTCAGCGACGGGATCGCGTCCGGCGCGGGCACCTCGATCCAGTCGACCTGGCCCGAACGCAGTGCGGCGACGCGCGTCGTCGGCTCGGGCATTGGGATCAGCACGAGTCTGTCGAGCTTGGGGATGCGGTCGTGGTCCCAGTAATTCTCGTTACGCGCCATCTCGACCGACTGGCCCATCGTCACCTTGGTGATCTTGAACGGCCCCGTGCCGACGGGCGCCTTCGCAAAGGCCGCCCAACTCTTGCCGACCTTTTCCCACTGGGCGGGGCTGGCCATCAGGATGCGAGTGAGGAGCGCAGGCAGAAACGTGAACGGGTATTTGGTGGTGATGACGATGGTCTTGTCGTCGGCCTTCTCGAACGAGTCGAGCATGTAGACCACGGCGCGGATGATCGGCGCTGCCGGCGCGTCGTACTGCGGCGACTTGTCGTCGTACATGCGGCGCAAATTCCAGATCACCGCGTCGGCGTTGAATTCCGAGCCATCGTGGAATTTCACGCCCTGACGAACGGTGCAGACGAGCCGCTCGATCTTTCCCTCGTCAAAACGCCATTCGCTGAAAAGGCCCGGCTTGATCTCGGCAGGCTTGTCCTGGTTGTGCAAAAGGTCCCAGTTCACCAGCCCGTCATAGGCGGTGTAGCCGAGGAAGCGGTAACCCTCGAACCCGTTATTCGGGATGCCGGTCGGGGTCGGGACATCGTTGGCTGTCATCGCGAGGCGCAGCACCTGCGGCGAAGCCGCCCTCGCGGGCAACATCGGCGCTGCCGCCGCTCCCGCGGCAACGGCCATAAAATCGCGTCTTGAGAGCATTGGGAGACCCCACCGGCTGAGAACCTCCATGTTGCAGCGCAACTTTCATGCCACAAAATCCAACACTGATTGATGTGGCACGCATGTTGCGACGCAGCGAAAGCCTCTGGATCGGAGCCCCGATGTTCCAGTTCGCCGTTCGCCGATTGCTGCTCGCCGTGCCGGTGCTGTTCGGCGTGTCGTTAGTCGTCTTCGCGCTGGTGCATATCGCGCCGGGCGACCCGATCGACCTGCTGCTGCCTCCGGAAGCATCTCCCGAGGTAGTCGCCCAGGTGAAGGCGCTCTTCGGTTTCGACAAACCGCTTTATGTCCAATACTTCCTATGGCTGCGCAGCGCGCTGACCGGCAATTTCGGCGTCTCGATCTTTAATGCCCAGCCGGTACTCGGGCAATTGCTCGTGGCGCTCGGTCACACCTTCCTCCTCGCGATCCCCGCGGCATTTCTCGGCTTCGGGCTTGGTGTTGCGCTGGGCCTCACCGCGGCGCTCAATCATGGGCGCTGGCCCGACAAGCTGTGCTCGGCCATCACCACGACCGGGGTGAGCCTGCCCAATTACTGGGCTGCGATTGTGCTGGTGCTGTTCGCTGCGGTCCTGCATCCGTGGCTGCCGGCGCAAGGCATCTGGCCGGACGGGGTGCCGTTACTCGGCCAGCTGCGGTACCTGGTGCTGCCGGTCGGGGCGCTGTCACTGATCCCGATGGGCGTCATCGGGCGGTTCACCCGCGCGACCGCGATCGAGGTTCTAAACCAGGAATTCGTGTCGGCGCTGACCGCGAAGGGGCTGACCCGGCTTCCCGTCCTGCGGCATGTCTGCAAAAACGCCGCGCCGCCGGTCCTGGCGCTGATGGGCTTGCAGTTCGGCTACCTGCTTGGCGGCTCGATCCTCGTTGAGACCGTGTTCAACTGGCCCGGGTCGGGCTACCTGCTCAACCTCGCGATCTTCCGCCGCGATATCCCGATTTTACAGGCGACGGTCGTCGTCCTCGCGTTCTTTTTCGTGATCCTCAACCTCGTGGTCGATGTCGCGCAGGCGGCGATCGATCCGCGGCTCCGGCGGTAGGGGCGCGGGATGGCCGACGCCGCGATATCCTCAACCGCGATCCCGGCCGCCCCGGCGGCGGCGCGCCCGGTCGTGGGCTATTGGCGCAATGTCGGGCGCCGGCTGGCGCGCGACCCGGTGACGATCGTCGTGTCGCTCGTGCTGCTGGGCATCGTGTGCATCGCCGCCTTTGCCCCGCTGGTGAGCACCGGGGCCCCGTTCGAAGGCAGCGTGCTGCACCGTCTCGCGCCGATCGGCACACCCGGCCATTGGCTCGGCACCGACGAGGGCGGCCGCGATCTGTGGACCCGCCTCTGCTATGGCGGGCGATTGTCGCTGCTCGCCGGTGTCATCCCGGTGATGGCGGCGCTATGTGTCGGCGGCGGGCTCGGGCTCTTCGCCGGATATGCGGGCGGCACGGTCAATTCGGTGATCATGCGGCTGATGGACGTGTTCTACGCGTTTCCATCGGTGCTGCTGGCGATTGCGATCTGCGGTGTCCTCGGCAACGGGTTCGGCAATGCGGTGCTGGCGCTGTCGATCGTGTTCGTGCCGCCGCTGACGCGCATCGCCGAAACGGTGACGGCCCAGACCCGGCGCCTCGATTTCGTAGAGGCCGCCCGGGCATCGGGCAGCACCGCGTTTCAGGTTATGCGCCATCACGTCCTGCCCAATGTGCTCGGGCCGATCCTCGTCTACGCGACGAGCCTGATCAGCCTTTCGATTATCCTCTCGGCGGGGTTGAGCTTTCTGGGCCTGGGCGTAACGCCGCCGCGGCCCGAATGGGGCGTCATGCTCAACGCGCTGCGCAGCGCGATCTATGTTCAACCCTATGTCGCGGCGCTGCCCGGCTTGATGATCTTTGTCACCTCGATGTGCTTCAACCTGATGAGCGACGGGCTGCGCAGCGCCATGGACGTCAAGCTCGATGCATAGATCCGATCCGCTCGACCCGCGCGACCGCGGGGGCCCGGCCCAGCCGCTGCTGACGGTGGCGGGGCTGCGCAAACACTTCGCGGTGCACGGCGGTTTTCTCAATCGCCGCATCGGCACGGTGCACGCAGTCGACGACGTGTCGTTCGCCGTGCGCAAGGGCGAGACCCTCGGCATCGTCGGCGAGTCGGGTTGCGGCAAGTCGACGGCGGCGCGTCTGCTGATGCGGCTGATCGAACCCGATGCCGGCGAGGTGATCTTCGACGGCGATCCGGTCGGCCGGGAATCGGGGATCAGCGTCAGCGACATGCGGCGACAGATGCAGCTCGTCTTCCAGGACAGCTACTCGTCTTTGAACCCCCGCATGACGGTCGTCGAGAGCATCGCCTACGCGCCGCGCATCCACGGCATGAAGCGCGCCGCCGCGATCGGCCGAGCAGAGGCATTGCTGGCGAAGAGCGGGCTCGAACCGGAGCGGTTCGCCAGGCGCTACCCGCACGAGCTCTCCGGGGGGCAGCGCCAGCGGGTCAACATCGCCCGCGCGCTCGCGCTCGACCCGAGGCTCGTGATCCTCGACGAGGCGGTCTCGGCGCTCGACAAGTCGATCGAGGCGCAGATGCTCAATCTGCTGACGGAGCTCCAGCGGCAGTTGAGCCTCACCTACATCTTCATCTCGCACGATCTCGACGTCGTCGAGTTCGTCAGCGACCGCATCCTCGTGATGTATCTTGGCCAGATCGTTGAGACCGGCCCGGTAGCCGCAATCTACGATCACCCTCGGCACCCCTACACGCGAGCGCTGCTGGCCTCGAAGCCGACGCTCGATCCGGATCGCCGCGCAACGGAACCGCCGCTCGCCGGCGACCCGCCGAGCCCGATCGACCCGCCGTCCGGCTGCCGTTTCCGCACGCGCTGCCCCTTCGCCGAGGCGGTCTGCGCCGAAATCCTGCCGCCTCTTATGGCGGCAGACGGCGATCCCGAGCATCTCGTTGCCTGCCACATTGCCGAGGCGCAAACCTCGAAGGCGGTGCATCTTGCCTGACGGCGCGTCCCTGTCGCAGCCACCGGCCCCGGCGCTCGACGTTGCGGGCCTCACCGTGCGCTTCCACCGTCGCGATGCCGAGATCGCCGCGGTCAGCGACGTTTCGTTTGCGCTCAAGCCTTGCGAGACGCTGACCATCCTCGGCGAATCCGGCTCCGGGAAAAGCGTGACCCTGAAGGCGCTGATGGGCCTCTTGCCTGCGCAGGCGAAGGTCACGGGGGCAGTCAATCTCGCCGGTCGATCGATTCTGGGGCTTCCGGCAGCCGAGCTATCGGCGCTGCGCGGTCGGCGGATTTCGATGGTGTTCCAGGAGCCGATCACCGCGCTCGACCCGGTCTACACGATCGGCAGGCAGATCGCCGAGACGATCGTTCGTCACGACGGCACCGATGAGCGCACCGCAAGGACCCGGGCCCGCGCGCTCCTCGAGCTCGTGCGCATCCCGGCCGCCGAGCGGCGTCTCGGCAGCTACCCGCACGAAATGTCGGGGGGCATGCGGCAGCGGGCGATGATCGCGCTGGCGCTTGCGTGCTCGCCGGACGTGCTGCTCGCAGACGAACCGACGACCGCGCTCGATGTCACCGTGCAGATCCAGATCCTTCTGCTGCTGCGCCAGCTTCAGGAGGAGCTCGGAATGGCGATCGTGTTCGTCACTCACGACGTCGGTGTGGCGGCTGAGATTTCCGACCGCGTTGCGGTGATGTATGCCGGCCGTTTTGTCGAAACCGGCAGCGTGCGCGAGATTATCCGCGCCCCGCGTCACCCCTATACGACCGGGCTCCTCGGCTCCTCCGTGCATGGCGGTCGACGCGGCACGGTTTTGACCACTATTCCCGGCGCTCCGCCCGACCTGGCGGCGCTGCCGCCCGGCTGCGCCTTCGCCCCGCGCTGCCACCGTGCCATGGACCGCTGCAAGGTTGGGCACCCACCCGTGGTGACGCACGGCAGTCATAGCGTCCGGTGCGTGCGCGAAGTGTAGTCAACTCAATCAGAATCCAACATACGCGCGCAGCGCGGCTTTCAGCGATTGCGCCAGCGCCACCCGTGATCCCGGCGACAATGACAGCAATGAGGCATCCGCTGCCAAGATGACAAGCATGAGTATCGGATAAGCAATACCTTCCGGCTTTACTCCGATCCACGCGCGGATGGCTCGCATTTTGCGCATGTCACTACGCGGCGAGCCTGGCCAGCAGGTCCGGTCTTTCTACCACGATGGCTTGCCGTGCGACGGAAAGGATGCCTTGCCGCTGAAAGCGGTCCAGCGTCGTTGTCACCCACTGTCGGGTGGCGCCGATGATCGCCGCCAGCTCGTTATGGGTGATCTTGCGCTCGATGACGAGCCGGCCCGCATCGCGTCGGCCGCAAGTCTCGCTGAGAATGATGAGGAGCTGGACGAGCCGTTCGGTGGCATTGCGCGTACCGAGCATCTGCACGAGCGCCGAATAGCATTTGCTCTTGGCGACGAGGCCCTCGATCAGGCACAGCGCGAATTGCGGCAGGCGCTCGACGAGTTGCCGGATCGTCGAGCTGTTGAGATAGAGGAGCGTGCAATCCTCGGCCGCCTCGCCCGACCAGACATGCAACCCGCCGCGAAACACCTCGGGCCCACCGACAAAGTGGCCCGGGGTCCAATAGGCGAGGGTGATCTCGCGGCCCGACGGCGCGGTGTAGTAGCTGCGCACGGCGCCCGCCGCGATCAGAAAGATGCCGTCATGCGGCATGCCCTGATGAAAGATCGTCTCGCCGCGGGCAAAGGTGACCCCGCGGCCGGCGCTGCGGAGCTGGGCCAGCTCGGCGGCCGATAGTCGCGCGAGAAAATCGGCGCCATCGTTGAGCTCGCCGATCACCTCGCCGAGATAGAGGGCGCCCGCCGCGGAGCTCACGGCACCACCCCGCACGCGGTACCCCGGGGCAGACTGCCGAGATAGGCGGATATGATTGCGGCGTCCCGGTCGCCGAGGCGCCGGGCGATCTTCTGCATCACCGCCTCGGGATCGTTTACCCGCTTTCCGGTCCTGAAGTCGCCGAGCTGCTTTTCGAGATAGCCCGCCTGCTGTGCCTCCAGGCAGGGCGCCGCAAACTCGTGCTTCGGCACGGTGCTGTGGCAGCCGAAGCAGGCCGGGACCTTTTCCGCCCGGTTGCCTGCCGTCGCCAACGTTTTCGAGTGGTCGGTCTCCTCTGGCGAGATTCCGCTCGTCGGCTGCGATACGGGGGACGGCAGCGCGGCGAAATAGGCCATCACGGAGTCGAGCGCCTTGCCCGTCGTGTCGCGCGACGACACACCCATCTGGCCGTGGTCGTTCTGGCGCCTGCCGGTGCGGAAATCGTCCATCTGTTTCAGGAAGTAGGCGGTCTTCTCCCCGGCCAGGTTCGGGAAGTGGCCGTTCGGCGCGACCCCGTCGAGATCATGGCATTCGCCGCAGCCGTCCCACGGCTTCAGGTTTCTGGTGATGACCATGTCACCCCCGATCGCGTCTTCGGCCGACGCGGCTGCGGTCCAGCACCAGAGAGCGATAAAGAGCAGGGTGCACCACGTCCTTCCCGGTCTCACCGGTTCTGCTGGTCGAAGGCCCGCATGCTCTCTGCCCGGATTTTTTCGAGGCACTGGCGCTTCAGACGGATGAACGCGTCGTCGGTCGCGATCTCGGGCTGGCGCGGACGGGCAAGAGGCACCTGGAGATCGGCGATGATATGGCCGGGGCTGGCGCTCATCACCAGCACACGATCGGCGAGGAACAAGGCTTCGTCGATATCGTGCGTCACAAAGAGCACGGTGATGCCGAACTCACTCCAGATACGCAGAAGGCTCTCCTGCATCATGAGGCGGGTCTGCGCGTCGAGCGCGCCAAAGGGTTCGTCCATCAGGAGCACGCGCGGATAGTTCGCGAGCGCCCGCGCGATGCCGACGCGTTGCTGCATGCCGCCCGACAATTCACCGGGATACCGCTTTTCAAAGCGGGACAGCCCGACCATGTCGAGAAACGTCCGGGCGATCGCCTCGCTGTCGTGGTTGCCGGCGAGCCGCGGGCCGAATGCGACGTTGTCGAGCACCGTCTTCCACGGGAACAGTGAGTATTGCTGAAACACCATGCCCCGATCCGGCCCCGGCTTGGTGATCGGCTCGCCGTCAACGGTCACGGCGCCGCGCGACGGCGCTACGTAACCGGCGACGCAATTCAGCAACGTCGACTTGCCGCAGCCCGACGGCCCCAGCAAGCAGACGAACTCGCCGGGCGCGACATCGAGCGAGGTCTCCGCAACGGCGGTGTGGATGTTGCTGCCACGTCCGAACGTCACCGCCACGCGGTCAATCAGCACATGCCCTTTTTCGGTCGGGATGCGAGAACTGGGCATCGGGGTCGGGGGCCGGTTATCAAGCTTGAGCACCTGCGCGAGCATGGAGGCCTCTTATCGGTCTAGAAGGATTGGCTGCGTCGCAATCGCGAGACGCGGCGGACGAGGGGTACAGCGCCAGGCAAGCCAGCAGGTGCTCAGCGCCAGTATCGCAAATCCGGTGCCGGTCAGGGCGTTGCCATAAGGCAGCAGAACGAAGGCGGACGAACTCTCGACCCCGAGCAGGGACAGGCCGACCACCCATGACGGCGTCGAGCAGCAGGCGACCCAGGTCATTGTGATGTTCGCCGTGCCGACAAACACCGCGCCGAGCCCCGTCGCGGTGGCGCCCGCCCCACGCTCGGCGAGCGGGCACATCGTGCGAGAGCGCCGGTACAGCAAGACGTTGGTTGCCACCAGCGCGGACAGCAGCAGCGTGATCAGCACGTGCGACGGGATAATCGCAAGGCTCCACTCGGCGATGCCGTGGCCGTAGTGGTAATTCATCCCGCCAAGCTCGATCAGCCACTCGTCATTGATGATCGACGGCATGTCGAACATCGATGGCGTCGTCTCGATGATGCGCAGGACATCCGCCGGCCAGTCGTAGAACCGTATGTAGTTCGGGAGATGACCGGTGCTGATGCTGGCGCTCGCGACGAGCCCCAAATGGTAGATGCACGTCAGGCCCAGCGTCAGCGCGAGCCACGTCCGGCGGCGCTGCCCGATCGTCTCGCGCATGACCGCCCAGGCCGTCATCGCGTCCGCCGCTGCCATGCGAGAAGCGGGTAGGTCAGCAGGCGCACCGCGTAAGCGGATAGCGTGCCGAGAACACCGATCATCAGCATGCCGACAATAATGTCGGGGTAATTGATCAGCGAGTATGCGTTCCAGGTGAAGTAACCGATCCCGTATTGGCCGCTGATGATCTCGCCGGCAAGGATCGCAAACCACGCAACACCCATGCTGATCGACAAGCCGGCGGCGATGCTGGGCAAAGCCGCTGGGATCACCACATGCCAGAAGATCTCGATCCGCCGCGCGCCGAGCGACTGGGCGGCACGTACCAGCAGTTCGGGCGTCTGTTCGACACCGTGTACCGTGTTGAGCACGATCGGGAACAAGGCGCCGAGAAAGGTGATGTAGATGATCGAGGATTCCTCGGTCGGCCACATCAGGATCGCAAGCGGGATCCACGCGACGGCCGGGATCGGACGCAAGAGCTCGATATAGGGGATCAGCAGGTCGCGGGCCAGACGCGAGCGCCCCATCAACAGGCCGAGGAAGATGCCTACAACCGAAGCGAGCACATAAGCGCTCAGAATGCGCTCCAGGCTCACCCCGATATGGATATAGAATTTCAGCTCGTGGAGATGCTGCCAGAACACCGCCGCAACCTTGAGCGGCGACGGGATGTTGTCGAAGCGGATGTAGAAATCGAAGCGCGCGCGGGCGGCGATGTACCACAGGACGAGACCGGCCGCGACCGCCAGCGTGCGGATCGCCCAGCTTTTCGCAGTTCGTAAAAGGCGCTCGCGCACCGCGTCGGCCGACGGAGCCGGCGGCTCCGGCTCATCGTGGGCCTCGACCTCGCCGATATCGTCGATGTCCGTGATCATCGCCATCCCTGCCATCCCATTCGTCACGAGGTTGCGCTGGTCACGGCCTCGTCGAAGGTCATGACCTTGCTCTTGACCAATTGGGCGTAATCTTGGGCCTCGGGCTTGAGCAAAAATGCCGAGTAGGTGCCGTCGGGCGCCTCGACGTAGAAGCCCGACTTGCCGAACATCTTGAGTCCGGTCGTGCGGTCGTAGGTGTAGGTTGCGTTGAGCTTTGCGCCGGTCGCCTCGAACTGCCCGACCGCTTTCAGGAAGTCCTTGACGTTCGTGTAGGTCTTGATGCCGTCGCGGGCGTGCCAGATCTCGTCCGGCATATCGGCGTTGGCCACCTTGGGATCGACGATCTTGGCCAGGTCCTTGTCGTAATCATGCCCCATCGCCTTGTAGGCAGCGCGGATATAGCTGTCGTCGACCCAGGATTTGAAATCGAGCGGCGGTGACAGATTGGCCCTCTCGAGGACCTTTTGATCAAACTTGAGTGCATCGATCCATTGCGGCTTCAGTGTCGGGTCGAGCGTCAGCAACCCGCCCTTTGAGAAATAGAGGTAGAGGACCTCCTTCTCGACGCCGGTCCATTCCTCCATCTGCTTGGTGGCCGCCATCGGGTCCTTCTCAACCCACTTGCCGGCGTCGTAGATTGCCTCGACAAACGCGGTGACGACCTCCGGGTATTTTTTGGCGAAATCCTGGCGGACGACGAGCCCGTGCAGATACGGCACGCCGGTCTGGCTGCCGTCGTAGATCTTGCGGCCGGTGCCACGGTATTCCATGATTTCTGACCACGGACAGAAATCCGCGTGGGCGTCGATCTTTTGGGTCTGGATGTTCGCGGCTCCGACCGACGGCGCTTGGTTCTTCATGTCGATGTCGGAAAGGCTCATGTGGTCGTCGTCGAGCGCCTTGACGAGCATCCCCCATGAGGCGCTGCCGACCGGCGTCGAGATCGAGTGACCTTTCAGATCCTTCAGGCTGTAGAAGTTAGACTTGACCGGAACGACGATACCGTTGCCCGAGCCCTTGAGGTTGTAACCGGTGCCGGCGACATAGAGCGTGCGGAGGCTGTCGGTCTGCTGGAACTTGGCGCCGTTGACGATCAGTGGATAGTCGCCCATCACGCCGAATTGCAGTTTGTTGGCGAGCATCTCGTTGGTAATCGGCCCACCCGAGGCATAGTCGTTCCAGGTGACGTTGTAGGTGACCCCGGCATATTTGCCATCTTGCGGCAGATGCTTTTCGAGGAGGCGAAGCTCCTTGACGATGATCCCCGCGGTGTACGTATCGGTGCACATGCTCTGGTGACCGATCGCGATGTCGATCGTCTCAGAGAGCGCGGGGGTGGCAAAGGCAACCCCGAGGGCGACGAAGGCCAGGCGTCGGAACAGCATCGCTTCCCCTCTCGAACAATTCGTCTTAATCATCCTTTAGTAAGGGGCAAGCGGTGTGCCAGCCGGATCCGCCAGGCGTCGATCTGGTCAAGCGACTGATAAGATGTGAGGATTTATTTGCTGCCGTCAGCGATTTCAGACAGCCCCGCCGCTTTGGTAATCCGCCCGCCAACGCCGTGCTCAAAGATTTGGCATCGGTCTTGGTACTTGTTAATACAAGTCGCTACCAGCGCGGGACTCGAATACCGAACTCAAAGGCGTCCGCACGACCGAACAGATGCTCGAAATCGATCGGCCGTTTCTTGGTGTCATAGGTCAGTCTCTTGATCCGTAAGAGCGGTTTACCCTCGGTGACGCCGATATGGACTGCGGCGTCGGGGTCGGCAACGCCGACATCGAGCCTCAGATCGGCAAAGCCGAGATCGACGCCGAGCGACGTCTCGATCAACACAAAGATGTCCGCGTGGGCGAGATCGAGCTTGATTAGCCTCCGGCCGATCCCGACGGGGAAATGGCTGACGTCGTAGGAAAGTGGGGTCGCCCCGGCGATCCGCACCCGCCGGATCGTTACCACCGCCTCGCCGCGGTCGAGCTGTAGTGCCTCTTGAACCTCGGGGGAAGGCCGCCCCTCGGCGATATCGATAACGCGAGAATGTGCGTCGACACCGACCGCGGCCATCATCTCGCCAAACCCCTGCAGGCGGCCGAGATCGTGTAGCGCCCGCATCGGCTGTACGAGATGACCGCTGCCCTGATGGCTCTCGATCAGCCCGGACCGACGTAGTACGCCGAGAGAAAGACGTATCGTCACGCGGCTGACGCCGAACTCGCTTTGCAGTGCGGTCTCGGATGGCAGTTGCGTGCCCGGCGGATAGTGCCCGGTCAGGATCCGCTCGCGCAGGGTCTCGCCGATGACGGTGTATTTTGGAAGCCGTCGCACGGCGTCGCGGTCGGGATCGGGTTGTCGGGCGCCGCTTCGCATCAACTTCGCGCCTATACCCGCATCACGCAGCGAAATCCGATGTGGCAGGTCGAGGTGTCGATCGCCTCACCCTGTCGGGCCGCGGGCCGATAGCGCAGGCAGTAGTTCGGCGCGCAGAGATGCGAGCCGCCCTTGACCACTCGCCGCACCTCACCTCTCGGATCGCTCGGCGCGCAGCACGATGTCGGAGGCGCAAGGGCGCTCGCCGTCCATTCCCAAACATTGCCGATCATATCGCGGAGCCCGTAGCCGTTCGCCGGAAACGCATCGATCGGCGAGGTGCCCTCATACCCATCGGCTTCAAGGTTTTCCCACGGGAAGCGGCCTTGCCAGGTATTGGCCATGATCCACCCGCCGGGCTCGGCCTCGTCGCCCCAGGCATAGGTCGCGCCGTCGAGCCCGCCGCGTGCCGCGTATTCCCATTCGGCCTCGGTCGGCAGTTCCTTGCCGGCCCAGGCCGCATAGGCGGCCGCATCCCCATACGCGACGTGGACCGCCGGATGGTGGTCACGGCCCTCGACCGTGCTGTCGGGCCCCTCGGGGTGCCGCCAATCGGTGCCCGGCACATAAGCCCACCAAGCGCGGTTGTCGCGCAGGCTCACCGGGCCCGGTGGCTTTTGGAACACCAGCGACCCGGGTACGAGCAAAGCCGGGTCGGCATCGGGGTATTGCGCCGGATCGGGCTGCCGCTCGCAGAACGTCACGTACCCAGTCGCGTCGATAAAGCGTCCGAAATCGGCGTTGGTCACGGGATAGGGGTCGATCCAGAACCCATCCACTGCCTCGCGGCGCACCGGCCGCTCTTCGCGATAAAACGCGTTCGACCCCATCAGAAAGCTGCCGCCGGGGATCCAGATCATGGATCCCCGGTCCGGCAGGTCTTGCGTGGAGAGGGCGAGGCTCAACGATATGGCCTCGGCACGTAGTCTATCGGCGAGCCGGTCGGGATCAGCTCCTCACGTTGCTTGCTTTCCTCGAACGCCCGCACGACGCGGTGGGCGTGCTGCATCACCCACCAACGCACGTAGCGCTGATTGACGGGCTCGCGCTCTTTCGGGTCTTCCTTGAGGTTGGTGATGCGCGCGAAGCCCAGCGGCAGCTCCGGATCGTGGAAATGCTGCTGACGCTTGAAGTTGATCTTGAAGTCCTTCCACTTGATCGCGTGCAGCTCTTCGTTGAGCCAGACCATGCACTCGTCGCGGTTCGAGGTTTCCTGCTGGCCGAGGAAGAACGCGCTCTGGTCGACGCCGTCGATGATCCGGTCGCCCGGCGTCTGGCACCCGGCCAAACTGACGAGCGTCGTGAACATGTCGACGACATGCACCATCTCATTGCTTTCGGTGCCGGGCTGAATGTGGCCCGGCCAGCGGATCAGGAACGGCGTGCGGATGCCGCCTTCGGCCGAGCTGAAGTAGGAGCCATCGAAGAACCCGCCGGTGCCGCGGCCCACGAGGTGATCCTCGGCGCCGTTGTCGCCGCAGAACACGATGATCGTGTTGTCGCTAAGTCCGAGTGATTCGACCTTGTCGACCAGCACGCCGAAATCGTGATCGAGCATCAGCAGGCAATCGCCCCACTCGCCGTTGGTGCTTTTCCCGGCGAATTCGTCGCGCGGGGTCATCGGGAAATGCATTAGCGAGTGGTTGAAATAAAGGTAGAACGGTTTCCCGGAGGCGGCGCTGCGGTCCATGAAGTCAAGCGCGCGCTTCTGGTACTCCAGATCGCACATCTTCTTCATTTCCATTGTCAGCTGCTGCGACAGGATCGGCTTGCAGCCCTCACCCTTGCGCCCTTCGTGCATATGCGAATAGCCGTCACGCTCGGGCACGTAATGGGGATCCTCGAGCCACATGCACTCGTCATAGGTCCGCAAGGGGCCATACCATTCGTCAAACCCATGATCGGTCGGCCAGCGCCCGTCCTCTGCGCCAATATGCCATTTGCCGAGGCAAGAGGTGGCATAGCCGGCTGTGGACAGGATCTCTGCAATCGTTATCTCCCAACGCACAATCCCGCCGGCGTTTCCGCCGAGCGCGATCGTATGATTGCCCGAGCGGATCGGGTAGCGCCCGGTCATGAGCGCCGAGCGCGTCGGCGTGCATTGCGGCTCGACGACGTAATGCGTGAGCTTCGCCCCTTCCTTGGCAAACCCGTCGATGCGCTTCGTGTCGGCGCCTCTCAGAATCCCGCCGCCATAGCAGCCAAGCTCACCCATGCCGAGGTTATCGACGTGAAAAAACACGATATTCGGTTTTGCATTGGCCATTGATCGCTCCGCGCGCAGGCGTTCACAGATAGGACGCATGCAAGCGCTGCGCCGCCTGTCTTCTAGCCCTCCGCCGCCAAAGCCGTCGGTCAACTAATTGCCAAACCCCGTGCTCCCCGGAGCGTAGGCACGCCGGCGGCGGGCGCGTTTTCCCGCGGCGCAGCTTCCGGTGCGATCGACCCCGCAATCGACACCCAGGCGCCTGCGGAGTTCATGGCCCGACACTTGCACTGCGGCGGGCAGATGAACATGGCAGACACAGACTCCGCGGGCATGTGCCCTTTCGACGAGACCGGCGGCGGCGATTGTCGCACGCCGTATGCGCGGGTGCGGCGGTGGCTCGACACGGTTCCGCACGATTGGCTCGAGTTAAAACAGAAGGAAGCGGAACTCCTGTTCCGCCGCACCGGCGTGACCTTCGCGGTCTATGCCGAGGGCAGCGACCCCGAACGGCTGATCCCCTTCGATATCATCCCGCGCATTCTTGGCCCCGATGAGTGGGATTTTCTGGCGCGCGGCCTCCGGCAGCGCGCGATCGCGCTCAATTGTAGCGCGGCGATCAGGGTGGGAAGGCGGCGACAATCTGGATGAGAATCCCGGTGTCGCGGCGTGGTGATGATTGTCGCTTGCTAATTGTCGCGCAAGAGGCAGAGGTGGGTTTTTGATTGTCGCGGCGCGACACTCAG
>DASXFE010000106.1:0-8087 GCA_036489765.1 Allostellaceae bacterium | reverse complement strand
CGCCGCCTCGCCCGTGACTTCGAGCGCTACGCCCGAACCGTCGCCGCCTTCTTCCGCCTCGCCATGATCCGCATCATGCTCCGCCGCCTCACCCGCCCAAACCTCTCAACTTGAATCCATTCTTCTTGGATCGGCTCTAAGGTCATCCCCGGGGCGGCCGGAGGCCGAACCGGATCTGAGAACGCGGACGGCACGGAGACGTGGCTCGGCCGTCGTGGTATTGCTTTCACAGTCCGTGTTCTTGGGTTCCGGGTTCATCGCCGCGCGATGCCCTGGAATGACCTCATTTAGGTGTTTCTCATTTCGAGCGAGACCATCGAAAAGCGGCGGCCTCCCGTTTTCGCCGGTTTTGGAGTATTGAGGGGGATGGTCCTGAGGCTGCACCGCGGCGCGATCGCCCTTTGCCTCGCCGCGGTGCTTGCGCTCGGCGGCGGGTCTGCGCGCGCGGTCGAGGCCGGCCCCGGGACCAAGAACTTCAACGTGCCGCCCGGTGTCCCCGACCATTTCAGCAACGAGGCCGAACCCTTCAAGGCAGGTCCGGCGGCCGAGGGCCCGGTGCCGCGCAGCACCGTTTCGCGCGGCCCGCGCGCCCGGGACGCGCTCTCCCGGCGTGGCCGGGGTGAGCGCGGGCGGGTGGTGCACGGGCGGGTGGTGCACGGGCGGGTCGTGCACGGGCTCGCCGTGCATGGGCGCGTCCTGCATGGCCATGTCGTGGCATCTCGCTCTGGGCATCGCGGGCGAGCCGTCAGCCATGTCGAGCACGGCCATGCGGCATCGCATGCGAAGACGGCGGCGCGGCCGCACGTCGCGGCCGCCAAACGGCGCGGGTAGGCCCCGATGACCCGCATCCCGTTCCGGAAGATGCATGGCGCCGGCAACGATTTCGTCGTGCTCGATCGGCGCCGGGGCGATCTCGCGATCGATGCCGCCGGGGCCGCCGCGGTCGCCGACCGGCATCGCGGGATCGGCTGCGATCAGGTGGTGCTGATCGAGACGCCGCGGAGCTCCGACACGGCCGCTTTCGTGCGCTTCCTCAATGCCGATGGGTCCGAGGCGGGTGCCTGCGGCAACGGCACGCGCTGCGTCGCGACGTTGCTGGCGGCCGAGACCGGCGATCGGCGTGTCACGGTCGAGACGATCTCCGGACTGTTGCCGGCGGAGATGCTCGCGGATGGGCGCGTCGCGGTCGATATGGGGCCGGCGCGGACCGGCTGGCGCGACATCCCATTGGCCCGGGAGACGGATACGCTGCATGTCGATCTGGCCGCCGGGCCGCTCGCCGACCCGGTGTGCACGAGCATGGGCAACCCGCACGCGACGTTTTTCGTGGCGGATGCCGAGACGGTCGACATCACCCGGCTAGGGCCCGAGCTCGAGCATGACCGGCTGTTTCCGGCGCGGGCGAATATCGGGGTCGCGTCGCTGAAGGACGGGGTGATCCGGCTCAGGGTCTGGGAGCGTGGGGCCGGGCTGACGCTCGCCTGCGGCAGCGGGGCGTGCGCGGCGCTGGTCGGCGGGGCGCGGCGCGGGCTGACCGGACGGGCGGCGAACGTGGTCGTCGACGGCGGCCGGCTCCACATCGAATGGCGCGACGACGGGCATGTCGTGATGACCGGCCCGGCCGCGATGAGCTTCGAGGGCACGTTCGACGCGGCCCTTCTCGGCGGGGCATGATGAACCCGGTCGAGATCGTCACCTTCGGCTGCCGCCTCAATGCCTTCGAGAGCGAGGCGATCGGTCGGGCGGCGGCGGCGGCCGGGCTCGTCGACGCCGTCATCGTCAACACCTGTGCCGTCACCGCCGAGGCCGAACGCCAGGCCCGCCAGGCGCTGCGGCGCGCGCGGCGCGAGCATCCGGGACGGAAGATCATCGCCACCGGCTGCGCCGCGACGCTGGCGCCGGAGAAATATGCCGGGCTGGCGGATGTGGTGTTGGACAATGAGGCGAAGCTGAGGGTCGCGAGCTATTACCCGCACCCTCCCACGGCTGCACCGCGGGTCCCTCCCTTTCCCGCAAGCGGGCGAGGGGTCGAGTTTCCCCCTCGTTCACTTGCGGGAGAGGGTGCCCGACGGGCGGGTGAGGGCGTCGAGCGGAGCGAGACGAAGCCTCTGCGCGCCCGCGCGTATCTGCAGGTCCAGCAGGGGTGCGATCATCGCTGCACGTTTTGCATTATCCCCTACGCACGGGGGCCGAGCCGGTCGGTGCCCATCGGCGCGATCGTCGCCGAGGCGCGGCGGATGGTCGAGGCGGGGTGCCGGGAGATCGTGCTGACCGGGGTCGATATGACCGCGTATGGCGCCGATCTGCCGGGGCGGCCAAGTCTTGGGCAGATGGCGCGGCGGCTGTTGGCGGCGGTACCGGAACTTCCACGGCTCCGGCTCTCTTCGCTCGACCCCAGCGAGCTCGACGACGATCTCTGGCGGCTCTTTGCACGCGAGGAGCGGCTGATGCCGCACCTGCATCTGTCGCTGCAGGCCGGCGACGATCTGATCCTGAAGCGGATGAAGCGGCGGCATTCTCGTGCCGACGCGATCGCGGTGGCGCGGCGGGCCCGCGAGCTGCGGCCCGAGACGGCGATCGGGGCGGACCTGATCGCCGGGTTTCCGACCGAGACCGACGATATGTTCCGGCGGAGCCTCGATATCGTCGAGGAATGCGGGATTGCGTTCCTGCATGTCTTCCCATACAGCCCGCGGCCCGGCACACCGGCGGCGCGGATGCCCGCGGTGGCGCCCGAGCTGGTGCGCGAGCGGGCGGCGCGGCTGCGCGCGGCG
Organism: Allostellaceae bacterium; assembly: GCA_036489765.1. Lineage (GTDB taxonomy): Bacteria > Pseudomonadota > Alphaproteobacteria > ATCC43930 > CGMCC-115725 > DATARH01. The sequence continues at coordinate 5,313 of DASXFE010000106.1, read as the reverse complement.
GGGACGGCGCGCCTAGCGCAGGAGCTTGGCGCGCGGATCGGGCAGTCGAACGATGTGCTGATCGAGAAGCCGGGGGTCGGGCGCGCGGCGTTCTACGCCCCGGTGGCGCTCGACGGCGCGCCGGGGACGGTGCGGCGGGTGCGGTTCGTCGGCGCGGCGGAGGGAAAATTGATCGGAGCGGCGACATGAGCGAGGCCCCGTCGTGAGCGAGGCCCCGTCGTGAGCGAAGAACGGCGCGGCTGGTTCGCCCGGCTCAGGGCCGGGCTGTCGAAGAGCTCGACGCGGCTGACCGAGGGGATCAATCAGATCTTCACCCGGCGGCGCCTCGACGACGCGGCGCTCGACGAGCTCGAGGACCTGCTGGTCGCCAGCGACATGGGGCTCGGGATCGCCGAAGAGGTCGTCGGCAACCTGCGGCGGACGCGGTTCGGGCAGGACGTGTCGCCGGAGGAGGTGCGCGGCGCGCTCGCCGACGAGGTCGTCAAGCTGGTCGGGCGGGTGGCGAAGCCGCTGGTCATCGACCCGGCGAAAAAGCCGTTCACGATCCTCGTCGTCGGGGTCAACGGCAGCGGCAAGACGACGACGATCGGCAAGCTCGCGCGGCAATACCGCGACGAGGGGCGGCGGGTCGTGATGGCGGCGGGCGACACGTTCCGCGCGGCGGCGGTCGAGCAGCTCCAGGTGTGGGGCGAGCGCGCCGGGTGCCCGGTGGTGGCCCGGCCGAACGGCTCAGACGCGGCCGGGCTCGCCTACGATGCGCTCGAGCAGGCGACGCGCGATGGCGCCGACGTGCTGCTGATCGACACTGCGGGGCGGCTCCACAACAAGACCGACTTGATGGCCGAGCTGCAGAAGATCGTGCGCGTCTTGAAAAAGCTCGATCCCGCGGCGCCGCATGCGGTGCTCTTGGTGCTCGATGCGACGGTCGGGCAGAACGCACATGCTCAGGCCGAAACCTTCCGCGCGATCGTCGGCGTCACCGGCATCGTGATGACCAAGCTCGACGGCACGGCGAAGGGCGGGGTGCTGGTGTCGCTCGCCGAGAAATACGGGATCCCGATCCACGCGATCGGCATCGGCGAGACCGCGGAGGATCTGCGGCCGTTCGAGGCCGAGGGCTACGCGCGGAGCCTTGTCGGGTTGGAAGGGTAATGCTCCGGCTTGGGTTCGATCCCTTGCAATGCTTGCACCCCGGCGCCATATGCCAACGGTCAACTCTTGGTTCGGCACGCATTTCGTAGCTCGCATCGAGCGCCGAACCGCCTCCCGTAAAACAGCCAAAGGTTGATCCGGCGCTCTATCTCGGGCGGCGGCCGATTTATCTTGAAAGGCTATCGATGGCTATCGGAACCGTGAAATGGTTCAACGCCCAAAAGGGCTACGGCTTCATCCAACCCGATGACGGGTCAAAGGACGTTTTCGTCCACATCTCCGCTGTCGAGCGCGCGGGCATGGGCAACCTGCATGAGGGCCAGAAGCTCAACTACGAGCTTGAGCGCGGCAATCAGGGCAAGACCTCTGCGGTCGACTTGAAATCGGCGTAACCCGCGCCGGGTGAGCCGCCGCCGCGTTCGTGGCGGCGGCTCATGTTTCCGAAAGGCTTGGTAATGGCGACGCATAAATACGCGGCCGGCCAGAACGTACGGTTTTCGCCAAACCGCTATGAGGACGGGTCGTCGCGAGGGGTCTACACGATCGTGACGCGGCTGCCCGAGGAGGGCAACGTGCCGCAATATCGCATCAAGGCCAGGACGGATGGCCGCGAGCGCGTCGTCCGAGAAACCCAGTTGGATCGGATATAGGCCCGCTCGCTAGCGCTTTTGCTGCGGCCTGCGAAACGGGCTGCGCTGCACGCCCTGTTCGATGACGCGCTGCTTGTTCCGGGCAATCCAGGTTTCTGCGTCCGCCTCGGTTTCGAAACGGCTGACCGTGGTCGGGTTGCTGTCCGGGATTTTGACTTCGACCCCGAAGCCGCCATCCGTGAGTTGCACGACGCGGTAGACCGCCTCGGCATAAGCATGAGTTCTCATGGTCTTTATATAGGAACTCCGTCGTCAAATTGCTCTACCGGCGAGTGCCGGGAAGTCCGCAATCTATGTTCGAGCTCAAGCGAGACGGGCGCGGACCAGGGCGGAGAGCCGCTCGGCGCCGATCACGGGGACGAAGGTCACGACCAGGTAGAGCGAGACGAGCCGGTGGAGCCGAAGGCGACGCCTTGGGCTCCTCGCGATGACGGCGCCCTAAGGCGCCAGGACCTTCTCGTAATAATCCAGCGCCACGCCGCGGAATCTATTGCTGAATCTCAGCGTGTAGCCGCATTTCACGTAGAACGGGCCGGCGCCGGCGGGGCCCTGGTAGGCGTCGAAGCGGAGGGCGGCGAGGCCGGTGGCGCGGCAGATGACCTCGGCCTCGGCGAGGGCATGGCGGCCAATGCCTCGGCGCTGGCTTTCGGGGCGGACGGCGAGGTGCGTCAGGTAGCCGGATTCGGCCTGAGGGTCGGCGAACCAGGCATTGTGATACCAACCGGGCTTGCGGCGATTGAGGACAAAGGTTGCGACCGGGGTGCCGCCCTCCTCGACGAGGTAGAGCTCGCTGAGCCTCGCGCGCTCGCGGGTGCCGCTCAACGACAGGACGACGCCCCAATGCCCCTCGCCGAAACGGGCCGCGAGGTCTTGCGCGGCGGCGAGGCGGATAGCGTACGCGGCTCTCGCGTCGCGCGTGCCGGCGGGGCGGCAGGTGGGCAGGCTAGAGCCCCTGCGGCTGGGTCGGGTCCGGCGGCAGGCCCGGCGGGAGGCCGACATGGGCCGAGAAATCGCCGCTCGCCTGCGCCTCCCGCTCGTGATGAAGGGCCCAGCGCACCGATGGGAAGGCGATCTCGTCCCAAGGAATCTCGTCCCAGCCGAAGAGCCCGACTTCGAGGCTTTCGGGGCCCGGCGACACCTGGTCGTCGACGAGGCGGGCGCGATAGACGAGCTGGACCTGGCTGAGGCGCGGGATGTCGTAAACGGCGAGCAGCCCTTCGATCTCGATCCGGGCGTTCGCCTCTTCGAGCGCCTCCCGCTGGGCGCCGGCGCTCGTCGCCTCGTTGAGCTCGAGATATCCGGCCGGCAATGTCCAGAACCCGCGGCGCGGGTCGATCGCACGGCGGCAGAGGAGGATCTTGTCGCCCCAGCGCGCCACCGACCCGACGACGACCTTCGGGTTGTCGTAGAGGATGTAGCCGCAATCGGCGCAGATCAGCCGCTCCCGGTTGTCGCCTTCCGGGATGGCGCGGACGGATGGGCCGGGCTTGGGTTCGGACATGCTCACAACTATATCATTCCGGGTATCATTCCGGGTTCACCGCGCTGCGGTGCCCCGGAATGACCAAAAGGCAGGGTGTTACGCGGGCACTGGGATGGCGCGCTGGTTGTACATGCGCTTGCGGATCGCGGCCCGCTCTTCGTCGCTGAGCGAGTTCGGATCGGGCGGGAGGTCGGTACCGACGGTCATGCCGCGCTTCAGTGCGGGGCGCTCGGAGAGCTCGTCGAACCAGCGCTTGAAGTGCTTGAACTCGTCGATCTCCTGGCCCTGGCCCTTCCAGTTGACGGTCCATGGGTAGGAGATCATGTCGGCGATCGTGTATTCGTCGCCGCAGAGGTAGCGGTTTTTGTAGAGCCGGTTGTTGAGGACGCCATAAAGCCGGTTGGCTTCGTCGGTGAAGCGGCGGATCGCATAGCCGAGGTCGCCCGCCTCGGGGCCGGCGCGACGGAAATGGCCGCATTCGCCGAGCTTTGGCCCCTGGTTGGCCATCTGCCACATGACCCATTGGTTGACCGCGTACCGGCCGCGCAGATCCTGCGGGTAGAATTTCCCGGCCTTCTCGGCGATGTACATCATGATCGCGCCCGACTCGAAGACGCTGATCGGCGCCCCGCCGTCCGTCGGCGCGTCGTCGACCATCGCCGGCATGCGATGGTTGGGGTTCATCGCCAGGAACTCCGGCTTGAACTGGTCGCCCTGCTGGATGTTGCACGGCACGATCTTGTATTCGACCCCCGCCTCCTCGAGCAGGATCATCACCTTCTTGCCATTCGGCGTCGGCCAGTAATGCAGATGGATCATCGCGGGATGTCCTAGTGGGGGAAATCATCCATCCGAGTCTAGCGCAGTGGAGAGGGGTGTGCCTAGCGAGCGGGGTTGTAACGAACCCGCTCGCCCGTTACATGTAACGCATCCGGGGAGCGCTCATGGCGGCAGCGAAAAATAGACGCACGAGCAGTGAACGGGTCGCCGCCTATCGGGCACGCCTGCGTGAGCAAGGTCTGAAGCCGGTGCAAGTCTGGGTCCCTGAGGGCGTTCCCGCTATAGCGGTGGCACCCCGACGGCCGCGGGCTGACCATCCTGTCCTCAGGCGATATCGCGCCGCGCTCGATGAAATGTACGGCGACCGCATCGAGCGGGTCGTGCTCTACGGATCGAGGGCGCGTGGCGACGCTCATCAGGAGTCCGATTACGACATCGCGCTGTTCCTCCACGGCATGTCCGATCGCTGGCGAGAGCTGGACCGGCTGGCGGATCTCAGCAGGTGGATTGTCGAGGAAGACGGACCGTTCATCCACGCGATGGTGTTTCCGGCCGGGACCTACAACGACCGCACCGCGCTGATGTACGTGATCCGCGTAGATGCCGTCGATCTGTGAACAGCGAGACCGCGGAGTTTATCGCCAAAGCGCGCGAATTCCTCGAGAAAGCGGCGTACTCAATCGACGGGGGGTGGGCAGACGAGGCCGGGCGCGGGGCCTATTTGGCCGGCTTGCACGCCGCGCAGGCGCTGGTGTTCGAGCGGTCCGGCCATGTCGTTAAACGGCATCGCGGTGTGCAAAGCGCGCTCTACCGGTTGACCAAGGACGAACCGGGATTTGATCCCGAACTGCGCGTCTTTCTTGGTCGCGCCTACAATCTCAAAGAGATTGCGGATTACATGACCGGTCCCGGTGCGCAGGTGCCGGACGAGCGCGCACAGGACGCGATCGCGACGGCGCGAAGGTTGATTGAGGCGGTCGAAGGGCTGCTACAGTAATGCCCGCTCAATGCGGAGGCCGGGGATGAGGTTTGGTACGTTTCTGTTTCCCGATAGCCGCGATCCGGCGCGGGATGGGGCGGTCATCGACGAGACGATCCGCGAGGCGGTGCTGGCGGACGAGCTTGGGGTCGATATCGTCTGGCTCGCCGAGCATCATTTCGACGGGATCGCGGTTTATGCCGACCCGATCGTGCTGGCAGGGGCGCTGGCGGCGGTGTTGAAGCGGGCGGGGCTCGGGTTTGCGGTGA
>DASXFE010000087.1:0-96965 GCA_036489765.1 Allostellaceae bacterium | reverse complement strand
GAGCTGACCTTTCTCGACATCACCGCGAGCCACGAGGGGCGCGACACGCTCTACGACGTCGTCCGCCGCACCGCCGAGCAATGCTTTCTGCCGCTGACCGTCGGCGGCGGGGTGCGGACGGTCGAGGACATCCGCCGGCTCCTCCTCTGCGGCGCCGACAAGGTGTCGATCAACACCGCCGCCGTCGCCCGCCCCGAATTCGTCCGTGAGGGCGCTGAGAAATTCGGCAGCCAGTGCATCGTCGCGGCGATCGACGCGAAGCAGACGCGGCCCGGCAAATGGGAGGTCTTTACCCATGGCGGCCGGCGCGAGACCGGAATCGACGCCATCGAGTGGGCCCGGCGGCTCACCGATTACGGCGCGGGTGAAATATTATTGACCTCGATGGACCGCGACGGCACCAAATCCGGCTTCGACATCGCGCTGACCCGCGCGGTCGCGGATGCGGTGCGGGTGCCGGTCGTCGCCTCGGGCGGGGTCGGCACGCTGGAGCATCTCGTCGAGGGAATCCGCGAGGGTCACGCGACCGGCGTGCTCGCCGCCTCGATCTTCCATTTCGGCACGTTCCGCGTCGGCGAAGCCAAGGCCTATCTCGGCGAGCATGGAGTACCGGTACGATGATCGAAGCTGCCGATTCGACGGATTCGCTGGGCGAGGTGCTCGACCGGGTGTGGAAGGTGATCGAGGATCGCCGCACCGCCGACCCCGAAAAATCCCACACCGCCCGCCTCTTCGCCCGCGGCCGCAAGAAGATCGCGCAGAAATTCGGCGAGGAAGCGGTCGAGGCGGTCATCGAAGGCGCCCGCGGCGACGCCGAGTCGCTCGTCCGCGAAAGCGCCGACGTCCTCTACCATCTGATGGTCCTGTGGGCCGTCAGCCACATCACCCCGGAAGACATCGCCGCCGAACTCGCCCGCCGAGAGGGAACCTCGGGGATCGACGAAAAGAAGGCACGGAAGGGGTAGCTCCCTCCGTTTCCCCGCATCGCAATGACACTTTGGTCAAGAAGCCACCGGTAAAACTGACCGCGCGTGTGCCACGACCTTCTTGGTGAGGGTCGGCAGGGCGTATTCCCCGAGCCGGTCGAGCGATGCCCATATCCCCTCGGGGGGAGCATCGGTGGTCGCCGCCATCACGGCCAGATCGATGCGAAAATGGGTAAAGCCGTGCTGGACGATCCCCGGCAGGGCCTCCCAGCTCGCGTGGGTCGGCGCGGAACCCAGGGCCTCGGCCGCGTCCCAGGGCGTGCCGCGCCACGGCGTCGAGGGGAGCTCGATCATCCCGCCGAGGAGCCCTTGTTCCGGCCGCCGCCGCAGCAATAGGGCACCGTCCGGCCGAGTCAGCCAGAAAACGGTGCCGTGGCGCAGCGGCCGCTCCGGTTTTGCGGCCCTCGCAGGAAGCGATTCGGCGATGCCGGCACGGGCCGCGGCGCAATCCTCGCGCCATGGACACAGCACGCAGCGCGGACGGCGCGGGGTGCAGATCGTCGCGCCCAGATCCATCACCGCCTGTGCGAAATCGCCGCTCCTATACGGCGGCACGATCGCCTCGGCGAGCGCGCGCAGGCGGGGCTTGGCAACCGGTAACGGCTCGGTCACCATATAGTGCCGCGCCACTACCCGTTCTACATTGCCGTCGACGGCGGCGGCGACGCGGTCGAAGGCGATCGCGGCGATCGCGGCGGCCGTATAGGCGCCGATGCCCGGCAATTCGCGAAGACCCGCGACGGTGTCGGGAAAGCTCCCGCCCAATTCCCCCGCGACGACCCGGGCGCAGCGATGCAGGTTGCGCGCGCGGGCGTAATATCCGAGGCCCTGCCATTCCGTCAGCACGTCGTCGAGAGAGGCGGCGGCGAGGGCGAAAACGTCGGGCCATCGCGCCACGAATCGGTCAAAATAGGGGCCGACGGTGACGACCGTCGTCTGCTGCAGCATGATCTCGCTGAGCCAGACCCGGTACGGGTCGGGACGCTGCCCAGGCGGCGCGCGCCATGGCAGGGCGCGGCGATGGCGGTCGTACCAGGCGAGGAGCGCATCAGGGTCGGGCATGGGTCGAACGCGTCGAGAAACCGAGCCGAGCCTACCCGCCCCCGCGAGAGAGCGCGAGCCGGGGTTGCGCGCGGTCGGCGTTGCGGCTTCGCGTCTCGCCGCGCCGATCGTCGCCAAGAGCGGCGGCGGTGTCGGTGCCCGCCTCAAGGCGGCGTGGCCCGAGATCGTCGGCGTGGAATTGGCCAGGGTCACCTGGCCCGAATCGGTGAGCTCGGCCGGCATCCTCAGGCTCCGCGTCCTGCCCGGCGAGGCGCTCGCCCTCCAGCATCGCGGCCCGGTCGTCGTCGAGCGGGTCAACGCATATTTCGGCCGCGCGGTCGCCTCGCGCCTCGCCATCGTCCAGGGCCCGCTGCCCTCCGGGCCGACGCGACGCCCGCAGCGCCCGACGATTCCCGCCGCCGAGGCCGACGCGATCGATCGCCAGGTGGCCGGCGTCGGCGACTCGGGATTGCGGGCGGCGCTGGCCGAGCTTGGCCGCGCGATCGCGGCAACCCCACGCGACGAGGGTTGATCGCCGCGAGAATTGCACACCCCGATCAAACCCCTTAACATCAACATCTGGTAGTGAGGTCGCCCCCATGCGGGAAATCTGGTTGGCAATCGCCCTTGTGGCGTCGTTTCTGATGGCCGCCCCGGCCGGTGCCCAAAACGGGCTCGTGCAAAAGGGTCTCGTGCCCGGCGGAGCCGGCGAGCCGCAACAGGCCGACAACTCGGCGCCGGCCCCTGCCGCCGATGCCGACATGTCTGTCCTGAAGCTGACCCCGGACGATCGCATCCTCGGCAACAAGGACGCTCCGGTCACGATCATCGAGTACGCCTCGCTCACCTGCCCACATTGCATGCATTTCGCGACCGACGTGCTGCCGGCGCTGAAGAAGAAATGGATCGATACCGGCAAGGTGAAGCTGGTCATGCGCGACTACCCGCTCGACGGGCTCGCGCTCAAGGCCGCGCAGGTCGCCCGCTGCGCCCCGCCCGACAAGTTCTACCCGTTCATCGACACGCTGTTCGAAACCCAGGAGAAATGGGCGACCGCGAAGGACCCGCAGGCCGAATTGCAGCGCCTCGCGCTGATGGGCGGGATGAACAAGAAGCAGTTCGACGAGTGCGTCGCCGACAAGAAGACGGAGAACGAGGTCGTCGGCAGCCGCCTCGTCGCCACGCAAAAGCTCAACGTCAACGCGACCCCGACGTTCTTCATCAACGGCACCAAATTCGACGGCGAGCCCACGGTCGAGGCCTTCGACGCAGTGCTGGACAAGGCTGTGCCCAAATCGTGACGCGCACCAACCCATGACAGGACGATGCAGCTAGACCGACTTAGGCTTGCCGGCTTCAAAACCTTTGTCGACCCGACCGAGCTCGTGATCGGGCCGGGGCTGACCGGCATCGTTGGCCCCAATGGCTGCGGCAAGTCGAATTTGGTCGAAGCGCTGCGCTGGGTCATGGGCGAGGCGTCGGCCCGGCGGTTGCGCGGCGGCGAGATGGACGACGTCATCTTCGCCGGCTCGACCGCCCGCCCCGCCCGCAATATCGCCGAGGTGTCGCTGACCCTCGACAATGCGTCGCGCGACGCCCCCGAAGGGCTTAACGACCGCGACGTCATCGAGATCACCCGCCGGCTCGAACGCCATTCCGGCTCCAACTACCGCATCAACGGGCGCGAATCGCGCGCCCGCGACGTCCAGCTTCTGTTTGCCGACGCCTCGACCGGGCCGCATTCGGGCGCCCTCATCGGCCAGGGGCGTATCGGCGCCCTCGTCGACGCAAAGCCGTCGGAGCGGCGCGTTCTGCTCGACGAGGCCGCCGGGACCGCCGGCCTCCACCAGCGCCGCCACGAGGCCGAGCTGAAGCTGAAGGGGGCCGAGGACAACCTCCTCCGCCTCGACGACGTGATCGCGACGCTGTCGACCCAGCTCGAAGCGCTCAACAAGCAGGCCAAGCAGGCGCAGCGATATCGCCGCCTCGGCGAGCAGATCCGCCGCGCCGAAGCGCAGATGTTCGACGCCCGCTGGCATGCCGCCGAGACCGACTCCGCCGCCGCCGCCGGGGCGCTGCGCGAGGCCGAGCGCGATGTCGCCGCGGCAACCGAACGGGCGCTCTTCGAGGAGCGCAAGCGCGAGGCCGCGGAGGTGCGTTTGCCGCCGCTGCGCCTCGCCGAGGCCGCCGCCGGCGCCGCCGTTCAGCGCATCGCCCATGCCCGCGAGAACCTTGAGCAGGAACTGGCCCGCGCCGTCGCCGCTCGCGCGGAGGCCGAGCGCCGGCTCAGCCAGATTTCCGCCGACCTCGACCGCGAGACCGTGCATCTGACCGACGGCGACGCAGCCCTCGCCCGCCTCGCCGACGAACGCCGCGTGCTCGGCCACGCCCAGCACACCGACGACGGCGCGATCAAACAGGCGGCCGCGCGGCTCGACGAAGCCGGGGCGCAACTCGCCGTCGCCGAAAACGGCCTCCTGCAGATGACCGAGGCCTGCGCCACCGGCGAGGCCCGGCGAGGCGCGCTCGAACGCGAGCGGCGCGACCTCAACGACCGCCGCGTCAGGCTGGACAGCCGCCTCGCCGAAGCGAAGAAACAACGCGAGGTGCTCGCCGCCGGGCAAGTCCCGGCCGGGGCGCTCGCCGAGCACGAGGCCGCCGCCGCCGCGCTCGCTGCCGAGATCGAAACCCGTCGTGCCGACGCCAGCGCGCGGACCGACGCGATCGCCGCGCTGCAAGCCGCCGAGGCCGAGGCGGTAGATGCTGCCCGCGACGCCGAACGCGCCCTCGCCCGCCTCAAGGCCGAGTCGGACGCGCTCGCCAGCCTCGTCAGCGCGGCGGCCAAAACCCAGGGCAAATCCACAGCGCCCTCCGTCCTGTCGCAGATCGAGGTGCCGGAGGGGTTGGAGGCCGCGGTCGCGGCGCTGTGCGACGGCGAATTGTCGGCGCCGGTCGTGGCTGAGGGCGACACGGCGAATGCCGGCTGGGTCGAGCTGCCGCCACTCGCCGAAGCGGCCCCGCTGCCCGACGGCGTGACCCCGCTTGCCGGCACGGTCAAGGTCCCGGCAGCGCTCGGGCGGCTGCTCGCGCAGTCGGGCTGGGTCGCCACTGAGGCCGAAGCGCGCACGCTGCACAAGGAGCTTCGCGCCGGGCAGAGCCTCGTCGACCGCGAGGGGCATCTGTGGCGCTGGGACGGGTTCGCCCGCCGCGCCGCCGGCCCGTCGGCGACCGCGCAGCAGCTTCGTCATCGCAACCGCCTCGCCGCACTCGCCGGCCAGATCGCAACGGCCGAGGCCGCGTCGGGAAAGGCATCCGCCGCGGCCGCCGCAGCGCGCGCGGCGCGCCAGGAGGCCGCCGCCGCCGAGCAGACCGCCCTCGCCGCGCTGCGCGAGACGGAGCAGCGCCGCACCCGTCAGGACTCGACGACCTCCGAGTTGCGACGCCGCACGCTCGAAAGCGAAACCCGCCTCGCCGCGCTCGACGAAGCCGTGGACAAGCTGGCGGTGGATCTGGCCGAGATCGCCACCCATCACGCCGAGGCCGAGCGGGCGCTGACATCATTGCCCGATACCGCGCTCGCCCGTCGGGGACTTGAGGCGGCTCGGGAGCAGGCCGCGGCGGCACGGCGGCGCGAGGGCGAGGCGCGCTCGGCGCTCGACCGGCTCGCCCAAGAGCGCGAAGCCCGCAACCGCCGCCTCGCCGCGATCGCCGGCGAAGAGGAGCAGTGGCACAAGCGCCGCGCCGGCGCCGGCACGCAGATCGCCGTGCTCGACGGCCGGCGCAGCGAAACCGCGCGCGAGATCGCGACGCTGCAAATCCGCCCGACCGAGATCGCCCGCGAGACCGAGGCCCTGACCGAAACCACCTCGCGCGCGGCCGCCGAGCACCGCAAGGCCGGCGACGCGCTCGCTATCGCCGAGACCAAATCGCACGAGGCCCTCGACACGGCCCGCCACGCCGAGCAGGAGGCCGCCAACCAGCGCGAGCGCCGCGCCCGGCTGGAGGCCCAGCGCGATGCGGCGCTTGCCGCCGTGGCCGAGCTCAGCGCGCAAATCGCCGACCGGCTCGGCGTCGCTCCCGACAAGCTTGCCGAGTTGGCCGCGCGCGAGCCGGGCACCGACCCGACCGACCCCGCCGGCCTCGCCACACGCCTCGACCGACTGCTGCGCGAACGTGACGCGATGGGCCCGGTCAACCTCGTCGCCGAGCGCGAGGCCGCCGAGGTCGAGGAGCGCATGACCGGGCTGTCCCGTGAGCGCGCCGACCTGACCAAAGCGATCGCGCGCCTGCGCCGCGGCATCGCCGCGCTCGACCAGGAGGGGCGCAAGCGCATCGCCGCCGCGTTCGAGCGGCTCAACGCGCATTTCGGCGAGCTGTTCACGCGGCTCTTTGGCGGCGGCAAGGCCAACCTCGCCTTCGATGGCGACGACCCGCTCGAAGCCGGGCTCGAGATCATGGCGAGCCCGCCGGGCAAGCGGCCGCAGCATCTGACGTTGCTGTCGGGCGGCGAGCAGGCGCTGACCGCGATCGCCCTGATCTTCGCCGTGTTCCTGACCAACCCCGCGCCCGTTTGCGTGCTCGACGAGGTCGACGCAGCGCTCGACGACGCCAATGTCGACCGCTTCTGCCGGCTCGTCGCCGAAACCGCCGGCCAGACCGGCACCCGGTTTCTCGTCATCACCCACCACCGCACGACGATGGCGCGGATGGACCGGCTCTACGGCGTGACGATGCCCGAGCGCGGCCTTTCGCAACTCGTCTCGGTCGACCTCGCCCGCGCCGCCGAGCTGCGGCACCGCAGCCCGGCCGCTCTCGATGCCGCGGAATAGGATAGGAGCGCGGGCGTCCGGCCCGCAATTTCTTGCTGGATGCGGCCGGGACGCCCGTGCTCTTCTACCCCGCCGGTTGCATAGGCGGCCTGCACGATGTGAGGTATCGTCGTATCCCTATGAGAACACTCGCGATTTTGCCCAAACCAATGCCCTCCCCTCGGCTTGACACCGGGGAGGCTCGCCTTTATGTTCCGCGGCGCTTTGGCTGGGGACGGCCGGGGTGGCTTTGCAACGGGCCGCGCGACCTCGGATGAGCGAAGGAGGACCGTCGGACCCGCTGGCGCGCCTGGGACAGAGGCTGGACCGGGCGCGTGCGGACGAGAATCGGGGGCGATCGAGCGGGAGCGCCGAACCGTCGCCAAGCGGCCTCGGGGCCGGCTTTCGCATCGGCATCGAGCTGGTGGCGTCGCTCGTGGTCGGGCTGGCATTGGGTTGGGTGTTCGATCATTTTCTCGGAACGCGTCCCTGGGGTCTGATCGCCTTCTTCTTCATCGGCGCGGCGGCGGGGATGATGAACGCGTTCCGCGCCGCGCAGAGGATGGGTCGCGGCCCCCGTGGCGGTTAGCCCCGGTGGCGGTTAGAATGGGCGATTAAAGAGGTTGGGGTAGAACGTGGCGGCTGAAGGTAGCCCACTCGAGCAGTTCCAGATCGAGCGACTGGTCCCGCTCCACATCGGCTCGGTCGACGTCTCTTACACGAACTCGGCGCTGCTGATGACGATCGCGGTCGTGCTGATCGGGCTGCTCCTGATCGCCGGCACGTCGCGCGGCGCGCTGGTGCCCGGCCGGCTGCAATCGATGGCGGAGATGGCCTACGAGTTCGTCTCCGGCATGGTCGATGAGAATATCGGCCATCACGGCGGGCGGGAGTTTTTTCCGCTGGTCTTTTCGATCTTTATGTTCGTGTTCTTTGGCAACACGTTAGGGCTCATTCCTTACAGCTTTACCTTCACCAGCCACATCATCGTGACATTCGCGCTGGCGCTTTTCGTGTTCCTGCTGGTGACCCTCGTCGCACTGTGGAAACACGGCATCAAATTCTTCACGATGTTCTTCCCGCCGGGAGCGCCGATCTTCATGGCGCCGATCCTCATCCCGATCGAGATCGTGTCGTACCTGTCGCGACCGGTGAGCCTCAGCATCCGCCTTTTCGCGAACATGATGGCCGGCCATACGATGATGGCCGTGTTTGCCGGGTTCACGATCACCCTCGGGATATTCGGGTTCTTCCCGATCGCGATCAACGTCGCCCTTTACGCGCTTGAAGTGATCGTGACCGCCCTGCAGGCCTACGTGTTCACGATCCTCACCTGTCTCTACCTGCGCGACGCGGTGCACCTGCACTGACCCCGCGCGCCCCTTTCAGACCCACCAGAGGAAGCACAAGATGGATCCAACTTCGGCCAAGATGATCGGTGCCGGGCTTGCCGCGATCGGCGTGGCGGGGGCCGGTGTCGGCATCGGCAATATCTTCGGCTCACTCGTCAGCTCGATCGCCCGCAACCCGGCCGCCCGCGACCAGGTGTTCGGCATCGGCATGCTCGGGTTCGCGTTGACCGAGGCGGTGGCGCTCTACGCGCTCTTGATCGCGTTCCTCGTGCTCTACGCGGTCTGACCCTCCTTCCATGCCGCAACTCGACTTCACGACCTTCGCGCCGCAGCTTTTCTGGCTGCTAGTCACGTTCGTCGTGCTTTACGGGCTGATGAAATGGGTCGCGGTGCCGCGGGTCGGGCGGGTCATCGACGCCCGCCGCGACAAGCTCGAAGGCGACCTCAACCGCGCCGCCCGGCTCAAGGAAGAGGCCGAAGGCGTCCTCGCCGCGTACCAGAGAACGCTGGCCGAGGCCCGCACCTAGGCCGTGGCGACGCTGCGCGAGACCACCGACAGGCTCGCCGCCGAGGGCGCCGAGCGCCAGCGGGTCCTTGCCGAATCGCTGACCACTCAGATTGAGGCGGCCGAAAAGCGCATCGCGGCGATGAAGGACGAGGCGCTGGCCGAGGTCCGCGGCATCGCGGTCGAGGTCGGAGGGGCCGTCGTCGAGAAATTGACCGGGACCACGGCCGACCCGGCGCGGCTCGCCGCGGCGGTGGACATCGCGGTCGGGGAGCGCGCGCACTGATGCCGCATTTCATGCACGACCCCGAATTCTGGGTTCTGGTCGCCGCGATCATCTTTGTCGCGGTGGTGTGGCGGCCGGCGAAAAAAGGCATCGTCACGACCCTCGACGAGCGCAGCGCCCGCATCCGCGCGGAGCTCGACGAGGCCGAGAAACTGCGCCGGGAGGCCGAACGCCTCCTCGCCGAATACCAGCAGAAACAGCGCGCCGCGCTCGACGAGGCGCAGGCGATCGCTGCGCATGCGAGGGAAGAAGCCGAGCGCGTCGCCGCGCAAGGCGCCCGCGATCTCGAAACGGCGCTCGAACGCAGGAAGCGCCTCGCCGAAGAGCGCATCGCCCAGGCCGAGGCCAAGGCCGTCGCCGAGATCCGCGCCGCCGCCGTCGACGCCGCGATCACCGCGGCCCGCAACGTCATCACCTCGAGCCTCGACGACCGCACCCGCGCCGGGCTCATCGACGCCGCGATCCAGGCCCTGCCGCAAGGGCTGAACTAGAGAGCGCCCCCTTTCTATCCCTCTCCCGCATTGTGGGACAGGATGGCCGAAGGCCGGGTGAGGGCGCGTAGCGATGCGGCAGTTCAGCTTGCGCCGCCTCACGCTCTCATCGCTCCGCGACGGGCCCTCCCTCTCCCGCATTGCGGGAGAGGGACCAGTCCGCAACACCCCGAATCTTTCCGTCGCAGCGGGATGGAGCGGCCTTCCTTCCCGCCCGTTCGCGGGGTATCTATTTCGAGCCTGTGGATAACCCGTGCCGATCGTTGCTTCCGTGGTCTCACACCGCACGTTGCGCTGCCTCGCGGCAGCTTCTCTCTTTGTGCTCGTCGTGGCCCAGGCCTCGGCGAAGACCGCGATCGTCCTCAACTCAGACGATGATTCGCTGAGCGTCATCGACGGCGACACGTACAGGGAAACCTCGCGGGTCCATATCGGCCGGGCGCCGCATCACCTGATGCTGACGCCGGACAAGCGCTATCTGATCATCGCGATGTCGGAGGGGAACGAGCTCGTCTTCATCGACCGCGCGACCGGGGCGATCCAAAAGCGCGTCGAGGTCAGCGACCCCTACCAGATCGGGTTCAGCCCGGACGGCAAATGGTTTGTCTCGAACTCGCTCCGCCTCGATCGCATCGACATCTTCGACGCGGCCACCTTCGAGCTGAAGCACCGATTGCCGGCACCGACGATGCCGAGCCACATCGCCTTCTCGCCCGACAGCAAGACGGTCTTTGTCAGCCTGCAAGGCACCGACAAGGTCACCGCGATCGATCTCGACAGCGGCAATGTGATCTGGACCGCCTTTGTCGGGCGCCAACCAGCCGGGATGTGGACCGACAAAGCCGGCAACCCCCTCGTTGCCGTGATGGGCTCCGACTACATCGCCGAGCTCGACCCGAAAACGGGGACGACGCTGCGCCGGATCATCACCGGCCGCGGCGCGCATAATTTCCAGGCCTCGCCCGACGGCAAGCAGCTTTATGTGACGAACCGCGTCGCCGGCACGGTATCGATCCTCGACGCCGATACGCTTGCGGTCACGGGGCTTCTTCAGGCGCCGGGGGGCCCTGACGACATGATGTTCAGCCCCAACGGGGGCGAGCTCTGGGTTACGGGGCGATGGCGCGCCTCGGTCGATGTGCTCGAAGCCGGCTCCGGGCAGCTCAAGGCGACAATCCCGGTCGGGCGCTCGCCGCACGGCATTTTCCTCTACTGAGCGCGAGGCGAGTGTGCTCGACGGGCTGATGCACGCGATCGTCCAAGTCCAGGGTTTCGTGTTCGAAACCGCGATCCAGCCGGCGCTCTACCAGTTCGGCATGATGGATTGGGCCGAGACCGTGTTCGACGGGCTCGAAATTCCGGTCCTCGGCGGGATGGCGATCCTTGCGGCCTATCTGCTGTTCCGCCCGCTCGAGTGGTGGCGGCCGGTCGAACGCTGGGGCGAGCGCCGGGCGGTGCGGACCGACATCGTCTACACCGTCGTGCACAAGCTCGGCGTCGTGCCGGCCATCCTCTTCCTCTTTCTGACCCCGATCGGTACCGCGATCGACGCGTATCTCCGCTTCAAGGGCTATATCCCGCCGGCGATCGAGCAGGTCATCCCGGGGCTCGTGGCCTGGCCGTTCGTCACGTTCCTTATCTACATCGTCGTCATCGATTTCGGCGAGTACTGGCGGCACCGGCTGCAGCACCGGCTGCCGTGGTGGTGGGCGCTGCACAGCCTGCACCACGACCAGCGCCAGATGACGCTGTGGAGCGACGACCGCAACCATGTCGTCGACGATGTCCTCGCCGCGGTATGGAGCGGCTCTCTGGCGATGCTGGTCGGCGTGACGCCGGGCGAGTTCCCCCTGGTGATGATCCTGTTCCGGCTCGTCGAAAGCCTGTCGCATACGAATGTCCGCGCCGGGCTCGGGCGGATCGGCGGAATGGTGCTGGTCGGGCCGCAATACCACCGGCTCCACCACGCGATCGAGCATGCGCAGGCTCCGTTCGACCGCTCGTGCGGATGCAATTTCGCCGTGATCCTGCCGCTTTGGGACGTGATCTTCCGGACTCGCCGGGCCGACCTGCTGTATCTGCCGACCGGCGTGGCGGCGCTCGACGGGCGGGTCGTCCGCTGCGGCTATCTCGCGCACCAGGTCGAAGGGTTCCGCCGGCTCGGCCGCGCGCTCCTGCACCTCGTCAACCGCCGCCATCCGGATTTCCCCGCGGCATTCCCAGCCGAATAGGCGCCTGGAACCGCCCCTTCCACGCTCCGCCGCGCCCCCGCCAGAACTGCACCGCCAAGGCGACGGTCGCTGCTATGTAAAGGGGCGGGATCAGTCAGGCGACGAATTGCCGAAACGCTGCCACGAAGCCCGCTTCCTGCTCGTCGAACGGCGCATGCCCTGCCCCGTCGAGGAGCACCAGCCGGGAGCCGGGAATCAGCTTGTGGTAGGCGTCGCCGAATTCGGGCGGGACGAGGCCGTCCTGTCTCCCCCACACGAGCAGCGTCGGTACATCGATCCGGTGCAGCCACTTCGGCAGATGCGGGCTGTGGAAGCGCGGGTTGTAGGCGAGCCGCATCACGGTCGCGCGATTTCTGCCGAGGACCGACTGGTCGACCGTGCCAAGACCGGCGAGGCAGCGCGCCGCCGTCTCGGGATCGGCGAAATAGCGGCGCAGGTTTTCCTCGACCGGCATGCGGAAGATGTCGGGGATCGGCTCGCCGTTCGCGGTGACGCCGACGGCGCAGACGAGGGTGAGGCTCCGGAGGCGCGCGGTGTTGCGCACCGCGAGCTCGGCCGCGATCCAGCCGCCGAGCGAGGTGCCCATCAGATGCACCCGATCGAGCCTCAGCGCCGCCAGCAGGTCGAGATGAAAATAGGCGAGGTCCGCGACCGTATCGAGCCAGGGCGGATCGTCCGACTGTCCGAACCCCGGGTGCTCGGGCACGATCACGTCGAACTCGCGCGACAGCGTCTCCATGAACGGGCGCCAGCCGGTATGGCCGCCGGCGCCGTGCAAAAATACCAGCGGCGCCCCATTCCCGCCGCGGAACAGGCGGATCGTCGCGCCGGCGACGGTGATCGTGGTCTCGGAATGCGACATGGCGCTCCATCATTGCCAGCTTCCGCGCCGCCATGCCACCCTCGCCGCAACATCCGACAAGGAGGACCCGCATGGCCAAGCTCAAAATCTACGGCATCCCCCGCTCGCGGGCGTTCCGCACGATGTGGCTGGCTGCGGAACTGGGGCTCGACTACGACAACATCCCGATCGACACGAGCGGCCAGTCCCGCGAGCCGTCGTTTCTCGCGATCAATCCCAACGGCCACATCCCGACGATCGACGACGATGGGTTCGTTCTGTGGGAATCGATGCCGATCAACCTGTACCTCGCAAAGAAGCACGGGCTCGGCACGCTTTATCCCACCGCGCTCGAAGATGAGGCGAAGGCGTGGCAGTGGAGTTTCTGGGGTCTTACCGAGCTCGAGCAGCACGTGCTCAACGCGATGTTCAACCGCGCGCTCTACCCCGAGGACAAGCGCGACGCCGCCTCGGCCGATGCGTCCGAACGCGCGCTGCAAGGGCCGCTCAAGGTGCTCGACGGCGCGGTGTCGAAGACGCCTTACCTCGTCG
The DNA here is from genome assembly GCA_036489765.1 of Allostellaceae bacterium. Lineage (GTDB taxonomy): Bacteria > Pseudomonadota > Alphaproteobacteria > ATCC43930 > CGMCC-115725 > DATARH01. Next base: position 83,872 of record DASXFE010000087.1, on the reverse strand, counting down.
GCAGTGATTTCACGGTCGCCGATCTCAACGTCGCCTCGGTCCTGTCCTGGGCGCGGCCGGCACGGATCGATTTCGGACCGTTCCCGAAGGCAGCAGATTGGCTCAGCCGCTGCGCAATGCGCCCGGCGGCCAAGACCGCGCGCGATTTGCAACGATAGAAACTCCCAGGAGAGACGCATGACACGGGCACGGATAACGCGGCGCCGGGCGATTCAAACCGCGGCGGCGGTTGTGGCAATCGGAGGGAAAAGGGCGATGGCTCAGAGCGGTCCTCAGACGGTCGTCTATGTCTCGAACGCCGGCAGCAAGGACATTTATTGCCTGGCGATGAACCGCGACAGCGGCGAGATGACGATGATCGAGAAGACGCCGGTGCCGGGCAGCGAAAAGACGACGCCGACGAGCCTGCCGATGACGACGAGCCGGGACCGGAAATTCCTCTATGCCCAGCTCCGCAGCGAGCCCTACCCGGTCTCGACGTTTCAGATCGACCATGCGACCGGGAAATTGAGCAATGTCGCGACGACCCCGCTCGTCGACCAGATGGCCTATATCAACACCGACAACACCGGCAAATACCTGCTCGCCGCGAGCTATGTCGGGGCCAAGTTGGCGATCTATCCGATCGACCCGAAATCAGGGATCGTCGGCAGCAAGGCGACGCAGATCGTCGACACGAAGCCCAAGTGCCATTGCGTTTATGTCAGTGCCGCGAACCATGTCTACGCGCCGGTGCTGGGCGGCGACGAGGTGCTCGAGCTCAACCTCGACGAGGCCAATGGCACGGTGTCGCCGAACGGTCCCGGCGCGGTTCACACCAAGCAGGGCGCCGGCCCGCGCCACTTCACGATCCACCCGAACGGGCGCTGGGCCTACCTGATCACCGAGACGACGGCGACGATCGGCCAATACGACGTCGCTTCGAACGGGCAGCTTACCGAGGTGCAGTTCATCGACACCGGCGACTACAAGGAGCAGCCCGCCGCCTCCGACATCCACGTAACGCCGAACGGCCGCTTCCTCTACGGCGCCGAGCGCAAGACCAGCATGCTGCACGGGTTCAAGATCGACGAGACGAACGGCAAGCTGACCAAGATCGGCAGCTTCCCGACCGAAAAGACCCCGCGCGGCTTCAATATCGACCCGCGCGGCAAGTTCCTCGTCGCGGTCGGAATGGATTCCGCCTCGATGACCGTCTACCAGATCGCCGCAGACGGCCGCCTGGGGCCGGTCAAGCAATACCCGATGGGCACAAACCCAAACTGGGTGGAGATCGTCGATCTCACCTAGGCTCCTCACCCACCCTTCGGGTCTTCCCTCTCCCGCATTGCGGGAGAGGGTGAATCGCCAAGCGAGACGGGTGAGGGCCGGCTAAAGGCCGATGCGTCAGATAAACACCCCCTTCATCCCGCCGGCGGGATAGCGGGTGCCGGCGGCGGCGCCGAGGGGGATGGCGCGGCTGATCTCGGCGGCTTCCTCGGCGGTCAGCGTGATGTCGACGGCGCCCAGGTTTTCCTCAAGGCGGCCGACATTCTTGGTGCCGGGGATCGGGATCACGTCGTCGCCCTGCGCCATCAGCCAGGCGAGGCAGAGCTGCGCCACCGTGCAGCGCTTGTCGGCCGCGATCGCCTCGACGCGTTCAACGAGGGCGCGGTTCTTCTGGAAATTCTCACCCTCGAAGCGCGGGTGCCGGCCCCGCGTGTCGCCGGGCTGGAGGTTGTTGAAATCAGGCACGACGCCCGCCAACAGGCTGCGGCCGAGGGGCGAATAGGCGACGAACGAGATGCCGAGATCCCGCGTCACCGCCCGAGTCTCCTCGCCGACCTCGCGATAGAGCAGCGAGTATTCGCTCTGCACCGCCACGATCGGGTGCGTCGCATGCGCCTTCTCGATCCGCTCGGGCGCCGCCTCGCAGAGCCCCAGATGCTTGACCTTGCCCTGGTCGATCAGCCGCGCCATCGCGCCGACCGTCTCTTCGACCGGCACCGCGGGATCGACCCGGTGCTGGAAATAGATATCGATCGTGTCGACGCCGAGCCGCTTGAGGCTCGCCTCGCAGGCCTGCTGCACGTATTCGGGGCGACCGTTGACACCGTTGGCGCCGCCCGCGTTCTGGGTCTGGCCGAACTTCGAAGCGATGACGACCTTGTCGCGCATCCCCTGGAACGCGCGGCCGAGCAAGCTTTCGTTCTGGCCCCAGCCGTACATGTCGGAGCTGTCGAAGAACTCGACGCCGAGATCGACCGCCTTGTGCAGGAACCCGATCGCCGCCTCGTCATCGCTCTTGCCATAGACGCCCGACAGCGACATGCATCCCAGCCCCAGCCCCAACACCTCCGGCCCGTTCCGGCCGATCCTGCGCCTTTTCTGCATCACCCGCCTCTTTTGCTGAACGGCGCGCACCATACTCGATCCCTGCGCCGCGCCGCAGCGTGAATCGGGCGGAGAGCAGATCGGCGGTTGCGGCGAGGTCGGACGTTCCGCGCTCGGCGAGTGCGCGGGATCAGCCTCGTGCCTGCGGGTGGCTGAGCCATTCCTCCAGGCCGATGCGGCCGAGGCGCGCCTCGCCCAGCGGCACGAGCGAAAGCTCCTCGACCTGGCCGCCCCAGTATCGGGCGCCGGGGTCGCGCCTGACCTCGCGTGGGTCGCCGGTCGCTTTCAGATAACGGGCGACGATTTCGTCGAACGGCGCCCGCTCGGGACCGGCGATCTCGACGATGCCGTTGCGCGGCGCGGAGAGCGCCGTGTCGGCGACGGCTGCAGCGACGTCGTCCGCGGCGATCGGCTGGAACATGACGGGCGGAAGCCTGACGGTGTTTCCCTCCGCACTCGAATCGGCGATGCCGCCGAGGAATTCCATGAACTGCGTGGCGCGGACGATCGTGTAGGGGACGCCGGCGGCCGCGATCAGCTTTTCCTGTGCGGCCTTCGCCCGGAAATAGCCGTTGTCGGTCCGGTCGGTGGCGACGATCGACAGCGCGACATGGTGACGGACGCCCGCCGCCGTTTCCGCCGCTAGAAGGTTGCGGCCGGAAGTCTCGAAAAATTCGAGGACCGCCCGGTCTTCGAACGACGGCGCATTGGTGAGGTCGACCGCCACCTGCGCACCGGCCATGGCTTCCCCGAGCCCCTCGCCGGTGATGCTGTTGACGCCATTTCTGGGCGAGGCGGCGATGAGCTCATGACCCTGCTGACGCAAAATGGCGACCGTCTTCGATCCGACCAGACCGGTGCCGCCGAGGACGACGATCTTCATGGCTTTCCCCTCCCGTGCGGATGGGCGACAGCCCTGTTACGGGGGGCGAATGCCGCCTGCCTCTAACCCTGCAACACTTGACTTCGGCGAGTGATCCGGCAGCGCGACACTTTTGCTCGGGCATCGCGGCCGATCCGCATTCGCCTACGATAATCCCGCACCCCCGAAGTTTTGTGACAACGGCCGCGCGCGCGCTATGATCGCGGCAGGAATTCACCCGAGGGAGGGAGCGATGGCGGGTCAGACGCAAGTATATGTCGGCGTGGCGGCCACGGTCGGCATGGAGCACAAGGGAACGCTGGGCGGCGTCTTCCGTCAGGAAGTCGGCAGCGGGAAATGGGACCAGCTCGCGCTCCCCGAGGGCGCCGAGGTCCATGCGGTCACCGTGCATCCCGACGACAGCGACACGATCCTCGTCGGCAGCACCAAGGGCATGTATCGCAGCCACAATCGCGGCAATACGTTCGAGCATCTGAAGGTGCCGGGCGGCGACCCCGACATCTGGTCGATCCTCGTTCACCCCAAGGATCATAAGCGGCTCTACGCGGGCGCGACCCCGGTCGGCGTCTATCGCAGCGACGACGGCGGCGACAACTGGAAGAAGCTGGCCGATCCGGCCCTGCCCGACCGCGTCATCATGGCGTTCGCGTGCCGGGTCATGCGGCTCGATGTCGACCCGAACTCGCCGGACGACGTCTATGCGACGCTCGAGGCCAACGGCACGATGCGCAGCCGCGACGCCGGCGAGAGCTGGCAGGACTGCACGGCCGACCTCATTCGCTTCTGCGAGGCGGATGCGAAATACCGCAGCCGGATCGGCAGCCAGACCGAGATCGAGGGCATGCTCGACGGCCATGCGCTCGCCTGCAGCGCGGCGGCGCCGGGGACCGTGTTCCTCGCCAACCGCATGGGGCTCTTCCGCAGCGACAACCACGGCGACACGTGGTCCGACATGGAGATCGGCCGCTTTTCGCCGCTGACCTACGGGCGCGACATCCGCACCTCGCCGCATGACGCGAAGACGCTCTACGCGGCACTGAGCCCGGCCGCGCGCTCGACCGACGGCTCGGTCTACAAGAGCACCGATGTCGGCAAGACCTGGACCCGCTTCGACCACGGCATCAAGGCCGACGCGACGATGATGGGCGTCATCGTCCATCCGACCGACCCGAACCAGGTCTACGCCGTGTCGCGCGTCGGCCAGATGTTCGGCACCACCGACGGCGGCAAGAGCTGGACCGAAAGCCGCCTCCCCGAAGGCGTCCGCGACTGCTACTGCGTCGCCGCGGGGTAAGTCGCGGCGTCAACTTCCCCTCGCCCGCAATTGCGGGCGAGGGGAAGCCTTGGTCTTCACTCCGCGATCGCCTCTGCCAAGGCGAGGGTGCGCTCCGCGGCGGCGACGTGGAGGTTTTCCACCAGCCTTCCATCGACGACGACGATCCCCTTCCCCGCCGCGATCGCCTCGCGGTGAGCGGCGATGATCTTGCGGGCTTGGGCGACTTCCTCGTCCGACGGCGCGAAGGCGTCATTCGCGGCGGCAATTTGCTTTGGGTGGATCAAGGTTTTGCCGTCGAAGCCCATCGATCGCCCCTGCCGGCATAGCGCCGCAAGGCCCGCCTCGTCGGCGAGGTCGAGATGGACGCCGTCGAGGGCGGCGAGGCCGTGAGCGCGGGCCGCCAGCAACGCCAACCCCAGAGCCGGGACCAGCGGTGCACGATCCGGCGTGACCTGCGCGTGCAGATCCGCGGTCAGGTCGGACGTGCCCATGACCAGCGAGGCGACGCCCGGAGCGCTGGCGATCTCGCGCGCATTGAGGATGCCGAGCGGAGTCTCGATCATGCACCAGATGGCGATCCGCTCCGGCAGCCGCGCGGCGGCCCCCGCGACACGCGCGGCGTTCTCGACCTTGGGCAGCAGCACGGCGTCGACCGCCATCCCGGCCGCGGCCGCCAGATCGTCGGCGCCCCAGGCGCTGTCGAGCGGGTTGACGCGCAGCACCAGTTCGCGCCGCCCGTAACCACCCTCGCCGACCGCCGCGGCGACCACCGACCGCGCCGCCTCCTTCGCGTCCGGGGCGACGGCGTCCTCGAGGTCGAAAATCAGGCCGTCAGCCGGCAGCTCGCGCGATTTGGCCAGGGCGCGGGCGTTGGCGCCGGGCATGAACAGGACGCTGCGGCGGGGCCGTAGGGTCGCGGGCATCGGAAGTCCTCGGCAATGCAACTGCGAGCGTTATAATTTCGTTTGCCGGCAAAGAGGAGCGGCGCGAGATGATGACGACGGCCGAGAGGGACGAAGAGCCCGGCATGGGCGAATGGATCGGGTTCTGGGCACAGATTGCCGTGCTCGCCCTGCTGGCGGTGCTCGGCGCGTGGTTCGCCAGCAACGACGCCGGCCCGGGCGACGGTACGAGCGGGCTCATCCTGTTCGTCTGCGCCCTCGCCCTCGCATTGCAGCGAGTGAAATCGCGGTTCGACGGCGGCGAGACGAATTGGTGGGGATCGCTGTTTGTCGACACGATGGGCAACCTCGTGATCGTCATCCCGCTTTTCGTGGTGATCGGGCTCGCCGGCCTGTTCCTCGCGGCGGCGTGGGGGTCGGGGAGCCTTCACGACGGCGGGATCGGGCTGTTCTGCGCCAGCGGCCTCGTCGTGTTCATGAGCCTGAAGCGCGTCTTCGACCGGCTAGACCGCCACAGCTGATGCCGACCGTCCTGTCCGTACAATCGCGCGTCGCGTACGGGCATGTCGGCAATGCCGCGGCGAATTTTCCGCTGCAGCGTCTCGGCTGCGAGGTGTGGTCGCTCGACACGGTCGTCTTTTCGAACCACACCGGTCACGGCAAATGGACCGGCGCGGTCGTGCCCGCCGACACGGTCGGGACATTGTTCGAGGGCATCGCCGAACTCGGCGTGCTCAGGGATTGCGACGCGGTCCTGAGCGGGTATCTCGGCGCCGCCGAAACGGGGTGCGTGCTGCTCGACATCGTCGCCCGGGTGAAGGGAGCGAACCCGGCCGCCGTCTTCTGCTGCGATCCGGTCATCGGCGATACCGACACCGGCTCCTACGTGCGGCCCGGCATCGCCGAGTTCTTTCGCGATATTGCGGTGCCCCGCGCCGACATCCTGACGCCCAACCTGTTCGAGCTCGATTTTCTGACCGGCCGCAAGATCGCCGACCTCGCCGAAACCCTCGTCGCCGCCGAGGAACTGCGCCGCCGCGGCCCCGCGACCGTGATGGTGACGAGCCTTGCCACCGCCGAGGATCGCATTGCGATGCTGGCGGTTGGCGACGATGGGGCCTTTATCGTCGAGACCCCGCGCCTGCCGGCCGAGATGAACGGCTGCGGCGACGTCACCGCGGCCCTTTTCCTCGCCCACCTGCTGCGCGGCCAAGCGCTCCCCGACGCGCTCTCGGCAACGGCCAGCACGATGTATGCGCTGATCGAGGGGACCGTAAATCGTGGCCGCTACGAGCTGGCGTTGATCGAGATGCAGAGCGAACTGGTGTCGCCCAGCCGGAGGTTCGAGGCGGTGAAGATGTAGAAGCGCAGGCGTCCCGCCGGCAAACTTTCGTCAAGGATGCGGGCGGGATGCCCGCGCCCCCTTCAATCGATACAGCACGTGCCGCTTCAGCGGATGGCCGTCGGGGACACGCGGGTGATCGAAGTCGCCGGCGGTGTCGCGGACCATGCCGAGCCGTTCCATCAGCCGCCATGAGCGCTCGTTGGGCGGGGTCGTGATCGCCACGATCTCCTCGAGCCTCAGGCGAGAGAAGCCGTCTTCGATCGCCGCCCGCGCCGCCTCGAAGGCGATCCCGCGGCCCCAATACGGTCGCGCGAGCCGCCAGGCGGCCTCCACGACCGGGGTGAAAGGCGCCTCCCACAAAATCCGGGTGAGCCCGACCACCCCGGCGAATTTCGCCTCGCCCGGCACCTCGACGACCCACTGGCCGTAACCGTTCGCCCGCCAGAAATCACGCGCCAGCGCGACCCATTCGTCGCTCTTGGCGCGATCGAACGGGCCGAGCAGCAGCGCCGTGACCTCGGGATCTGCCGACATCGCGGCAAACGGCTCGGCATCCTCGTCGCGCCATTGCCGCAGCAGCAGGCGCGGCGTACGCACCGCTAGGGTCATTTCTTCCCCGTCATCCCGAAGAACATCTCCTGCAGCCGCTGGAAACCCTCCATCCCCGCCGGCAGCCACGTCTTCAGCATCGCCTCGGGGTCGAGCGCGGCGATCCCCGCGCGCACCTTGGCCTCGACCTCCTTCAACAGCGCCTCCTGCATCGGCTTCACGTCGGGAAGGCCGAAAAACTCACGCAATTCCTCGGGCGTGCAGTCGACATCGAACGAGATCTTCATCGCCGGCCCCTTCTGCTACGATACGGCAATCTAGCAAGGAACAGTGCGAATGGCCGCCGATATCCCGTACCGCCGCGACATCACTTTCGAATACGGACAGCTCGAGACGATCGCGCCCGGGCTCAGGCGAATCGTGGCGCGAAACCCCGGGCCATTCACATTCCGCGGCACCGGCACCTATGTCGTCGGCAACGGCAAGGTCGCGGTGATCGACCCCGGGCCGCTCGACGAGGCGCACGTTGCCGCGCTGACCGAAAGCCTCGACGGCGAGACGGTGACGCATATCCTCGTCACCCACACGCACAACGACCACTCCCCCGCGGCGGCGCCGTTCAAGAAGGCGGTCACTGCTCCGACTTACGGCTTTGGCCCGCATGCCGGCGGACGGCGCGGCGAGATTGGGCCGGAAGCGGGCGGCGACTGGGATTTCGCGCCCGACATCGTCGTCAAGGACGGCGACGTCATCGAGGGCGACGGCTGGCGGTTCGAGGCGGTGCACACGCCCGGCCACACCTCGAACCACCTGTGCTTTGCGCTCCCCGAGCAAGGCATCCTGTTCAGCGGCGACCATGTCATGGGGTGGTCGACCAGCGTCATCGCCCCGCCCGACGGCAACATGGCGGACTACATGGCCTCGCTCGACAAATTGCTCGAGCGCAGCGACGCGCTCTATTGGCCGACGCACGGCCCGGCGATCACCGAGCCGAAGCGGCACGTGCGCGCCTTTATCGCGCATCGCCGCGAGCGCGAAGCCGGGGTCATCGCCTGCCTCAAGGACGGGGTGGGCGCCGTGGACGAGATGGTGGCGCGGCTTTACGTCGGCCTCGACCCAAAGCTCCACCACGCCGCCGGCCGCTCGGTTCTGGCGCACCTGCAGGACCTGATCGAGCGCGGAATCGTCGCCTCCGACGGCCCTTCGACAACCGCAGCGCGATACCGCATGCGGCACTGACGAGGTGCTTCCAACGCGATTCGCGACCCCGGCCATTCCCGACCCATCCAACGAGGCGAGATGCGGCCGGCAAGTCCCTGTCGGCGCATTAAAACCTGTCGCTTCACAGTTTGGGCACTTCTGCGACCCCAAGGGAAATGCTATGTCGAGGGCCTATCCAGTTCCAAGCTCAGCTTTTGGGGAGTCCATCCGGTGAAGATTGCCAGCCCGGTCTTAGCTATCGGCGCGTTGGTGGCGTTGGCCGCCTGCTCGCATACCCCGCCGCAACCGCCGCCGCAGCCTGCGCCGATGATGACCCCGGCGCCGCCGCCGCCTGCCGAGCCCTACGTGGTGCCGAGCTCGCCGCCACCGCCGCCGGCGCACGTGGTTCACCACTATCGGCACCGGCACTACGTGCACCACCGTGTCGCGCGCCACCATGTCGTGCATCATCATGTGGTGCACCACCATGTCGTGCACCACATGCACCATGCCGCCCCGGCCGCCGACACCGCACCGCCGGCCTCTTCCTCTCCGCCGCCGATGCCGGCCCCGATGCCGCCGCCGGCCAGCGCTCCGTTGCCCGGCCCGCGGCCGAGCCCGACGCACTAAGCGGATACGAACACACGCACGGCAACAAGGGGGCTTCGGCCCCCTTGTTTTATTCCTGGAATGGAACGCGGACGTCTCGCCCGCATCTAGCGCAAAGAGCGGCGGGCGAGACGCCCGCGGTCCAGCATTACCCCAGCTGCTTTAAATACTGCGCGACAAAATCGCAGCCGACGCTTTTGGCATAGGCCTCGGTCAGGCGCCGGGTGATTGGGCCCGGAACCGGCGTCGGCAGGGCGCGGCCGCCGATGCTGCGGACCGGGCAGAGGCAGAGGCTCGTCGAACTCATAAAGGCTTCGTCGGCCGTTGCCGCGTCATAGAGATCGAGATCGGCCTCGTGGCACGCGATGCCGAGGCTGCCGCACAGCTCGATGACCGTCGCGCGGCTGACCCCAGGCAAAACGAAGCGATCGCGCGGGGTCAACACCTCGCCGTCGCGGACGAGGAAGAGGTTGCTGCCAATCCCCTCGGCGAGGTGGCCGCTCACGTCGAGGAGCACCGACCACGCCTCCTTGTCCTGCGCCTTGGCTTCGAGGTCGGCCATGATCAGGTTGAGGTAGTTGTGCGTCTTCGCCCGCGGGCTCAGCATGTCGGGGGCCGTCCGGCGGGTCGGCGGCACGACGATGTCGATGCCGTCGCGAAACAGCCGCGCCCGCGCCTTCAACGGCAGCGGGATGCACTCGACGATAACGGTTGGCCCCGACTGCTCCCACCCCTCGTCACCGACCGCGTCGACCCCGCGCGACACCCGCTGCCCGACCCAGAAATCGGTGTCCGAGGTCAGGAAATGCCGGTTGCGCTCCAGCACCTCGTTGCTGATCGCGACCATCTCGGCCTGGCTGAGGCCCGGGTCGATCTTGAGATAGCGCAGCGAGCGGTAGAACCGCGCGACATGCTCCTCGATCTTGAAGATCCGCCCCCCGAACGTCCGCGTCATATCGAACGCCGCGTCGCCGTACTTGAACCCGCGGTCGCGAAACGGGATCACGACCTCGCGCTCGGGCACGTAATTGCCATTGAAGTACGCAACACGTTGGTTCCCTTGGGGATTGCTGCGCGCGTCGCTCATGACAGGCCTCCAAACAACGGGGCGCGGGTTTCGGCGAATTCCTCGACCGCGCCGACAAGCTGATCGCCGTCCTCGTCGTCGAGCGCGACCGACAGCGAGATCATCCCGCGCTTCGCCAGCCACACGCCGCGCGCCAGCACGTCGAAATAAAAGAGGTCGCGGAGCCCGGCATGGCCCTTCGCGGCATCGGCGACGTTGTGGATCGGCTGCGCGGTCATGTGGATGCCGATCATCGAGCCGATCCCGGTGAATTGCAGCGCGAGCCCGTGCTCGCCGGCGATCTGGTTGAGCCGGTCGCGCAGCGCGTCGCCAAAACCGTTGAGCGTACGCGAGGCCTCGGGCGTGTAGACCTCGGTGAGGCCCGCATACCCGGCGGCCATCGTCAGGTTGTTGTTGTTGAACGTGCCAGCGTGCTGGAACCCGTCGGGCCGGCGCGGGTCGAACCAGTCCATCACCGCCTTCGACCCGCCGAACGCGCCAAAGGTCATCCCGCCGCCGACATACTTGCCGAGCGTCGTCATGTCCGGGGTGATGCCGTGCACCTCCTGCAACCCACCCGGCGCGAGGCGCGAGGTCATCACCTCGTCAAAGATCAAGACCGCGCCCACCGCGCTCGCGAGCGCGCGGAGATCGGCGAGAAACTCGCGCGTCGCCGGGATGCAGCCGCTGCCACCGAGCATCGGCTCGATGAGGATCGCCGCGAGGTCGCCCTTGTGCGGCTCGACGAGCGCGCGCGTGCCGTCGATGTCGTTATAGGTGCCGAGCAGGAACTCGAACGGCGCATTCACCGCGCTCTTGCCGCGGAAATAGAAGACGCCGCCGTGATACCCGCCGTTGAAGACGAGTATCTTGTTGCGCCCGGTCATCGCCCGGGCGCCCGAAACCGCCATCAGATTGGCCTCGGTGCCCGAGTTGGTGAATCGCACCAGATCGATCGACGGAAACCGGTCGCAGATCGCCGCCGCAAACCGCGCCTCGGTGAGGCCATGGGCGCCGAAATTGATCCCGCCGTCGAGCGCCGCGTCGATCGCCCTTCTGATTGCGGGGTGCGAGTGCCCGTAAAGCCCGGCGGTGAACTCGCTGAGGAAATCGACGTATTCGTGCCCGTCGACATCCCACAGATGCGCCCCCTCGCCCTTCGCCATCGTCAGCGGAAACGGCTCGGTATAGATCGACGACCGCGTACTGCCGCCGGGCAATGACGCGCAGGCCGCCTCGTGCTGCGCGAGGCTCTTCGGGTTGGCGGCGCGATACTTCTCGATCGCCTCGTCAAGGGCAGCGTCAATATCGATATTGGCGGGTGGGTTGTTCGGCATCTGCTATCCTCTCGCGGTCTTTCCTTTTAGCAAGTGCCAAGGGCAAACGACAGGCGGAGGACGCGGCGACGGCGCTGGTTTCCCCGTCCCCCACTTTTCCCCGCCTCATTCCGAGAGGCGGGACGGCGGCGAACCCGGCATGAACTTGTGGCGGCGACAAGTCGGCCGATTACCCTCCAGCACTAGGAATCTATTTCGCTTATAATTACTTATTAGTTTAATCAGAGGTTGTGCAATCGGGAAATTCGCGCTAGGTTCCGGTGACATCCAGGGATTTAGGTGATGCTGCCTCCTACAATTGGAAGGCGTCTTTTAGCTCTTGCCGTGGCGATCGCTGCTGGAACGATGGCGGCCACGACAACATCGGCGAATGACAACAAGAGGCAACCCCCTCCACCTCCGCGCGCCCAGGTCTTCCGGCCAGCTCCAAGGCCGCCAGTCTTTATACCTCGGCCGGCAGCACCACCCGCCCGGCCTCAATTTCAGACAAACAGACAATTTTTAAATCGCATGCCGCCGGCCGCGCCGCGTGAGTTGTACCGTTCAGCCCCGCTACCGCAGGCGCCCCATCCGGTGACACCACAATTTCAAAATCTGCACCGACCGCCGACATCGGAGGCGCAGCGCCTTAATCCCATGCAGACACCGCACCCTCCGGCGCGTGTCAATCTCGATCCCCGTACGACCTTTTCAGCACATACGGGCCACACCGGGTTTACCGCGACCCGCACCGTGGCGCCTGGAAAGGACGTCGTATTCGAGCGGCATTTCTCACCTGGAACCCGTCCGCAGACCACCGCCTTCTTACGAACTCACGATCCGGCTACAGGTGCTGAAACAAGAGCTTACCTTGACGGCCGGAGCGTGACGATCGGGCGTGACTTTGTCCGGACATCGGCACCCCACCAATTGACGATCACAACGCATGGCAACGGACTTCGCGACGCGGTCTTTCCAGGCGGACGGACCGTATTTCACGAACAATTCGGATATGGCCGGCACGGTGAGCGGCTTATGCTGCGCGCGACGCACACCGTGGTGATCGGCGGCGCCTTAGTGACTCTCGGCGCGCCGTTGATGCGAACCTTTACGATCGTTTCGTTTCACGGCGTCGTCATACACCCGTATGTTCCGCTCGATTATGAGCCGGTATGGTATTCCCCGTTCCTGCAGCCGCTTCCGGAGCCGATCGCGATCGGGCCGGACTGTGATTTCTGCCCACCCCCAGTAATTGCATTCGACACGCCGGTAGCCGCATACACCGATGCGGACGAGCTGCTTGGCGATATGGTTCTGGCGAGTGCGGTCCAGGAAGGCATCGCGATGCTCGCCGCCACCGCCGCTCCGTCGCCCGCCGACCCCGAACTCGACGGTTTGGCTTCGGATGTCGCCTCGCTTCAAGAGCAAGTCGCCGCGGCCGCGGAAACGAACGACGACTTACGCGACCAGATTGGTCAGCAACAGACGCGGCTCGAAGACTTGCAGAACGAGATGACGCCGCGACCAAGACCAGCAGGCGCAGAAAGCCAGATGAGGGTGCCGGAAGACATACGGCGCCAAGTACGAAATCAAGTGAAGGAGTGCGTCGAGATCCACAAATCAGGCAAATCGCTATCGTTGCCGGATGTCATCGCCTCTGCGGAAGCAAAAAAGTACGTTTTCCAGGTCGGTGAATTGATTCAGGCCACTGACACCGACAATGGCGAGATCTGTGCGTTGACGACCGGTGATCTTGTATCATTCGCCGAGGTTCCGGGCGAGAGCGACCAATCTGCCAAAATCAAAGTCGTCGCAAGCAAAGCTGGTAGTTGCCCGACCGGAAGAACCGTAAGCGCAAGCTTTCCCGATCTCCAAGAGATGTTGAACGGCTTCAGCGAGCGTCTCGAAGCGAGCATGAAAAAGGCCCACGAGCGGGTGGCGGTTGCGCCACAGCAGCCCGTGCCACAGCAGGCTGTGAAAGAACGCACAGAAATCGCCGCTGTCGGACCCACCTTCGAGCCCGGGATCGCAGGCAGCCCAGCGGCACGACCCGCCACAACCACACGCCAGGCGTCGGGCTCTGTCAGCGCGGCAGCGGTGACGGACGAGCCGACCACGAGCGATCACCCAGCTTCGGACGATGGGGTACCGAAAGCCTCTTCGGCTCAGCCCGTACAAAATGAGGCCCCAAAGCCCGCAGCCTTAGCGACGACAAGCTCGCCGCCAGAAGGTTCGCCTCCTAAGCGGGAAGTGGCCCAGGCCGACACTTCAACCCCCGGCTCGGCGGCTACCAAAACGGCACCTCAGGGACCGAAGGCGCCGGAAGATCCCGACCGCGGGCGCGCGCAAGGTGACGCTGCACAACTCGCGGTCCCGAGCGCGGCAACTCCGGCACCAGAGCAGGCGGCGGAGACATCGCCAAAGGGAGAAGCCGCCAAGGCGGAACCGACGCATGCGTCGGCAAAAGACGAATCAGCCACGTCCACAGCCCCGCCGGAGAAAGCTGCGGCAGCTCCGATAAAAGGTCGGGTGATCGGCGTCGTCGATGCGGGCACTTTGGTCATCGGTGAGCAACAGATCAGGCTGGAAGGCATTGATCCGGGGTCGGTGGAGATGCTCAGCGAATTTGCCAGTTGGATCGACTCCCGATCGCCGGTCACGTGTAGCGAAGGCAAGGCCGGCCTTTATCGGTGCCTCGGCAACAATGGGGTCGATATCGGGGAAGCAGCCATTCTGAACGGCATCGCGCGCGCGAACACCGATGCAAGCGAACTGTACAAGCAGCGTGAGGCGGAAGCGCGGAAGGCTCGTCGAGGCTTGTGGAAAAGCAAGTGAAGCCCTTCTGGCGCTGGAAATGAGCCCGGGCCGAGTGAACGGAGAGGGATTATGAGGATTGTCGCGACGCTGTTCAGATGCCTGCCACTGCTGTTGCCATTGGCAGCCTGTGTGCCAGCGGTGATGACTCCGACGGTCGCGGTCATGCCGACGCCTGGCAAACCCTTGGCAATTTTTGCGGCCGAGCAGGCGGAATGCAGGCAAATGGCCGAGCAGCAGATTTCGCCAGCCCGAGATCAGTTGAACGGTCAGGTGATGAGCGCTGCCCTGCTCACCAATTCGCCCGACCCGCTCGCGTCAGGCATGGCGGTTGCCCAGGCCGGCACTCCCATGCTCCAGCAGCAATACGACATGGCGTACTCTCAGTGCATGTATGCGAAGGGCGATCAGGTTCCGGGTTACGCTGTGGCGGCGCCGCTTGTTCCCGACGTGTCGCGCCGGCGACCAGCGCACAGAAATGCGGCCCGCCAGACGCCCGACACCGAGACTACGACCCGGGAGAAATTTATCGAGCCCCCCGCGACTGCATCGGCGCCGGCGTCTGACAAGATCATGGAACCACCGCCGGCCAAGCAGTAAATCAGAGTGAAGATACCGGTCAGTACCGCCCGCTATGGTCGGCGACAAATTTGAGCCGGTATCACTACCCCGGATAAGCCCGTCTCCCATGGTCCCTGAGCCACAGGCGGATCAGGCGGCGTTTCTTTTCCGGCTCGGGCCAGTCTTCGTATTCGGTGCGGCTGTGGCCGAGGGTGCGGTTGTCGACAAACTGGATCTCGCCGGGGGCAAAGTCGAAATCGGCGGCGATCGCCGGGTCTTCAAAGATTTCGAGCATCGCGTCGAGGGCAGCGCAGCCGGCGTTGTCGAGGGGTTCGCCACGCAGCGCGTAGCCGGAATTGATCTGGTGGGTGCTGATGCGGGTTCTAACCTCGGCACCTGCTTCGAACACCGGGGCGAAAAACGTGTCGGGCTCGCCGGGAAAGAACTCGCGCTGGCGGTCGAACCAGAACGGCTGGTAGAGCCGTGGCAGCAATTCGCGGTGCCGCGCCAGCATCTCATTGTGGGCGGTATGAAAGCTCAGCACTCGGCTCACCCCGCCCGACTTCGCTGTGCGCAGGCAGAGCAGTCCGACATATTCGGGCGGCGTCGTGTTGTAGGCGTTGTCGATGTGGAAGCGGATCTCGATGTTGGTCGAATCCGGCCGCACGCCCGAGCCGGGCAGCGCCTTTTTCCCGGTGTCCCAGACATTGTAGATCATCGTGCCGTCGAGCTTTTGCGCGACCGGGCGCGAGACCTGGGAGGCGAGCATCCAGTAGATCGCCGTTGCCTGGTCGTCGCTCAGATCGTCGAGCGGCAGCCGGTCGAGCACCGCAAACCGCACGCCCTTTTTGACGATGCGGTTGACCTCCGCCATCGCCGCCATCGTGTGCGGCCAGGCGAAATCTTCGGCGCGGCGGAGGATCGTCGGCAAGGGATAGCGTTCCACGTCGCCGGCGACCCGGCGGATCTCGTCAAGCGCCGCCGGCGGCAGCGTCACCCGGTAATCCTCGGTGCGGATCGCGGCGCGCCGCCAGGCGCTCGGCCCTTCGATCGCGTGCTCTGTCATCGCCTCACCCTCGCCAAGCCGGTTCCGGCATAGGACAATGGCGCCGCAACCGCAAGGCCCCCGCACATGGACGCGCTCGCGAAAATCAAAGCCGAGATGCTGCCGTTCGCGACATTGCTCGGCATCGAGTTCACCGGCGCGGCCCCCGACCGCGTCACCGCCGAGATGGTCGTGCGCGACGATCTCTGCACGCGGCCGGCGATCCTCCACGGCGGCGCGGTGATGGCGTTTGCCGACACCCTCGGCGCCACCGGCACGATCCTCAACCTGCCCGAAGGCGCCGGCACCGCAACGCTCGAAAGCAAGACCAACTTCATCGCCGGCGCCCCCGCCGGCACCCGCATCATCGGCGAAACGACCCCGATCCATCGCGGCCGCACCACCCAGGTGTGGCAGACGCGCGTGACGACCGCGGAGGGAAGGCTCGTCGCGGTCGTCACGCAGACGCAGATGGTGCTGGCAGCCCGCTAAAATTATTTCCTGGTGGATCGCGAAACGGGACGGATGAGGGCGCGGCGCGCACCGGCGCGTGTGGCAGCCGCTCCCCCTCACCCTGTTCGCTGCGCGAACGGGTCCTCTTCCGCAAGCGGGCGAGGGGAAAGATCATATAATTGACTGGGTCAACTATCTTCCCCGATATTTCCCACTATGACCGACCCCGATCTCGATCGCCGCATCGCGGCGGTGCGCCGCTTCAACCGGGCCTATACGCAGCGCATCGGCGTGCTCGACGAAGGCTTTCTCGACACGCCGTTCTCGCTGACCCAAGGCCGCGTCCTGTACGAACTGGCCGAGGAGGACGGCGTCACGGCAAAGGACATCGCCGACAAGCTCGGGCTCGATCCCGGTTATCTGAGCCGCATGCTGCGCGCCTTTCAGCAATACGGCCTCGTCGAGAGCAGGCGTGGGCCGGCGGACGGGCGGCGCAAGGTGCTGTCGCTGACACCGACAGGTCATGCCGCGTTCGCCCCGCTCGACCGCAACGCCAAAGCGGGCATCGCCCGCATGCTGGCGCCGCTGTCCACTGCCCGGCAGGAGGCGCTGACCGCCGCGATGGCGCGGATGATCGCGCTCCTCGACGGCGCGGCCGAGGCACCGATCACGCTCCGGCCGCACCGGCCCGGCGATATCGGCTGGATCATCGAACGGCACGGCGCCCTCTACGCCGAGGAATACGGCTGGAACAGCGAGTTCGAGGCGATGGTCGCGGCGATCGGCGCCGCCCTCCTCCACGATTTCAACCCGCGGCGCGAGGCCTGCTGGATCGCCGGGCGCGGCGGCGAAAGGCTGGGCTCGGTCGCCCTCGCCCGCCGCGCCGACGCGGTCGCGCAACTCCGTCTCCTGCTGGTGGAGCCGGCGGCGCGCGGGCATGGCCTCGGCGCACGCCTCGTCCACGAGTGCCTCGATTTTGCCCGCGGTGCCGGCTATCGGCGGATCATGCTCGAAACCTACGGCGCTCTCGCCGCCGCCCGGCGCATCTATGCCGCGGTCGGGTTTCGGCTGTCCGAAGAACACCCCGAGCGAGCGTACGGCCACGACCTCGTTGCCGAGGTTTGGGAGATGGAACTGTAGGGGACCCTCAGAACAGGACCGTGACGTGCATGCCGGCGACCAGCGCGTTCTTCAGCGGCACGGGGCTCGAGGCGGTGGGGATACCGGCATTCGGGTTGATCACGTATTGCAGATCGGGCTGCAGCGCGAGCCACAGCGTCGCCTTGTAGGCGTAGGTCAGCTCGATCACGGTCTCGTTGCCGGCATAGCGCGTGCCGGTGCCGGCGAAGGCGATCACGTCGCCGCTGAAGGCCTGGGCCGCCGGACTGATCCCGACATACGACACGCCGAGGCCCAGCGTGTCGTTGTCGCGGCCTTTGAACACCCCTTTCCAGTTCAACCCGCCCTCGACGAAGAGGTCGCTGAGATTGAACCGGCTCGGCGCCCCCATCACCTGCGCGAAGAGGCCGATCCCGCAACCGTCGCACGCGTCGGGCGGCTGCCAGACCATCTGGTCGACGATGCCGTAGATCGCGTAGCCGCCCGAATGCATCAGCGGACGGCCGTTGCTGAGCGGGCTTGCGAGCGACACGCCATTCGTATCGAAGCGCTGGTCGGCGAAGGGGAATGACGAATACCAGGCGCCGAGCTTGTAGGTGCCCGGCAGCTCACCCTTCCCCTGCCCGACCGAGTACCATACCTCGCCAACGCCGAGAGTGTGGTCGTTGAGGCGGAACGCGGTACCGCCGGCGTCGCGAAGCTGCGGGTCGCCGGTGCCGGGCGGCGCCGGGTCGCCGTTGAAGACGGCGCCGACGAGCGTCAGCGCATCGCTCGCCTGAACCTTTACCCGGGCAAAGGGCGTCGCCATCGGATAGTTCGGCCCGCCCGACGGCAGGTCGGCCGCCGGCAAACCGGGAAACCCGAAGCTCGAATTGAGAAACAGGCCCGCGTATTGGCTCGTCATCATCTCGTCGTTGGCGCCTTCCTGGCCAAAGCGGATGTCGAGCTTGTCGTCCCAGAGATGCTGGGCGAACCACAGGTCGTAAAGCTTGGTGTCGCGCGTCGCCTCGACATTGCTGACGAGCTGCATGTTGCCGGCGAGATTGCCCGAGGGCCCGCGGCCATGGATGTTGAAGGCGCTCGCGTAAACCCAGCCGCCCGTCCAGCCGATCATCTTGTCGAGGTTGAGCTTTACGTCGGCGATCGTCAGGCCGTCATAGACCGCGCCTTGCCTCCGGCCACCCGCGAGGTCGCCCCAGACCTCGCTCTGCTCCACGAGGTCGAGCTTGATGCCCCACTCCTTGAGCCGGTCGCGCAGCCCGCCCCAGTTCGCGAACAGATGGTGCTGCTCGTCGTCGTCGGGCGAGTTCGGCGGGTTCGACGGAGAGACGTCGTCGGCCCGCGCCGCCGTGCAGAGCAGCAGCGTTGCAAAAACGAGAAGCGGTCCCCTAGAACTCCACATGCGCCCTCATGGCGAACACTTGGATAGGGCCTCGGTCGCGGTTGTACCCGCGGTTGTTGACGAACTGATAGTCGCCGGTCACATGCGCGACCTTGAAGAGTGGCAGCGAGTAATAGGCTTCGACGATCTGCTCCGGGCCGGCATGGGTCAATGGGCCGTCGCCGATGATCCGCCGAGTCCGCCGGCTTCGAGATAAGGCTTGCCGTCATGCGAGATGCGGTTGACGACGCCGGCAAGCCCAACCGTGTCGTCTGGCCGCACCCAGCGGGCGCCGGCCAGCGAGAACCCGGCCGAGAGCGACTGGTTGATGTCGGTGAGATCGGCCTCCTCGCGATGGTTACGCCTTTGCGATAGCGGGGAGCCCGCGCGTGAAATGCTACTTGCTCCCCTCAATCCAGAATGCGCAGTCGATATCCCACCCCGGTTTCGGTGGCGATGTGGGTCGGCCTTTCCGGGTCCGGCTCGATCTTTTGGCGGAGCTGGCGGATGTAGATGCGCAGGTACTGGACATCGCCCTCGCCGCCCCACACCTCGCGCAGCATCATCCGGTGGGTCAGCACCTTTCCGGCATGGGCGACGAGGAGGCGCAAGAGGTCGTATTCCCGCGGCGACAGTTTCACCTCGGCGCCGCGCACGGTGACGGTGCGGCGGACGAGGTCGACCGACAGGTCGCCGCTGTGGAACACCGGCAACTCGCCCTGTTGCATCAGCCGATGCCTGAGGGCGGCGCGGATGCGGGCGAGGAACTCGTCGACGCCAAAGGGCTTTGTCACATAGTCGTCGGCGCCAAGGTCGAGCGCCTCGACCTTGCCGGCCTCGTCGGTGCGGCTCGTCAGCACGATGATCGGGATGATCGAGCCCTGCCCACGCAGGCGGCGAATGATGTCGAGCCCGCCGATGCCGGGGAGTCCGAGATCGAGCACGATCACGTCGGGCGCCCGGCCGCACAGCGCGGAGAGCGCCGCCTCTCCGGTCTCGGCCTCGACCGGCTCGTAGCCCTCGGCCCTGAGGCTCGTGCGCAGAAAGCGGCGGATCGCCGGCTCGTCGTCGACGACGAGCACGCGCAGCGGGGTCGCGCCGGTGCTCATGGGCTTGTCCCCGCCGGCAGGCTGATCGTGAACGCGGCGCCGGAGCGGTCGGCTCGGTTGCGGGCGACGATCGTGCCGCCCATCGCCTCGACAAATCCGCGGCAGATAGCCAGGCCGAGCCCGGTGCCGGCGCGCTGCCGATCCTGCGCGTGGACGCGGTAGAACTTGTCGAAGATCCTTTCGAGATCAGTCGAGGCGATGCCGGGGCCCTCGTCGATGACATCGATCCTGACGCGTGCCCGGTCGCGCCGCGCGAGGAGCCGCACGATCGTTCCCGCCGGCGCGTATTTCGCCGCGTTGTCGAAGAGGTTGAAGAGCACCTGCTCGAAGAGCACGGGGTCGAGGTTCAGCATCGGCAGGTCGGCGGTGATGTCGAGCTCGACCCGGTGCCCGGCGAGGATCGTCGCGGCGCGTTCGAGTGCGCTGCCGGCCAATTCGGCGAGATCGACCGGGGACGGGCGCGGCGCGACGGCGCCCGATTCTAGCCGGGTCATGTCGAGCAGGTTGGCGATAAAGCGGTTGAGCCGCTCGGCCTCCTCGCGGATCGTGCCGGTCAGCTCCTTCAGCGTCCCCTCGTCGAGTTGGCCGCCGTAGGTGTGGAGGCTCGTCGCCGAGCCGAGGATCGAGGCGAGCGGGGTGCGCAGGTCGTGCGAGAGCGATGTAAGGAGCGCCGAGCGCAGCCGCTCGGTCTCGGCGACGATCGTCGCGCGGTCGAGATCTTCGGCGAGGTTGATCCGCTCGATCGCCAGCGCCGCCTGGTCGGCGAGCGCGTCGAGGAGGCGCCGCTCGTCGGGCGTCAGCAGCGGTCCCGCCCGATCGCCGTCGATGCCGACCACCCCGACCGCGCCGCGCCCGGTGCGCATCGGCAGGAACAGCCGCTTCGCCCCCGGCAAGGTATCGGCGCCCCGCCCGGCCGAATGGTTGTGCTGCCAGGACCAGTTCGCCGCCGCGAGGTCGGCGCCGTCGAGCTCGTCCTCGGGCGGATAGCCGGCGCGGACCGTCACCGTCTCGCCCTCCGGCAAGAGCAGCACGACGCGCACCTTCAGCATCAGGGCGATCTGGTACGCGGTCGCCCACAGAAGCTCGTCGAGGGTGAAGACCCCGGCGAGCTTGCCGCTGAAGTGATAAAGGTCTTCGGTCACCGCGGCGCGCTGCCGTGCGGCAACCGCTTGCGCCCGCACCCGTGACGCGAGATTGCTCGCGATCACCGCGACGACCGCGAAGAAGAACAGCGCGACGATATTCTCCGGGTCGGCGATCGTGAAGGTGTAGATCGTCGGCAGGAAAAAGAAATTGTAGGTCAAGACGCTGACGAGGCATGCGAAAAGCGACGGCCAGAGCCCGTAGACGATCGCGCTCGCCAGTACCGCGGTCAGGAACGCGAGCGAGATGTTCGCCGCCGACAGGAAATGCTGGATGCCGATCCCGACCCCGAACGCCGCCGCGACCATTCCAAAGCTGCCGGCATAGGCCATCGGCTCGATCGCACCGTGCGCCGGGGCGGTTTCGACCTGGTCCTCCGAGGCGACCGCGGTCGCCTCGCGCTGCGGCTCGGCGATGACGTGAACGTGGATGTCGCCGGCGCGGCGAATGAGGCGATGCGTGTTCGACCCGCGCCACAGCTCGGACCAGCGCGACCGGCGCGACTTTGCGATCACGACATGGGTGAAATTGTTCACGCGGGCGTAATCGATGAGACCCTGGGTCGCGTCGGCGGCCGGAACCGTGATCGCCTCGCCGCCGAGTTGCTGGGCGAGGCGCAGGCATTCGCTGATGCGGTCGCGCGCGGCGTCGCCGAGCCGCTGCGAGCGCGCCGTCTCGATATGGATCGCGGTCCACGGCGCGCGCAGCCGGTCGGCAAAGAGCCGCGCGTCGCGCATCAATGCGGGGCCGCTCATGTTCTCGTTGACCCCGACCAGCACGCGTTCGCCCGCCGCCCACGGTCCCGCGATCGCGTGGGCGCGCATATAGGTGACCATCTGCTCGTCGACGCGCTGCGCCGTGGCACGGAGCGCGAGCTCGCGGAGCGCGGTCAGATTGCCGGGATGGAAATAGTGGCGCACCGCGCGCGCCGCCTGCTGCGGCACATAGACCTTGCCGTCCTTGAGCCGTTGGATCAGGTCGTCGGGCGTCAGGTCGATGACCTCGACGTCGTCGGCGCGGTCGATGATCGAATCGGGCACGGTCTCACGCACCCGGATGCGGGTGATCTTGGCGACGACGTCGTTGAGGCTTTCGAGGTGCTGGATGTTCAGGGTCGTGCACACGTCGATCCCGGCGTCGAGCAATTCCTCGACATCGAGATAGCGTTTGGGGTGCCGGCCGCCCAGCGCGTTGGTGTGGGCAAGCTCGTCGACCATGACGAGCTGCGGCCGGCGCGCCAGGATCGCGTCGAGGTCCATCTCGTCGAGATGGATGCCGTTGTGCTCGGTAACCCGGCGCGGGACGATTTCGAGCCCGGCGAGCAGAGCCTCCGTCTCCTTGCGCCCATGCGTCTCGACGATTCCGACGACAGTGTCGACGCCGTCGCGCTTTTTGGCCTGCGCGGTCAGCAGCATCTCGTAGGTTTTGCCCACCCCCGGCGCGGCGCCGAGGAAAATCTTCAGACGGCCGCGCCCCTCCCGCTTGGCCTCTTCCAGCAGGGCCTCGGGCGACGGCCGCTGATCGGTGTCGAGGGCGTTGGTGTCGGCCAGGCTATTTACTCTCCCCAGGCTGCTTTCCGCCTGACATCGCGGCGTCGAGCGCCAGGTTCAGCGCCAGAACGTTGACCCGCTTCTCGCCCAGTATACCAAGGGTGCGGTCCGTCGTGTTGTCGGCGATGAGCTGCCGCAGCTTGTCCTCGCCGATCCCGCGCGCCCTCGCCACCCGCGGCACCTGGAACTCGGCGCCGGCCGGGGTGATGTCGGGATCGAGCCCGCTCGCCGAGGTCGTGACCAGATCGACCGGCACCGGCGTATTCGGGTTTTCCGCCTGAAGCCTCGCGGTGTCGTCCTCGACGCGGTCGACGAGCGCCTTCGCCGTCGGCCCGGCATTGGAGGCGCCCGAGTTGTCGGCGGCGTAGGGCACCGCCACCGTCTTCGCCGGGTCCTTCGGGTCGGGCTCCGTCGTTGCCGACGGGCGGCCGTGGAAATACTTGTCGCCAGTGAAATTCTGCCCGATCAGTCCAGACCCGATCACCTTGCCGTCCCGTTCGATCAGGCTGCCATTGGCCTGTCGCGGAAAGACGAGCTGGGCAAGCCCGGTCATGCCGAGCGGGTAGGCGAGCCCGGTGATGACGGTCATCACAACGATCATCACGATCGCTGGGCGGATTTCTTTCAGCATAGCCTATGCCTTCATTTCTTCAGGTCATTCCGGGGCAGGCGCAGCCGGAACCCGGAACGAGCATCGTTTGAGAGGTGTGAGCGAGCATCACGCGAGCCCCACCGCGGTCACCAGCATGTCGATCAGCTTGATGCCGATAAACGGCACGATGATGCCGCCGAGACCGTAGACGAGGAGGTTGCGGCGGAGGATCGCGGCGGCGCCGATCGGGCGGTACTTCACGCCTTTGAGGGCGAGCGGGATCAGCGCGACGATGATGAGGGCGTTGAAGATGATCGCCGACAGGATCGCGCTTTGCGGTGTCTCGAGGCCCATCACGTTGAGCGCCTGGAGCTGCGGGTAGAACGCCAGGAACATCGCCGGGATGATCGCGAAATACTTGGCGACGTCGTTGGCGATCGAGAACGTCGTCAAGGCCCCGCGGGTCATCAGGAGTTGCTTGCCGATCTCGACGATCTCGATGAGCTTCGTAGGATCGCTGTCGAGATCGACCATGTTGCCGGCCTCGCGCGCCGCCATCGTGCCGGTGTTCATCGCAACGCCGACATCGGACTGCGCCAGCGCCGGCGCATCGTTGGTGCCGTCGCCGCACATCGCGACAAGCTTGCCCTTGCCCTGCTCTTCACGAATGAGTGCGAGCTTGTCCTCGGGCGTCGCCTGGGCGAGGAAATCGTCGACCCCGGCCTCGGCCGCGATGGCCGCCGCGGTCATCGGGTTGTCGCCGGTGATCATGACGGTGCGGATGCCCATCTGCCTGAGCGCCGAGAAGCGCTCGCGGATGCCGCCCTTGACGATGTCCTTCAGGTGGATGACGCCGAGGAGGCACTCGTTTTTCGCGACCGCGAGCGGCGTACCGCCGGATTTGGCGATGCGTTCGGCGATCGCGTTGAGCTCGGCCGCCGCATCGGCGCGCACTCCAACCATCGTGCCACCGTCGCCCGCACCTTGTTTGACGAATTTCAGCACTGCATCGACCGCGCCCTTGCGGATCGTCATGCCGCCGAGATCGACGCCGCTGATCCGCGTTTGCGCCGAGAACGGAATGAAGCGGGCATTGCCCTCGGTCGCTCCGGAAACCCCGTATTTCTCGCGGGCCAGGACGACGATCGAGCGGCCTTCCGGGGTCTCGTCCGAGAGCGAAGCGAACAGCGCCGCCTCGGCCAGCTCGCGCAGGTCGGCGCCGGAAACCGGCAGAAACTCGGTCGCCTGGCGGTTCCCGATCGTGATCGTGCCGGTCTTGTCGAGGAGCAGCGTGTCGACATCGCCCGCCGCCTCGACCGCACGGCCCGACATCGCCAGCACGTTGAACCGCACCAGCCGGTCCATCCCGGCGATGCCGATCGCCGACAGGAGGGCGCCGATCGTCGTCGGGATGAGGCACACGAAGAGCGCCACCAGCACCAGCACCGAGGCGACGCCGCCAGCATAGGAGACAAAGGAGGGAATCGTCGCGACCGCGAAGACAAAGATGATCGTCAGGCCGGCGAGCAGAATGTTGAGCGCGATCTCGTTCGGCGTTTTCTGCCGCTCGGCGCCCTCGACGAGCGCGATCATGCGGTCGAGAAAGGTATGTCCCTGCGCTGCGGTGATCTTGACCTTGATCCAGTCGGAAATAACCTCGGTCCCGCCGGTGACGGCCGAGCGGTCGCCGCCGCTTTCGCGGATGACCGGCGCCGACTCGCCGGTGATGGCGGCCTCGTTGACCGAGGCGACGCCCTCGACGACATCGCCGTCGCTCGGGATGACGTCGCCGGCCTCGACCAGCACGATGTCGCCCTGCTTCAACGACACGCCGTTGACTTCCCGCCACTCCCGGCCCTTGCCGAAGAGCAGCTTGGCGGTCGTCTCGGTCTTGCTGCGGCGGAGCGTCGCCGCCTGCGCCTTGCCGCGCCCTTCGGCGACCGCCTCGGCGAAATTGGCGAAGACGACGGTGAACCACAGCCAGATGTTGATCTGCAGCGCAAAACCGTAGTGCCCGATGCCGGCGACGAGATCGCGGACGAACAGGATCGTCGTCAGCGCCGCCACGATCTCGACGACGAACATGACCGGGTTGCGGATCATGACGCGCGGGTTGAGCTTCTTGAATGCCTCGCCGATCGCCGGGACGACGATCCCGGCGTCGGTCAGCGACGCAGCCTGCGCCCGCGGTTGACTGGAGATGCTCGATGAGATGTCCATGACCATGCCTCTCGGGGCCTAGTAGAGCGTGCCGGCGTGCATCGCGAGGTGCTCGACCACCGGGCCGAGCGACACCGCCGGGAAGTAGATGAGCCCGCCGGTGATCGCGATGACGCCGATCAGAAGCCCGACGAAGAGCCCGCCATCGGTTGGGAACGTGCCCGCCGAGGCCGGAACGATCTTCTTCGCCGCGAGCGACCCCGCGACCGCGAGCATCGGCACGATCATCAGGAACCGGCCCATGAACATCGCGAGGCTCAGCGTCGTGTTGTAAAAAGGCGTGTTCGCCGACAGCCCTGCAAAGGCGCTGCCGTTGTTCCCGGTCGCCGAGTCGAAGGCGTAGAGGATTTCGCTGAACCCGTGCGGGCCGCTGTTGGCCGTGCCCGCGAGCCCTGCCGGCAGCACAGTGGCCAGCGCGCTGAAACCCAGGATCGAGAGCGGCAGGACGAGGATGGCAAGCATGGCCATTTTGACCTCTTTCGACTCGATCTTCTTGCCGAGGTATTCGGGCGTGCGCCCGACCATCAGCCCGGCGATGAACACCGCGAGAACGGCGAACAGCAGCATCCCGTAGAGGCCCGAGCCGACCCCGCCGAAGATGATCTCGCCCAGCATGATGTTGATCATCGGCACGATCCCGCCCAGCGGCATCAGGCTGTCATGGGCGTTGTTGACCGCGCCGCACGACGCATCGGTGGTGACGGTCGTGAAGAGGGCCGATTGGGCGATGCCGAACCGCACCTCCTTGCCCTCCATGTTGCCGCCGGCCTGGAGCGGCGACGCGGCCTGGTCGACATGGAGCGCGGCGAATTGCGGGTTGCCTCCGGCCTCGCTCGGATAGACGACCGCGACGCCGGCGAGGAACAGCAGCCCCATCACGGCAAAGATCGCCCAGCCCTGCGCCTGGCTCCCGACCATGCGGCCGAAGACGTTGGTGAGGGCCGCGCCGATCGAGAAGATCAGCACCATCTCCACCAGGTTGGTGAGCGGGGTCGGGTTTTCGAACGGGTGCGCCGAGTTGGCGTCGAAAAAGCCGCCGCCGTTGGTGCCCAGCATCTTGATGACCTCTTGCGAGGCCACCGGGCCCTGCGCGATCACCTGCTTCACCCCTTCGAGCGTCGTCGCCTCGGTGTAGGCGCCGAGGTTCTGCGGCACGCCCTGCCACACGAAAAAGAGCCCGACGACGATCGAGATCGGCAGCAGGATGTAGAGCGTGCCGCGGGTCAGATCGACCCAGAAATTCCCCACCGTCTGCGCCGAACGCCGCGCGAACCCGCGCACCAGCGCGATCGCCAGCGCGATGCCCGTCGCCGCCGAGACGAAATTGTGGACGGTGAGGCCCGCCATCTGGGTCAGGTAGCTCATTGTCGTTTCCGGCACGTAGGATTGCCAGTTGGTGTTGGTGACAAAGCTGACCGAGGTGTTGAAGGCGCTGCCCTCCTCGATCGCCCCCTGCCCCGCCGGATTGAACGGCAGCATCCCTTGCAGCCGCTGCAGCGCATACAGCGTCAGAAACCCGGCCGCGCTGAAGAACAGCATCGCGACCGCATAGGTCACCCAGTGCTGCTCGCGCCGCTCGTCGACGCCGCAGCACCAGTAGATGCCGCGCTCGACCGGCCGCAGCACCGGCGACAGGAAATTGCGCTCGCCGTTGAAGACCCCGGTCATGTATCCGCCGAGCGGCTTCGTCAGCAGGAGGACGATCACGCTGAACAGCGCGATCTGGGCCCAGCCATTCGCAGTCATCGGGAGCTCCTTAAAACCGTTCGGGGCGCACGAGCGCGTAGACGAGATAGAGCAAAAGGCCGATGGTCACGGCGCCGCCGAGCGCGAAATCGAGGATCATCGAACGGGCTCCTAAAGCCGGTCGCAGGCGACGACGTAAAAGACGGTCACCGCCAGAAAGGCGAAACCGACCGCCAGGTAGATCGCGTCGAACATCGACACCCTCCGTTCCCCAAGCCCCAACGCCAAACCCGCCACGGCGCGCTCGACCGCTGCCCGCCGGCTCGCGGTCAAACATCAGGGGAAGCCGATATAAATTCGAGAGGGCGCCAGGCACGGCGAGATAAAGAACTCATATAAATTTGCGGTCTTTCGAGAGCGCTTAACGCAAATAGTTTGCGTTATATCGAGGCCCGCCCTAGGCTGCCGGCGATGCTCGCCCCCTATGCGAACGATATGAGAAACCGGCGCCTGACGGCGCTGATCGGTGTCGCCGCGATCCTGTTCCAGGCGGTGCTCTTCGGCTGGCATTACCACGACCTGGCATTTGCGGGCCGGCTCGCTCACACGGTCGCCAGCATGCCGCACGGCGTCACGCCGACGCCGCCCGGCGCCGATGCAGACGGCTGCGAAATCTGTCAGACCCTGCACCATCAGGGCGCGGCGACGCCGGAGGCGCTGTTTGCCCCGGCGCCACCGCCGCTCGCCGCGTCACCCGAACCGCACGATGCCGATTTCACCGCCGGCGCGCTCGCGCTCGCCTTCCGCGCCCGCGCCCCACCTCTCTGTTGATGCCGCAATGACCCGTTGATTTCGCCCGCGGCCTTCGCCGCGAAATTGCATCGACACGAGGTGACTGATGTCCCGATCCTTGTGGACCGCCGGGCGCGGCGCGGCTGCGGCCGCCCTCGCGTGCGCGCTGTCCGCCCCTGCTTTTGCCGACGACACCGCCCCTTCCCTCGCCCTAGGCGGCGCGGCCGCACCCGCCGACCAGGGCGAGGCGGTGACACTGCCCGACATCGAAGTCGTCGCCACCCAGCTCAACACCGCGCGCGTCAATATCGAGCCGCGGACCGGCGCCTCGACCTACAAACTGACCCACGACGCGATCCAGGACCTGCCGGGCGGCTCCAATACGCCGATCAACGACGCGATCCTGCAGATGCCGGGCGTCGACCAGGATAACGCCGCCAACAGCGGTCTCCACGTCCGCAACGAGCACCTCAACGTGCAGTATCGGATCGACGGAGTGATCCTTCCCGATGGGGTCAGCTTTTTCGGGCAGGACCTCAGTACCCGCTTCGTCGACTCGATGACGCTGATCACCGGCGCCCTGCCGGCGCAATACGGCTTGCGGACCGCCGGCATCGTCGACATCCAGTCGAAGAGCGGGCTGTTCGAGCCGGGGGGCGCGATCACGCTATCCGGCGGCAGCCAGGGCACGTTCGACCCGAGCCTCGAATACGCGGGCGCGGCGCAGGGGTGGAACTACTACTTCTCCGGCGACTACCTGTTGACCGATCACGGCATCAACGGTGTCACTCCCGCCTACAACCAGCTCCACGACAAGAGCGAGCAGACGCACGATTTCGCTTATCTCGAAAAGATCCTCGACCCCAACAACAAGGTCAGCTTTATGGCCGGTGAGTTCGGCTCGCAGTTCCAGATCGCGGACAATCCGGGACAGCCGACCCTCACCGGCATCGCCGCGATCAACGACATCCCGTCCGCTTCCTTCAACTCGGCCAACCTCAACGAGCACCAGACCGAGACAAGCAAATCTGCGGCCGCCTCGTTCCTCCACTCCGAGGGTCCGCTCGACTTCCAGCTTTCGGCGGTGACGAAGTACAGCACGCTGCACTACCACCCCGACCTGTTGGGCGACCTCGCCTTCAACGGCATCGGCGAAGATGCCTCGCGCACGAGCTGGGCCAACAACCTGCAAGGCGAGTTCACCTATCGCCTCAACGCCGCGCACACGCTGCGGGGCGGGATTCTGCTCACCGAAGAGCACGTGACCAGCAACACGAACTCGGTCGTGCTCGACCAGACCGGCACCGATCCCTCCGGCAACCCGATCTTCGCGACGACGACCAGCGACGTCGCCGCATCGAGCGCCAAGACCGGTTTTGCCTACAGCGCCTATGCGCACGACGAATGGAAGGTGCTCGACACGCTGACGATCAACCCGGGCCTGCGCTTCGACGTGGTCAACGGCTACACGACGGGGAGCCAGGTGAGCCCGCGCCTCAGCGTGGTATGGAACGCGACCCCGTCGACAACTCTCCACGCCGGCTATGCCAGCTATTTCACCCCGCCGCCGCAGGAACTCGTGCCGACGCAGAACCTCGCGCGCTACGCCGGCACCAGCGCCGCGCCGGCCGTCACGACCAACGGCCCGATCAAGAACGAGCGCGCGCAATATTTCGATGTCGGCGTCACGCAGGATTTGCTCCCGGGCCTCAAGGCGGGGGTCGACGCCTATTACAAATATTCCCGCAACCTGCTCGACGAAGGCCAGTTCGGCGCGCCGGTGATCCTGACGCCGTTCAACTACCACATGGGCATCAACCAGGGCATCGAGCTGACCACCGACTACACGCTCGGCGCCTTCGATTTCTACGGCAATTTGGCGGTCGCCAAGCAGAAGGCGGAGGGCATCGACTCGGCGCAGTTCAACTTCAGCCCGTCCGACCTCGCCTCGGCCGACGGCATGCTCGTCAATACCGACCACAGCCAGCTCTATACCGCCTCGGGCGGCGTCGCCTACACATGGGAAGGGACACGCTTTGCCGCCGATGTGATCGCCGGGTCGGGGCTGCGCAGCCAGCCGGACAATGACACCCAGTTCAACGGCGAAACCGTGCCGTCCTACGAGCAGGTCAACCTCAGCATCACCCACCGCTTTGCCAACGCGCCGGGCGGGCCGGTGACGATTCGGCTCAGCGTCGTCAACCTCCTCGACGAGATCTACCTGCTGCGCAGCCAGACCGGGATCGGCGTCTTCGCCGACCAGTACGGCCCCCGCCGCACCGCCTTTCTGAGCCTCACCAAGGAGTTCTGACTGTGCTACGGTACCTTTCAGTACCGTGAGGAGTCCGAGACATGCCGGAAACGCCGGCCCGAGGCCGCATCCTGCGGGCGGCGTTCGAGGCCTTTACCGAGCAGGGCTACGCCGGTACCAGCACGCTCGACATCGCGACGCGGGCGAAGGTGTCGAAGCGCGAGCTGTACGCTCTCTTCGGCAGCAAGCAGGCGATCCTCGTCGCCTGCATTGCCACCCGCACCGATCGCATGCGCCCGCCCGGCGACTTGCCGACGCCGGGCGACCGGGCCGGGCTGCGCGACACGCTCGTGCGTTTCGGCGAAAACCTGCTGCGCGAAGCGAGCGCCCCACCGGTACTGGCAATGATGCGCCTCGGCGTCTCCGAGGCGGAACGCTCGCCGGAACTCGCGCGCGTTCTCAGCGAAAGCGGCCGCGACGCCACCCGCGCGACCCTTACCACGCTCTTCACCGAGGCCCAAACCGCCGGACTCGTCGGCCCCGGCGATGCCGCCGAGATCGGCGACGAATACCGCGCGCTCCTGTGGGGCGACCTGATGATCGGCCTCCTCCTCCGCGTCGCCGACCCGCCGACCGACCGCGATATCGCCCGCCGCGCCGCCGCCGCCGCCGACACGGTGTTGCGCCTGCACCCCTGATTTTCCCCTTGGCCGGGCTTGACCCGGCCACCCACGTCTTGCAACCGTCCTCATTGCCAAAGACGTGGACCACCGGGACAAGCCCGGTGGAGGGAGAAATGAGGAGAGACGCGCGATGGCCGAGTACCGTTTCTGCAAGGTCGAGGACGAGGGGCGGCTGCGCATCGTCACGATCAACCGGCCCGAGGTGCTGAACGCGCTGCACAGCGAGGCGCATTGGGAGTTCGACGCGATCTGGAACGAGTTCGCCGCCGATCCCGAGCTGTGGGTCGGCATCATCACCGGCACCGGCGAGCGCGCCTTCTCGGCCGGCAACGACCTCAAGATCCAGGCCGCCGGCCGCCGCGGCCCCCGGCCAAAGACCGGGTTCGCCGGTATCACGAGCCGCTTCGACCTCGAAAAGCCGCTGATCGCCGCGGTCAACGGCATCGCGATGGGCGGCGGGTTCGAGACGGCGCTCGCCTGCGACATCATCATCGCCGCAGAAAACGCGGTCTTCGCCCTGCCCGAGCCCCGCGTCGGCCTCATCGCCGGCAGCGGCGTCCACCGACTGCCGCGGATGATTCCGCAGAAATGGGCGCTCGGCATGATCCTCACCGGCCGCCGCGTCTCCGCACAGGAGGGCTATCAGATGGGCTTCGTCAACGAGGTGGTGCCACCGGGGGAAGCGGTCGCCGCGGCGAAGCGCTGGGCCGCCCAGATCCTCGAGTGCTCGCCGATGGCGATCCGAGCCTCGAAGCAATCGGTCTATCGCAGCCTCGACGAGCCCACCCTCGCCGCCGCGATGCGCACCACCTACCCCGCCGTCGCCGCCAACCTCGCGAGCGAAGACTACATCGAGGGCCCGAAGGCGTTTTCCGAGAAGCGCCGGCCGGATTGGAAGAACCGCTAGGATTGAAGGACCCAGGGTAACGCGTTACATATTGATTTCGTATAGTAGGAGGTTCGGTTGGCGGTTCCCGCCGAGAGGATGAAGGCAATGCGCGAGCGACGCCGCGCGAAGGGACTGCGGGAATTGAGGCTCGTGGTTCCTGACGCTCGCTCCGAGGAGTTCAGAAGGCAGGTTGCCGCTGAGGTGGCCATGCTCAATCCTGAGGACGAGGAAGAGGCGATGAGGTGGATCGAAGCCGTGTCCGAATTCGATGCCGATACGCCGTGGTGACGTCGTAACCGTTGCGACCTTCGGAGATTTCGGCAAGCCACGACCAGCGGTTGTCGTTCAGAGTGACATCCTGCCCGACTCTCACCTTTCCGTGGTGGTCTGTCAGATGACGTCTGAGGTGATCGCGGGTCGCATTTTTCGGGTCACGATTGAGCCAAGCGAAACCAATGGCCTCCGACTGCGCTCGCAGGTAATGGTCGATAAACCGATGACGGTTCTACGTCGGCGTATTGGTGCCTCGATCGGCCGCCTCACCGCGGACGAGATGGCCCGAGTGGATACAGCCATAACCTTCGTGATGGGGCTGATTGGCTAGTGGCACCCGGCCCCGCTAATTCCCCCCGAGCAGCGAGTGCAGCACGTCGCCGGGCGCCTTCAGAACCTCGCCGGGCAGGCCCACCGCCTTGCTGCCGAGGCCGCCGACCGTGCCGACGATGCCTTTCGCGAGGCCGGCGGTGTCGGGGGCGAAGCTGGGATGGTCCCAAGAGCCGCGGACGTAGAACGGGATGCCGATATCGACGAGGTTGAGGCCCGGCATCCCTTGGAGCGCGTGCGGCTCGAAGCGGAAATCGATCTGCCGCGTGGCGAGGTTGATCGTGCCGGCCCCGGTCATCTCGACGACCGGGTTGACGAGCCGCAGCGCGCCGACCCGCACGATGCCGCCCTCGATCGTGAACGACGCCGACAGGGTGCCGAACGCTGTGCGCGCGTTGTCGCCGACCGCGCCGGTCAGGAAACTTCCGGTCAGCGTCGATTGCACGAGCCGGGCGACCGCCCCCAAATCGGCGCCGGCGATCGAGCCGTTGCCGACCGTCAGCGAACCCTTGCCGCTCAGGTTGCGGACGATGTCGAGCTCGGATCGCCCGCGCGAGGCGATGTCGAGGCGGATGGCGCCGCTGCCGGCGATGCGCCGCACTCCCGCCATCTCGGCGAGAAAGGCCTCGACCCTGACCCCGCTCATGTCGATATCGGCGCGCAGGGTCGGTAACGCGCCGCTGGGATCGAGCGTCACCGTGCCCTTCCCGCTGCCGCCATAGGCCGTAAAGCTGGTGAGCTGCGCCTGCAGGATCCCCTTCTTCAACACGGCTGCGATTGCCGCCCGATCGATCTCGAAATCCGGCAGCACGAGCCCGCCCACCGCGAGCTTCAGGTCGGCATCGGCGCTCTTCAGCGCCCCCAGCGCGAGCGGCGTGTTGCGGTCGGGCGCCTTTGCCACCTTGGTCACGTCCTCGGCGTTGCCGGGGGCGAGATAGGGTCCGGTATCGAGGCGGTCGACGCTGAGCGAGCCGTTGAGCGACGGCACCGCGAGCCGCGCATCGATCGCCAGCGTACCGGCGAGCTTCATCCGGTCGAGCCCGATATCGGCTTTCGACAGCGTGTAGACCCCGTCCTTTCCCCGGACCGCGGCCGTCACTGTGACGGCGCCGAGCCCGTTCCCCGGCGGCAGCGGGTGACCGGCCCATCCGGCCAGCCGGCGCAACGACGGCGCATCGAGCGAAAGCTTGCCGTCGAGCGCACCGCCGACGGCGAGCCGTCCGGTGAAATCGATATTGACCATCGCCGAGCGGACCCGAACCCGGCCCTGGCTCGCCCCGCCCTTGATGAACCCGTCAAGATCGTCGAGCGAGGCCGCGAGCTGAAGCGGCACCGATTGATGTGTCGCCGTGCCCTCCACGGTCAGCTTGTGCCCCGCTTCCTTCGACCCGGCCATCGCCAGCGTCAGCGACACGGCGCTCAGCGTCTGCGTCTTGCCGATAGCGGCGTCGAAATAGGTCACCTCGCCGTTCTCGATGCGCGCGTCTTTGATGCCGAGCCGGCCGTCGCTGAAGGGATTTTCCGCAAGCCCTTGGGTGCGCGCGCCAAACTGCCAATTGGCGACGCCATCTTTTCCGAGCTCGAGGTGGATGACGGGCCGTTTCAGAACGATCTTGGTCGTCACCAGCCGACCCGACAGCAACGGCATCAGCCTGGCGCCGACGATGATCTTGCCGACCGTCACCATCTCGGGGTCGTGCGCGCCCGCCGAATTGGCGATCGACACGTTCTTCAGCGAAATGCCGAACTCGGGAAACAACGTCAGATGCAGCGACCCGGCGACCCGGACTTGGCGATCGAGCGCCCGGCTCGCCGCCGTCTCGATCGGCCCGCGCAGGCTGTTGAGCGGCACCAGCATCGCCGCCCCGCCCAGCGCCAAGACCACCACCGCGAGCAGCAC
The DNA here is from genome assembly GCA_036489765.1 of Allostellaceae bacterium. Taxonomy (GTDB): domain Bacteria; phylum Pseudomonadota; class Alphaproteobacteria; order ATCC43930; family CGMCC-115725; genus DATARH01. The sequence continues at coordinate 49,562 of DASXFE010000087.1, read as the reverse complement.
GATCCGGCGCCGCGTCATGGAACCCTCCTCACGCTTAAGAGGTCAGGCGTCCACGTTCACGCCGTTCTCGTGCTTACCTATGCCGACGATGCTGCGCTCACCGCGTCGGAATGCCAGGGTGGCATGTTTTCGGACGAGGTGCACCCGTGATGCGCGGGCGTCGTGGGATGGGTTGAGCGCAGCGAAGCCCATCCTCCGAAAGCAGCTCCTACGGCAGCGTCTCCCCCTGATACCGCCGCCAGGCGCTCATCTGGATCGCGCTCGTCAGGCAATGCACCACCACGGGCTTGGTTTTCACGGCGAAGGCGCGGGCGATGCCCGGGCCGATTTCGCCCTCGTCGCGGATCGTGATCCCCTCGGCGCCGAACGAGCGGGCCCAGGCGGCAAAATCCGGATTGGTGAGGCGCGTCCCCTCCATGAACGGCCGCTCGGGATAGCGCATGTAGGAATGCATCCCGATCGTGCCGTACATCGAGTTGTCGGAGATGACGAGGATCGGCGTCGCGCCGTATTGCATCGCCGTCGCGATCTCGTTGCCGGCCATCATCGCGCCGCCGTCGCCGACAAAGGCGACGACCTGCGTCCCCGGCCGCCGCAATGACGCCGCGACCGCCATCGGCACCCCCGACCCCATCGCGCCGACGACCGACGACAGGAACACCTGCCCCTGTTTGAACCCGATATAGCGGTGGAGGAAGCTGCCGAAATTGCCAGCATCACTGGTGACGGTCGCATCCGGCGCGAGATGCTTGTCGATTTCGCAGACGATCGCGGCGAAATTGATCCCGTCGCTCGTCGCATCCCACTCCTTCGCGAGGAGCTTGCGGTGGATCGCGTTGAGGCCCGACACCCAGCCCTGGCGCTTCGCCGCGTCCTTCGGTGCGCCGCGCTGGAGCAGCGCCTTCACAACCTCATGCGGGCCAGCCGGAATGCCGAGATCGGGACGCCACACACGCCCGACCTCGTTCGGATCGGGCCAGACATGAACGAGCGGAAGCTGCGGCTGCGGCGCAGCCGGGAAGGTGTAGGACTGGCTGACCGAGTCGGTGAGCCGCTCGCCGAGCGCCACCATCAGGTCGGCCTTCTTCATCTCGGAGATCAGCGGAGGCGGCACCCGAATCCCCATGTAGCCGCCGTAATTCGGGTGGTTGGCGTCGAAGAGCTGCGGCCGGCGATGGGTCGGGCTGATCGGCAAGACCCATTCCTCGGCGAGGCGGTTGAGATCGGCGAAGGCGGCATTGTCGGCGACCGCGTCCGCCATCATCGCGCCGCCGACGAGGATCAGCGGCCGCTCGGCCTTGGCCAGCATCTCGGCAAGCCGGTCGAGATCGGTCTGCCGCGGCCCGGCGACGATGCGGCCGCGCGCCTGGTTCAATTCGGCGTCGGTCGTCTCGTCGAAGATGTCTTCGGGCAGGATCACCGCGACCGGACCCTGCGTGCCGCTTTCGGCGATGTGGAAAGCGCGCGCGATCGCCTCCGACGCCTGCTCGGGCTCGTTGACCTCGATCACCTGCTTGGTGACGTCGGAGAGGAGCTTCGAATAGTTCTGCTCCTGCAAGGCCAGGCGCCCGAAATCCTTGCGCTCGACCTGGCCGACCAGGAGGACCATCGGCGTCGCGTCGTGATAGGCCGAGTGCAGCGACACCATCGCGTTCGACAGCCCCGGCCCGCGCGACACCATCGCAACCCCGGCCCGGCTCCTGAGCCGCCCGTCCGCGACCGCCATGTACCCGGCCCCGCCCTCATGCCGGCACACGACGAGCCGCATCGAGTTGCGTTCGATCAGCGCGCTCGTCAGCCCGATATAGCTCTCCCCCGGCACGCAAAAGATCTGGTCGACATCATGCGCCTCGAGGCTTTCGGCAAGCAGGCGGGCAACGGTCTGGGTCATTCACGGCATCCTTTCCAGCATGCCTTACCGATAGGCGATAAGCCGCCCCACCCGCAACCCACAGGATCGGCCCAGCCACGCGAAGCCCATCTGATATCCGTTTCACCACCGAGGCGCAGAGACACAGAGGGGCGCGGAGCGCCCAAGATTCACAATGAAGCGGTGGGACGGTGAGGGGTGGGCAGCAAACTCACTGTCTCACTGCCTCTTTGTGAATGACTTTTTTTGAAGCGCCTCGCGCCCCTCTGTGCCTCGGTGCCTCTATGGTTAAAATCCTTGATGAACTTCGCGAAGTTCAGCCCATCCTACGAGGTCGAGGGAGGCGAACATGCAGCGCAGCACCGAGCGCTTTCTTACCACCCACACCGGGAGCCTGCCGCGCCCCGACGACCTGGTGCGGACGATGTTCGCGAAAGAGGAGGGCGTGCCCGTGGACCCGGGAGCACTCGCCGCGCGTATCCGCGAGGCGGTCGCCGAGGTGGTGGCGCTCCAGCAGGGCGCCGGGATCGACATCGTCAACGACGGCGAGCTCTCGAAGCCGAGCTACGCCACCTACATCAAGGACCGGCTCGACGGGTTTGGCGGCGAGAGCCATCCCCTCACCTACCAGGACCTTGTCGAGTTCCCCGCCCTCGCCCGCCGCGTCTTCGGCGACCCGGGCCGCGCCCGCCGCAAGACCCCCGGCTGCACCGGCCCCGTCCGCGCCCGCGACACCAAGGCGGCGCAGGAAGACGCCGACAACCTGTCGGCCGCGCTCACCGGCGGCGAAGGGTTTCTGAGCGCCGCCTCGCCGGGCCTCATCTCGCTGTTCTTCCACAATGGCTACTACCCGACCCGCGAGGCCTATCTCGCCGACATCGCCGAGGCGATGCGCCCCGAATACGAAACCGTGGTCAACGCCGGCCACATCCTGCAGATCGACTGCCCGGATCTCGCGATGGGCCGGCACATCCAGTACGCGGGGCTCACGACCGAGGAATTCCGCAAGGCCGCCGCGCTTCACATCGAGGCGCTCAACCACGCCCTCCGCAACATCCCGGCCGACCGCGCCCGGCTCCATCTCTGCTGGGGCAACTACGAGGGCCCGCACCATTGCGACGTGCCGCTGCGCGACATCATCGACGTGATCTTCACCGCGAAGCCCGCCGGCCTGTCCTTCGAGGCCGCCAACCCGCGCCACGCCCACGAATGGGCCGTCTTCGAAACCGTGAAACTGCCTGAGGGCAAGATCCTCATCCCCGGGGTCCTCGAGTCGAAGACCAACTTCATCGAGCATCCCGAGTTGATCGCCCAGCGCATCGGCCGCTACGCGAGGCTCGTCGGCCGCGAAAACGTCATCGCCGGCAGCGACTGCGGCTACGGCACCTGGGTCGGCCAGGCCGCCGTCGACCCGCAGGTCGTCTGGGCCAAATTCGCCGCGATGGCCGAGGGGTGCCGGCTGGCGACGCGGGAGTTTTGGAAATAGGCGGCACTGGCGCGGACGCGCGGGCGATTCCCCCCAAATGGTCTCCTCGACCTAAATTAAATACCTTATATATTCGTCTTGCGTTGCAAACCACATTGCAAATTGCAAGACAGGAACACCAGAAATATTCGTTTAACTATACTCCTACGCACAGGCCCTACACTTATCCAATCCAGCCTCCCTGGCACGCCTCTTGAGGAATGTCGCGTGCCGGCACGGTGCCGGCGGTGATGTCTGGAGGCGATGATGACGCTGGTGAAGAAGATCGGCCTGTGCGGGGCAGCGGTGTTGCTGGCGACGGCGGCGAGTTTCCCGCATGAACTGGCCGCGATCTATCAGAGCAGCTATCCGACCGACGCGCACAAGCGCGAGGCGCTGCAGCTTTGCCAGCAGCAAAGCGGCTCGTTCATCCGCTATCTGGCGAGCGAGCGCGAGGATTGCTATTCGCGGATGCGCGTCGCGGTCGGCGACAACACGGGCACCTGGAGCAAGCACAGCCGGGCCCCGGTGCGCGTCGCGCAGCTCCCCTAGCCTAGAATTCGGATGCGTATCCGCCGTCTACGGGGATGGCCGCACCGGTGACGAAGTCTGACGCTGCGGCGGCGAGGAACACCGCGACCCCCGACAGGTCGTTGGGGACGCCCCAGCGGCCGGCCGGGGTGCGGGCGAGGACGCGCTCGTTGAGCCCCTGCACCTGATCGCGGGCATTCTGGGTCAATTCGGTGTCGATCCAGCCAGGCAAAACCGCATTGACCTGGATGTTGTCCTTGGCCCAGGCGGTGCCGAGCGATTTGGTCATCTGCACGATCCCGCCCTTGGACGACGAATAGGGCGCGGCATAGGCGCCGCCAAAGATCGACATCATCGACCCGATATTGATGATCTTGCCGCCGCCTTGCCTTTTCATCGGCGCATGGGCCGCTTGGCACAGCACGAAGGCGCCGGTCAGGTTGACGTTGAGCACCTGCACCCACTCCTCCACCGTGTAGGTCTCGGGCGGCTTCCGGATCGACATGCCGGCGTTGTTGATGAGGATGTCGAGCCGGCCGAAGCGCCCGGCGACCTCGTCGACGACGCCGCGGCACGAGGCCGGGTCGCCGACATCGAGCGCGACGAACGCCGCCCCGTCCGGTCCGGAGATCATGCCGAGCTCGGCGACCGCCTCCAGCGACTTCTCACGGTTGCGCGCGGCGACGACGACCGTCGCCCCGGCGCCGGCGAGCCCGCGCGCCATGCCGAGCCCGATCCCGCCATTGCCGCCGGTGACGATCGCCACCCGGCCGCTGAGGTCGAATAGATTCATCGCAGTCTCCCTTGGGTTCACGGCACGCGGGCGGGACCGACGAGGCTGGCGCCGGCGTCGACGACCAGCGTCTGCCCCGTTATGTACTTGGCCTGGGCCGACAGAAGCCAGCGCACCGCCTCGCTCATCCCCGCCCCTCCAATGTTGCCGGAACAAGGATAAAGGGATGCGGCGTCCCGGCACTAGGCAATCGCGTATTCACCGATGTATATAAAACAATATAACGGACCGGAGGACCGCATGCGACGGATCGTCTTGGCGCTGGGGTGTGTGGTCGTCGCGCTCGGCTTGGCCCCATCGGCGGCATTCGCGGCGCCGGGCGATGTGGTGGTCTTTGCCGCCGCGAGCCTCAAGAACGTGCTCGACCAGATCAACGCCGACAACGCAAAGGCGAGCGGCAAGCATGCCGATATCTCCTACGCGGCGAGCTCGACGCTGGCGAAGCAGATCGAGAACGCCGCCCCGGCCGACGTCTTCATCTCGGCCGACCTCAAATGGATGGACTATCTCGACGACAAGCACCTGATCGACAAATCCAGCCGGGTCAACCTGCTCGGCAACGTCTTGGTGCTGATCGCGCCGAAGGACAGCACGGCCAGCGTGACGATCGCTCGTGGATTCCCGCTCGCCCAGGCGCTCGGCGCCAGCGGCAAGCTCGCGATGGCCGACCCGGCGTCGGTGCCGGCCGGCATCTACGGCAAGGAGGCGCTGACCAGGCTCGGCGTCTGGGACAGCGTGTCGGGGCGGATCGCGGCGGCGGAGAACGTGCGTGCGGCCCTGACGCTCGTCGCCCGCGGCGAGGCGCCGTTCGGGATCGTCTACAAGACCGACGCGGCGGTTGAACCTAACGTCAAGATCGTCGCAACATTCCCGGCCGATAGCGTACCGCCGATCATCTACCCGATGGCCTTGACCACGAGCTCCAAGAACCCCGATGCCAAGGCATTCGTCACCTATCTGCGGACCCCCGCGGCCAAGGCGGTGTTCGAGAAGGCCGGGTTCGACTTTCTCAACCAAGCACCTTGAGGTCCGTTGAGCTGGCTGACGGATTTTTCGCCCGATGAACTGACCGCGATCCGCCTGTCGCTGTGGGTCGCGGCCTGGGCGATGGCGTGCAGCCTGCCGTTCGGCATCGCCGCCGCGATGCTGCTCGCGCGCGGCCGGTTCTGGGGCAGGTCGCTGCTCAACGCGATCGTGCATCTGCCGCTGGTATTGCCGCCGGTGGTGACCGGATACGTGCTGCTGCTGTTGTTCGGCCGGCGCGGGCCGCTCGGCCGGTTTTTCGAGGACGTCTTCGGGCTCGTCTTTGCGTTCCGCTGGACGGGCGCGGCGCTCGCCAGCGCGGTGATGGGCTTTCCGCTGATGGTGCGGGCGATCCGCCTGTCGCTCGACGCCGTCGATCGCCGCCTCGAAGACGCCGCCGCGACGCTCGGCGCCAGCGGGCTATTCGTGTTCCTGACCGTGACCCTGCCGCTGATCCTGCCGGGCATCGTCGCCGGGATGATCCTCTCGTTCGCCCGCTCGCTCGGCGAGTTCGGCGCGACGATCACGTTCGTCTCGAACATTCCCGGCGAGACGCAGACGCTCCCCACCGCGATCTACGTCTTCACGCAGGTGCCGGGCGGCGACCTGGGCGCGTTGCGGCTGACGATCGTCGCCGTGGTCATCTCCACAGTCGCGCTCTTCATCTCCGAGGCGCTCGCCCGCCGCGCCATGCGGGGAACCGCGACGTGACGCTCCGGGTCGCGATCGACCACCGGCTCGGCGGTTTTCACCTCGCCGTCGATTTCGCCGCCGGTGCCGGCCTCACCGCCCTCTTCGGCCGCTCCGGCGCCGGCAAGACCTCGCTGATCAACGTGATCGCCGGCCTCATCCGCCCGGATCGGGGCCGCATCGAGGTCGACGGCGACGTCCTCACCGACACCGCGACCCGCCGGTTCGTCCCCCCGCATCGCCGCCGCATCGGCTATGTGTTCCAGGAAGGACGGCTGTTCCCGCATCTGAACGTGCGGCGCAATCTGCTCTACGGTGCCCGCTTTGCCAAAGGCCCGAAGGACACCGGCGAGTTCGACCAGATCGTCGCACTCCTCGGCATCGGCGATCTGCTGGCGCGGCGGCCGGAGAACCTGTCGGGCGGCGAGAAGCAGCGCGTCGCGATCGGCCGGGCGCTGCTGGCACGGCCGCGCGTCCTGGTGATGGACGAACCCCTCGCCTCGCTCGACGAGGGGCGCAAGGCAGAAATCCTCCCCTATATCGAGCGGCTGCGCGACGAGATCCGCACGCCGATCGTCTATGTCAGCCACTCGATCCCGGAGGTCGCCCGCCTGGCGACGACGCTCGTCGTGCTGTCCGACGGCCGCGTCGCCGCGACCGGCAGCCCGGCCGAGATCATGGGGCGCCTCGACCTCTTTCCGCTGACCGGGCGGGTCGAGGCCGGCGCGATCCTCAACACCCGCGTCACCGGCGTAGACGTCACCTTCGGCCTCAGCCTGTTGCGAGCGGCGGCCGGCGAACTCCGGGTGCCGCGCCTCGACATCCCGCTCGGCACCCAACTCCGGGTGCGCATCCGCGCCCGCGACGTGATGATCGCCCTCGCCCCGCCCGAAGGTCTCAGCGCCCTCAACGTCCTCCCAGGCATCGTCGCCGAGATCGGTCAGGCAGACGGCCCGATCGTCGAGATCCGCCTCGATTGCGCCGGCGAGCCCTTGATCGCCCGTCTCACCCGCCGCTCGGTCGAAAGCCTCCGCCTCACCCCCGGCCGGCCGGTCTACGCCGTCATCAAAAGCATCGCCTTCGACCACCACGCTCTCGCCGGAGCCGGCCCCGTGGCGAGCGCCGACGCCGGCTGACACGGCGCAATACCTGTCGCGGTCACTTCGGATGCTCGGCGGAGGGATTGAACAGTTCCTCACCGCCGACCTTGTAGGCGCCGATCGCCGCTTGGCCGGCCGGCGACACCAACCAATCGGCAAACGCCTTGGCGGCGGCGAGCTTGCGGTTGCCATGTTTCTGCGGGTTCAGCTCGATCACGTCGTAGCGATTGATCAGGTGCGGGTCACCCTCGATCGAGACGACCAGGGGCCCCTTGTTTTTGAAGCTGAGCCAAGTGCCGCGATCCGACAGCGTATAGGCCGGCATTGCCGCGGCAGCGTTGAGCGCCTGCCCCATGCCGCCGCCAATGTCGCGATACCACGTGCCGCCGCCCGCCGCCTTCGGGTCGATATCCGCAGCCTTCCAGAGGCGCAGCTCGAGGGCGTTAGTGCCGCTGCGGTCGCCGCGCGACACAAAGGCGGCCTTGGTCGCGGCGATGGCCTTCAGCGCGGCAAGGGCATCGTGGCCGCCGGCGATATGGGCGGGGTCGCCCTTTGGCCCGACGATGATGAAGTCGTTCCAGGCGATCTGGCGCTGGTTGATCCCGTGCCCTTCGCCGATAAACTTGGCCTCTGCCTCGGGATCATGGACCAGCACCAGATCGGCATCGTCCCGCCGCGCAGTGTCGAGCGCCTGGCCGGTTCCTTGCGCCAGCACCTTGACCGAGATGTTCGTGGCCTTGGTGAACCCCGGCAGGATCGCCTGGAGCAGCCCCGAATTGTCCACCGAGGTCGTGGACGCGAGGACGATCGTCTGCGGTGGGGCATCCGCGGCATAAGCGGCGGGCGCGAGGGCAACGAGCAGCACGGCGAGCGCGCGCCAGATGATGCGCATGAAGAAATCCTCCCTACCGCGGCGACCGGCCGATCAATGCAAAGGCCGTCGCGCTGATTAAGGTGCTGATCCCGATCAACACCACCCCTAGCCCGAGCGCAAGCGGCAGGTTGCCCTTGCTGGTTTCGAGCGCGACGGCGGTGGTCATCGTGCGGGTATAGCCGGCGATGTTGCCGCCGACGATCAGGATGGCGCCGACCTCGGAGATCGTCCGGCCGAATCCGGCCAGAACCGCGGTCAGCATCGCGACGCGCCCCATATCGATCAAGACGGGAACGGCGCGGCTTTTGCTCGCACCGAACACCAGCAAGGCGTCGCCGTATTCGGCCCATAGGTCTTCCGCCGCGCGGTGCGCGAGCGCCGTCACGATCGGCAGCGCCAGAACCGCCTGCGCGATCACCATCGCGGTCGGCGTGAACAGCAGCCCGAGCCAGCCGAATGGTCCCTCGTGCGACAACAGGAGATAGAGGACGAGCCCGATCACCACCGGCGGCAGGCCCAGCAGCGAATTGGCGGTGACGATCGCCACGCGCCGGCCGGGAAATCGCCAGACCGCCAATGCGACGCCGAGAGGCAGACCGAGCGCGGCCGCGATGGCGGCAGCCGACAGGCTCACGCTGAGCGACAGGGTGATGATCTGCCACAGCTCGGCAGTAGCGAACGCATCCCAAATCGTCGGGATATCGGTCAAAGGCGCTCACAACAAAGGTTTCGCCGGCGAGCGCAATCCTATACCGAAGATTGGGCTCACCGGCCTTTCCCCAGACAGCCAGTCCGCGCCCGCTAATCGAGCGGCGGCTCTCGTCCTTCGGGCGGCTCGACGTCGGCCAGCGCTGCCGCCAACGCGCCGACGTGGTCGGCGCCGGCTTTGGCGGCATTCTGCTCGATCGCGCGGTAGTGCTTGATGACGTCGTGGCCGAGCGCGGTCAGCGCGGCGCCGCCGCCCTTGGCGCCGCCGGTCTGCGCCGAGACGACGGGGTTCCGGAAACAGCGGTTGAGGTTGTCGACGAGCAGCCACGCGCGCCGGTACGACATCCCCATCTCGCGTCCGGCCGCCGAGATCGACCCCTTCGCCGCGATCAGTTCGAGCAGACGGATTTTCCCCGGTCCGATCGCGCGATCGCCGTCGAAATCGATGCGCAGCGTCAGCCGGGTCACCGCCGGGTCCTAATCGACCTTCAAGAGCTCGACATCGAACATCAGCGTCGCAAGGGGCGGGATGACGCCGCCGGCGCCGCGGGAGCCATAGGCGAGGGCCGGCGGGATGATCAGCGTGCGCTTGCCGCCGACCTTCATCCCGGCGACGCCCTCGTCCCAGCCCTTGATGACCTGACCGCCTCCGAGGTTGAACTGGAACGGCTGGCCGCGATCGAGCGAGCTGTCGAATTTCTTGCCCTTGACCCCGTTTTCATAAAGCCAACCGGTGTAATGCACGGAAACCTGGTGCCCCGCGGTCGCGATCTTACCGGTGCCGACCTGCGTGTCGGTGTATTTGAGGCCGCCTTCCATCTCGGTCATGTGTCCCGGTGCTCCTTGAGCCCGCGCGGCGGGCGTAGCCTGGATAGTGAAAGCGAGCGCCACGGCGGCGCCAGCGACAATGCGGATAGAGTTTTTCATGGCCCGTTTGTGATAAACCCCCAACGGCACAATACCGAACGGCACAGAGGACAAGGCTCGTGGCGGCTACCATCCTTGACGAGACGATCGCAACCATCGACGACATCCTGGGCGCCGGGCTCGACGATATCACGATCGAGCGCGCGGTCATCGGTCTGTTCTTTACCGGGGTCAAGCTCAATACCGGCCATGCCGGCGCCTGCGTGACCCCGATCAAGACGATCCCCGAGGCGGTATGCTGCCCCTCGTCGGCGATGGCGATGCCGTTTCCGGGCAAGATGCACGGCCGCCCCGCGCGCGATGTGATGAAGGAGGCGTTCTCCGACCACGGCATCCGCCGCGGCGTCGGCATCGCCACGATCAACGCCCTCGCCGACCTCGCCGCCCGCCGCCGCCCGCATCCCGAGGCGGAACTCCGCCGCGGCGTCGACGCCTTCGACGCGAACATCTTCCGCCCCGACGACCTGACCGTCATCGTCGGCGCCTTCGTCCCGTTCCTCAGGGAGTTGAAGAAGCGCGGGCAGAGATTTCTGGTCCTCGAAAAGGACCCGGCGACCTTGAAAGAGTCGGAGATGCCGTTCTATCGTCCGGCCGAAACGGCGTCGGAAGTGATCCCGCAGGCCGATGTGCTGCTGATCACCGGCTCGACCCTGCTCTACCATTCCATGGAAGACCTGTTGGCGATGGCCCGGCCCGATTGCCGCGTGACGCTCGTCGGCCCGACCGTCGGGATGCTTCCCGACGCGTTCCTCGCCCGCGGCGCCGACATCCTCGGCGGCGTGCAGATCACCGAGCCCGACGAGTTCCTCGACCTCCTCGCCGAGGGCGGCTCCGGCTACCACTTCTTCGGGCGCGTCGCCGAAAAGGTGGTGCTGCAGCGCCGCGCCGTCCAAGCCCAGGCCGCCGAATAGGCTGATGACCGACCGCATCGCGTTTTCCGGCCACCTCGTCATCATCGGGTTCGGCAGCATCGGTCAGGGTGTGCTGCCGCTCCTGCTGCGGCACCTCGACATCAAGCCCGGGCAGATCTCGATCATCACCGCCGAGGAGCGCGGGCGGGAGGTCGCGGCCGAATACGGCATCTCGTTCGCAGAGCACGCGCTGACCCGCGAGAATTACCGCGACGTGCTGGGTCCGAGGCTCGGCGGGGGCGATTTCCTGCTGAACGTCTCGGTCGACGTATCCAGCCTCGCCCTCATCGAGCTGTGCCAGGAACGGGGCGCGCTTTATCTCGACACCTGCATCGAGCCGTGGCCCGGGGGTTATACCGACCCGAGCCTGCCCCCCTCGGCGCGCTCGAACTACGCCCTCCGCGAGGGCGCCCTCGCCCTGCGCCGCAAAGCGCCAGATGGCCCGACCGCGGTCATCACCCACGGCGCCAATCCGGGCCTCGTGTCGCATTTCGTCAAGCAGGCGCTGGTCGACCTCGCGCCGGGCACGCAGGTGCCGGCCGACCGCGAAGGCTGGGCGCGTCTGTCGGAAGCGCTCGGGGTCAAGGCCATCCACATCGCCGAACGCGACACGCAGGTCGCCGCGATGCCGAAGGAGCCCTTCGAGTTCGTCAACACCTGGTCGATCGACGGGTTTTTCAGCGAGGGCTCGCAGCCGGCCGAGCTCGGCTGGGGCACGCATGAGCGCCATTTCCCCGCCGACGGCCGCCGCCACGAGGCGGGCAGCCAGGCGGCGATCTACCTGATGCGCCCCGGCGCCAGCACACGCGTGCGGAGCTGGACGCCGCTCGAAGGCCCCTATCTCGGCTGGCTGATCACCCACAACGAATCGATCTCGATCGCCGACTATCTGACCATCGGCAGCGGGGCCGACGCTCGCTATCGCCCGACCTGCCACTACGCCTATCACCCCTGTGACGACGCGGTTTTGAGCCTGCACGAGCTCGCCGGCAAGAACTGGCAGTTGCAGGATCGGAAACGCCTCATCGTGGACGAGATCACAGCCGGGATCGACGAACTCGGTGTGTTGCTGATGGGTAATCCTAGGGGCGTCTACTGGTACGGCTCGCGCCTGTCGATCGACGAGGCCCGGCGGGTCGCCCCGCACAACAACGCGACATCGCTGCAAGTGACCGCGGCAGTCCTCGCCGGGATCATCTGGGCCATCGAAAACCCCCGCCGCGGGATCGTCGAGCCGGATGAGATGGATTACGCCCGCATCCTCGAAATTGCCGGGCCCTATCTCGGCGAGATGGTCGGGGTGTGGGGCGACTGGACCCCGCTGCAGGACCGCGAGCGCCTCTTCCCGGAAGACCTCGACCGCGACGACCCTTGGCAGTTCAAGAACATCCGGGTCGTTTGAGATGCGTCACGTGAAATGAGGGGGCACTATGCCGGGCTTGTCGCCCTGTGCCTCTACGCCCTCGCCGGTCTCGCCGACACGGCGACCCACCTGCGCCAACCGATCGAATATGGGATAAGCCGGGTCGCCCCCGGTCGGGTCATTGCCGCGACCGATGCAGGGCTCTTCTGGCCCGCCGACCTCGTGGCCGCGGTGCTGCTCGCCCAGGGGTAGCTTTGGTCGCCTAGGTCAAATCAGGCCGATCATCGTCCCGACGACCCAGAACAGCGCGAGCGAGACGCAGGCGAGGACGAGGACCAGGACGAAGCGCACGCCGGAGACGATTTGCGCGCCGACGGGTGGCCGGGCGCGCTCGTCCTCCCGCTCGATCACATAGTCGTCGTTAACCTGTTCGGGTTCCGGCGGCAGCATCGACAACGCCATCTGGCTCTCCGTTACGCTCGCTCGGTCAATGCGTCGCCGCCGCGGGCTTTCCGGCAGTAGATGCCGGCACCACGCCATCCGTATCAAGTCCCGATTTGAGCGTCGGCGTCGGTTCGGGTGCCGGAAGCTGGGCGAAGATCGTTGCCGTCTGCGCTTCGGCGCGCGACCGGTCGGCGATCGACAGCACGTCGAACAGCTCGGCCCCGCGTTGCGCGGCGGGGTGGTTGCCGCGTTCGCCCGCCGCGCGGTACCAGGCATAGGCGTCGATCGCCGAGGCCGTCAGCCCTTCGCCGCGTTCATATAGGATCGCGAGATTGACCATTGCCGGCACGACGCCCTGCCGCGCCGCGCGCTGATACCACTTGGCCGCCGCGGCAAAATCCTGCCGCGTCCCCTGCCCGCGCGTATAGGCGACCGCGAGGTTGTATTGCGCGAGCGCAAAATTGGCTTCGGCGGCCTTGGTATACCACTTGAACGCATCCTCGTAATTGACTGGAATCCCTCGCCCACGCTCCGACAAGACACCGATATCGTATTGCGCCCGCGCGACCCCCAGCGAAGCGGCGGCACGGAACCATTTGGCGGCTTCCGCATAGTCCTGCGCCACCCCTTCGCCCTTGGCGTAGAGGATGGCGACCTGAAGCTCTGAATCGGGATCTCCGGCCTTGGCGCGAGCCAGATAGAACTGGGCGCGCCCGGCGGGATCATCGGGCACCGCCCCCGGCTTGGCGGGTGCGGCGGGCGGCGCCGCGGCCACGGTCTGGGTCGGCGCGGCAATGGGCGGCCGGGGCGCCGCGGCGACGGCCGGCTCCGGTGACGAGGCCGACCGGTTGTGCGGGAAGAGCCTGACCCCGAGGAGCACGACGGCAACCACGACGACGAGCCCGGCCGCTGCCGCACCGATCGGCCGCCACCGCCCCAGCCACGATGGACGCGGCAAGGTCGCCTGAGGCCAGCCGGCGCGAATCGATCCCGCCAACGTGCCCCAGCGCGCGGCCAGCGTCGCCCCCGGCGCCGCGGTCTCCACGGCGGGTTCGGCGAACGCCGCCTCGTCGTACTCGTAGACAGGGTCGGCGACGATCGTGTCGGCGAGTATCGCCGTCAACCGGGGTTCCGCCTCCTCGTGGTCGATCGCCGGCGGGGGCTGCGGGACCGGCGGCGGCTCGCGCCACCAGGGGGTCGTCGGATCGGGCTGAGGCGAAACCGCCGGCGTGTGCCCAAGCGCGGCGGGCTGCTCGACCGGCGCCGCGACAGGCTCAGGCGCTGGAGCCGCTGCAGGTATCGCTAAAGCAGGCTCGGAAGCGGGGAGCGGCGCCGGTGGCAACACCACCTCCAATTCCGCCGGTGCGGGCGGTGGAGGCGGCGGTCCGGGTGGAAGCTGGCGGCGTGGAAACTCGCCCGTCGGGGCGCCGAGGAAGCCGTGGCGGACAGGACGCCGCACGAGCGCCACCGTCGGGTCGGGCTCGGCATGCACCTCGGGCTGCGGCGGCGGTGCCGGCTGGGGTTTGGCTTCCGGCTCGGGTAACGGATCGTCGAGGAAGCCCTCGACGATCGGCGGCGGATCGTCGACCGGCTCGCCCCACAGCCCTTCGTCGACGAGCGCCTCGGCCGGCGCGGCAGCGAAAAAGACACCCCCGCCGCGCGCCCGCGGCACGATGCCGCCATGCGGCGTCTGGACCCGCACCGGCGGCATCCTCGCGGCGTCCGGCGCCATCTCCGGGGCATGCACGTGCGGATCGGCCATCGCGTACCGATTCCAGGGAAACGCGCGGATTTCAAGCGAGATCGCGGTTCGCGTGCCGGCGCAAGGCCTCGCTTGCCGCCGAGCCCGAGGCGGATGCTAGTATCGGCGGCACAACAGAGGGCAATGCAGGAGCGGACGATGCGGTCAAAGGGCGGGCAGGCCCATAAGGACGGCGACAATTCCGGCAGCCCGCTCGCCCGGGCACGGGCGGTCGGTCCGCTGATCGCCGACTGCGCCGACGAGATCGAACAGCGCCGCGAATTGCCGCCGCGCCTTGTCACGGCGCTGATCGAGTCGGGCATGTACGCTCTTCTGAAGCCGCGCTCCCTCGGCGGCTTCGAGATGCGGCCGTCGGAATACATCGAGGTCATCGAGGAGATCGCGCGCCGCGACGCCAGCGCCGCCTGGTGCGTCGGGCAAAGCTGCGGCTGCTCGATGAGCGCGGCGTATCTGAGCCCCGAGGTCGCACAGACCATCTTCGGCCCGCCCGACGGCATCGTCGGCTGGGGTCCGCCCGGGCCCGCCAAGGCGCTGACCGTCCCTGGCGGGTTCCGCGTCTCGGGAAGCTGGAGCTTCGCGAGCGGCAGCCATCACGCGAGCTGGATCGGCGCCCATGTCAGCGTCTTTACCGATAACGGCGCACCGCTCCTGCGCGAGGACGGCAGCGCGATCATGCGCACCCTACTGTTTCCGAAATCCGCCACGAAGATGACCGACATCTGGCACGTCATCGGCCTGCGCGGCACCGGCAGCGATACCTGGACGGTCGAGGACCTGTTCGTGGCCGAGGACTACACGATCAACCGCGACCCCACGAACCGCCCGCGCGAGCCGGGGACGCTCTATCGCTTCAGCAGCAGCAACGTCTATGCCGCGGCCTTTGCCGGCGTCGCACTCGGGGTCGCGCGCAGCGTCCTCGACTCGTTAATCGAGCTCGCCCGCGACAAGATCCCGCGCGGCGCCCGGGTGACGATGCGCAACAACAACGTCGTGCAGTCGCAGGTGGCGCAGGCCGAGGCGCGGCTTTCGTCGGCGCGGCGCTACGTCATCGGCGTGCTCGAGGATAGCTGGGACGCGGTAGAGAAAAACGGCACGCTGTCGATCGACGAGAACGCGACCCTCCGCCTGGCGACCACCTGGGCAATCCACCAGGCGCGCGACGCGGTCGACGCGCTCTACCAGGCCGCCGGGGCGACCGCGATCTTCAACGTCAACCCGTTCGAGCGCCGCTTCCGCGACATCCACACGATCGCGCAACAGATGCAGGCCCGGCAGAGCCATTTCGAAACCGTCGGCCGCATCATGATGGGCCTGCCGCCCGAAGCGACGATGTTCACGTTCTAGCGCACGGCCTCCAGCGCCTCCTCCCCGGGGATGCGCCAGCGCAACGTGCACAGGTCGAAAACAAGGAGGCCGGCTCCGGCGGCGGCGAGGGTCGCCGGGATGCCGGCATGGCTCGCAAAGACGCCCCAGAACGCGCTGCCGAGGGCCATCATCCCGTTGAACACGATCATGAAGATCGAGAGGCCGCGCGCCCGGACCCAGGCGGGCAAGGCGGTCTGCGCGGCGACGTTGACGGTCGCCACCACCGCGACCCACGCAACCCCGGCGAGCAGCAGCACCGGCACGACGCTCCACAACCCGCGGCAGCCGCCGAGCGCGGCGAGGAATAGCGCGGTCGCATAGCTCCCCAGCCGCGCGACGCGGTCTGGCCCGACCCGCATCCGCCAACGCGGCAGCAGCACGACCGCCGCGATCCCGCCGCCGCCGAGGCACCCCAGCAGCAACCCGTACGTCCCGGCTCCGCCGGCGATCTGGTCGCGCGCCACGAGCGGCAACAGCGAGAAATAGAGGCTCGCGAAAAACGCGTAGCCGCCCGAGCGGATCAGCGTCGCCCGGATCTCAGCCGACCCGGCGGTGTGGCGGATCCCGTCCAGGACGGCCTGGACGATCCAGCCGCCGTCGTGCCGCACCTGCTTGAGCGGCGGCAACCAGCGCAACAGCAGCGCCACGACCGCAACGTAAAAGATCGTGTTGACGAAGAACGGCGAGGCGGCGCCCCACACGAGGATCAGCAAGCCGCCGACCGCCGGCCCGATCACCCGCGCGACGTTGATGCCGATGCTGTTGAGCGAGACCGCCGGCGCCAGCTCGCCGCGCGGCACCAGGTCGGGCACGATGGCCTGGAACACCGGCATGCCAAAGGCGAGCGTCGTGCCGAACAGGAACGACGCGACGAGGATCACCGCCGGCGTCGTCAACCCGAACGCGGTCGACAGGCCGAGGAGCAGCGACAACCCGACCGAGGCGATCTGCAGCACGATCAGGAGCCGGCGGCGATCGACCGCGTCGCCGATCGCCCCGGCCGGCAGCGCGAAGAGAAACACCGGCAGGCTCGTCGCCGCCTGCACCAGCGTCACCATGAGGGGGGTCGGACGCAGCTCGGTCATCAGCCAGGCGGTGCCGACATTGCCAAGCCAGATGCCGATATTCGAGGCGAGGCTCGCGAGCCACACCGCCCGGAAGGTCGGGATCGCCAGCGGGGTCCACGCGGTCGGCTTCGCGGCGCGGCTGGCCCGGGTCGCGTCAGACATAAAGTGGCATGGTGAGGTGGGTTTCCGGCGTGTCGCGTTACGCGCCGATACTAGCATCGCGTTTCCGGTTCGCCCGACGGGATACTTCCGGATATCGCAGCCGGGCTAATCTCTGCCCCGGGCGCCGGTCATGATACGATGCTTGTCGGAGGCGACGATGGCTGCGCCCCGACAGCATGCAAAGGGGCCCCATGCCGTTCATCGCGTCGAATGGCCTGACCGAGGAGGGCACCGGCAACACCATCTCGGCTGGCGGCCTGAATGTGCACTACCACGACGTCGGCGCGGGCGAGCCGGTGCTGTTCCTGCATTCCTACGGCCCCGGCACGACCGCGTGGATCACGTTTCACAAGGTCGTCGGCGAGCTGTCACGGCACTACCGCTGCATCCTGATGGACCTGCCCAACTTTTCGAAGACGGGACCGATCGTCTATCGCGAGAGCCTGCATGCGTTGCAGGCGCGCACGGCGGTCGCCCTTCTCGACGCGCTCGGGATCGAGAAGGCGCATTGGGTCGGCAATTCGCAAGGCGGCCAGTCGTCGATGGTCGCGGCGGCACATTACCCCGACCGGGTGACGCGCTTCGTCATGGGCGGCTCGCATATCGGCACCGGCGGCGACCGCTATCTGATGGCCAACCGCCCGTCGGAAGGCGCCCGTACGACGCTCCGCACGATCGCCGATCCGAGCCCCGACAACATCCGCCGCTACCTGCACACCCATATCAACGACGACAGCCTCGTGACCGACGAGCTCGTCGCCTACATCCACCACGCCCACACCTGGTCGCCCGAGTTCCTCGCTGCCCGCGCCCAGTCGGTAAGCCTCCCCCACGACTACGCGCCGGACCTGCCGGGCATCAAAGCCCCGGTCCTCCTCATCCACGGCCGCTACGACCGCATGGTCCCGTTCGAGGTGTCGATCGCGATCCTCAACCACATCGAAGATTCGCGCCTCGTCCTTCTAAGCAACTGCGGCCACTGGCCCCCGTTCGAAAAGTCGGCGGAATGGACCGCGCAGGTGCTGGCGTTTCTGAAGGGGTATTGAGGGGCGCCTACAGGAACACGCTGAGGTTCTTGTCGAGGAGGACGTTGGCGTCGAGGACGATCGTGCGACGCGCCACTCTCCACGCACCTTCGACTTTGCGCAGGAGGTCCTCGCGGCTCCCGGAGAGGAGCTGGTGGTCGGTTTCGAGGTGAGAGCGGTAGACGAGGAAAGCTGTGCGAGCCTCGACCTCTCCGCTGTCGAGAGATGTCACCTCCAGATTGCCGACGAGGTGGCGGGTGCGCGACGGCGGGTCCTCGGCCCAGGCCATCCCGGTTTCGAGCCGCGCCACGCGCATTTCGAGATAGCGCTTGTCCTCTTCGAGGATCGCGAGATCGCCCAGCGGGGTCACCTCACGATGCAATTCCCGCCGCAGCACATTCTTCCGCCGCGGCATGAAATAGAGGACGTCGTCGGCGAAGAGTTCGAGCCACTCGTTGAACCTGCGCTCGTCCAGCAGCCACGCCTCGCGGATGTAGAACCGGTTTAGCTCGAACCAGAGGGATTGCGGGTCGGGCTTGGCCATCCTCCTCACCCCCGCATCGTGGCGGTGCCCGAGAAGCGGGCGGTGATCGGGGACAGCGGGATGTCGGCCCAGCTCTTCGCATTCATGAAATCTTCCCAGCGCTTGTAGAACAAACGCTGGTTGCTTTCCGAGATGTAGCGTTCGGAGACGAGGCCGGGGTAGTCCGGGTGGGGGGCGGCGTGGCCTAGGCCCATCGACAGGTCCTGGCCGTGGCGGCGCGCGAGGCGGCTGGTGCTGGCTTCGGTCACCTGGCGCCAGTTGTCGACGTCGTCCTGCTCGAACATGCCGGCGGCGCCGTTATTGGCCTGGCTGCCGATGCGGGTCGCGCGCTTCAGCTCCTCGGGGGCGTCGCGGTCGAGGAGCACGAAGTGCCAGAACTCGGTCTTGCGCGGGCCCCGCGGCAAGGCGAGGCGCAGCCCCAAAACGCCGTTCGGGAAGATCGAGTGGTTGCCGAGTTGCACCCGCCGCGCGCGGAATTCGCCGAGCCGCCGCGCAACCTCGGCCTTGGTCGCCTCGTGGTATTCCTGGAACAGCTTCATCACCTCGCTCGACACGCCATGGACATAGCGCGGCTGGTCGTCGTCGGCGTCCCGGAAGGTGATCGAGTGGCCGTTGACGAAGGCGTGGCGGTTCGGGCTCTGGAACTGGTCTTCGTGCGACAGCGCCGGGCGGCCGAGCCAGCGCGTCTGCACCCGCGCGCTCGACAGGTGGCTCGTCGGCACATGGTAATTGTCGGAGCAATTGTCGACGAGCGTCTTCCAGTTGACCGGCTCCATCCACTTCATCGGCCCGAGCGCCTGCATCCCGCAATCGAGCCGGTTGAACACCGTGTCGAGGTACCAGCGCGCGTCGCCGAGATAGGCTTCGAGGCTCGGCGCATCCTCGGCCCAGGTGGCGAAGACGATCCCGGCATAGGTCTCGACCCGCGCCTGCAACAGCCCGAGCGACGGCCGGTCGAGTGCGTCGTAATAGGCCTGGCTCTCGCCCGGCACGAATTCGAGCGACCCGTCGTTGCGGTAGGTCCAGCCGTGATAGGTGCACATGAAGCGCTTGGCGCTGCCGTCGTCGGCGCGGCAGACGCGGTTGCCGCGGTGCCGGCACATGTTGAGGAGCGCGTGCAGCCGCCCCGCGCCGTCGCGGGTCAGGATGACCGGGTCCTCGCCCATGTACGTATGAAAGAAATCGTCGGGCTCGGGGACGAGGCTCTCATGCCCGATCATCAGCCAGGCCCGGCCAAAGATCCGCTCCATCTCGTCCGCGTAGACCGCCTCGTCGCTGAAGATCCGTCGGTCGAGCTTGCCTGTACCGGGATCGATGACGGCGTATTTCGGGGCGGCCATGCTTGCATCATAGCAAGAGGTAGGTCATCTCCCCAACGCCGTCGCTCCAGCCGGTAGCCGGGCGACCATCAAAGATCAGGCCCCAGATTGACCTCACGGCTTTCCCGAATGACGGCTTCCAGATCGATATCGACGCCTTTCCCGGGACAGGCGCGAATAAAACGCCACCGCCTCTTCCCGGATGATTTCGCCATTCTCGTCGGTCTTGAAAGGAGTAGCGGTCACCACGATGGCTAATACCCCGGCGGTGGGGTGAAACCGCCAATCTCGGCGGCGAGGAGGCGGGCGAACTCGATCGTCGTGCGGTCCTCGCCCTCGGCGCCGAGGATCTGCAGGCCGACCGGAAGCCCCTCGGCGGTCAGGCCGATCGGCGCGGCGGTCGCCGGCAGGTAGGACAGGCTCGCGAGGCCCGCCCAGAAGCGCTGGTCGCCATACGGAACCATCTTGTTGTTGACTCGGATCATGCGCGCGTCGCGGTCGGGGTTGTGGTCGTGCGGGAAGGCGGCGGTCGCGGCGACCGGAGTCAGGAGCACATCGTAACGCTGGAAGAAATCGTGCCAGGCGTGGCGCAGCCGGTTGCGCTGCTCGTTGAACTGCTGCCAGCCGCGGTGGTCGAGCGCGGCACCGCGGGCGAGCGTCGCCTTGAAGCTCATGTCGTCGGGGGCGATGCCGGCCGCGATCTCTTTCTGTGCGGCGAAATCCTGGTCCGACAGCCGCGACGCGGTCGCGCCGCGCAGCAGGGTCATGAACAAGCGGTGCTGCTCGACGTCAGGCATCGGCCTGGGCGCGGCCGCATCTACCGTCGCGCCGCCCTTGGTGATCGCCGCGACAGCCGCATCGAGCCGCTCGCGGACGCTCGAGTCGGTGTCGCAGAACGGCGAATCGGCCCAGACCGCGACGCGGAACTCCTTCAGCGACCGGTGGCGCGGTGCCGGCAGGTCGAGCTTCCACATCGCCTGCTGCAATGTATCGGGGCCGGCCATGATCCCGAGCGCGAGGTCGAGGTCCTCGGCATGGCGCGCCATCGGACCCACGACCGAGATGTCGGTCGGGGTCATATTGGGCACGACCGCGTGGCCGCGCGGCGGGACGAGGCCCCAGGTCGGCTTGTGGCCGTAGACGCCGCAGTAATGGGCTGGGTTGCGCAGCGAGCCGGCAATGTCGCTGCCGGCGCCGAGCGCGCCCAGCCCGGCCGCCAGCGCCACCCCCTCGCCGCCCGACGACCCGCCAGGCCCGCGCGTCACATCCCACGGGTTGTTGGTGGTGCCGTAGATCTCGTTGTAGCTCTGCGAATCCATCAACAGGTACGGCACATTGGTCTTGCCGTAGATGACCGCGCCGGCGGCGAGCAACCGGTCGATGACCACCGCGTTCGAAGAGGCGATGTTGTCGCGGTAGACCGGATTGCCGTAAGTCGTCTTCAACCCTTTGATGTTATATGATTCCTTGACCGTCATCGGGACCCCGTGCAGCGGTCCCCAGACCTCGCCTTTGGCAAGCGCGGCATCGGCTTCTCGGGCGCGGGCCCGCGCGGCGTCGACCTGCCAGGCGATGACGGCGTTAAGCGCCGGATTGAACTTCTCGGCCCGGGCAATGAAGAGGTCGAGGAGCTCGAGGCAGCCGATCTTATGGTCGCGAATCTCGCCGGCCAGCCGGGTCGCCGAGGCGAATGCGGTGTCTTCCATCTCTCTTCCTCCCCGCCGTCCAAGGTGGCACTTTGCGCGCCCATGCCGGTCGCCCCGATCATATCCCTGCTGGCGACGATCGCCATCGTCTACGCGCTGCTCGTCGCGGTCTATGTCGCGACCTGCCTCGTCGTGACCCGACTCAACCGCGGCATCGCCGCCGCCAAGATCCAGGCGCGCCAGACGACGCCCGCGCTCGTCGCCCGCGACCGGCGGCAGAGCCTCGTCTCGCTCGCCGGGATCGCGGCGATGTTCGGCGCCGGGCACTGGGCTTATGCGACGCTCGGCTGGGGCTGGCCGGCGCCGAGCGGAGTTGTCGGCACGATCCTCTCGGCGCTGGCGTCGCTGATCCTCTTCGACACCTGGTTCTACTGGTTCCACCGCCTCATTCACACGCGGCCGCTTTATCGGCCGGTGCATCAGTGGCACCACATGACCGTGACGCCGGTCGTCTGGTCGAACAACAGCGACCGGCTGATCGACAACCTCTTCCTGCAATCCTATTGGCTCGTCGCGCACCTGATTTTCCCGGTCGCGCCCGCCGTCCTCCTCGCGCACAAGCTCTACGACCAGGTGACCGGGATCGTCGGGCATTCGGGGTGGGAGCATGCCGGGCGGATAAGCTGGCCGCCCTCGCCGATGGTCGGCGTGACCCATCACGACCAGCACCACCGCTATTTCCGCTGCAACTACGCGACTCACTTCTCATGGTGGGACCGGGCGATGAGGACGCTCCACCCCGACCACGATGCCGAGCTCAAATCCAACATCGCCCGCACCGAAACCGCACGCCGGGAGGCAACCCTTCGCGCCAACTGAGCGTTGATCCCCCCAGGGCAGCGAAATCAGATAGCGAACAGAAGAAACGGAAGGGCCATGCCGAGCGAGAACCTCCACGTCCCGCGCGAAGTGCTGTCGCAGGAAGCGCGCCTCCTGCATTACGCGATCACCTCGCTGATGGAAGAGCTGGAGGCGGTCGACTGGTACCGCCAGCGCGCCGACGACAGCGAGGACGCCGCGCTCCGCGAGATCCTCCTCCACAACATGCGCGAGGAGATGGAGCACGCCTCGATGCTGATCGAGTGGATGCGCCGGCATAACGCCGACTTTGCCGAACGGCTCAAGACCTACCTGTTCACCGAGGCGCCTATCACCGAGGTCGAGAAGATCGCCGAGGGCAAGGCCGGCGGCTCCGCGGCGGAGGCGGGCGGCGAACGGCCCGCGCGCGTCGACATGATGCCGACGGTCGGATCGCTGAAAGGACGCCGGTGATGGATTACCTCAACCGCAACCTGGCGCCGTTTCCCGAACCGATCTGGGACGCGATCGACGCCGAAGCCGTCAAAGCCGCCCGCGACCGGCTGACCGGCCGCCGCTTTCTCGACATCGAGGGACCGTTCGGAACGGGACTGACGACGATCGAGGTCGGCAACGACGATTACTGCCGCCAGCCCGGCCCCGACGAGGCCGGTGCGATCCTCGGCCGCGCGCTGCCGGTGCCGATGCTGCGCAAAAGCTTCCGGCTGAGCATGCGGCGCATCGCCGCGCATGTCGAAAACGGCCAGCCGCTCGATCTCGCCCCGGCCCGCGACGCCGCCGAGGCGGTCGCCGACCGCGAGGAGGAGTTCATCTACAAGGGCCAGCCCGATTTCCATATGCCAGGCCTCCTCACCGTCGAGGGGCGGAAGCAGATCCCCGGCTCGGACTGGTCGACACCCGACGGCGCGCTCAAGGATGTGCTGGCGGCGGCCACGCTGCTCGACGAAAGCGGCTATCGCGGCCCCTTCGCGCTGGCGCTGCCGCCGGCGCGGTACAACAGCCTCTTCCAGCTATTCCCCGGCAGCGACGTGATCGGGCTCGAGCACCTTCGGCGCCTGTGCACCGCTGGCATCCACAAGACCGCGATCGAGGGCGGGGCGCTGATCGACACCAGCGTCGGCGTGCTCGTGCAGGGCCAGGACCTCCGCGCCGGCTACATCGGCCACGACGGCGTTCATTACCAGTTCTACATCAGCGAAAGCATCGTCCTGCGCATCGACAGCCCCGAGGCGGTCTGCACGATCGGGGTGAGCGGGCAAGGCGCGCAGGGCACGAGCAGATTGCCCTAGCCCGGCGCTGCTAAGCTCAACAGCTCCGCGTAGGCGCAGACGATGTGGTAGAGCGAGCTGGCGCGGGAGGGCTCGGCCTCGAACCCGCCTTCAGGACGCATCTTGTCGTAGCAGGCGCCGGCGGCAGGTGTCGCGAGGTAGGGCTGGAGTCCGTCGAAGGCGGCGAGGATCTCCGCCTCGTCCCGCATCGTGATCGCGGCCTTGAGCCGCTCGGTCTGCGGCCATAGCCGGGCCCGTGCCGACTTCACCCGGCCGTCGAAGCCGAGCTCGTCGACGGCGACGTTGCGGGTGCGGTCGATGCCATGGCGCTGGGCAAAGTGCCAGAGGCGCTCGCCGATCGCGGACAAGTCGCTGCCCCCAGCCGGCTTCAACATCGCGAGCAGCCAGAGCCACTCGAAATGGTGCCCGGGCTCGACGGTCTGCGCGGCTTCGTCTGCGGCAATGCCCCAATCCGCGTCGAAATATTCGGGCAGCAGGCCCCGGCCGCGGTCGAAGAAATGGCGTGCGAACCAGCCCGCGATCTGCTCGCACCGCACCAGATCGGCGTGGTTTCCCCACCGGCTCTGCCGGATCGCCAGCGCCGCCTCGAAGAGGTGCATGTGCGGGTTTTGGCGGCGGTAGGCCGGATTGGGCAATTCGCCCTCCCGGTACCCGGCCGGCCAGCGCCGCCAGCTACGATCGAGCTCGGCAAAGACGGCGCGGGCGCGCTCGATCCGGCCGGGATCGCCGAGCGCCTCCGCGCCATAGGCCTCAGCGGTCGCGACAAAAGCCTGGTCGTACAGGTCGCGCCGCTGTTCGGCGGGGCGGTTGCCGCTGTCGAGCGAGTGGATGAAGCCGCCCGCGGGATGGCGGCAATCGCGATCGATCGTGGCGAGCCCGGTCTCGACCGCTTCGCGCCACTGCCCGGCCCATCCGAGCCGACCGGCCATCGCGAAGGCATAGACCTGGCGCCCCTGGACAAGCGTGCGCTTTGCCGACCCGGGCACCACGCCGCCGTCGATTTCCACGAGATCGATAAAGCCGCCGTGCTCGCGGTCGATCCCGCGCTCGAACCAGAACGGGAAGGCGGCATCGTAAAGCCATTCACGAGCCGCCGCGGCGGCCGCAGCGACGGTGGCGGTCATCGCGGCATCCCGACCTTGCGCCCGACCCAATCGAGGCGCGGCAGCCCGGCATGCGCCGCCACGGCATCGGCCACGCGCGCCTTGAGCTCGGGCGGGAACGGGCACACCCGCCGGGCGCGGAGATCGACATGCAGATACAGCAATTCCTGCGTCGCCGCGCGCAACCCGTCCTTCAGTCGAAACATCTCGTGCGCCATATGGAGGCGCTTGTCGTCGGCGGCGACGACCTGCGTCGTCACCGATACCTTTTCATGGACCAAAAGCTCACGCTCGTAGCGGGTATGGGTCTCGGCGACAAACGTTCCGCGATCGGTTTCCTTCCGATAGGCGTAGCCGATGCCCAATTCTTCGAACAGCACGTCGGTCGCCTTGTCGAACAGCACGACGTAATAGGCGAGGTTAAGGTGCCCGTTCCAGTCGATCCATTCGGGCAGTACCTCGCCTTGATAGCGGGCATAAGGAGTCGGGATCGTCATCGGCAACGGCTCGGCATGCGGGTCTCCGGGGCGAGTTCGGGGGAGTGTGCCAGGAACCTTAACTCCTTCTCAATGGCTCGCCGGGATCATTGGCGGGTTCGCGACTGTGGATTTTCGTCGTATGCGCACTGCTCTCGTCAAAGCAATAGGCTCTGATTCGGGCGTTACTGCGATCGAATACGCGATGATCGGCGCGCTGATCTCGATCGCCATCTTTGCCGGCGCGACCCAGATCGGGGCCAACATCACCAGCTTCTTCAAGGCGGTCGCCAACGCGTTCCCCTAAGCTGCCGGGCCTTGAGCCCGGGCGGCAAACGCTCCATGCTGCCGCCCAACAAACGCAGCGAGGGAGCGCACGATGACCGCCGCAGACTGGCAGCCCAGCCCGCTTTATCCCGACCCCGCGGTCGTCACCCTTGACCCGCGCTTCGAAAAGATCCGGCCGCCGTTCAACGCCTCGGTCGAGAAGCTCTACACCGGCTGCCGCTGGAGCGAGGGGCCGGTGTGGATCGGCGACGGCCGTTACCTGCTGTGGAGCGACATCCCGAACGACCGCATCCTCAAATGGGAGGAGGAGACGGGCGCCGTCAGCGTGTTCAGGAAGCCGTCGCACAATTCCAACGGCAACACCCGCGACCGCCAGGGCCGGCTCGTCACCTGCGAGCACGGCGCCCGCCGCGTCACCCGCACCGAGCATGACGGCACGATCACGATCCTGTGCAACCGGGTCGACGGAAAGCCGCTCAACTCGCCGAACGACGTCGTCGTCAAATCCGACGGCTCGGTGTGGTTCACCGACCCGCCCTTCGGGATCATGGGCAATTACGAAGGCGACCGCAGCGAGCCCGAACTCCCGGTCACCCGCGTCTATCGCATCGACGGCGCGACCGGAAAGGTGACCGTCGCCGCCGACGACATCCGCGGCCCCAACGGCCTCGCCTTTTCGCCCGACGAGTCGAAGCTCTACGTCGTCGAATCGCGGGCCCAGCCGAAACGGGCGATCCGCCGCTTCGATGTTGCCGAAGACGGCACGACGCTGAAGAACGGCACCGATTTCGGCGAGGTCGGCGACGGCACGCCCGACGGCTTCCGCTGCGACGTCGAAGGCAATCTGTGGTGCGGATGGGGAATGAGCGAGGCGCTCAACGGTGTCGCCGTCTTCGCGCCCGACGGCAAGATGATCGGCCGCATCGCCCTTCCCGAGCGCGCGGCGAACCTTTGTTTCGGCGGCACCAAGCGCAACCGCCTCTTCATCGCCGCCAGCCACTCGCTCTATGCGATCTACGTCAACACCGAGGGCGCCGTCGGCGGCTAGTTTCGTGAGGGACGAAAACATCCCCTCTTCGCCCATCGGGCGGAGAGGGAGAGGCCCACGCAGCGGGAGGGTGAGGTGGGCAGGCTCCTCACATTCCCACCTCACCCCAGCCCTCTCCCCCCAATGGGCGGAGAGGGAGCATGACCGGTGAATCGGCGCACAGTGCTCAAGGCCGGCGCCGCCGGGATCGCGGCGACCGCCCTCCCCCAGCCCGCGCCCGCCGAACCGGTAAAATTCCCGCCGGGCTTTCTTTGGGGAACGGCGACCTCGTCGTATCAGGTCGAGGGGCGCGGCGACCGCAAGGCGGACAGCATCTGGGACACATTCTGCCGGCTGCCCGGGACAATCCACGACCGCAGCAACGGCGATGTCGCCGACGACAGCTACCACCGCTACGCCGACGACATCGCGCTGATCGCCGGGGCCGGGCTCAAGGCCTATCGCTTTTCGATCTCGTGGCCGCGCGTGCTGCCCGACGGCACGGGGCAGCCCGACTCGAAGGGGCTCGACTACTACAGCCGCCTCGTCGATACCGCACTCAAGGCCGGGGTCGAGCCCTGGGTCTGTCTCTACCATTGGGATCTACCCCAGGGGTTGCAGGACAAGGGCGGCTGGAACAACCGGCAGATCGCCGACTGGTTCGCCGATTACGCGAAGCTGATGGCCGGGCGGCTCGGCGACCGGGTCAACCGCTGGGTGATGCTCAACGAGCCCTCGGTCGTCGCGGTCATCGGCAACGGCTATGGCGAACACGCGCCGGGATTCAAAAGCCGCGACAAGATGTTTGCCGCCGCCCATCACCAGAACCTTGCCCAGGGGCGAGGGCTCGCAACCTTGCGCGCGCTCGGCGGCAGCCGGTTCAAACTCGGTACCGTATTGAGTCTCCAGCCCGTCCGGCCTTCGGACAATTCCGACGCGAACCACCGTGCGGCTGAGATCTGGGACGCCTTGTGGAACCGTTCGTTTCTCAACCCTTTATTTCAAGGCCGCTACCCTGCATTGATCGAACCCTTTGTGGCGCCACTAATGCAGCCGGACGATCTCAAAGAAATCCGGCAGCCGGTCGACTATCTCGGGGTCAATTACTATAGCCCGATGTATCAGCGCGCCGATCCCGGCGGGCTCGTCGGCACCAATTGGGGCGCCTTGCCGCCGGGCACCAAAACCACGGCGATGGGCTGGGCGATCGATCCCGGCGCGCTTTACGAGCTGTTGCTCGACCTCCACAAGAACTATGGCAATCCAACCCTCTATATCACCGAGAACGGCGCCTGTTTCCTCGACCATCCAGGACCGGACGGCCGGATCGACGACGAAGATCGGATCACCTTTCTGCGCGAGCATATCCTGGCCTGCCGCAAGGCAATTGCCGCAGGGGTAGATTTGCGCGGGTATTTCGCCTGGTCGGTTCTCGACAATTTCGAGTGGGCCTGGGGGTATACGCGGCCGTTCGGTCTGGTCGGCGTGGACCGCGCGACATTGAAGCGCACCCCAAAGGCTTCGTATGCTTGGTTTAGCGGGGTTGCACACGCCAACGCGGCCTGAAACCTGGGAAAAGCGCTCTCTTTGTCACACCCGGCAACTTATCAACCGCTGGATGGGTTTAGGGATGGAAAATCCGTTTCGCTATAGTATAAAAGCGTGATTTCTTATAGTGTGAACTCCTCAACTATCGGAGGAAACCGATGAAACGCGCCCTAGTCCTCTGCTCACTCCTGGCGTTGGCTGGCTGCTTGCAGCCTGTCGCTCCGGGTTCGGCCCCGCCGCCGGCGGCGCCCGTTGCTGCGATGCCCAATCATGCGTTCACTGTCTATTTCGGCTGGAACCGCTCATGGGTCGGTCCCGCCGGCATGGCCATCCTGCAGCAGGCTGCGAATGTGTATCGTGGTGGCGGCGTCGTGACCGTGCAGGTGACGGGGTATACCGATACGTCGGGTTCGGCCCGCTATAATCAGCGGTTGTCGGTTCTGCGTGCGCGTCACGTTGGGCATGCCCTGGCGAAGATGGGCGTGCCGTGGAGGGCCATGGCGATCTCCGGCCGCGGCGAGACCGATCTTGCGGTCCCGACGCCGAACGGCGTCCGCGAGCCTCACAACCGTCGCGTCACGGTGGTTGAGGGCTAAGTCGTAGCGCGTCTAGGCGCGCATCGATCATAGCTGCAGAGGAAGAGAGGGCACCCACAAACGGGTGCCCTCGTCTTTCTGTCTAAACTGCCCCCTGTGCGGGGCAGTTTTTGT
This sequence comes from Allostellaceae bacterium, assembly GCA_036489765.1. Classification (GTDB taxonomy): domain Bacteria; phylum Pseudomonadota; class Alphaproteobacteria; order ATCC43930; family CGMCC-115725; genus DATARH01. Next base: position 20,653 of record DASXFE010000087.1, on the reverse strand, counting down.
TTGGTGGGTCGGCGCGCGCCCTACCCCGCGCTTCAAAAGTACGCCGTCATCCAGGCGAAGACCGGGATCCAGATCCACGGCAGAAGCGCACGAGCGAGGGATAAAAGGGTCCGACCTTCGCCAGGATGACGTGTCTGTAAAAGCGAGAGTAGGCGAAGCAGGCATTGAAAAGCGGGGCCGCGCTGACGCCGCCCCGCTGTCTCAACTTCCCGTAGAGAAGCGCCCGTCACTCGGGCACCGAACTTGCTCGGGTCAGAAGCCTTTCGCCTCTTCGTACGGCAGGCGCTTGATCTTCTCGACGTTGCGGCCCTCGATGCGGATCAGCTTGGTCGAATCGGCGCGGCGCGGCGAATGCAGGTCGCCCTCGTTGTAGAGATAGGACGAGCCCGGGGTGAGCGTGTATTCGCGGACCAGCTTGACCTTGCCCGGCTCGCCGTCGTCCGGCGGCGACAGCATTTCCCAGTCGCTCATGATCGTCTCGCCGGCGGCCTGCCCATAGATCGCCCAGGTCGGGCCGTGATCGTGCGGCTTTGACCCCTTGGCGCCGTGATTGACGTGACCGAGGATGCAGAAGCCGAGCTCGGGATCTTCATAGAGGATCTTCCGGTCCGGCGCGTCGTCGGTCAGGTATTTGCCGACGAACGCCTTGTCGACGCACATCTCGCCGACCACCTTGCAAACCCTCTTGCGCCCCTCGGGGCCGGGGTCGGCGGCGAGGATACGGTGCAACTCGGCGGAAAACTCTTGAAGCGTGCGTTCCATCGGCAAACCTCCTCGGGTTGCGGGCCGGCTGTTTTGCGGCCACGTACCGTCCATCACTGTGGAAAAGCCTATGCCGAGAGAGGCGTCGCGGCAAGACCACCGTATCAGCCCGATTCGGTTACGCCCGGAGTTGCGCTAAAGTGCTGAACCGCAATCCCGAGGCGACCCACATGGAGCCCGAAGCCGACGCACCTTCCCCCGTCCCGCTGCGGCAGAGCATCGCCAGCGTCGTCCTCGCGGCGGCTCTGATCGCGGCCGGTGTCTGGATTCTTCACGAGTTCCTGGTCGCCCTCGTCTGGGCCGGCATCTTTGCGATCGCGTTGTGGCCGCTCTATGTTCGCCTGTTGCGCGTGACCCCCGGGCGATTCGCGGGCGATGTCGCACCGGCCGTGCTCGTCACCCTGGTCGGCGTCGTCTTTATCGTGCCGCTGGCCCTCCTCGGCGTCGGAGTGGCCCACGAGACGCACTACGTCGTCGAGTTCATCGGGCATGCCAAGCAATCCGGTATTCCCGCGCCGGAATGGCTCGGCGAGATCCCCCGCTACGGCGGCGCGATCAGCCAGTGGTGGAATGCCAATGTCGGCGATCCGGCGATAGTCCAGGAGCTGTTCGGCCGGTTCAACCAGCGGATGCTTTCCTCCGCCCGCGAGTATGGCGGCGAGATCGTGCATCGGCTGATCCTGTTCGGCTTTACGCTGTTGACGCTGTTCTTTCTGTTTCGCCACGGGGCGAGCCTTGCCGAGCAGATCCGCGGGCTCAGCGACCGGATGCTCGGCCATCGCGGCGAGCGGCTCGGCGCACAGATCGTCGCCGCCGTGCACGCCACCGTGGTCGGGCTCGTCCTGGTCGGGTTGGCCGAAGGTGTTATTCTCGGCGTCGTCTATTTCTTTGTCGGCCTGCCCTACCCGGCCACGATCGGTGCCGTGACCGGGGTCGCCGCGGTGATCCCGTTCGCCGCGCCGTCCGTGTTCTGCGTCGCCTCTCTCTACCTGATCGCGCAGGGCAAGCTCGTGGGCGCCATCGTCATCGCCGCCAGCGGCTTTGTCGTCGTCTTCATCGCCGACCACGTGGTCCGCCCGGTCTTGATCGGCGGCCACGCGCGATTGCCGTTCCTTTGGGTGCTGCTGGGAATTCTCGGCGGGGTCGAGTCGCTGGGGTTCCTCGGCCTCTTTGTCGGGCCGGCGGTAATGGCGGCGCTGGTCGCGCTGTGGCGCGAATGGACCGAGGGCATACGGCCGACCGACGAGCTCGCGCCGACGGCGGCGCCGCCTTACACGACGGCCCCGCGCCGGCGGCGCGCTAGCGCCCGGCGGCCCGCCGGTCGCCGGAGCTGAACCCCACCGCACCCGGCGGCTCCGCGACCGGCATGCCATTGCTGTTCCACGCCTTTGCGACACGAATGTCGCCGCGGTTCGTCGCGTCGCTCACTTTGCCCGCGAGGCGATAGGTGACCCGCTCGTCGTCGTCCTTGAAGGGGCTCATCAGCAAGCGGAGCAGCCATGACCGGCCCCGGCCGGCGTCGTGCGCGGTCAAGGACACAAAGGGATCCGGCCGACGAACGGCGGCTTGTTGCGAAAGATCGTGGTCCGACGAATAAGCCATGGTGCGCTCCTGTGCAGTCGCACCTACTGACTTCACGCCACGTGCCACGTTATATTCTGTTAACCATGGTAATATTTCTCTTGTTTTACTAAAGGGTACGAGCCTTGGTCTTTTCTCGTCTCGAAACCGCTTGGCAATTTGCGAGGAAAAATGCGAAGCACGGCGGCGCGCCGACTATGCTGCCGGCATCATTGAGCGGGGTGTTGACTCCCTTCCCGCCGCGGCTTTTGCTTAAGCACGACTGCGCCGCGATTGCCGATCGCCGGTGCGGGGGTACGGGGACGAGAGCATGGAGGAATCATGAAATATGTCTGCGACGCGCCGGACGGAAAGACATGGTTCCGGATCGAGACCGAGGGCGAGGCAGCCGCCGAATCCGAGATCATGCACCATGCGGTCGAGAAGTATTTCCGCAAGGAATACGAGCGGGCGGCACAAGGGTTTCAGCCTGTCTCGACGGTGAATTTCGAGCAGGAAATCGGCATGAAGGCCTATATCCAGCGTGAGATGCCGCTGTTCCTGACGCTGCGCGCGGATGACGGCGGTGCGCTCGCGACCGCGATGCTGCCGCCCGGCGGCAAGGATGACCGCAGCTTTCGTCCGATCATCGTCGGTGCCTCCAACGCCGACCCCTACGACGATCAGGACGCCGCGATTCGCGCGCTCGGCGCGCATTTCGGCATGACGCTCGAGCGCACCCGCTGCTATCCCTATCGCCGCGACTAGCGCTGCCCGGCGGATCGACCCGGCTGATCTCGGCGGCCCGCATCCGCCGCCGGGTCGCCGGGCTCGCGCGCGAGATCGACAGCGATTACCGCGGCCGGGCGCTCACCCTCGTCGTCGTGCTCAAGGGCGCGGCGATCTTCGCCGCCGACTTGGTACGCCAATTGACGACCCCGATCGCGATGGAGTTCGTCACCGCGTCATCCTACGGCCAGGAGGTGCGCTCGTCGGGCTCGGTGAGGCTCGCGACGCCCGACACGCTCGATCTCGCCGGCCGCGACGTGCTTGTGGTCGAGGACATCGTCGATAGCGGCCTTACCTATCGCCGGCTGATGGAAGCGCTGAGCCGGTTCCACCCCGGAAGCCTCGCCCTCTGCACCCTGCTGCACAAACAGCAGGTCGCCCCCGCTGCCGTCGACATCCGCTACACCGGGTTCGAGATCCCCAACCTGTTCGTCGTCGGCTACGGCATGGATTACGCTGAGCGCTACCGTAACCTGCCCGACATCTGCGCCCTGATGCCGGAATAGGAACCCGATCTGCGCGCCGCCTACCCTAGCTTCTTCCGCAGTAATTCGTTGACGAGGGCCGGGTTGGCCTTGCCTTGGGTCGCCTTCATCACCTGGCCGACGAAGAAGCCGAGCACCTTGGGGTTGGTGGCGAATTGGGCGACCTGGGCGGGGCTGGCGGCGAGGGCGGCGTCGACGGCGGCTTCGATCGCGCCGATGTCGGTGACCTGTCGCAGGCCTCTTTTTTCAGCCAGCTCCTGGAAATCGAGCGATTCAGGTGGCTTTTGATCAAAGGCCAATCCACTTCCGGCCATCCGCGCCGCGGTAAGATTGTAGTCGAACATGTCGGCGTAGAGGCTTTTGGCCTGCGAACGGTTGATTGTCCCTTTTTCAATAAGGTCTATGAGGACGCCCGTTTGCGGTGCTGAGACCGGGGGAGCTTTAGCCCAGTGTTCGATCGTCAGGCCGTGGACGTCAAGCCGTCCTAGCATTTCGGTAACAATCCAATTTGCCACGGCCGCCATTTCGCGGCGGGTCGCCCGCGCGGCATCCAGAAAGTCGGCTAGTGCACGTTCGTCGACAAGCCTCTCGGCAATTTCCGGGCGGATATGGTCGTCTTCGATATACCGGCGTCGCCTGTCATCTTGAGGTTCCGGCAAATCGGCCTTGAGCCGCGCGACCCAATCCTTGTCCAAGACCAGGGGCAGCAGATCGGGATCGGGAAAATAGCGGTAATCGAAGTCGTTTTCCTTCGAGCGCATCTTGCGCGTGATGTTGCGCGCGGTATCGAACAGGCGCGTCTCCTGCGTCACCGTCCCGCCGTCCTCGATCAGTTCGATCTGCCGCAGCGCCTCGACCTCGATCGCCTGCACTGCAAACCGCACCGAATTCAGGTTCTTGATCTCGCAGCGCGTGCCGAACTTGTCGCCCGGCCGCCGTACCGAGACATTGCAGTCGCAGCGCAGCGACCCCTCCTCCATGTTGCCGTCGCAGGTGCCGAGATAGCGGAGGATCGAGCGCAGTTTGCGCAGATAGATCCCGGCCTCCTCGGCGCTGCGCAGATCCGGCTCCGAGACGATCTCCATCAGCGCGGTGCCGGCACGGTTGAGGTCGATATACGTATCACGCGGGTGCTGGTCGTGGAGGCTCTTGCCGGCGTCCTGCTCGAGGTGCAGCCGGGTGATGCCGATCTCGCGCGTCGAGCCGTCGGGCATGTCGAGCCTGACGCACCCGCGCCCGACCACCGGCTGCTCGTATTGCGAGATCTGATACCCGGCCGGCAGGTCGGGGTAGAAGTAGTTCTTGCGGGCAAAGACGCTGCTGAGGTTGATCTCGGCATCAAGCCCGAGCCCGGTCCGCACCGCCTGCTCCACGCAGTGCCGGTTGATCACCGGCAGCATCCCCGGAAATGCCGCGTCGATCGTGGAGACCTGGGTGTTCGGCTCCGCCCCGAACGCCGTCGCCGCACCCGAAAACAGCTTCGCCTCGGCGGTGACCTGAGCGTGTACCTCAAGCCCGATCACCACCTCCCACTCGCCGGTCCGGCCCTGGATCATCGCGCTCATCTTCATCCCGCTATGAACTGAGGCAGATGGGAAAACCCGGCGGCGATTTCCAGCGCCTCGCCGACGCGCAGCACGGTCGCTTCGTCAAAGGCGCGGCCGATCACTTGCAACCCCAGCGGCAGCCCGTCTCCCGACAGCCCGCCCGGCACCGAGATCGCCGGCACGCCGGCAAGGTCGGCCGGCACCGTGAACAGGTCGTTCAGGTACATCGCGATCGGGTCGTCCGCCTTCTCGCCGATCGCAAACGCGGCCGACGGCGCAGTCGGGGTCAACAGGCAGTCCACCCGCTCGAACGCCTGCGCGAAATCGCGGGCGATCAGCGCACGCACGCGTTGCGCCTTCAGGTAATAGGCGTCGTAATACCCGGCCGACAGTGCATAAGTGCCGATCAGCACCCGCCGGCGCACCTCGGCGCCAAACCCGGCCGCGCGGGTGTTTTCGTATAGCTCCTCGAGGCTGTCGCCCGGCACCCGCAGCCCGAACCTGACCCCGTCATAACGCGCAAGATTCGACGACGCCTCGGCCGGGGCGATGATGTAATAGGCTGGCAGCGCGTATTTGGTATGCGGCAGGCTGATGTCGTCGACGATCTCGGCCCCCTGGTCGCGCAGCCACTGAGCGCCGCGCTCGACCAAGGCCCGAATCTCGGCGCTGATGATCCCGTCCGGCTGATATTCATTTGGGATGCCGACGCGCAGCCCTTTGATGCCCTGGCCGAGCGCCGCCTCGAAATCCGGCACGGGCACGCGCGCCGAAGTCGAATCCTTCGGGTCGTGCCCGGCCATCGCGCCGAGCATGATCGCTGCGTCGCGCACGGTGCGGGTCATCGGTCCCGGATGGTCGAGCGACGACGCAAACGCCACGACGCCCCAGCGCGAGCACCGGCCATAGGTCGGCTTCAGCCCGACGATGCCGGTGAAGCTCGCGGGCTGGCGGATCGACCCGCCGGTATCTGTGCCGGTCGCGCCGAGCGCCGCCCGCGCCGCGACCGCCGCCGCCGACCCGCCCGACGAGCCGCCCGGCACCAGCGGCCGGTTGTCTCCGGCCCGCCGCCACGGGTTCTCGGTCGGGCCGTAATAGCTCGTCGTCGTCGACGATCCCATCGCGAACTCGTCGAGATTGGTCTTGCCGAGCATCACCGCCCCGGCCCGCCACAGATTGGCGGTCACGGTCGCTTCGTAAGGCGGCACAAACCCGTCGAGGATGTGCGACGCGGCGGTCGTCAGCACCCCCTTGGTACAGAACAGGTCCTTGATCGCAACGGGAATCCCCTCCATCGCCCCGGCTTCGCCCTTGGCCCGCCGTGCATCGGAGCCCTCGGCCATTGCCAGCGCCTGCTCTGGCGTCTCGGTGATAAAGGCGTTGAGCGGGCGCACGGCCTCGACCGCGGCGACGTGTGCCGCCGTCAGCTCCTGGGCGGAGATCTTCTTCGCCGCAAGCTGATCCCGCGCTTCGGCCAGGGTGAGTGCCACGAGGCTCATTCGACGACCTTGGGCACCGCGAAAAAGCCGCGCGCCGAGGCGGGCGCGTTGCCGAGGATCGCGTCGCGGTCGCCACCGTCGGTGATCGCGTCGTCCCGCATCCGCAACGTCATCTGGGCGACGCTCGACATCGGCGCGACGCCGTCGGTGTTCACCTCGTCGAGTTGCTCGACAAAGCCGAGGATGCTCGACAGCTCACCGGCGAGCGGCTCGAGCTCGTCGTCGGATAGCCGAATGCGTGCCAGGGTGGCGATCCGTGCCACGGTGGCCTTGTCCAACGCCATGATGTTGCTGTCTTTCGCGGCAAAAGCGTGGAAACCACGCTATCATCGGGCATGATTCTCGGCAACCCCGCCGCCTTGCGCGAGGCGGTGCCCGCGGGCACCCGCGTGATGGGGCTCGACGTCGGCACCAAGACGATCGGCCTCGCGCTCAGTGACACGCGACTGATCATCGCCACCCCGCTCGATACGATCCGCCGCCGCAAGTTCCGCGACGACATGGACCAGCTTTTCGCCGAGTGCGACCGCCACGATGTGAAGGGCCTCGTCATCGGCCTGCCGTTGCGGATGGAGGGCGGCGACGGCCCACGCACCCAATCCACCCGTCAATTCGCCCGCAACGTCCTCGCCCTCCGCGACTTTCCGATCGCCTTCTGGGACGAGCGCCTCTCGACCGCCGCCGTCACCCGCGAAATGATCGCCCACGACATGACAAGGAAGCGACGCGCCGAAATCGTCGACAAAGTCGCCGCAGCCTACATCCTCCAGGGATTTCTCGACGCGATGGGGCGGAATTAGGACCGCGGGCGTCTACCCCTTCGCCAATTCCCGCGAGATCACCAGGCGTTGGATGTCGCTGGTGCCCTCATAGATCTGGCAGACGCGAACGTCGCGGTAGATACGTTCGACCGGGAAGTCCGAGAGGTAACCGTAGCCGCCGTGGATCTGGATCGCGGCGGAGCACACGCGCTCGGCCATCTCGGAGGCGAAGAGCTTGGCCATCGCCGCCTCCTTGAGGCATGGCGCACCGTCGTCGCGGCGCTGAGCGGCGTCGAGGATCAGGCCGCGCGCGGCGTTGACCCCGGTCGCCATGTCGGCGAGACGGAACGCGACGGCCTGGTGCCCGATGATCTTCTCCCCGAACGCCTCGCGCTCCTGCGCATAGGCGAGCGCCGCGTCATAAGCCGCCCGCGCCATGCCGAGCGCCTGCGAGGCGATGCCGATGCGGCCGCCTTCGAGGTTGGAGAGCGCGATCCGGTACCCCTCGCCTTCCTGCCCCAGCATCAGATCAGGGGTCAGTTCCATGTCTTCGAACACGATCTGCGCGGTGTCCGACGCGCGCTGGCCGAGCTTGTGCTCCAGCCGCGCGACGCGATACCCGACGGTCGCGGTCGGCACGATAAAGGCGCTGATCCCCCTGCGCCCGGCCTTGGGGTCGGTCACGGCAAACACGATCGCGACCTGCGCCGTCGAACCCGAGGTGATGAACTGCTTTGTCCCGTTCAAAACCCAGCGGTTGCCGTGCCGCACCGCCCGTGTCTTGATCGCCGCCGCATCGGACCCGGCGCCGGGTTCGGTCAGGCAGAACGCGGCAAGCATTTCCCCCGCCGCCATCGGCTTCAAAAACCGCTGCTTCTGCTCCTCCGAGCCGTAACGCAGCACCGGCACGCAACCGACCGAGTTGTGCACCGACAGGATGGTCGATACGGCGCCGTCCCCGGCCGCGATCTCTTCGAGCGCGAGCGCATACCCGACATGGTCGGCCCCGGCGCCGCCCCATTCCTCCGGCACCAGCATGCCCATAAACCCGAGCTTCGCGAGCTCGCCCAGCTCTGCGGCCGGAAACCGCGCCTCCCGATCCCGCTCCGCCGCACCGGGGGCGAGCAGCGCCTGCGCCACGTCGCGGGCGGTCTCGCGTAGCAGGCGCTGCTCCTCGCTGAGCCTCATTGGATGAGCTCGTCGACACGGACATGGGCTCTCTCCCTCTCCGCCCATTGGGGGGAGAGGGCCGGGGTGAAGTGGGCAGGCTCGGCGGCGACCCGCCTCACCCTCCCACTTCGTGGGCCCCTCCCTCTCCCCCCGATGGGCGGAGAGGGCAATTCACGCCGCCGTGTCATCACGCGCTTTCGTTGAACAATTCCCGGCCGATCAGCATCCGTCTGATTTCGCTCGTTCCCGCGCCGATCTCATAGAGCTTGGCGTCGCGCAACAGGCGGCCCGTGGGGTAGTCGTTGATGTAGCCGTTGCCGCCCAATATCTGCACCGCGTCGAGGGCGATCCTGGTGGCGCTTTCGGCGGCGTAGAGGATCGCGCCGGCGGCGTCCTTGCGCGTCGTCTCGCCGCGGTCGCAGGCGCGGGCGACGGCGTAGACATAGGCGCGGCAGGCGTTGGCGGCCGTGTACATGTCGGCAACCTTGCCCTGGATCAGTTGGAATTCACCGATGGGCTGGCCGAACTGCTTTCGGTCATGGATGTAGGGGACCACGACATCCAGCGCCGCCTGCATGATCCCGAGCGGCCCGGCCGCGAGCACCGCGCGCTCGTAATCGAGCCCACTCATCAACACGCGTACGCCGGCATCGACCTCGCCCAGCACGTTCTCGGCCGGCACCTCGCAATCCTCGAAGACGAGCTCCGAGGTCGGGCTGCCGCGCATCCCGAGCTTGTCGAGCTTTTGCGCCGGCCGGAACCCCTGCATTCCCTTCTCGATCAGGAACGCGGTGATCCCGCGCGGACCGGCATCGGGCGTCGTCTTGGCATAGACCACCAGCGTGTCGGCGTAGTGACCGTTGGTGATCCACAGCTTCGAGCCGTTGAGGATATAGCGGTCGCCCTTTTTGTCGGCGCGCAACCGCATCGACACGACATCCGACCCGGCGCCCGGCTCGCTCATTGCCAACGCGCCGACATGCTTTCCGGAAATGAGGTCGGGGAGGTATTTCCGCTTCTGTGCCTCGTTCCCGTTGCGGCGGATCTGGTTGACGCAGAGGTTGGAGTGCGCGCCGTAGCTCAAACCCACCGAGGCCGAGCCGCGGCTCACCTCCTCCATCGCGACGCAATGGGCGAGATAGCCCATGCCGCTGCCGCCGTATTCCTCCTCGACCGTGATGCCATGGAGGCCGAGCGCGCCCATCTCCGGCCACAGCTCGACCGGGAAACGGTCCTCCCGGTCGATCTCGGCGGCAATCGGCGCGATCCTGTCGTCGGCGAAGTCTCGGACGGTGTTGCGCAATAGGTCGATCTCGGATCCGAGATCGTGGTCGAGGGTCGAAAAGCTGCTGTTCTTCATCGGACCGCCGCGCGCCGCTTGCTCACTTTGCCGGAGTCAACGTCTCCGTGCCGGCGCCATCCTGGTCGGTGATCGTCCAATACCCCTTGAGGACGCCGTCGGGCTGCACCTCATAAACGACGAGACCATCGCTCTTGCCCAGATGATAATAAGCCGCGAACGCCTTGTTGGCGAGCATGCAGACACCCTTCGAGTCGTTGCCGGTGTGCCAGACGATGTGGCAGGTCGAGCCCGATGGGGTTATCTCGGCGGTCCCGGTATATTTCGATCCGTCGAGATTGGTGCCATCGACCGTGTACGCTCCGCCCACCTTTTGCGCGAGCGCCGGCGTGGCGACAGCGGCGGCCATGGCGAGGCCGAGAATGATCTTGTGCATGTACTACACTCCCCTGGTTCTGCGCCATTCTACGTCGCAGCCCCTTCTCGCGTCACCCCCGGGGGGCACGCGGGGGCCCGAGGCAGGCGACGGAGCGCCTGCCCTGGGTTCCCGCCTGCGCGGGAATGACGGATCAACTATCGGGATAGGGTCCGAGGGCTGGTGCGGTCGAGAAGACTCGAACTTCCACGAGGTTTCCCCCACAGCGACCTCAACGCTGCGCGTCTACCAATTCCGCCACGACCGCAAGCCGGGGAAGGCAGCGTAGCTAGCAAATACGGGGTATCATGGCAAGATGAACGACGGGTTCTCGCCCTCTTTGGTCGAATGGCGGCTCGCCGACGGGCTCGTTGCCTATGACGAGGCGGTCGCGGCGATGGAGGAACGCGTCGCCGCGATCCGCGACATGGGCGCGCGGGAGCTCGTCTGGCTCGTCGAGCACCCGCCCCTCTACACCGCCGGCACCAGCGCCCAGCCCGCCGATCTGATCGACCCCGAGGCCCTCCCGGTCTTCAAGACCGGCCGCGGCGGCCAGTACACGTACCACGGCCCCGGCCAGCGGGTGGCCTATGTGATGCTCGACCTGGAAAAGCGCGGCCGCGACGTGCGCGGCCACGTGCGCCGCCTTGAGGAATGGATGATCCAGACCCTCGCCCGCTTCGGCATCCGCGGCGAGCGCCGCGACGAGCGCGTCGGCGTCTGGGTCGCCTCCGGCTCGGGCGAGGCCAAGATCGCCGCCATCGGCGTCCGGGTCCGCCGTTGGGTGACGTACCACGGCGTCGCCCTCAACATCGCCCCCGACCTTTCCCACTACGCCGGCATCGTGCCATGCGGGGTTCGGGAATACGGCGTGACATCGATGGGGGCGCTCGGCGTGGACGCGGCGATGGCGGAGGTCGATAGCGCGCTGCGCGGGACCTTTGCGGACGTCTTCAATACGGAAACGCTGCACGGAATCTTGAGGCCGTTCGGACTGACGATCGAAGACATCGAGGGCTGATCGAATGCGCTACGCCTACCCCTACGACTTATCGCCTCAGTCCGGGGGCGGCTACACCGACCACTCCGAGCCGCTGCCGCGCCCATCGCCGGCACACGGCCGACCGATCGCGCTGCTCCCGCCTCTGGTCGCGGCAAAGCTCGCACTTTATGACGCGAGGCTGGCAGAGGGCGTTTGCAACGTGGACCTCGCGCGCCGCCTGGGCACTGACGAAAAGGCAATACGCCGGCTCCGCGATCCGCTGCACCAAAGCCGGATCGCCCAGAGCGACGCCGCCCTTCGTCTCCTCGGACGCCGGATCGGGATCGTCGTGGAGGCGGCTTGAACACCCTCTTCGAAAGCCAGGCGCCGCGGCCGCTGGCGGATCGGCTGCGGCCGGCGCGGCTCGCGGACATCGTCGGGCAGGATCATTTGATCGGGGCGGACGGGCCGGTCGGACGGATGGTCTCGAACCGGCGGCTTGCCTCGATGATCCTCTGGGGGCCGCCGGGCTGCGGCAAGACGACGATCGCGCGGCTTCTCGCACAGGGAACCGACCTCGCCTTCGAACCCCTCTCCGCCGTTTTCTCCGGCGTCGCCGACCTGCGCAAGGTGTTCGACGGGGCGAAGAAGCGCCGCGCGATGGGCCAGGGCACGCTCTTGTTCGTCGACGAGATCCACCGCTTCAATCGCGCGCAGCAAGATGCGTTTCTGCCCTATGTCGAGGACGGCACGGTGATCCTCGTCGGCGCCACGACCGAGAACCCGTCCTTCGAATTGAACGGCGCGCTCCTGTCCCGCGCCCAGGTCTTCGTATTGCGCCGGCTGGACGATGACGACCTCGAGATCCTGCTCACGCGTGCCGAGGCGACGCTCGGCCACAAATTGCCGCTCAGCGACGACGGCCGCGCCGCGCTCCGCGCGATGGCCGACGGCGACGGGCGGTTCCTCCTCAACCTCGTCGAGGAGATCGACCGCCTGCCACCCTCCGCGCCGCTCGGTCCGCAGGAACTCGCCGCGATCGTGCAGAAGCGCGCGCCGCTCTACGACAAGGCGCAAGAAGGCCATTACAACCTGATCAGCGCGCTGCACAAATCGGTGCGCGGATCGGATACCGATGCGGCGCTCTACTGGCTCGCACGGATGCTGGCCGGCGGCGAGGACCCGATCTACATCCTGCGCCGGATGACCCGGGCCGCCGTCGAGGATATCGGCCTCGCCGAGCCGCAGGCGATCCAGCAGGCGCTCGCCGCCTGGGATGCCTACGACCGGCTCGGCTCGCCCGAGGGCGAGCTGGCGATCGCGCAGTTGATCATCTTTCTCGCGACCGCGCCCAAATCGAATGCCGCCTATACCGCATTCGGCGCCGCGATGGGGATGGCCCGCGCCACCGGCTCGTTGATGCCGCCGAAGCACATTCTCAACGCCCCCACACGCCTGATGCGCGACCTCGGCTACGGCAAGGGGTATGTCTACGACCACGGCACCGAGGAGGGCTTCTCGGGCCAAAATTATTTCCCCGACGGGATCGAACGCGGCGCGTTCTATCACCCCGGCGAGCGCGGCTTCGAGCGTGAGATCAAGAAACGGCTCGAGTACTGGTCCAAACTGCGCGAGCGCGGTGCGTCCTTCGAGACGCGGGCTGTGCCCGCGCCTCGGGACGAGGCAGGTCAGTGAGACCCCTTATGCCGTTATGCCACCCTCCATCATTTCTCATCCTGAGGCCGCGCAGCGGCCGTCTCGAAGGACGCACGGCGCTTCTACATGATTGAAACAATCACGGTACAAACTACCGATGGGACGCTCCGCCTCGACCGCTGGTTCCGGCGGCATTATCCGGAGCTCGCGCACGGGCGGCTGGAAAAACTGCTGCGCACCGGGCAGGTGCGCGTCGACGGCAAGCGCGCCAAGGCCGGCGACCGGGTCGAGCCGGGCCAGGCGATCCGCGTTCCGCCGATCGGCGAGGCGCCCCCCTCCGCCGACGCGCCTCCACGCCAGCCGCGTCCGCGCGACGAGGCGGCGCTGCGCGACCGGGTGATCTACCGCGACGACTGGGCGATCGTCATCGACAAGCCGTCCGGCCTCGCCGTGCAAGGCGGCACCAACACCGAGCGCCACGTCGACCAGCTCCTCGACGGCCTCCGGTTCGACTCGGAGGAACGGCCGCGCCTGGTCCACCGCCTCGATAAGGACACGAGCGGCATTCTCTTGATCGCCCGCACCCCGGCGGCCGCCGCGCATTTCACCCGCGCCTTCCGCGACAAGACTACACGCAAGATCTATTGGGCCGCCGTCGTCGGTACGCCCGAGATGGCGCAAGGCCGCATCGACCTCGCCCTCGCCAAGCTCCCCGGCCGCGGCGGCGAGCGGGTCCGGCCTGACGAGGAAGGCAAGGATGCCGTCACCTACTACAACGTCGTCGACCGCGCCGGGGACCGCGCGACTTGGCTGGCGCTATTGCCGCTGACCGGACGTACGCACCAGCTCCGCGCCCATTGCGCCGCGATCGGCACACCGATCCTCGGCGACGGCAAATACGGCGGCGCCGGCGCGCATCTCGGCGGCGGGATCGCGGCAAACCGCCTCCACCTCCACGCCCGCTCGCTCGCAATCCCGCACCCTCTCGGCGGCACGCTCAAGGTCACCGCGAAACTGCCGCCGCATATGCAGAAGCTGTGGGATTTCCTCGGCTTCGCCGCCAACGCCGACGACCCGTTCGCCGAATTGGACTTTTCCGCATGAAGCGCATCTACCGCGCCGTCGCAACGGAAAGCGCGCCCGGCGGCCATGCCGTGACGCTCGACGGCAAGCGCATGCGGACCCCCGGCCGGCGCGAACTCCTGCTCCCGACCTCCCAACTCGCCGCCGCGATCGCCGCCGAATGGGACGCGCAGGTAGATGAGGTCCGGCCGGCGCAGATGCCGCTCACCCGCCTCGCCGCGACCGCAATCGACCGCACCGCCGACCAGCGCGACCAAACCATCGCTCAAACCGCGGACTATGCCGGCACCGATCTCGTCTGCTATCGCGCCGACCACCCGCCCGTCCTCGCCGAGCGCCAGCACGCCGCCTGGCAGCCGCTGCTCGACTGGGCCGCCGAGCGCTACGCCTCGCGCCTCGAAGCGACCGCCGGTATCGTCCCCAAGCGCCAGTCTCCCTCGACCCTCGCCCGCTTCACCGAAACCGTCGCCACCTACGACAATTTCCGCCTCACCGGCCTCCACACCGCGACCGCCGCGTGCGGCTCCCTGATCATCGCCCTGGCCCTCGCCGAAGGCCGCCTCGACGCCGCAGAGGCCTTCGCCCTCTCGCAACTCGACGAAACCTTCCAGATCGAAGCCTGGGGCGAAGACGCCGAAGCCAAACAACGCCGCGAGGCTCTCGCCGCCGACATCCAGGCGACGGCACGGTTCCTGGGCCTCCTTGCCGAGTAGCCCCCTTGCAGCGTGGTCAGCCTTTGGGAGATTGCGATCAAGGCGCAATTGGGCGCGCCGACTTCCGGGTCGACGCGCGGCTATTGCGGCGCAGTCCGCTCGACAACTGCTACGAAGAACTCATTGTTACAGGCGAATCACGCCGTCGCGATTGCCCAGTTGCCGCCGCTGCACAAAGACCCTTTCGATCGGCTGCTGATCGTCCAAGGCATCGTCGAAGGGATCACTCTGATCACGGCGAACCCGATCGTTGCCCGCTATCCTGCTCCGGTACGGCGGGTCTGAAATGCCTACCCCGCCTTCGTCTCCGCCTGGTATTCCTTGAACACCCGGCTGGCGACCTGCAGCGCCTCGCGGATCATCGGGACGCCGATATAGCCGGACAGGTGCAGCAGCGATTCCGTCAGCTCCTCCTCGGTCCAGCCCTGGCGGAGGGCAAAGCGGATGTGCAGCGACAGTTCCGGCTCTCGCCCTGTGCAGGTGTCGGAGATGACGCAGATGAGGGCGCGGGTCTTGGTATCGAGGCCGGGGCGGGTCCACAGGGCGCCGAAGACGGTCTCGGTCGCGACGTCGATGAATTTCTGCATCACCGGGTCGCTGTAAATGCCCTTGGAGGCGGCCTCGACGGCGGCGTCGCCCATCAGCTTCCGCCGCATCGCCGCACCTTTTTCGTAAAGCTCGCTCCGGGCCATCGTTTCCTCCGGGGTTGAAGTTCAAGATGAAGTTCCTGGGGACAATCTTGCCCTGCCTCCCTCCGCTCGTCACCCCCGGATAGGCGGGGGTCCAGGGGCAACCGTATCGTCGCTCGCCCTGGATTCCCGCTTGCGCGGGAATGACGGTTGGGAAAGTCTGCGCCAATGAACGACATCACCCGCCGCCTCGAAGACATTCGCGCGGCCGCCCGCGCCGGGGGCGGCAAGCGCCGGATCGAGGCGCAGCACGCCAAGGGCAAGCTCACCGCGCGCGAACGGCTTGAAATCCTCCTCGACCCCGATTCGTTCGAGGAGTGGGACATGTTCGTCGAGCACCGCAGCCACGATTTCGGCATCGATGCGCAAAAGGTGCCGGGCGACGGCGTCGTCACCGGGTATGGCGAGATCAACGGCCGCCTCGTCTTTGTCTTCAGCCAGGATTTCACGGTGTTCGGCGGCTCGCTCTCGGAGGCGCACGCCGAGAAGATCTGCAAGGTCATGGACCAGGCGATGAATGTCGGCGCCCCGGTCATCGGCCTCAACGATTCCGGCGGCGCACGCATCCAGGAGGGCGTCGCCTCGCTGGCCGGCTATGCCGAGGTGTTCGAGCGCAACGTGCTCGCGTCGGGCGTCGTGCCACAGATTTCCCTGATCATGGGCCCGTGCGCCGGCGGCGCCGTGTACTCGCCGGCAATGACCGACTTCATCTTCATGGTGAAGGACTCGTCATACATGTTCGTGACCGGCCCCGAGGTCGTGAAGACAGTCACGCACGAGACCGTCACCCAGGAAGAGCTCGGCGGCGCGGTCACCCACACGACCAAGTCCGGCGTCGCCGATATGGCGTTCGAGAACGATGTCGAGGCACTCCTCGAACTCCGGCGCTTCGTTGATTTTCTCCCGGCCTCGAACCGCGCCCGTTTGCCGCCGCGCGCCACCGAAGACCCGGCCGACCGGGCCGAGCCCTCGCTCGACACGTTGATCCCCGCCAATCCGAACAAGCCTTACGACATGAAGGAGCTGATCGGGAAGGTCGTCGACCAGGGCGATTTTTTCGAGATCCAGCCCAACTACGCCGCCAACATCCTGATCGGCTTTGCCCGGATGGAGGGCGCGACGATCGGCATCGTCGCCAACCAGCCGATGGTTCTCGCCGGCTGTCTCGACATCGACAGCGCCCGCAAGGCCGCCCGCTTCGTGCGGTTTTGCGACTGCTTCAACATCCCGATCGTGACCTTTGTCGACGTGCCCGGCTTCCTTCCCGGCACGGCGCAAGAATACGGCGCGATCATCAAACATGGGGCCAAGCTGCTCTACGCCTTCGCCGAAGCGACGGTGCCCAAGGTCACGCTGATCACCCGCAAAGCCTATGGCGGTGCCTATGACGTGATGAGCTCGAAGCACCTGCGCGGCGATGTCAACTTCGCCTGGCCCTCGGCCGAGATCGCGGTGATGGGGCCGAAGGGCGCGGTCGAGATCATCTTCCGCGCCGACCTGGGCAACGCTGCAGCAATCGAATCTCGTACAGAAGAGTACCGCGAGAAATTCGCCAACCCCTTCGTCGCCGCGAGCCGCGGGTTTATCGACGATGTGATCGCCCCAGCCACCACCCGCCGCCGCCTCTGCCGCGCGCTCCGCATGCTGCGCGACAAGGAACTCGCGAACCCATGGAAAAAACACGACAACATCCCGCTGTGAGATGTTCAAAAAAATCCTGATCGCCAATCGGGGCGAAATCGCATGCCGTGTGATGCGCACGGCCAAGCGCATGGGCATCGCGACCGTCGCCGTCTACTCCGAGGCCGATGCCGAGGCGCTGCATGTGCGCGAGGCGGATGAGGCGGTCGCGATCGGCCCTGCCGCCGCGGCGGACTCTTATCTCCGGGCCGACAAGATCATCGACGCCTGCCAAGAGACCGGGGCCGAGGCGGTGCATCCCGGATATGGGTTCCTGTCCGAGCGGGCGGCGTTCGCGACGGCGCTCGCCGAGGCCGGGATCGCGTTTATCGGGCCGCCGCCGAACGCGATCGCGGCAATGGGCGACAAGATCGAATCGAAAAAGCTCGCGGCCGCTGCCGGCGTCACCACGGTGCCCGGGCATCTCGGCATCATCGCCGACGCGGCCGAGGCGGCGACAATCGCCCACGGGATCGGCTATCCGGTGATGATCAAGGCCTCGGCCGGCGGCGGCGGCAAGGGCATGCGCATCGCCCACGACGACACCGAATTGCGCGAGGGGTTTAGCGGCGCGCAGCACGAAGCCAAGTCGAGCTTTGGCGACGACCGCATCTTCCTCGAAAAATACATCGAGCAGCCGCGCCACATCGAGATCCAGGTGCTCGGCGACCAGCACGGCAACATCGTCTATCTCGGCGAGCGCGAATGCTCGATCCAGCGCCGGCATCAGAAGGTTATCGAGGAGGCGCCGAGCCCGTTTCTCGACGCCAAGACCCGCGCAGCAATGGGGGAGGAGGCGGTCGCGCTGTCGAAGGCGGTCGGGTATTTCTCGGCCGGCACGGTTGAGTTCATCGTCGACGCGCGGCGCAATTTCTACTTCCTCGAAATGAACACGCGGCTTCAGGTCGAGCACCCGGTGACCGAGATGGTCACCGGGCTCGACCTCGTCGAATTGATGATCCGCATCGCCGCCGGCGAAAAGCTGCCGTTCGGCCAAGACGACATCCGTCATGACGGCTGGGCGATCGAGGCGCGCGTCTACGCCGAGGACCCGACGCGCGGGTTCCTGCCGTCGATCGGCCGGCTCGTGCGCTACCACCCGCCCGCAGGCGAAGGCGTGCGCGTCGACACCGGGGTCAGCGAGGGTGCCGAGATCACGCTCTTCTACGACCCGATGATCGCCAAGCTCGCGACCCACGGCGCCGACCGCGACGAGGCGACCGACCGGATGCAGGCCGCGCTCGACGGGTTCTACGTCGGCGGCCTCCGCCACAACATCCCGTTCCTCGCGGCGATCGTCGGCAAGGAGCGGTTCCGCGCCGGGCGGCTCTCGACAGATTTCATCGCCGAGGAATTCCCCGGCGGCTTCGCCCCGCCGGCCGAATTCACCAACGCCGATGAAGTGATCCTCCTCGCCGCCGCGCTCGCCGACGGCGGAGCCGGCGAGCGCGTCGTCCTCCTCGACGGCGAGCCGCACAACCTGACCCTCCCGGTCGCCGCCGAAACCAGTTGGCGCCCCGGCCGCAACCTGATGCACCTGCGCATCGGCGACCGCACCGAGACGGTGCAGATCGAGCCGCTGCCCGCCCGTGCCTGGCGCCTTGCACATGGCGGCGTCGTCCGTCGCGCCCAGGTGCTGTCTCCGCGCGCCGCCGAGTTGCTGCAGGCGATGCCGGCGAAGAAACCGGCCGACACCTCGCGCCTCGTGCTGTCGCCGATGCCGGGGCTCTTGACCTCGGTCGTCGTGTCGGAGGGCCAGGACGTCAAGGCCGGCGAGCCGCTCGCGATCGTCGAGGCGATGAAGATGGAAAACGTGCTGCGCGCCGAGCGCGACGGCCGCATCGCCAAACTTTGCGCACAAAGCGGCGATAGTCTCAGCGTCGACCAGGTGATCCTGGAGTTCGAATGATGACGACAGTCCGGCTACGCATCACCGGCCGGGTGCAGGGCGTCGGCTACCGCGCCTGGGCGGTGCAGGAAGGCGCGCGGCTCGGGGTCAGGGGCTGGGTGTGCAATCGTCGCGACGGCAGTGTCGAGGCGCTGGTGACAGGCACGGACGATGCGGTCGTCGAGATGATCGCCGCCTGCCATCAGGGCCCTTACGCCGCCCGGGTCACGGATGTCGCCACGGAAGACGCGCGCGACGACGGCAGCATAGGGTTTTCGGCAAGGCCGACGGTGTAAAGAAGCGCGGGCGTCCGCCCGCATCCGACTAAAGATTGCGGGCGGGACGCCCGCGCTCCTATGCCTTAAGCCGCCTCTTCTTCCTTCGGCGCGAGGGGACCCGAATCCTGGCCCTTGGCGCTTGCATCGCGGTCGACGAGTTCGATCACGGCCATCGCCGCATCGTCGCCGTAGCGAAAGCCGGCCTTGATGATCCGGGTATAGCCGCCGTGGCGGGTCGCGTAGCGCTGGGCCAGCGTGGTCAGCAGCTTGTCGGCGAGCTTGCGGTCCTGCAATTTGGCGATCGCCTGGCGCCGCGCGTGGAGCCCGCCGCGCTTGCCGAGCGTGATCAGGCGCTCGACGATCGGGCGCAAATCCTTGGCCTTGGGCAGCGTCGTCGTGATCTGCTCGTGCTTCAACAGCGCCGCAGCAAGGTTCTCAAACATCGCCGTGCGATGGGCCGAGTTGCGGCTGAAGCTCCGCCCGCTCAATCGATGCCGCATGACCCGTTCTCCCGCTCCCCAAATCCCGCCGTGCTAAACCGATCTGTCATTGCGACCCCGGCGAAGGCCGGGGGAAGCAATCTCGGCCCGAGGGAGGCTCGCCCGGTCAAGATTGCCGCGTCGCTCCGCTCCTCGCAATGACGGCGCTTAATAAGGCTCGTCGATGCGCTTGGCCAGCTCTTCGATGTTCTCGGGTGGCCAGGCCGGGATCTCCATGCCGAGATGGAGCCCCATATTGGCGAGCACCTCCTTGATCTCGTTCAAGGATTTGCGCCCGAAATTCGGCGTGCGCAGCATCTCGGCCTCGGTCTTCTGCACGAGGTCCCCGATATAGACGATGTTGTCGTTCTTCAGGCAGTTCGCCGACCGCACCGAAAGCTCGAGCTCGTCGACCTTGCGCAACAGGTTCTTGTTGACCGGCGGCTCGCCCGAGGCGCCCTTGTCCTCGCCGGCCGGGCGCGGCTCTTCGAAATTGATGAAGAGCTGGAGCTGGTCCTGGAGGATGCGCGCGGCATAGGCGACCGCGTCTTCCGGCGTCACCGCGCCATTGGTCTCGACCCGCATCACCAGCTTGTCGTAGTCGGTGCGCTGCTGCACGCGGGTGTTCTCGACCCGGTACGACACCTTGCGCACCGGGCTGAACAGGGCATCGACCGGAATGAGGCCGATCGGCGCATCCTCGGGCCGGTTGTCGGTCGCCGGCACATAGCCTTTGCCGTTCTCGACCGTCAGTTCCATCGTGATACGCGCGCCGTTGTCGAGCGTGCAGATGACGAGGTCGGGATTCAGGATATCGATCCCGTGCCCGGTTTCGATCTGGCCGGCGCGCACCTCGCCCGGGCCGGTGCCGCGCAAACGCATCCGCTTCGGCCCCTCGCCGTCCATGCGCAGCGCGA
>DASXFE010000082.1:0-33564 GCA_036489765.1 Allostellaceae bacterium | reverse complement strand
GCCGGTGACGGCGGCCGGATCGAGCTCGACGACGCCCGCGCAGCGATCGACGATGCCGCCGCACTGGCGGTCGACGACGCAATCCTTGCCGCCACCGAGGGAAACGCGTCCGCGCTCGACCGCGCCCTTGCCCGCGTTTTCCAGGAGGGCGAAGCACCGGTCACGGTGATCCGCGCCGCGCTCCGCCATCTGCAGCGCCTGCACGGCCTCGCCGCCAGGATCGCCGGCGGCAGCTCGATCGACGACACGCTTCGTTCCGCCCGCCCCCCGATCTTCTTTAAGCAGCAGGACAGTTTCCGCCGCCAGCTCGCACGCTGGCGCGAGCCCCGCCTCCGCCGCCACCTCGACCGCCTCGCCGAGGCCGAAACCCGTATGAAAACAACAGGCATCCCCGCCGAAACCATCTGCCGCGCCGCGCTTTTGGATTTGGCGAAAGGCGTTTGAGGGCCGAACCCCTCCCTTTTTCGCCGTTCCCCCGGGCGTGTCTCGGGGCTACGAAGCGCCCCTGGCGTGGGGTGGCCGGCCAAGCTGCTGAAGCACGGACGAATTGATCCCTTAGTCCGCCTTTCGCAGCACCCCAACGATTCGATCAAGCTGGTCGAGCGTCGCAAAGGCAATCCCGATCGTCCCGCCTCGCCCACGCATCGTCAACGAAACCCGCATCCCGAGCCGCCGCGACAGCTCCTGCTCGATCGCGGCGACATTGGCATCCGGCCGCCGCGGCGCCTTTGGGGTCGGCGCCGCTCCGCTGCGGCGGCGCACCAGCAACTCCGTCGCCCGCACGTTGAGCCCGCGCCGCACGACTTCGCCGGCGAGACCCACCGGGTCGTCCGCGGCGAGCAACGCCCGCGCATGGCCGGCGGTCAGCGCCCCGTCTTCGAGCTGCCGCCGCACCGGCGGCGGCAGAGCCAACAGCCGCATCATATTCGCAACATGGCTGCGGCTCTTCCCGACGGCCTCGGCGATGGTGCCCTGATTGCGGCCGAAATCCTTCGTGAGCCGGCTATAGGCCTCGGCCTCATCCAGCGCGGTCAAATTCTCGCGCTGCAGGTTTTCAACGAGTGCGATCTCCAACGCCTCCGAATCCGCCACCTCCCTCACGGTGACCGGCACCTCGTGCAGCCCCGCCCGCTGTGCCGCCCGCCACCGCCGTTCGCCCGCGACAAGCTCGTATTCGCTCGCCGGGTCGGCCGACGGCCGCACCAAAAGCGGCTGCAAAATCCCCTTTTCCCTGATCGACTGGGCGAGCGCCTCCAGCTCGTCCTCGGTGAAATGCCGCCGCGGCTGAAAGGCCGAGGGCCGCACCGATTCGACCGGCACGATCCGCGCGGTCACACCGGGGTTCGGCGCGCCGCCCGTCTCGCCGAACAGCGCCGCCAGCCCGCGCCCGAGGGGCGGACGCCGCACGCTCGTGCTCATGCCGCCCGCCGCCGCCGGCGGAGCATCTCTCCGGCGAGCCGGGCATAGGCGAGCGCCCCGGGGCAGCGCTTGTCGTAAAGCATCACCGGCATCCCGTGCGACGGTGCCTCCGACACTCGGACATTCCTCGGGATTTCGGTATCGTAGACACGTTTGCCGAAATGCCCGCGCACATCCGCCGCCACGGATTCGCTAAGGTTATTCCGGCGGTCGACCATCGTCAGCACGATCCCCTCCAGCTCGAGGCGCGGGTTGAGCCCGCGCTGCACCCGCTCGATCGTCCGCATCAATTGCGCCACGCCTTCCAGCGCATAGAACTCGCATTGCAGCGGCACCAGCACCTGCCCGGCGGCGACAAGTGCATTGATTGTCAATAGGTTGAGCGATGGCGGGCAGTCGATCAGCACTTCGTCGAACCCGGCCCCGTCGCCGAGCGCGTCCGCCAGGAAAAACTCCCGCCGCTCCCGCGTCGAGAGGTCGAGCTCGGCCCCGGCCAGATCGGGGGACGATGGCAAGACCGCCAATTTGGTCACCTCGGTGGCAGCGCAGGCGCCGGCAAACTCGGCCTCGCCAAGCAGCACCTCATAGCTGGTGACGCCGCGCGCCCGCGGCCCGATGCCGAACCCGGTGCTGGCGTTGCCCTGGGGGTCGAGGTCGATCACCGCGACCCGCCGCCCCGACACCGCGAGTGCCGTCGCCAAATTCACCGCCGTCGTCGTCTTGCCGACGCCACCCTTCTGGTTGACGACTGCGACGACGCGCGGCCCATTCTTCAGGTCATGCGAGGTGTTGGGCACGCGCTACCCCGTCGAGACACAGCACGACCCCGCGCGGATCGGCGCGGCTCGGTCGGCTCGTAACCTGCATGTTCCACCCCTCGCGCGCCACCGCGATCTCGTCCTCCGCCCGCTCGCCTTTGAGCAACACGCAGCGCGTGCCGGGCCCGATAAACGGCTCCGCCAGCCCGAGCAGGCGATCGAGCGGCGCACAGGCCCGTGCCGTCACGATATCATAAGGGCGCGCGGTCATCGCCTCCGCCCGCTCCTGCCGCAACACGGCCGCCGCCCCGGTCACCCTGATCGCCTCTCGGAGAAACGCGCACTTACGCTGATCGGACTCCACTAGCTCGACCCCCAAAACCCCAAAGATCGCCAGAACCAGCCCCGGAAAGCCCGCGCCGCTGCCCAGATCGATCAGGCTAGCCGCCGAATCGGCAACAAATGGGCGTAACTGCGCTGAATCCAGGAAATGCCGCCGCCACATATCATCGAGCGTATTCCGCCCGACCAGATTGACCCGCCCCGACCAGCGGCGCAGTAAAGCGGCATACGCATCCAGCCGCTCCATCGTTTCACGTGAAACACCGGTCTCGGCGGCGAATCCCGCCGCGTCGAGGACCGCGGTCATCACGCCGGAGCAGAGTGGCGCTTGACGTATTGGAGCAGTGCCACCAACGCCGCCGGCGTCACCCCGGAAATCCGCCCTGCCCCGCCCAGCGTCGCCGGCCGCACCGCAGCGAGCTTTCCCCGGACTTCCGCGGAGAGCCCGCCAATCGTCTCGTAATCGAGCGTGTCAGGCAGCGCCAATGCCTCGTCCCGCCGGAATGTTGCGATGTCTCGCGCCTGCCGCTCAAGATACCCCGAATATCGCGCGTCGATCTCCAGTTGCTCCGCTACCTCCGGTGCGACCTTCCCCAGCGCCGGCCATATGGCCGCCAGCCGCGCCACATCCACCCCAGGATACGCGAGCAGCTCCGCCGCCGACCGCGGCACCCCATCGGCATTCACCGAGATACCATGCCGGCCGAGCGCAGTCGGGCTCAGGCGTAGCGCCGCGATCTGCTCCCGCGCCAGTTCCAGTGCGGTGGCCTTTGCCCGATAGGCCTCTGCCCTCTCATCCCCGACAAGACCATGCCGCATTCCGATCGGGGTCAGCCGCCGATCGGCATTGTCCGCACGCAGGGTCAGCCGATACTCCGCCCGCGAAGTGAACATGCGGTACGGCTCGGCCGTGCCGCGCGTCACCAGATCGTCGATCAACACGCCGATATAGGCGTCCGCCCGATCGAGCACCAATGGCGCCGCGCCCGATGCGGCGAGCGCCGCGTTCGTCCCCGCGATCAACCCTTGCGCTGCCGCCTCCTCATACCCGGTCGTGCCATTGATCTGACCGGCCAGATAGAGCCCCGATAC
The DNA here is from genome assembly GCA_036489765.1 of Allostellaceae bacterium. Classification (GTDB taxonomy): domain Bacteria; phylum Pseudomonadota; class Alphaproteobacteria; order ATCC43930; family CGMCC-115725; genus DATARH01. The sequence continues at coordinate 29,953 of DASXFE010000082.1, read as the reverse complement.
CCGGCGCGTCTCCAGGCTCGGCCTCAGCTCACGCGGATCGACATAATCGTACTCGATCGCATAGCCCGGCCGGCGCATCACCGCGCGCTCGAGCCCCGGGATCGTCGCGATCAACGCTCGCTGGACATCGCGTGGCAGCGATGTGGAAATGCCGTTCGGATAGACCGTGTCGTCGTCCAACCCTTCCGGCTCAAGAAAGATCTGGTGACCCGTTCGCCCCGCAAACCGCACCACCTTGTCCTCGATCGACGGACAATACCGCGGCCCCACACCGACGATCTCGCCGCCGTAAAGCGGAGACCGCTCAAGGTTAGTCCGGATCACCTCGTGCGTTGCCGACGTCGTCGTCGTCAAATGGCAAGCGATCTGCGGAGTCCAGATTCGCTCGGTGAGAAATGAAAACGGCACCGGCGGATCGTCGCCCGGCTGCTCCTCAAGCCCTTTCCAGTCGATTGTGCGGCCATCGAGACGAGGTGGCGTTCCGGTCTTCAGCCGGCCAAGCGCGAACCCACACCGCCGCAACGTTTCCGACAGCCCGATAGACGGCGCCTCCCCGGCGCGGCCGGCGGCGATCTTCTCCGCTCCGATGTGAATAAGACCACCGAGGAACGTGCCGGTCGTCAGCACCACTCGCCCAGCCCGTACGCGATGGCCGTCGCCTAGAGTGACGCCGCGAACCCGGCCCTCGTCGTCGAGATCGAGATCCTCCACCGCACCCTCGACGATATCCAATCCCCCGACCTCGGCCAGGATCCCCGCCATCGCCGCACGGTACAGCTTGCGATCGGCCTGGGCTCGGGGGCCCCTGACGGCTGGCCCCTTGCTACGGTTCAGCATCCGGAACTGGATGCCCGAGCGGTCGATGGCGCGGCCCATGACCCCGTCCAGCGCATCGATCTCGCGCACCAGGTGGCCCTTTGCCAGCCCGCCGATCGCCGGGTTGCACGACATCTCGCCGATGGTCGCCCGGGCGTGCGTCACAAGCGCCGTACGGGCTCCGACCCGGGCTGCCGCCGCGGCCGCTTCACAACCCGCGTGGCCACCGCCGATCACGACGACGTCGTAGCTGCTCGCGTCTGAATTCATCGCGGCAATCTACGAGGCGGCCGCGGGGCTGTCGAGGTCCGGACGATGTTTCACGTGAAACATTCACTTGCCGAGGCAGAACTCGGCGAAGATCACATCCAGCAAATCCTCAATCACCGCCCGCCCCGTGATACGGCCCAACGATCTCCAGGCTAGGCGCAGATCCTCCGCCGTCAACTCCGGCAGCACCGCTTCCTGCCCCCGAGCCAACGCCTCCGCGGCATCCTCCAGCGCTTCGCGATGCCGGGCCCGCGTCAGCGCCGGCGCTGTCCCGTCATAGCGCGCGGCGATCCGGGTCGCGATAGCCCCGATCAACGTTGCCACACCGGCCCCTGTGAGCGCCGAGACGGGCAGGGCGCCCACGGGCGTAGAACCAACCAGATCGATTTTATTGGCCACCAGGATCGTCTCCCCCGCATCCCACGCGGCGGCGCCACCCGCGGTCTCCGGCGCCGACGCATCGAACACGTAGAGCCGCAGGTCCGCGACCTCGGCTCGGGCCAACGCGCGGCGCAACCCTTCCTGTTCTACGGGGTCGCTGCTCTCCCGTAACCCAGCCGTATCGGCGAGCAGGACAGGATACCCCCCGAGATCGATCGCAACTTCGATCACATCACGCGTCGTTCCGGGGATCGGCGAAGTGATCGCTGCTTCCCGCCGCACCAACTGATTTAGAAGGCTCGACTTTCCGGCATTTGGCGGACCCACGATGGCAATGGCGATGCCGTCGCGGAGGCATTCGCCCCGGTGCGAGTCGCCGAGATGAGCGGCGATCTCCGCGGCCAGCGCCGCCGTCTCGGCCGCAACCGCGGCTTCGATCTCCGGCGGCAGATCCTCGTCTGGAAAATCAATCGCGGCTTCGAGATGGGCGAGGGCGCGCAATAGCCGATCGCTCCAGGCGCGATACAGGTCACCAAGCGCGCCGTCGAGTTGACGCAGAGCCTGGCCGCGCTGCGCCTCGGTCTCCGCCGCGGCGAGGTCAGCGATCGCCTCGGCCTGGGTAAGGTCGAGCTTGCCATTGGCGAAGGCACGGCGGGTAAACTCGCCCGGCTCGGCGAGACGCAGGCCGAGCCGACGCAGAACCGTCATCACCCCAGATACGACGGCGCGGCCGCCATGCAGATGGAACTCGGCGACGTCTTCGCCGGTCAGGCTTCTCGGGGCAGGGAACCAAAGTGCGAGCCCATCGTCGAGCCCATCGCCGGTGTCGGGATCGCGTAACCGCACCCGTCGTGCCATCCGCGCGGAAGGAATAGCACCGCACAGCCCCAGCATCGCGTCGCGCGAGCGCGGTCCGCTTACCCTGATGATTGCGATAGCAGCACGCCCCGGCGCGGTGGCCGGGGCGTAGATCGTCTCGGTCGAGGGGTCAGACGCCGTTACTTCTGGTCCGGCTGCAGCATGAGCCGTTCCACCCGGCCGCCATTTTTCAGATGCGTTTCAAGGATTTCATCGATGTCGGCCTGCGACTCATAGCGATACCACACCCCTTCGGGATAGATCACCATGTTGGGGCCGAGCTCGCAGCGGTCGAGACAGCCGGCGGCATTGAACCGAAAATTCTCGATCCCAAGTTGGCGGGCTTTTTCGCGAGCATAGCCCCGCAACTTGTCGAAACCCCCGGCGGCGTCCGCGCGCGCCATGCAACACCCGCGCGGGTGCCCGTCGGGGCGCACGTTGTTGCACATAAAGATGTGGTGCTCGAAAAAGGGGCTCGGGTCGGCCATGCAATCTCTCCGAATGTCCTGAGCCGGCGGAGCAGGTGACGTTTCCCGCCGTTCTCGGTCTAGAGTAGGCCCAAACCCTACCGTGTCGAGCCGGGCGCGGCAAGATTGCCCGGCGCGCCCCAGGAGTGCATCGATGGACAGGAATCGCCTCGGCGAGGAAACCAGCCCTTATCTGCTGCAGCACGCTGACAACCCCGTGCACTGGCAGGGGTGGAGCGAGGAGACGCTGGCGGCGGCGGCGGCGGCCGACAAGCCGATCCTGCTTTCTATCGGCTATGCCGCCTGCCACTGGTGCCACGTGATGGCGCATGAGAGTTTTGAGAACCCCGGCATCGCCGCCGCGATGAACGAGAACTTCGTCAATATCAAGGTCGACCGTGAGGAGCGGCCCGATCTCGATGCGATCTATCAGCATGCCTTGTCGTTGCTTGGCGAGCAGGGCGGGTGGCCGCTGACGATGTTCCTGACGCCGCAAGGCGAGCCGTTCTGGGGCGGCACCTATTTCCCACCCGAGCCGCGCTGGGGCCGACCCGGCTTCCCGCAAGTGCTCGCGGGCATCAGCTCCACCTACAGGAGCGAGAAAGACAAGGTACAAAGTAACGTTAACATTCTACGCGAGGCGCTGCAGCGGCTTGGGAAGCCGGAGGCAGGGGAGGGGGTCGATCCCGAGCTCTTCGACAGGATCGCCGAGCGGCTGCTCCGCGAGGTCGATCCGGTCAATGGCGGGATCGGCTCGGCGCCCAAATTCCCGCAGTGCGGGATCTTCGAGACGCTCTGGCGGGCGTGGCGGCGCACCCGGCAGGTGCCGTACCGCGATGCTGTTTTGCGGACACTGACGACGATCTGCCAGGGCGGGATTTACGACCATCTCGGCGGCGGCTTTGCCCGCTATGCCACCGACGCGCGCTGGCTTGTGCCGCATTTCGAAAAGATGCTGTACGACAATGCCGAGCTGGTCGACCTCTTGGTTCTCATCTGGCAGGAAACCCGCGACCCGCTCTATGCCCAGCGAATCCGTGAGACCATAGAATGGGTAGCGCGTGAGATGACGCATCCCGAAGGCGGGTTCTTCAGCAGCCTCGACGCCGATAGCGAGCACGAAGAGGGCAGATTCTACGTATGGTCCGAGGCCGAAATCGAGGCGGTGCTGGGCGACCGGGCCTCGCTGTTCAAGCGGTTCTACGATGTCAGCGCCGCCGGAAACTGGGAAGGGCACAACATCCTGAACCGGCTCACCGCGCCGGGGCCGGCGGATGAAGCGACCGAGGCCGAACTCGCCGAATGCCGGGCGCTCCTCTTCGCCACACGTGCGCCAAGGGTGCGGCCCGGACTCGACGATAAGGTGCTCGCCGACTGGAACGGGCTGATGATCGCTGCGCTCGCCCATGCCGGTGAGGCGTTCCAGCGCTCGGATTGGCTGGATTTGGCGGCGCGCGCCTTTGCCTTTGTGTCCGAGCGGATGACCGGCGCTGACGGGCGGCTGCTCCATAGCTGGCGCGAGGGGCGGGCGCGACACCCGGTGAGCGTCGACGACTACGCCAATCTTTGCCGTGCGGCGCTCGCCCTCCACGAGGCGACCGGGAAGGAAACGTATCTCGAGCGAGCGCGCGACTGGGTCGCTGTGCTGGATCGCCATTATTGGGATACGGAGGCCGGCGGATACTTTTTTGCCGCCGAGGACACAGGCGGGTTAATCGCACGCGCCAAAACCGCCTCGGATGCAGCGGTACCGGCCGGCAACGGCACAATGGTCGGGGTGTTGACCCGGCTCGCGTTGTTGACCGGGGACGATGCGTACCGGCAACGATCCGACGCCGTGATCGCAGCATTTGCCGGCGAGGTCACGCGGAATTTCTTTCCGCTCGCCACACTGGTCAACAACGCCGCCTTCGCACAGAAGCCGGTGCAGATCGTTCTCGTCGGATCGGCGCGCGATCCCGCGCTCGCCGCACTGCGCGAGGCGGTCGAACGCGTTTCGCTGCCCAATCGTGTGCTGCGCGTTCTGCCGCCTGATGCCTCCCTGCCAGCGGGACACCCCGCCTTCGGCAAGGGGCTCGTTGGCGGAAAGGCGGCGGCCTATGTCTGCGAGGGCCCGGTTTGTTCGTTGCCGATCGAAATATCGCCAGCGCTCGTTGAACACCTCGAGACAATCCATTAGGTGCTCTCCGTAACTCTGGACGGAGGACAGGGATGCTTCAACAGCTTTCGATGCCGAGCCCGGTCGGGATGTTGACCCTGACCGAGGACGAGGGTGCAATTGTCTCCGTCGCGTGGGGCGGCAAGGTGCGGAGCAACGGCAGCCCGCTCCTGGCCGAGGCGGCGCGTCAGCTCGAAGCGTATTTCTCTGGCGAGCTGGCGGATTTTGATCTGCCGTTGCGGCCGGCGGGATCGCAGTTCGAGCAGCGCGTTTGGGGGGCGATGCAGCGGATTCCGTACGGGAAGACGCAGTGCTATGGCGAGTTGGCGACGTCGATCGGGTCGGCCGCGCGGGCCGTCGGCGGGGCTTGCGGGCGAAACCCGATCCCCATCGTCATACCCTGCCATCGCGTGCTGGCCAAGGTGGGCCTCGGCGGGTACAGCGGCCGGGGCGGGCTTGCGACCAAGCAGACCCTGCTTTCCCTCGAGGGCGCGCTCGCTTAAAACCCCTCGCGCTCCATTCGCGAGAGGAAACCCCCATGGTACAAGCGATTCGTTTCGATAAGACCGGCGGGCCGGAGGTTTTGACTTGGCAACAGGTCAGCGTCGACAAGCCCGGGCCGGGCCAGGTGCGGCTCGAGCACACGGCCGTCGGGCTCAACTACATCGACACCTATCAGCGTAGCGGGCTCTACCCGATGCCGATGCCGAGCGGGCTCGGCAGCGAGGCGGCGGGCGTCATCGAAGAGGTGGGTCCCGGCGTGACCGATCTGAAGCCCGGCGACCGCGTCGCCTATGCGGGCGGCCCGCTCGGTGCCTATTCCGAGGCGCGGGTGATGGGCGCCGAGCGCCTGGTGCCGGTTCCGGACGGGATCTCCGACGAACAGGCCGCGGCGATGATGCTGAAAGGCATGACCGCCTGGTATCTCGTGCGCCGGACCTATGAGATCAAACGCGGCGACACGATCCTGATCCATGCGGCGGCCGGCGGCGTCGGGCTCATCGTCTGCCAGTGGGCAAAGCATCTCGGCGCGACCGTGATCGGCACTGTCGGCAGCGACGACAAGGCCGCGCTTGCCAAGGCCAATGGCTGCGATCACCCGATCGTCTACACGCGCGATGATTTCGTCGCCGGGGTCAACGAGATCACCAAGGGCATCAAGGTGCCGGTGGTCTACGACTCGGTTGGCAAGGACACGTTCTATAAGTCGCTGGATTGCCTGGCGCCGCTGGGCCTGTTGGCGCTGTTCGGCCAATCCTCGGGGGCGGTGCCGCCGGTCGATCTCGGCATCCTCGCCGGCAAGGGTTCGCTGTTCGTCACCCGGCCGACCCTCAACACCTACACAGCAAAGCGTGAGGATCTGCTGACCGCGGCGAACGATTTGTTCAGTGTAGTGAAGAGCGGCGCGGTCAAATTGTCGATCAACCAGACCTACGCCCTGCGCAACGCGGCGCAAGCGCATCGGGACTTGGAGAGCCGGAAGACGACCGGGTCGACGGTCTTTACGGTGTAATCCACATCGTCATTGCGAGGAGCCAAAGACGACGCGACAATCTCGACCGGAGGGTGCCTACCCCGCCTGAGATTGCCGCGTCGCTCCGCTCCTCGCGACGACAGCTATGTATTCATGTTGTCGAAGAACTCGGAATTGCTCTTCGACTCTTTGAGCTTGTTGATCAGGAATTCGAGCCCGTCGCTCGTGCCCATCGGCATCAGCACGCGGCGTAGGACCCACATCTTGGCGAGGACGCCGCGATCGACCAACAACTCCTCCTTGCGGGTGCCTGACTTGGTGATGTCAAGCGCCGGGAAGGTGCGCTTATCGGCGACCTTGCGGTCGAGCACGATTTCCGAATTGCCGGTGCCCTTGAACTCTTCGAAAATGACCTCGTCCATACGGCTGCCGGTATCGATCAGCGCGGTCGCGATGATGGTCAGCGACCCGCCTTCCTCGATATTGCGCGCGGCACCAAAGAACCGCTTTGGCCGCTGCAATGCATTGGCGTCGACACCGCCGGTCAGTACCTTGCCCGAGGAAGGCACCACCGTGTTGTAGGCGCGGGCGAGGCGGGTGATCGAATCCAAGAGGATCACGACATCGCGTTTGTGCTCGACTAACCTCTTAGCCTTCTCGATCACCATCTCGGCGACCTGAACATGGCGCACCGCCGGCTCGTCGAAGGTCGAGCTGACCACTTCGCCCCGCACGGAGCGGGCCATGTCGGTCACTTCCTCGGGCCGCTCGTCGATCAACAGGACGATCAGATACGTCTCGGGGTGATTGTGGGCGAGGGCATGCGCGATGTTTTGCAGCATCACGGTCTTGCCGGTGCGCGGGGGCGACACGATCAGGGCGCGCTGACCCTTGCCAAGCGGCGTGATCAGGTCGAGCACCCGGGTCGTCAAATCCTTTTTGGTCGGATCGTCGAGCTCGAGCTCGATCTTTTCCTCGGGATAGAGAGGGGTGAGGTTGTCGAAATTGATGCGGTGGCGAAGGCGGTCGGGCTCCTCGAAATTGATCGAGGTCACCTTGAGGAGGGCGAAATAGCGTTCGCCGTCGCGTGGGCTTCTGATCTGGCCTTCTACCGTATCGCCAGTGCGCAGGCCGAAGCGCCGCACCTGGTTAGGGCTGACATAAATGTCATCGGGCCCGGCGAGATAATTCGCCTCGGGCGACCGCAAGAAGCCAAACCCGTCGGTGAGAATCTCAAGCACACCATCGCCAGAGATCGTCACATCGTTTTCGGCAAGCTGCTTGAGAATCGCGAACATCATGTCCTGCTTGCGCAGGGAATAGGCGTTCTCGATTTGCAGCTCTTCGGCGAAAGCCAGCAGCTCCGCCGGGGTCTTCTGTTTCAGTTCCTGGAGGTTCATGGAGTCCGTATCGCGTGAATGGATCGACTCGTACCGTCTGCGGGAGCCTGCACGGATATCGCCTGCGGGCGGGACGGCAACTGCGAGGGTGGTCGGGAAGGTAAAGAGGAAACGCCAATTATCGGCCTTGGTTTCCCCTTCGCCCCGGAAATAGGCAACTTAATTGGTGATTGCAAGAGCCGCGTTGCACCGTCCGTGTCAGAATGGCTTGACGACGACGAGGATTACGATCGCGATCAGCGCCAACATCGGCAATTCGTTGACCATCCGATAGAAACGAGAGGGGCGAGTATTGCGATCGGCAGCGAAGGCGCGCTGCCAGCGGGCAAGCAGCAGGTGGAAGACGACGAGACCGGCGACGAGAATCAGCTTCGCCCAGATCCAGCCCTCATGCCAGTCGACGAGGCCGGGCGTGCCGGCAAGAAGAGCACCGAGCACGATGACGGCAATCGCAGCCGGCCACATGATCCCGCGCAACAGCCGCCGTTCCATGATCTTGAAGGTCTCGGACATATCGGAGCCCGGCGCTGCAGCGGCGTGGTACACGAAGAGCCGGGGCAGATAGAGCAGCCCCGCCATCCACGCCACCACCGCCACGATGTGCAACGCCTTGATCCAGGGATAGGCGGCGGCAAGGAAATCGCTCATGCCGCCCGCACCAGCTCGGCCAGCGCCGTGATAAAGCGGGGGTCGGTGCTGACGGTCTTGACCCGGTGATAGCTCGGCACTCCCCAGGTATCGGCCAGGCGGCGATAGTCACGGTCGAGCTCGACCAGTGTCTCCGAATGTTCGGAGACGAACGAGATCGGGGCGATCACGACCGGGACTTTATCGGCGCCGGCGCGGTGGATTTCTTCGTCGACCGAGGGGCCGAGCCAGGCGAGGGGGCCGACGCGGCTCTGATAGCAGATGCACCAATCGAGACCGGGCCGGCCGAGAGCTGCGACCACCGCGCTCGCCGTCTCGGCGATCTGCTGCGGATAGGGATCGCCGGCTCGAACGATCTTGAGCGGCAATCCGTGAGCGCTGAGCAGCAACCGGAACCGCGTTTGATCGAGCGTCGCGAGAACATCGCCGATTGCGCCGGCCAATGCGGCGATAAACCCGGATGCCGTGGGATACGTCTCGACCGCTTTCACGGGACGATCGAGGCCGAGACGGCGGGCTTCGTTGCGCCAAACCGCCAGCGACGAACGGGTCGTCGTCGTCGAGTATTGCGGATAGAGCGGCAGGCAAACGATCTCGTCCGGTCCCCATCCTTTGACCGCCGCGACGGTTTCCGGGGTCAGGGGATGCCAATAGCGCATCGCGATGAAGCAGCGCGTGCCGTCGGCGAGCTCGGCCTCAAGGGCACGCGCCTGCGCTTCGGTATTGGCGAGAAGCGGCGAGGCGCCCCCCAGGTGGGCATAAATCTCGCCGGCAACCTTGCTGCGTTGCCGAGCGATCAGCCAGGCGAGGGCGTGCCTGAGCATCGCGGGGAGCGTGATGATCGCGGGATCGCTGAACAGGTTGTAGAGGAACGGGCGAACGGCCTGCAGCGAGTCGGGTCCGCCGAGGTTCATCAGCACAACCGCCCGGCGCATCCTCACGCCGCCAGGAGCTGAGCCAGCACGGCGACATGCTCGGGCGGCGTTTGCGGCAAAACCCCGTGGCCGAGATTGAAGATATGGGGTCCACGGCGGAGCGCATCGCGGATATCGCCCACGGCCCGTACCAGCGCCTCGCCACCAACCGCCAGCGCGACCGGATCGAGATTTCCCTGAACCGGCATCCCCCGCTGCAAGGCCGCAGCATGGGCAAGCGGAACCGTCGTATCGACACCGACCGCCGTCACCCCGCTTTCACCGACATAGCGCTGGTACAGCAGCCCGGCGCCGCGCGGAAAGCCGATCACCGGGCAATCCGGAAACCGCGCCTTGACCGCAGCGGTGATACGCCGAGCCGGGGCGATGACCCAGCGGGCAAACGCAGGTTCGGGCAAAACCCCCGCCCAGCTATCGAAAAGCTGAACCACCTCGACTCCCGCTTCGATCTGGCCGAGCAGAAAGGCGATCGTCGCTTCCTCGATCAGGCGCATCAGCCGATCGAACGAGTCCGGATGGCGATACGCCCAGAATTTGACGCGGGCAAAATCGCGGCTCGACCCGCCTTCGACCATATAGGTCGCGACGGTCCATGGGGCGCCGGCAAACCCGATCAACGCGGTCGCTTCCGGCAGGTCGCGACGCACCCGCTCCGCCGTTTCATAGACCGGGCTCAGCCAATCCAGGCCGGCAAGCGACAACCCGGCAAGCGCGCCGTCATCCACGATGGCCTCGAGCGCCGGTCCGTCGCCGCGAAAGCCGACCTTCTGCCCGAGCGCGCGCGGTATCAGCAGGATGTCAGAAAACAGGATCGCCGCGTCCATGCCAAACCGGCGGATAGGCTGCAGCGTCGCCTCCGCGGCAAGTTTCGGATTGAGGCAGAACCCGATGAAATCCTCCGCCTGCGCCCGCAGCGCGCGGTACTCCGGCAGATAGCGCCCGGCCTGGCGCATGAGCCACCACGGCGGCCGCTCCGAGGTCTCGCCGGCCAGCGCGCGTAACAGCCGTTTGGGTTTTGCCCCGGTCATCGCCCAGAACCTATCTTCCTCTTCAAAAGGAATCAAAAGATGTGGTTGATAGTGGATGGGGTGGAAAGCTGGGGATTTCCGGTTGTTCGCCCGGTTGCCGTCCGGTTTTCCCTGTCGCGGCCCGTTTGCCGGGCGGGCGGGAAAAATTGTAGGATTTCCCGCGGAAGGCCGCGGCAATAGCGACCGGCGCCGGATCGGGAAAGCGGGGAAAACCGGGACCGCGATCGGGTTCTTCCGTTTTGGGGCCGTAACCCCCGGCGATCACGCACCGCCGCGTAAGTATGCGGTGGCGAATCGAATGATGGGTGCCGAAACGGCCGATCGGGGCACAAGAAGCGAGTTGTCCCCAGCCGGGCTCCGGTTTCGCACAAGGAGGGGTGGATAGGTGTTGACGCGGTTTCATCTTCACCTCGTTTCGGATTCGACCGGAGATACGGTGCATTCGGTCGCGCGCGCCTGTCTCGTGCAGTTCGACGATGCCCAGCCGATCGAGCATGTGTGGAGCATGGTCCGAACCCGCAGTCAGGTCGACCGGGTCATCGCCGGGGTCGAGGCCTATCCGGGGCTCGTCCTGTTTACACTGGTCAACGACGCGCTGCGCCAGGTGCTTCAGGAGGGCTGCCGCCGGTTGCAGGTCCCGGTGATCCCGGTGCTCGACCCGGTGATCGGCGCGCTGGCCTCGCATCTCGGCCGGCAGAGCCGAGGCTTGCCGGGTCAGCAGCATCTGCTCGACAGCGAATATTTCGCCCGCATCGACGCGATGACCTTTGCCATCGCGCATGACGACGGACAATCGACCTGGGGCCTCGACAATGCCGATGTGTGCCTTGTCGGCGTGTCCCGCACGTCGAAAACCCCAACCTGCCTGTATCTGGCGAACAGGGGGGTAAAGGCGGCGAACATCCCGTTTGTGCCGGGTATGCCGCTGCCGCCGGAGGTGCTGCGGGCGACGCGTCCGCTGATCGTCGGGCTGACCAACGACCCGGAGAGGCTGATCCTGCTGCGGCGCAACCGCCTCACCATGCTCGATCAGAACGAGGAGACCGACTACACCGATATCGAGGCGGTCCGGGCCGAGGTGCGCGAGGCGCGGCGCGTGTTTGCCGAGCAGCACTGGCCGGTCATCGACGTCACCCGCCGATCGATCGAGGAAACCGCGGCGGCGATCTCTAAATTGCTCGCGCGGCGGCAGGGTCTTGATGAGTAAGGCGCTGGTCCTTGCTTCGGCCAGCACCGCGCGGGCGCGGCTGCTGCGCGATGCCGGAATCGTCTTCGAGGTCGAGCCGGCCGATCTTGATGAAGCCGCGGTGAAGCGTGCGCAGCGCCGAGCCGGGGCGGGCGCGCCGGACTGTGCGATGGCGCTTGCGGTTCTCAAGGCACAGGCGATTCCGCGCCGCCACCCCAGCGCACTTGTCGTCGGCTCCGATCAGATGCTGGACCTTGATGGCGAGTGGTTCGACAAACCTGCAGATCGTGAAGCGGCGTGGCGACAGCTCGCGGCGCTGCGCGGGCGTACGCATCGCCTGCCGACGGCGGTCTGCGTCTGTCGGGATGAGGCGGTATTGTGGCAAGCGGTTAGCGAGCCGCGTCTGACGATGCGCGATTTCAGCGACACGTTTCTCGACGCCTATCTCGCAGAGGAGGGCGAAGTGGTGCTGTCCTTGGTCGGAGCTTATCGGCTCGAAGGGCGCGGTGCCCAGCTCTTTGCTGCGATCGAAGGGGACCTTTTCGCGATCCAGGGGCTGCCGCTGATCGAGCTGCTGGGGTTTCTTCGTTCGGTGGGGGTGATACCGACATGAACTTTACCGGGCATGCCAAGCTGGCGGGGATCATGGGCTGGCCGGTTGGTCATTCCCGATCCCCGGCCTTGCATAATTTCTGGCTCGAAGAAAATGGCATCGACGGCGTCTACGTGCCGCTTGCGGTGCGGCCGGAGCGCTTTGAACAGGCGGTGCGCGGGTTACCGGCGCTGGGCTTTCGCGGCTGCAACTTGACGATCCCGCACAAGCAGGCGGCGTTGGCGATCGTCGACCGGGTCGAGCCCGTGGCGCGGCGGATCGGTGCGATCAACACGATCGTCGTTGATGACGATGGCGGTATCGAGGGACGCAACACCGACGCCTTCGGGTTTCGCGAGCATCTCCGCGAAAGTGCGCCGGGCTGGAACCCGGCTGCGGGACCGGCGATCGTACTCGGTGCCGGCGGTGCGGCACGGGCGGTGGTGGCGGCGCTGATCGAGGCAGGGGTGCCGGAGATCCGACTCGTCAACCGCACGCAGGGGCGCGCCGAGACGCTGGCTGGCGATTTGCAGGAGGGGTCGGTTCGCTTGTCGGTGCTGGATTGGGACTCGCGGGCACGGGCGCTGCGCGACGCAGGGGTGCTGGTCAACACGACGAGCCTCGGGATGGATGGGCAGCCGACGCTCGATGTCGATCTCGACGGGTTGCCGTCGGAGGCGGTCGTCGTCGACATCGTCTACGTGCCGCTCGAAACCGGGCTGCTTGCGGCGGCGCGCCGCCGCGGGCATGTGACCGTCGAAGGGCTCGGCATGCTGCTGCATCAGGGAAGGCCGGGGTTCGAGGCGTGGTTCGGCGCGCCGGTCCAGGTGACGCCCAGGCTGCGCGCGGCAATGCTCGCGACGCTGGCGCCGACGCGGTGATCACGATCGGCCTTACCGGGTCGATCGGCATGGGGAAGAGCACCGCTGCGGCGATGCTGCGCCGGCTTGGCGCCCCGATGTTTGATGCCGATGCCGAGGTACACCGGCTGCTGGGCCCTGGCGGCGCGGCGGTCGCAGCGGTCGAGCGCGCGTTTCCGGGTGTCCGCGACGAGAACGGCGGCATCAGCCGCCCTCGGCTCGGCGCCCAGGTCTTCGGCAAGCCCGAGGCGCTGAAGCGCCTCGAGATGATCCTGCACCCGGCCGTGCGCGCGGCCGAATGGCGCTTTGTCGCGCAGGGCCGTGCGCGCCGCCTGCCGCTGATCGTGCTCGACATCCCGCTTTTGTTCGAGACCCATGCCGACGCGCTGTGCGACGCGATCATCGTCGTCTCGGCGCCTCCGTGGCTGCAGCGACAGCGGGTGTTGCGGCGCCCCGGGATGACCTCGGCGCGACTCGCTTCGATCCTCGCGGCCCAGATGCCGGACGCGGAAAAGCGTCGTCATGCCGATTTTGTCGTGGAAACCGGTCTTGGTCGCGGCCTCACCTTGCGCCGCCTCGCCGGGGCGCTCAGACTCCTGCGCCGGGGAAATTGGCGCCGGGAGGCCTGCGTAAAGCGGGCCCTGGAGGTGCGTCAGGGTCGGGCACGAGAGGGGAGATAGTGCGCGAGATCGTCATCGACACCGAAACCACAGGGCTCGACCCGGCATCGGGTCATCGCATCGTCGAGATCGCCGCGGTCGAGCTGGTACACCACCTCCCGACCGGGCGGAAATTTCACCGTTACATCAACCCTGAACGCGACATGCCGACGGATGCGTTTGCGGTGCACGGGCTCGATGCCGAGTTCCTCGCCGGGTTTCCGCCCTTTGCCGCCGTCGTCGAGGAACTCGCTGCGTTTGTCGGCGCAGATCCGCTCGTGGCGCACAATGCCGAGTTCGATCTTGCGTTCCTGAACGCCGAGCTCAACCGCGCCGGGCGGCCGCGGCTTTCGGGTGGGGTCGTCGATACGCTGGCGCTGGCGCGGAAGCGGTTTCCGGGTTCGCCCGCCAGCCTCGATGCGCTGTGCCGGCGGTTTGCCATCGACCTGTCCGGGCGCGAAAAGCACGGCGCGGAGATCGATTGCTTGCTCCTCGCCGAGGTCTACATCGAGCTGCTCGGCGGCCGGCAGCCGGGGCTCGATCTCGCGGCCGGCCCGATCGCGGCGGCCGCGATGATCGATGTGCCGACGCTGCGGCCCATACGTCCGCCGCGCCCGCATGCGCCGTCGGACGACGAGCTCGCCGCGCACGCCGCGATGTTGGAGAAAATGGGCGCGCCGATGTGGCTGGAGGCTGCTAGTCCTTCGCCGAACTAACTGGCCGACGGCGGGGCGACCGTGCCCTGCTCGCGGCGCAACAGCTCCATGAAATCGATCGGATTGATCATCAGCGGCGGAAATCCGCCGTCGCGCGTGGCGTCGGCGATGATGTTCCGGGCGAACGGGAACATCAGCCGCGGCACCTCGACGAGGATGATCGGGGCGAGTTGCGGCTGCGGAACGTTCCGCACGGTCGCGAGGGCACCATAGACGAGCTCGAGCACGAAAAGCGGTCCGGCCTCGACCTTGGCGCTCGCGTTGATCGTCAGGACTACCTCGTAATTCTCGCTGCCGAGCGCCGTCGCCTTGACGTCGACGTTGATGTCGACGGCCGGTGTCTGGGTCTGCTGGGTCAGGCTCTGCGGGGCGCGCGGGTTCTCGAAGGACAGATCCTTGATGTATTGCGCATTTAGGATCAGCTGCCGCGGGCTGGCAGCAGGCTGCGACTCCATGGCGGCGCCGTCGTTTTGCGAATCTGCCATCATGCGTTCCCGAGCGGCCGACGTGGCCGGTCCGGGTGGCTAGCACGGATCAGTGGCGGGCGGCAATGGCGGGCTTGGCTTGCCGTTGGGGCCGGAAATCCCTATTTAGCACCAAAGGGCGACAGCCGAGGACAGCCGAGATAGTGATGGGCGACTTTCCGCATTATGCCGACATCATCCTGTTTGCGATGATCGCGGCGTTCCTGGTGCTGCGGCTACGCAGCGTCTTGGGGCGGCGCACCGGCAACGAGCGGCGCCGGGACATGTTCATCCGCCAGGCTGACGAGGCGCGCGAACGGGTCGTCGCGCTCGGCCAGCGACGGCCGTCTCCCCCGTCTCCGTCTCCCCCGGTCATCGACGCCCAGCCTGTCTCGGTTGCGGCCGGGTTGGCGCGGATTCGCGGCGCCGACGATGGGTTCGATCCGGCGGGGTTTATCGAAGGCGCGCGCGGCGCGTTCGGCATCATCGTCGAGGCCTTTGCTGCCGGCGATAAGCAACGCCTTCGGCCGCTCGTGAGCGACGAGGTGTTCGCGGGGTTCGCCCGGGCGATCGACGAGCGCAAGGCGGCGGGCGAGACGATGGAGACCCGGATCGCCTCGGTCGGCGAGCTCGACATCACTGGGGCCTCGCTCGACGGGCCGGTGGCGCGGGTGACGGTCAAGCTGGTTTCCGCGCAGATCAATGTCCTGCGCGCACACGACGGGTCGATCGTCGACGGCGACCCCGAAAAGCCGGTCGAGAAGGCTGATTTCTGGACTTTTACCCGGGACACGCGTTCACCTGACCCGAACTGGGTGCTGGTCGCGACCGGCGGCGGCTGAGACACCGCGCATGCTCGTGACGGCTGCGCTGTGATGCCCGGGCCGGCGCGCGTCGCGCTGTTGGTGACCTGCCTCGTCGATCTGTTCCGGCCGACGGTCGGTTTCGCCGCGGTGAAACTGCTTGAAGATGCCGGATGCACGGTCGAGGTTCCGCCCGTCCAGACATGCTGCGGCCAGCCCGCCTATAATTCCGGCGACAAGGAAGACGCGAAGACGGTGGCGCGGCAGGTGATCGCCGCCTTTGCGGGCTATGATTACGTCGTCGCGCCGTCGGGATCCTGCGCAGGAATGGTCCGGGCGCACTATCCGGAGCTGTTCGCCGACGACCCGGCCGACCTCGCCGCCGCCCGGGAACTGGCGGTGCGGACCTATGAGCTGTTGTCGTTTCTCGTCGATGTGCGCGGGATGGACCGTGTACAGGCGACCTGGCGCGGCACCGCCACCTATCACGACGCCTGTTCGGGGCTGCGCGAGCTCGGGGTCAGGGAGCAACCGCGGCGGCTCTTGGCTGGGGTAGAGGGGCTCAACCTGACCGAATTGCCGGGGGCGGAGATCTGCTGCGGGTTCGGCGGCACGTTCTGCGTCAAATACCCCGAAATCTCCGACAAGATCGTGACCGACAAGGCAAGCGAGATCGCGGCGACCGGGGCGGACGCGGTCCTGTGCGGCGACCTCGGGTGCCTCTTGAACATCGCCGGGAAATTGTCGCGCCTGGGATCGAGGGTCGAGGCGCGGCATGTGGCCGAAGTGCTGGCGGACATGACCGGCGAGGTGCCGGCGATCGGCAAGGCCCGATAGGCGAGATCGATCGATGCAGCCGACCAGCCATAATTTCGTCGACAACGCCCGCGGCGAGTTGGCCAACCCCACCCTGCAGCAGGCGCTGCGGCAGCTTACCCAGACCGGGTTTCCGCTAAAGCGGGCGCAGGCCGTCGCGCGGCTACCCGAGTTCGACGCGTTGCGCGACGAAGGCAAGGCGATCAAGGATCACACGCTCGCCCATCTCGACTATTACCTTGAGCTTTACGAGAAGAACGTCACGGCCTGGGGCGGGCATGTGCATTGGTGCCGCGACGCCGCCGAAGCGCGGGCCGCCGTGCTGGAGATCTGCCGCTCGGTCGACGCGAAGATCGTCACCAAGGGCAAGTCGATGATCGCCGAGGAATGCGGGCTCAACGAGCACCTCGAGGCGAATGGCATCACCCCGGTCGAGACCGATCTCGGCGAGTACATCATCCAGCTTCGGCACGAGCCGCCGAGTCACATCATCGCACCGGCGATCCATCTGGTGAAGGAACAGGTCGCCGACAGCTTTCGCAAGGCGCACACCGAATTGCCGCCCGGCCGGCCGCTGACCGAGGTGCCGGTCATGTGTGACGAGGCGCGGCAGATTTTGCGGCCACGCTTTCTCGCCGCCGATGTCGGGATCACCGGTGGCAATTTCCTCGTCGCCGAAACGGGGTCGAGCATCATCGTCACCAACGAAGGCAACGGCGACCTGACCCAGACGTTGCCGCGCGTCCACATCGTCATGGCTAGCATCGAGAAGGTCGTGCCGACGCTGGAGGATGCGGCGACGCTGCTTCGGCTGTTGGCACGGTCGGCTACCGGACAGGAGTTTTCGTCGTACACGACGGTGTCGACCGGGCCGCGGCGGCCCGGCGACCTCGACGGGCCCGAGCAGTACCACGTGATCCTGCTGGATAACGGGCGCAGCAAATTGCTCGGTGGCGAATTTCACGAGATGCTGCGCTGCCTCAAATGCGCCGCGTGCATGAACCATTGCCCGATCTACGGCGCGGTCGGCGGCCATGCGTATGGCTGGGTCTATCCGGGGCCGATGGGATCGGTGCTGACGCCGGCGCTGGTCGGGCTCGCCGAGGCCGGGCATCTGCCGAACGCCTCGACCTTCTGCGGGCGGTGCGAGGCGGTCTGCCCGGTCAAAATTCCGTTGCCGAAGATGCTGCGGCATTGGCGCGAGCGGCAATTCGCGCAGAACCTTGCGCCGAAAGCCATGCGGCAGGGGCTCGGGCTGTGGGGGTTCGTCGCGAGCCGCCCGGCGCTGTACCACCGGCTTGCGGGGATGGCGGCGCGGGTGCTGGGATGGGCCGGAAACCGGCGCGGGCGCTTCCGCAGCCTGCCCCTCGCCGGCGGATGGACCCGGGTGCGCGACATGCCGGCGCCGGAGGGCCGCACCTTTCACCAGCTGTGGGCCGCGGGGCGTCGTCGATGAGCCGCTCGCGCGAGGCGATGCTCGGCAACATTCGGGGTGCGCTCGGGCGCGGCACACTGTCGGCCGAGACGGCGGGAGAGCTCGCCGAGCGGGTCGCGGCACATCGGCGCAACCTGATCCCGGCGCGCGCCGCCGGACTCGACCACGCGGGTCGGGTCGGCCTGTTCCAGACGATGGCCGAGGAGGTGCAGACGAGCGTCGCGCGGGTCGCCTCGGCCGGTGAGGTCGCGGCCGAGGTTGCGCGCTATCTCGCGGCGGAGAACCTCCCGGCCGAGCTCGTCATGGCACCCGATCCGGGGCTCGACGACTGCGGCTGGGACGGCCGGCCGCTGTTGCAGATCCGTCGCGGCAAGGCCGAGAGCTCCGACGCGGTGTCGGTGACCCCGTGCATCGCCGCCGTGGCCGAGACCGGGACTTTGATGCTCGTATCGGGGGCGGATACGCCGACGACGCTCAATTTCCTGCCCGACACGCATATCGTCGTGGTGCGCGAGGGGCAGGTCGTCGCCGCGTATGAGGACGGCTGGGATCGGGTGCGGGCGCTCGGCGCCTGGCCGCGCACGGTCAATTTCATCACCGGCCCGTCGCGCACCGGCGATATCGAGCAGCGCATCCAGGTCGGTGCGCATGGGCCGCGGCGCCTGCATGTGGTGATCGTCGGCGATGGCTGAGCGCCGCCACCGGGCGCGGGCCGAGGACACCGATCTCTGGCGCCGAGCGATGCGCGATGTCGCGCCGCTGCGCGAACGGCCGGACTTTGCGCCGCCGCCGGAGAAGCAAGCGGCTCCCGTTATCGTTCCGATGCTCCCCAGGATGGAACCGCCGGCGCCGGCAACGCCGAACCTGCCCGGGCTAGATCGCTTTGCCGGGATCGACCGCGCGACGGCGGAACGGCTGAAGCGCGGCAAGCTCGTGATCGAGGCGCGGCTCGACCTGCATGGGCTGACCCAGGCCGAGGCGCATCGCGCGCTCGCCGGGTTTGTCGGCGGCAGCCGCGCCAATGGGCTGCGTTGCGTACTGGTGATCACCGGGCGCGGTGCGGTCGGCGGCGGCATCCTGCGCCAGGCGGTGCCGCGCTGGCTCGACGAGCCGGGCCTCCGGCGCCACTTGCTGGCGATCGCCCCGGCCCAATCCCGCGATGGCGGCGCCGGCGCGCTCTACTTGTTGCTTCGGCGCAGCGAGGTCGTCCTTGCAGCCCGATAAGCTAACCAGAGAACTAAGTTCTGCGCACGTGCTGTGCATTGGCGATGTGCTGCTCGACTATGCGGCCCGGGGCACGCGGCTCGACGGCCGGGACGCAGAACCGGTGCTGGTCGTCGAAAGCGAGGCGCGGGAAGTCGGCGGCGCCGCTGCGGTGCTGCGCGACGTTATCGCGTTGGGCGCGACGGTGACGTTCGTCTCGGCGATCGGCAACGACAACGCCGGACGCGAGATAGAGCAGCTGCTGGCGGAAGAAGAGGGCGCCGACATCCACCTCCTGGTTCAGCCCGGGCGTGCGACGGCGACGCGCAGCCGCTTTATCGCCGGCGGGCGCGTGCTGTTGCGGGCCGATCATGACAATGCCGCGCCGCTCGGCCCGTTCGTGCGCGAGGATCTGCTGCGGCTGGCGCGCGAGCTGGTGACCAGCCACGGCGCTGCGATCATTTCTGACCACGGCAAGGGCGTGCTCACCGAAGGCGTCGCGCTCGAGATCATCCGGGCCGCACGCGAGGCGGGGGCAAAGGTCGTCGTGGCGGCTGAAGGCGGCGACCCAATCCGCTATCGGGGCGCCGATCTGCTGACCGTCACCCGGGCCGAATTGGCGCAGGCGACCGGGATGCCGGCCGACGGGCCGGCAGCGGTGGCGGCAGCGGCAAGCGCCCTAATCGATCGCTGTGCGCTCGATGGGCTTTTGGTGTTCGGGCCGGGCACGAGAGTAGTTCTGGTCGAGGATGGCGGGGTGGTGACGCGGGTGCCGCGGTTCGGGGCGAACGGTATCGCGGTCGTGGCGGCGGCGCTGGCCGTGGGCGCGGGCCCGTCCGATGCGCTGCGGCGCGCGGCGTCAGAATAATTCGGGGCGGCCTGGTTGTGGATCAAGGTGGCGCCGCAGGCGGGACGCGGCGAGCCGGGCGAAGCGAAGGGTAAGGGCGCGGCGGCGCGCCGGTGCCAGCGGCGAGGGGTCGCCGCCGCGGATTATGGCTGCGCCGAACCCGTCCGCCACTATGAGGCCACATTCCTCAGGGATCAGCGCGCTTGGGAATTCGTCGGCAACGGCGAAGTAAAGACGATCGGCGTAGTCGCGATAGAACCCCCATTTACGGTCGGCGCGAAAATCGGCGATCGAGCTTTTGATTTCGACGATGATGAATTCACCGCCCTGCGACAGGGCAAGAACATCGGCACGGCGGCCATTGGCAAGTGGAAACTCGACGAGCGCGGCATAGTTGAGCTGGTCGAGAGCGCGGCAGACGCCGCGCCGTAGAAACGCGGCGCCGAGCTGCTCGATGGCAGGCGGATCGGCGGTGCCGGTCACGGCGAGGATTGCCGCGGCACTGGCGCAAGGCCGATCATTTTGGCGCGGCCGGACTTTGGGACGCGGGTTGCGGAGGGATATAGATGGGGTGGCTCAAGACGGGGTTCATTGGCGAAGCCGGCCGGCTTGCCTGGCCATACTGGAAATCCGACGAGAAGTGGAGAGCCTGGGCCCTCCTTTCCGCGGTCATCGTGCTGAATCTCGTCGCCGTGTGGCTCAACGTCCGCCTCAACATCTGGAACCGTGACTTCTACGACGCGCTGCAGCAGTACGACTGGGCGCGCTGCTGGTACCAATTCGCGATATTCTGCGCAATCGCGACCTGCTGGGTCATCGTTGCGGTCTATAACCTCTATCTCCGCCAGATCCTGCATATTCGCTGGCGCCGCTGGATGACCGAGCGGTTTCTCAAAAACTGGCTCAACGCTCAGGCCTATTATCGAATCCAGCTCGACCAGTCGATCACCGACAATCCCGACCAACGCATTTCGGACGACCTCGACCGCTTCACCTCGCTGACGCTGTCCCTGTCGCTCGGGCTGCTCGACTCGGTGGTGACGCTGTTGTCGTTCCTGTTCATCCTGTGGGAGCTGTCGGGGGTGCTGACGATCCCGCTGTGGGGCGGGGGGACGTTTCAGCTTCACGGCTATCTCGTCATCATCGCCTTTGTCTACGCCGTCGTGGGCAGCTGGCTGACCCATTGGGTCGGCTCGCCCCTCGCGAGCCTCATCTTCGATCAGCAGCGTTACGAAGCCGATTTTCGTTTCAGCATGATCCGCCTGCGCGAGAATGCCGAGAGCGTCGCCTTCTATCGCGGCGAGGAGCGTGAGTACGGCGTTTTCGACCGGCGCTTCGCTCGGGTTGTCGCGAATTGGTGGGACATCATCAAGCGCCGCAAGAAACTGACCTGGCTGACCGCCAGTTATGGCCAGGTCGCCGTGTTCGTGCCGATGCTCGCGGCGATGCCGCGCTATTTCGCCAAGCAGGTGCAGCTCGGCGGGGTCATGCAGATCATCTCGGCCTTCGGCTCGGTACAAGATTCCCTGTCCTATATCGTGTCGAGCTACACCGAAATCGCCGAATACAAATCGGTCGTCGACCGGCTTTCGGGATTTGGCGGCCGGATCGCGCGCATCGCGGCGGAGCAGGACGGTCCGCAGCCGATCACGATCGAACGCGGCGGCGACGGCGTCGAGGTCAGCGGGTTGTCCCTCAACCTCCCGGATGGCCGGGGTCTGCGCGACAATATCGCGCTATCGGCGAAGGCGGGGCAGCCCGTGCTGATCACCGGGCCGACCGGCACCGGCAAAAGCACGCTCCTTCGCGCGATCGCGGGTTTGTGGCCGTTCGGGCGCGGCCGGGTCAAGGTCGGCGACGGCTCGATGCTGTTCCTGCCGCAGCGGCCGTATCTGCCGCTGGGGCCGCTCGCCGACGCCCTGCTCTATCCGCTCCAGGCGAGCGAGGAGCGGCGGGGCGAGCTCGAGGAGGCGCTGCGGACGGTCGGGCTGGTCTATCTCGTCGAGCATCTCGACGAACGCAGTAACTGGGCGCAGCGCCTGTCGGTCGGCGAGCAGCAACGTATCGGCTTTGCCCGGGTCTTGCTGACACGGCCCGAGATCGTCTTCCTCGACGAGGCGACCTCGGCACTCGACGAAGCGGGCGAGGCGGCGCTTTATCGGATGTTGCGCGAGGCGCCATGGCGGCCGACCATCGTTAGCGTCGGCCATCACGGGACGCTGAGGCGGTTTCACGAGACGATCATCGATCTCGGCCAGCGCAACATCACCGAGGCCGCGGACGATTGAGGCTTGTCGTATTGAGCGGACTGCGCCTTCATTCCCCCTGGCCGGGCTTGACCCGGCCATCCTCGTCTTCTGAAGTAGGGCGGCGCCCCAAAGACGTGGGCCCCCGGATCAAGACCGGGGGAAGCGGGAGTTAGGGGCCGGGGCGTAACGGACGCGGTAAAACCTGGAGCGAATAGGAATGGCCGAAGGGGACGACCCGCTGCGCGCGGCGCGGCTGGCGAAGCTCGAAGCGCTGCGGGGGCGCGGGATCGACCCGTACCCGGTACATTTCGACCGGACCGACGAGGCGACCGCGCTCGACGTGCGCCATGCCGAGCTGCCGGCGGGCGCCGAAACCGGCGAGACCGCGCGCGTCGCCGGGCGGGTGATGGCGAGCCGCAACAGCGGCATGTTCATGGATCTGCACGACGCAACCGGCAAGATCCAGATCTTCAGCCACAAGGATTACCTGAGCGAGGACGCGGCGGCGCTGTTGCGGCTCGTCGATATCGGCGACGTGATCGGGGTCGAGGGCAAGGTGCGGCGCACCCCGCGCGGGGAGCTGACCGTCAACGCCACGACGCTGACGATGCTGGCGAAAGCGCTGCGCCCGCTGCCCGAAAAATATCATGGGCTCGCCGATATAGAGATGCGCTATCGCCAGCGCTATGTCGACCTGATCGTCAATCCCGATAGCCGCGAGACGCTGCGGCGGCGGAGCCGGCTGATCCGGACGCTGCGCCAGCATTTGTGGGCGCGCGGCGCGCTCGAGGTCGAGACGCCGATGCTGCACACGATCCCCGGCGGCGCCTCTGCGAAACCGTTCATCACCCACCACAACGCGCTCGATATCGACCTCTATCTGCGCATCGCGCCCGAATTGCACCTGAAGCGGCTGCTGGTCGGCGGGCTCGCCGACCGGGTCTTCGAAATCAACCGCTGCTTCCGCAACGAGGGACTGTCGCCGCGCCACAATCCGGAATTCACCTCGCTCGAGATCTATGAGGCCTATGGCGACTACACCTCGATGATGACGCTGACCGAGGAGCTGGTGTGCCGCGCCGCCGAGGAGGCGACCGGAGGGCTCGTCATCGAGTACGGCGGCACGACGATCGATCTCACCCCGCCCTGGCCGCGCCGGACGATGGCCGAGCTCGTCCAAGAGGCGACCGGCGTCGATTTCCTGGCGCTCGATGCCGCGCAGGCGCGCGCCGCCGCGACCGAGCACGGCGGCGAAGTGGTCGGCACGGCAAGCTGGGGCCATGCGCTCGAAGCGGTGTTTGCGGCGAAGGTCGAGGACCGGTTGCTGCAGCCGACGCACGTCACCGGCTTCCCGCGCGATATCTCCCCGCTCGCCAAAGGCGACCACCGCGATGCGCGGCTGGTCGAGCGCTTCGAGACCTATGTCTACGGCTGGGAGATCGCCAACGCGTTTTCCGAGCTCAACGACCCCGGCGACCAGCGGGCCCGGTTCGCGGCGCAGATGGCGGCACGGGCCGCCGGCGACGAGGAAGCGCAGCCACTCGACGAGGATTACGTCACGGCGCTCGAATATGGGCTGCCGCCGTGCGGCGGGCTCGGCATCGGCATCGACCGCCTGGCGATGCTTTTGACCGACAGCCCCTCGATCCGCGACGTAATCGCCTTCCCGACGCTGAGGCCGCGATAACTTCTTCTTCTCTCCCCCAAGGGGCGGAGAGCGGAGTCTTTACAGGCAGCGGATCGTCCAGTTGGTCGAGACGCCGGTGTTTTCCATGTCGGCGTGGGCGCCGCGGTCGGAGAGGCTGGTTGCGCCGCCCTGGAAGCTCAGCTCGTTGAGCACACGGTAGCCCCTGGGGCAGATCTTCTCGGCGAGGCGTTGATCGGGGCCGTCGGAACCCCCCGGCACGATCGGCCCGTTGATGCTGAACGTCCGGGCATCGACTTTGCTGGCGGTTGCCTGGCTGCAGCCCGCGAGCGCGGCGAGAACAAGGATCGGCCAGTACCGCATGATTCCCCTGTGGGCGAAGTGGCGACGGTGCTGCCACTCTACACAGGGTGACCGGCGCGTTCCAGGGCACCCATTGCCGCGCCCGGTGCCGAAGGTCACCGTAATGTGGCCATCGCGCGCATCATTGCCGGGCCAGTCGGCCCGTATCATTGTTGCCGCCGCGTCATTACCGCAACCGGCGGTGAGGGAGAAGCCGATGTCCATCTTCGGTCGGGCGTTTGCGGGCGCTGCCGGGCTCGCGCTGGCCGGCTGCGCGATGCAGCCTGCCGGGCCACCGGCGGTCTCCCCGGGACTGGCGCCGGCGATGCCGCCGGGCCAGGCGCGGCTGTGGTTCTATCGCGACTACCAGCCGTCGGTCAGTTTCAACATGGCCAATATCAACGTGAACGGCGCCCGAATGGCGTCGGTCCCCGCGACCGGGCCCGGCGTGTACCGCGATGTGCCGCCCGGCCGGTATCGGATCATGCCGGACGATTTCGTCAGTGCGCCGAACCAGGGCACGATCGTGACGCCCGGCCCGGGCGAGACCGTCTACTTGCAGATCGAGGACGATCCGCTCGTTTGGGGCGACATGACCGTGTACCAAAAGGACGTGTTTACGGTGCGGCCAGTGCCGGCGACAAAGGCGCTCGCTCAGATCGCGGCCAGTCCGCAATAGCGGTCAGAAATTCTCCAGGCTGAATGCTTCGTCGTCGTCGTCATAGGCAAAGATCTCGGCGTAGCGGCCCCAGCCGATCACCGTTTCGAGGACGCGCTGCGCCTCCTCCTCGCTCAGATGGTCCTCGAGCTCGCGGAGGAAACGGGCGGCGGGGGCTCGGTGGCCGGGCCGCTCGTCGAGGACGCGGCGGATGTGGGCGGCGAGCGGGATGTGCTTGATGATCGCGTCGGCGAAGATCGGCTTGCGGTCGAGCATCTCGGCATCGGCGAAGTGGCTGCCGGCGCCGGTCAGCTCGATGTCGCCGCCGCTGACATTGGCGAGGCCGAGGAGATGCATCGCGTCGATCAGGGGAAACAGGTCGTCGACGTCGAGGTTTTCCTCGTCGGCGAGATGCGGCAGGTCGGCGCGGCCGTTATAGGGTGGCTCGCGCAGGCGCTCCATCAGCGTCGACAGCGGCTGCACCGCCGCATCGGGGAGGCGATAGCCGAGCCCGATCGGCTCGGGTTTGGCGCCGCGGCGGTTGTCCCGGCCGGGGACCGTGGTGAGGATCGTGTAGACGGTGTCGACGATCTGGCGAAAGCCGGGGCTGTCCCAATCGCGCGGCCGCGGCAGCGTCACCGGGATCTCGGCGTTGATCCGGCCGGGGTCGCTGCCGAAGATGAGGATGCGGTCGGCCATCTCGACCGCCTCCTCGATATTGTGCGAGACCATGACGATTCCCTTAGTCGGGATTCGATCCTCGTCCCACAGGTCGAGGAGGTCGTTGCGCAACGTCTCGGCAGTCAGCACGTCGAGTGCGGAGAACGGCTCGTCGAGGAGGAGGATGTCGGGGTTGACGACCAGCGCGCGGGCAAATCCCACGCGCTGGCGCATCCCGCCCGAAAGTTCTTTCGGATAGGCATTCTCGAACCCGTCGAGGCCGATGACGTCGATCGCGTCGACCGCTCGCTTGCGGCGTTCCGTGGCTGAGACGCCCTGCGCCTCGAGCCCAAGCTCGACATTGCCCAGCACCGTCAGCCACGGGAACAGCGCAAAGCTCTGGAACACCATGGCGATGCCGTGAACCGGTGAGGTCACGGTTGCGCCGCGGTAGGAAACCTCGCCTTCGCTCGCCGGGATGAGGCCGGCGAGGAGGCGCAGAAAGGTCGATTTGCCCGAGCCCGATTTGCCGAGGATCGCGACGATCTCGCCTTCCTTGAGCGAGAAATCGATCCGATCGAGCACGAGGCGGCCTGTATGGTCCGGCGTGCGATAGGTCTTGCACACCGCGGCGGCGCGCAGCAATGCGGCGGCGGTCTCCGCTTGCGGCCGGCGTTCGGTGACGAGGGTATCGGCCATGCGCGCGGACCTTTCAATCGAGCCGCAGCCGCTCCGCGGCGAGGTTGTAGAGCCGGCGCCACAGGAGCCGGTTGAACGCCAGGACGTAAAGGCACAACACGGCGATACCGAGCGCGATCCGGGCGGCGTCGCCATCGGCCGTGTACTGGGCGATATAGGCGCCGATGCCGGTCGCGTGCAAGGTCGTGTCGCCCCACTGCACGACCTCCGAGACGATGCTCGCGTTCCATGACCCGCCGGCGGCGGTCACGGCGCCCGTCACATAGGCCGGAAAGATCGCCGGCAGCATGATCCGCCGCCACCAGAGCCAGCGCCGCACGCCGAGATTTGTCGCGGCCAGCCGCAATTCCGCCGGCAGCGAAATGGCGCCGCCGATTACGTTGAAGACGATGTACCACTGCGTGCCGAGGATCATCAGCGGGCTCAGCCAGATCTCGGTGTTGAGCCGGAAATGGAGGATCAGCACGACCGCGAGCGGAAAGAACAGATTGGCCGGAAAGGCGGCGAGGAACTGGACGATCGGCTGGGCCTTGTCGGCGATCCGCGGGCGGAGACCGATCCACACCCCGATCGGAACCCAGATCACCGAGGCGATCGCGATCAGCACCAGAACGCGGAGCGCCGTGAACGCGCCAAGCACGAATACCCAGCCGATCTCGGAGAGCCCGATCGACGCGCGCACGAACTGGATCAGATAAACCGCGGCGGCCGCCGCTCCGACCAGCAGTGTCGCATTGTAGAGGCGCTCGACCCAAGGAACCGGGCGGCGCTCGCCGCCGCGTGGCCGGTGCCGCCGGCCGATCGCGCTGAGCACCCCATCGATGCCGCGGTTGAGCGCCAGGCCGCCCCATTGCACCAGGTCGAAAAGCTGGGCGCGCTGCATCACGATCAGAAACCACGGGCGGACATTGTCTTCGTCGGGGCCAGGGTCGCCCTTGAACTTCTGCGACCAGGCGAGGAGCGGGCGGAACAGGAGCTGGTCGTAGAGGAGGATCACGACCAGCATCACCCCGACCGCGTAGAAAATCGCTGCAAGGTCGCGTTCGGTGATCGCGGTGGCGATATAGGAGCCGATCCCCGGCAGCATGATCGTCTGGCCGGATACCGTGATCGCCTCCGACGCCACGACAAAGAACCAGCCGCCCGACACCGACATCATCATGTTCCAGATGAGCGTCGGAATGCCGTGCGGCACCTCGAGCCGCCAGAAGCGCTGCCACGGCGACAGGTGGTACATCCGCGCCGCCTCGACCAGCTCGACCGGCACCGTGCGCAGCGACTGGTACAGGCTGAACGTCATGTTCCACGCCTGCGAGGTGAAGATCGCGAAGATCGCGGCGCATTCGACGCCGAGAAGCCGGCCCGGGAAGAGCGCGATGAACCCGGTCACGGTGATCGACAAAAAGCCGAGGATCGGCACCGACTGAAGGATGTCGAGCACCGGGATCATAATCTTTTCGGCCTGGCGGCTTTTTGCCGCGATCGCCGCGTAGACGAGGCTGAAGACGAGGGACGCGATCAGCGCCGCCGCCATGCGCAGCACCGTGCGCAGTGCGTATTCCGGCAGCCGCCACGGGTCGAGCGAGATCGGCAGCGCCTCGCCGACATGATAGTGCGCCGTCATCGCCAGCCCGCCCCAGGCGATCAGCGCGATCACGCCGAAGACCAGCGGCAGCGCGATCAAATCCCAGTAATTGGGGCGCAGCCGCGACGGCCAGGCGACGAGGGGAAGGCCCCAGCGCTGTTCCATGTCCCCCGGCCGGATGGTTGCGATTGGCGCGCTACGTCTAACCCAGGCGTGCGCCGGCGGCGAGCGGCAAATTCGCCCCCGCGCGCAGTGTCGCGGCGGCGTGTGACAGGGAAAAGACAATGGCGGCCGTCGAGACCGCTTCGCTTCGTCGGCGCGGGCGGGTACTCTGCGCGGATGCTCCTCGATCTCGATCGGTTGCGGGCGACCCCGCTGTGCCGCGACCCGTTCGACTTCGTCGTCGTCGAGAATTTTCTTCGGCCCGAGCACCTGGCCGGTCTCCTCGCCGATTTTCCGGCGATCCCGGACCACGGCAGCTACCCGATCGAGGTCCTGAGCCCCGGGCCCGCCTTTGGCCGCCTCGCCGCCGAACTGACCGACGCGCCGTTGCGCCGCGCGATCGAGGAGAAGTTCGAGCTCGATCTCGGCGGCCGGCCGACGATGATCACCTTGCGCGGCTATAGCGACGGCAAGGACGGCGGGATCCACACCGATTCGGCCACCAAGATCATCACCGTGCTGCTTTACATAAACCCGGAATGGCACGAGGCGGCCGGTCGGCTCAGATTGTTGCGGCGGCGCGACGACCTTGATGACTACGTCGTTGAGGTGCCGCCGGTGGTCGGTACGATGATCGCGTTCCGCCGCGGCGACCGCTCGTTTCACGGCCACCACGCCCATGTCGGCAAGCGTTGCAGCGTGCAGCTCAACTGGGTCACCGAGGCGGCGGTCGTGCGGCGCGAGCTCGCCCGCCACCGCTGGTCGGCGCGGCTCAAGGCGCTCAACCCGTTCGCCCGATCGGGGCGGGCGGCGTAGTCCGAAAAGACGATTGGCAAGGGGTTGCGGCGCACGGTAACTTGCCCGCGAAAATCCAGACCGGCGTGAAGGCCACCGGAGAACCGATAAGGTGAAAGTCTCAGTCAAGGTCATCGCTTCGCTCGTCTGGATCGCGACAGCGGTGGGGTTCTCCGGGGCGGCCTCGGCTCAGGCGCCGCTGATCGACGAGCTCAAGGTCGGCGGCCTCGCCCATGACGTGACGCTGCTCGGCCGGCATGTCGAGGCCGGCGCCGACATCAATGTCGAGGCGCTGTTCACCTCGCCGACACTGCTTGCCATCATCGGCTCGCCGCGCCCGCATTTCGG
This sequence comes from Allostellaceae bacterium, assembly GCA_036489765.1. Taxonomy (GTDB): domain Bacteria; phylum Pseudomonadota; class Alphaproteobacteria; order ATCC43930; family CGMCC-115725; genus DATARH01. The sequence goes on along the minus strand of DASXFE010000082.1, from coordinate 794 downwards.
CGCCGACATCAACACGGCCGGCAACACCAGCGACATCTATACCGGCCTCACCTGGGGATGGACGCTGTTCCACGGTGTCTTCACCCCGATCGACGGCATCTTCGTCAACGGCAGTCTCGGCGGCGCGTTGCAGGACGGGTATGAGGATTCCGCTCCGCCGGGGCGCAAACGGCTTGGTTCGCCGGTACTCTTCCGCGAGAGCGCCGAACTCGGCTACCAGATCAATCCGCTCGTTTCGGTGTCGGCTTTTGTCGACCATATCTCCAATGCCAACCTGGCCCCGCGCAATGCGGGAATTACCAGCGTCGGCGGCCGGCTCGGCTTCAAATTCTGATCCGGCCCGCGTTCACGGGCCTCCGCTAGCCCGTCTCAAGCCTAAAATCGCGTCGATATTCATCTCTCAGCAACCCGATATGGATCGGGATGCGTGGGGATTTGTGCGTCAAAACAGCATGATCGTAGCCGGTGTGGTATTTACACAACGCTGAGACGAAAACACCACGAAGACACTATTGCGTGCTTGATCGCCCCCCCGTTCGCCCTATCATCCGCCGAGGCATACCCATGCCCTCGTTCCGGGTGACCGCAACCACTGAGTTATTGGGGGAGTAATGGATAGAAAGCGGATTTTAGGCACCGCTGCGGCGATCGGAGGCTTCGCGGCCTTCACGCTGCTGACGGGCGTGCCGAGCGCCAAGGCCGACGAGGTGTCGGACCTTCGCGCCAACAACGAGCTTCTCCAGCAGCGGCTCGACCAGATCGCGCAGACCAACAACACCGGTCCGTCGCGGCTG
>DASXFE010000078.1:0-135056 GCA_036489765.1 Allostellaceae bacterium | reverse complement strand
TCAAGCCGGGAGGGTGAAGGTCGCGGCGACTTCATCGACCGAAAGGTCGGCAAGGTCGTCGCGGCGCAGGATCACGACATCCGGTCCGCGCGGGGCGGTCAGCGACGGGTCGGACGCCTTCGAATAGAGCACGGTCGCCGGCGCGCCGCCGACCACCGCGAGATGCAACGGCCCGGTATCGTTGCCGATCACCCGCCGCGCCCGGGCGCCGAGCGCGACGATATCGCCGAACCCGGTCTGCCCCGTGAGGTCGCGCGCCGCGGGCGCCGAAGCCGCGATGGCTCGCCCGAGCTCGCGCTCGTCCGCGCCGCCGATCACGACCGGCACGAGCCCGGCAGCGGCGATGCGAGCGGCCAGCGCCGCGTAGTTCCCGACCGGCCAACGCTTGTCCGGCCGGTGCGCCGCGCCACCGGGGATCAGCAGCACGGTGTCGGGCGGCAAGGCGAAGCCGCCGATATCAGCGGCGGCCCAGGATAGGTCGGGCAGCGGCGACGGGCCGGGGATCCCGGCGATCTGAAGCTGATCGTCCTGGCGGTCGAGGGTGTGCATGAAGTTGCGGAGGGGATTGGCATGCGGATGCGACGCCCCGGCGGCGATGCCCGACCATTCCGGCCGACCGCCGTCGCGCATCAGCCGGAAATAGAGGCTCGACCGCAACCGCGTCTGAAAATCGTAGACCCGGTCGAACCGCCCCTCGCGCAGCCGCCGCCGCAGCCGCCAGATGCCCAGGGGATCGGCCCAACCCGGCCGCTCGTCCACCCAAACCTCATCGAAATACGGCGCCTGCCGCGCGAGATCGGCATAGGGCGCCGTCGTCAGCAGCGTGATCCGGGCCCCGCGGTGAAAAGCCCGCACGGAAGCTGCCGCGCCCATCATCTGCACAAAATCGCCGAGCGCGCTCAGCTTGATGACGAGGATTCGCTGCATCCGGGTTCACAGGAGCGCGGGCGTCTCGCCCGCATCCTCGAAAAAAACAAACGGGCGGGACGCCCGCGCTCTTAACCGGATCAAGCCGAGATCGCCAGCGGCTCTCCGCGCCAAACCGGGACTTTTTCGACGACCGGGAAGAGCAGCTCCTCGTACACGTCGATCGTCCGGGCGCACATCATCTCGCGGGTGAAATTGGCGGCGACGTGAGCGATGGCGCGCTGCCCGATCACGTTGCGCTCTTCGCCGGTGAGGCCGAGCGCCTCGCCGATCGCCGCGGCGAGCGCGCCGGGGTCGCGCGGCGAGACGAGCCAGCCGGTCGAGCCGGCGACGATCGTCTCGCGGGCGCCGCCATGATCGGTGGCGACGACCGGACGGCCCATCGCCTGCGCCTCGACGAGAATGCGGCCGAACCCTTCGGGATCGGTCGAGGCCGAGACGACGACATCGGCGAGGACATAAGCCGCCGGCATGTCACGGCAATCGTCAACGATGCGGAAAAGGCCCATGACGCCGCGCCGCTCGATCGTCTGCTCCAGCTCCGTGCGGAACCCCTTGCGCTGCTCGGCGCCGACCAGCACGCAGCAGATATCGCGGCGGCCGAGATTGGCGATCGCCTCGATGAAGTCGAGCCCGCCCTTCCACCGCGTCAGCCGCCCCGGCAGCATCACGACGAGATGGCCCTCCGGCACGCGCCACTGATTGGCAAGCGCGACGACACGGTCACCGCCGACCCGGTCGGGGTTGAACACCTTGAGGTCGACCCCGCGCGCGATCGTGCGCAGCCGGTTCGGTCCGACCCCATAGTTTCTGGCGACGTGCTCGGCGACGTAATCCGAGATCGCGATGACCCGCTCGCCGCGCGCCATCACCGAGTTGTAGCGATGCTTGAGCGGCAGCCCCAAGCCGTAGGCGTTGTGGAAGGTCGTGACGAAGCGCCGGCGCGCCGCGTTCGCGGCCATCCAGGCGCTCCAGGCCGGGGCGCGGCTGCGGGCATGGACGATGTCGACCCGGTGCTGGCGGACCACCTCGGCGAGGGCGCGGGCATTGCGGCGGATGCCAAACGGGCTCTTGGTCGCCAGCGGGAGGGTCACATGGGTCGCACCGGTGCGGGCGAGCTCGCGCTCCATCGGTCCGCCGGCCGACGCGACGACCGCGGTCCAGCCGGATTCGACGAGGGCGCGGGCCAGATCGACCGTGCCGCGTTCGACCCCGCCCGAAACAAGCGCCGGGATCACCTGCAGCACGCAGGGCGGCCGGCCTTCTGCCGGATGGGCCGGGATGATAGTGTCGTTCGCCATTACGCCGCCGCCGGACCTCCGATGCCTGTTCCCTCAACCCCATGATTTTACCACGCCCGGATGGAGCGACAATCGCCTACCAAGCCGCCGAGGGCGCCGCGCCGGGGATCGTCTTCCTCTCCGGTTTCCGATCCGACATGACGGGAACCAAAGCATTGTTTCTCGACGATTATTGTCGTCAACGCGGGCGCGCCTATGTGCGTTTCGACTATTTCGGGCATGGCGTGTCGAGCGGCGGTTTCCTCGACGGGACGATCGGGCGGTGGGCCGACGACGCGATCGCCGTCATCGATTCGCTGACCACCGGACCGCAGATCCTCGTCGGGTCGAGCATGGGTGGGTGGATCATGCTGCTCGCCGCCCGCGCCCGGCCCGACCGCGTCCACGCCCTCGTCGGCATCGCCGCAGCTCCCGATTTCACCGAGGATTCGCTGTGGCCTCGGCTCGATGAGATACGGCAACGGGAGCTGATGCGAGTGGGACGGGTCACGCTGCCCTCGGAATACGACCCCGCCGGCTATACCTTCACCCGCGCGCTCATCGAAGACGGCCGGGCGAACCTGGTGCTGCGCTCGCCGCTCCCGATCGCCCGGCCGGTGCGGCTATTGCACGGGATGCGCGACGCCTCGGTGCCGTGGCAGCGCAGCCTTGCGATCGCCGAGCATATCGGCGGCGACGATGTGCGGGTGGCTCTGGTCAAGGACGGCGACCACCGGCTGTCGCGCGACGAGGATCTGGCGCTGTTGGGGCGAACATTGGACGAATTGACCGGCTGAGCCGCCAAGCTCGCCGGGCGGTTCACACCTCGAAATTATCGACCATCCAGGGCTCGGTTTTGGCCGATGCCACCCACTCCCGCATCGCCGGCAGCGCCATGATCGCCGCGCAATACGCATCCTCGAGCGGCCCCAGCGGCACGCAATAGCTGCGGAAGCGGCTGACGACGGGGGCGTACATGGCGTCGGCGATCGTGAAATGGCCGAAGAGGCAATCGCCGCCCTTGCCGTAACGGGTACGGCAGTCGCGCCAGATCGTGGTGACGCGGTCGATGTCGGCTTGGACCTCGGACGGGATTTCGCGCACCGACGGCACTCGGCGGATGTTCATCGGAAGGTGGCGGCGCAGGGAGAGAAAGCCGTTGTGCATTTCGGTCGCGACGGCACGCGCCGCGGCTCTCGCGGCCTTGTCGTCGGGCCAGAGGCCGGCGTTTGGAAAAGTTTCGGCGAGGTATTCGCAGACGGCGAGGCTTTCCCACACGGTCACCGGGCCGTGGTGCAGTACCGGCACCTTGCCGGCGGCGGAATGCGACAGGATCTCTTCCCTGCTGCCGGGCACGTAGAGCGGGATCAGCACCTCGTCGAAGGCGATGCCGCCGGCCTTGGCCGCCAGCCACGGGCGCAGCGACCATGAGGAATAGTTCTTGTTGCCGATGGTCAACGTCAGATCGGTCATATGCCTTCGCCCCTCGCCGATGAGCCTGTAATGTGAAGGCGATCGGGCGCGAGGAAAAGCGATGCGGTTCTCACTCACGGATGACGCCGGCGGCGCGGTGCCGCTGGTCTCCTTGACCAAGGACGAGTTGCCGGCGTGGCGCGGGCAGGCGCCTGCCTTCGAGCGCGACTGGATCGGGCGGATCGGCTTTACCGCCGAGCCCGGCAAGAGCGCGCTGGTGCCGGGGAAGGACGGCGGCCTCGCCCGCGTGCTGGTCGGCGCCGGCGGCGGCGAGGCGGCGATGTGGACGCTCGCCGGCCTCTCCGAAACCTTGCCGGAAGGGACCTACCGGCTCGACACGGTGCCGGACGGGGCCGACGCGAGCCGGATCGCGCTCGGCTGGGCGCTCGGCACCTACGCGTTCACCCGCTATCGCGAGAAAAAGCCGAGCGCGGCGCGGCTGGTGTGGCCCGAGGGCGCCGATCGAGGTCTCGTCGACCGGCTTGCCGCCGCGGTATTCCTTGCCCGCGATCTGGTCACGACCCCGGCCTCCGACATGGGTCCCGAGGAACTGGCCGGCGCCGCGGTCGAGGTCGCCAAGGCGGCCGGGGCCAAGCATCACGTGCTCGTCGGCGACAAGCTGCTCGCCGAGAATTACCCGACGATCCACGCCGTCGGCCGCGCCAGCGACCGAGCGCCGCGCCTCGTCGACATCACCTGGGGCGACCCGGAGGCGCCGAAGGTGACCCTCGTCGGCAAGGGCGTGTGCTTCGATTCGGGCGGGCTCGACCTGAAGGCGGCCTCGGGCATGCTCAACATGAAAAAGGACATGGCGGGCGCGGCGATCGTGCTGTCGCTCGGCCAGGCGATCATGGCGGCGGGGCTCAAGGTACGGCTGCGCGTGTTGATGCCGTGCGTCGAGAACGCGGTATCGGGCAACGCCTTCCGCCCGCGCGACATCATCAAAACGCGCAAGGGGATCACCGTCGAGATCGGCAACACCGACGCCGAGGGGCGGCTGATCCTCTGCGATGCGCTGGCTGAGGCGGCGAGCGAGAACCCGGCGATGATCGTCGACATCGCGACATTGACCGGCGCGGCGCGGGTCGCGCTCGGGCCGGAATTGCCGGCGCTGTTCTGCAACGACGACGCGCTCGCGGCCGGGCTGCTCGAAGCCGGCACGGCCGAAGACGATCCGCTGTGGCGGATGCCGCTGTGGCGCGGATATCGCAGCAACCTCGACAGCAAGGTCGCCGACATCAACAACGTGTCGGAAGGCCCGCATGGCGGCGCGATCACCGCGGCGCTCTATCTGCAGGAGTTCATCTCCGGCCTGCCCTGGGCGCATTTCGACGTGATGGCGTGGAACGGCCGCGGCAAGCCGGGCCGGCCCGAAGGCGCCGAGGCGCAGACCCTGCGCGCGCTCTATGCCTATATCGCCGGCCGGTACGGCTGATCGGTCATTTCAGCAGCGGTCACCACAAGCGGGTCACGCCGTAGGTGTCGAACGCCGTCAGGTCCGACACGATGACCAGTTCCTCGACGATCGCCTGGGCGACGAGGGCGCGGATGAACGGGTCGGGGTCGAGCGCGGGCAGGCTCCCCGCGACCTGGGCATGGCGGATCGTCAACGGCAGTTCGGTAAAGCCTTGCTCGGCGATGATCGCGGCTGCCTCGCCGGTCAGGAACCCGGCCTGCGGCATCTGGCCGATCCGGTGCTTGGTGGCGATTTGCCAGGCCGAGACGGCGCTGACGAAAACCTCGTTCGCCGCATCGCCGATCGCCGCACGGGCCGGGAGCGCCAGCGACTCGTCACCGGCGAGCCACCAGACGAGGACGTGGCCGTCGAGGAGGAGGCGTGGCACGGTCCTACGCTTCCCACACCTCGAGCTCGCCGGCCGCCAGCGGCTCGAAGAATTGCGGCCCGGCAGCGACCTGGCCGCGCAGCGCGCCGAACACCCGCTTTGACGGCGGGACCATCGGCACGAGGCGCGCCACCGGCGTCGGCCCGCGCGCGAGGATGATCTCCTCCCCCGCCTCGACCCGCTGGATCAGGCGCGACAGATGCGTCTTCGCCACATGAATCGTGATCGTCTCAGCCATAAGCGCCCCCACGCATTGGCCGGATCACTTTAGCTAATAAGCCAACTAAGTCAACCCAAGGACCATCGATGATCATCGAGACCCAACTGCCGCTCGGCAAGATTAACGACGATTTCGAGACGGGGCCTCTCGCAATTCCAGCGGCCGCCTCATATCATATCGCGCGCATGTTTTCGCTCCGATGTGCGGGGAGGTTACAAGCGACGGTCACGAGCGGGGTCAAGCCGCCGCTATCGCGGGTGTTTCCGCTGGAGGAAACAAACCGATGCCATTCATCGATCGAGATGGCGTCACTATCCGGTTCGAGGTGCATGGGCGCGGGCCGCCCGTGCTTCTCAGTCATGCCTTTGGCACGACGATGCGCCTGTGGGATCGTCAGGTTGCCGGGCTGGGCGACCGCAATCGCATCATTCTCTGGGACATGCGGGGCCACGGCGGGTCGGGCGATCCGGTCGACCCGGCCGCCTATTCGCAGGCGCTGACGGTCGGCGACATGGCCGCGATCCTCGATGCCTGCGGGATCGAGCGTGCCGTGATCGGCGGTGTCGGCCTCGGCGGCTACATGTCGCTTGCCTTTCACGAAGCACAGCGCCAGCGGGTCGAGGCGCTGGTCCTCAGCGACACCGGCGCCGGGTTTCGCAACCACGAGACGCGGACGGCGTGGAACTATCGCGCCCGGGCACGTGCCCACAAGCTCGAACTCAAGGGGCTCGACGCGCTTGGCCGCGGCCGCGAGGTGTTGCTTGCCTGCCATCGCTCGGCGCTCGGCCTCGCCGCCGCCGCGCGCGGGATGCTGGTGCAGCACGATTCGCTCCTGCTGGAGGCGCTCCCGGCGGTTGCGGTGCCGACGCTGATCCTCGTCGGTGCCAACGACAGCGACTTCTTTGCAGCGGCGACGACGATGGCCGCGACGATCCCCGGCGCGCGCCGGGTCGTGATCCCCGGCGCGGGCGCCACTCCCAACCTCGACCAGCCGCGCGTCTTCAATCGTGCGCTGGGCGCCTTCCTCGACGCTCTGCGCGAGAACGAACCGCCGCCGCCCGTCCGCCGCCCGCGCCCCTTCACCCCGTCGCCGACCGCGGGCTGGGTTCCGTTCCGGTAAGCCGCGGCAGGCAGGGCCTAATTGACGAAGCGGTAGAGCTTCGCCGCGTTGTCGCAGACGATCTTCTGTCGCGTCGCCGCCGGCAGATGGCCGAGCTCCTTCTCGATGTACTCCTGCGAGTCGGGATAGATGCCGTCGGGGTGCGGGAAGTCCGAGCCCCACATGATGTTGTCTTCGCCGAGCTCATCGAGCAGCTTTACGCCGATCGGGTCGCTCTGGTAGGTCGCGTAGCACTGGCGCTTCCAGTACTCGCTCGGCTTCATCGTCAGGTCGAGCTCTTTGAACTGATCCTCCCACTCGGCGTCCATGCGGTCGAGGATATAGGGAATCCAGCCGGTGCCGGCCTCGCCGATCACCATCTTCATCTGCGGCCGGTGGTGCAGCACCCCGGCGAAGATCATCGACATCAACACGTCGGCCATATGCATCTGGAAGCTGGTGATGCTGGCGGCGCGCGCGGCTAGGAGGGTCTTGCCGGAGAGCTTCGAGAAATCACGGCCAGGTCCGCCGATCGTGTGGAAATGCACCGGCAGCCCGCTCGCCGCGATCGCGTCCCACACCGGGTTCCACCAGGGGTCCCACAGCGGAGTCATGTCGTGCCGGCGGGCAACCTCGAACCCCCGCACATTGCCGCGCTTGGCTACGCGCTCGACCTCGGCGACCGCGGCGTCGCGGTCATGGTTGGGGATGTTGGCGAGCCCGCCATAGCGCTCGGGCTGCTTCGAGCAGAAATCGGCGAGCCATTCGTTGTAAATGCGCAGCATCGCACCGGCCGCCTCATTGTCGTTGAGGCGGTTGGTGGCGCCGAGGATGCCGTAAAGGATCTCGGCCTGGACGCCGTCGCGGTCCTGGTCCTGGAGGCGCAGTGTGGGATCGGTCAGGCGCCGGACCTTCTGCTGCTCGGCCTCGTAGAGCCCGGTCGACGCCATCCGGTCCGAGCGGTGGATCTTGCCCGGCTCGTATTTGCGCCCGGCCGAGCCCATGCCGGCGTCAAGCCCGAACGACGACCCGTTCTTCGTCACCCACTCCCTCCCGCGCGGCCCGTCGGTGACATAGGGCATGCGGTCCTTGACCGCCGCCGGCGCGTTGCCGGTGAACAGGTCGGGCGGCAGCCAGATCAGATCGACGTGGCAGTCGGCCGAGATGACCTTGTATTGCATGGCGCGCCCCTTCGGTGATCGGCAGTGTCCCCGGATAGGTTAGCGCGCCAATTCAGCCTTGCGAAAGCCCCATCAGCTCAAGAACGGCCGCGCCGAGCAGCCCATGCGGATTTCCCAGCGTCTCGGGCGTTTCCATGTGGCTGTAATTCTCGCCGACGAGGAGCTCGACCGGCTTCCCTGCGGCCTCGACCGCCGCGGCGAATTCCTTGCCCTGGCGCTGGAATTCCGGCGTCTCATAGGTGCCGTACGAGACGATCAGCGGCGCACGCAAATGGTCGAGGTGTCGGATCGGGCTCAGCCGCTCAACCATCGTGTCGGTGAATTTGACATAGGACGAGCGGTGCGACAGCCGCACCGGCGCCAGCTCGTACATCCCGCTCGAGCACACCCCGCCCTTGATCATGTCGGCCGGCAGGTCGTATTCGCGTGGCCAATCCGTCGTCAGCGCCACCGCCGCCATATGCGCACCCGAGGAATGGCCGCCGAGATACAGCCGGTTCGGGTCTCCGCCAAAGCTCGCGGCGTTGCGGTTCGTCCACGCGATCGCGCGGCGGATCTGGTCGGCGATCGGGAAGAGGTCGCCGCCGCGGTTCTGCACCCAGTCGAAATCGGGCACGACGAAATGCGCGCCGGCGCGGACGAACATCTCGGCCGGCGCGGAATAGCTGTCCGCCGTTCCCGCCCGCCACGCGCCGCCGTGGATGAAGACGAAGACCGGCGCCGCCTGCCGGCTCGTGCGAAAGATGTCGAGCCCCTCGATGTCCGCGTCGCCGTATTTCCGGCGCAGCGGCGCCCCGATTCTCGCGCGCGTCCGCGCGCTGGTGCTCGCCCAGCGCTTGCGCATCTGGTCGATATTCGGCTCATACGCCGCCTGATCATAAGCGGCGTCGAGCGCTTCCTGGTCGTAGTCGAGGAAGACTTTCGGACCGGCCATTACCCTCACCCGTCTGGCTTCGCGATCCACTCTCTCCCGCAAGCGGGCGAGGGGTATTTCTTTTTCTCTTCCCTCACCTCCCCGGGCTTGACCCGGGGATCAGCGGGAGACGGCAGGTGCCCGACGAAGATCCGGGGATCGCCGGGTCAGGGTTCGGCGCCGGGCTACGGCTTGAAAACCGCGAAGCACTTGTCGGAGTTGAAGATGTAGCTCTCGACGTAGTCGATGATCTGAGGCTCGCGCTTCAACTCGCTCATGGCGCCGCCGAGCGTGACCCAGTTGAGGAATTCCTGCTGGCCGGCATCCTCGATCTGCGCCGTGGTCAGCTCGCGCCAGCGGTTGAGCTTGCCCGAGGCGAGCTCGTCGTAGCGGGCGCGGTCGCCGGCGTTGTCGGGATAGAGGTAGTGGTTTTTCGGCGTCAGGAACGCATGCGACCAGCTCGACGACGCGATCAGCGCAACGCGCCACGGGCTGTCCGACAGCAACCGTGCGATCGCCCCGCCGACATCGAAGCAGCGCCGCGGGTTGGGGCCCGGCGGATCGACCAGGTCGGGGTCGGCATCGCCGGTCAGGTGCGCGGTCGAGCCGCGCTTGGCGATCACGGAGGACCCGTAGCAGTTCACGTGAAACGGCACGACCGGATACGGAAAGCCCTGCCGATCGTAGTCGAGATACATCACCGTGTTGATAAAGGCGTGCGGCAGCCCGTTCTCGTAACGCATCTTGTAGGCGTAGCTGACGTCGTAATCCGCCTCGATCAGCTTTGCCGCGAGATACGAGGCGCCGGCCTTGTGGCCCTTGGTCTTGATGACCGTTTCCTTGCCTTCGCCCCAGACATTGGTGTTGCCCATGAAGTAGCGGGCGAACGGATGCGACTCGGTCTCCTCCTGCAGGAAAACGCAGAAGGAGGGGACCCCCTCCTCGCGGAAATTCTCGTACTGGTCGTCGCCGAAGATCACGACGAAATCGGGCTTGAACTCGTCGAGCGCCTTGCGGGCCTCGCGGAACCCGTTGACCAGGCGGGCACGGTGATGCTTGGCCGACGCCACCGGGTCCTTCCACTCGTCGCGCATTGCCGCGGGCCACGTCTTCGGATCTTTTTTTGCGTCCGGGACTTGGTCGCTGTTGAGCGTGCGGTTCAACAGCCCCGCCATCTGCTCGTCAGGCTGGATGAGGCCGGGATAGTGGGTGACGCCAATGCCGAGAATCTCGCCCATGTCGCGCTCCTCGCCGAATTGCCGAGCCGTATGATAGCAGATCGGCGACGCAGAGGTGAGCGTGGTCAGAGATTTTGTCAGAGCGGCGATCCCGGCGATGTGGATCGCCTGGGTGATCTATTGGCTGGTTGCCGCGCGCGACACCAAGCGCACGCGCTGGCGCCAATCCCCCGGCTCCGAGTCCCTCCACAGCATTCCATTCTTTATCTGCACCGTGCTGTGGCTGGCCCCGCGCTGGGAGCCGGCGGCGCTGACTGCGCCGCTCTGGTCGCCGGGGCCTATTCTGCCGTTGATCGGCGCCGTGCTTGTCGCCGCCGGGATCGGTTACGCCTGCTGGGCGCGGGTGCATTTGGGCCGCAACTGGTCGAGCAAGGTCGTTCTCAAGGAAGACCACGCCCTGATCCGCACCGGCCCCTATCGCCTCGTACGCCATCCGATCTACTCGGGAATGCTCCTCGCCCTCCTTGGCAGCGCCCTCGCGGTCGCCGAATGGCGCGGCTTCCTCGCCCTCGTCTTCGCTCTCATCGGGGTCCTCTTCCGCGTCCACGCCGAAGAAACGCGGATGAGTGAGACCTTTCCGGAGTACGGCGAGTACAAGCGCCACAGCAGCGCGCTAGTGCCCGGGGTGTTTTGAGCTATCGCGGTAGGGTCGTCGTGCCCATCAGGGACTGGTCGATGGCGCGGGCGCACTGGCGGCCCTCGCGGATGGCCCAGACGACGAGGGACTGCCCGCGGCGCATGTCGCCGGCGGCGAAGATGCGCGGGATCGAGGTCTGGTAGTCGACGGTGTCGGCGGCGATGTTGCCGCGCGGGTCGAGCGCAACGCCGGACTGCTCGATCATTCCCGGCCGTCGGGGACCGAGGAACCCCATCGCCAGCAGCACGAGGTCGGCCTTCAGCATGAATTCGCTGCCGGCGACCTCCTGCATCTGGAAGCGGCCGCTCGCGTCCTTGCCCCAATCGATGCGTACGCATTCGAGCCCGGTGACCCGGCCGCCAGCGCCGGCCGCGCGCTTGGTCAGCACCGACCAGTCGCGCTCGCACCCTTCCTCCTGCGACGACGAGGTGCGCATCTTCAGCGGCCAGTCGGGCCAGGTCAGCGGCTTGTTTTCATGGTCGGGCGGCCGCGGCAGGATTTCGAGTTGGGTGATCGAGGCCGCGCCCTGGCGGGTCGAGGTGCCGATGCAGTCCGACCCGGTATCGCCGCCGCCGATCACCAGGACATGCTTGTCCTTGGCCGTGATCGTCCCGGCCGGCGCGGCTTTTGCCTCGTTGTCCCCGGCGTTGCGCTTGTTCTGCTGGGGCAGGAATTCCATCGCGTAATGGATGCCGACAAGATCACGGCCGGGCACATCGAGGTCACGCGCCCACTCGGCGCCCCCGGTCAGCGCGATCGCATCATATTCGCCGAGAAGCTGGTCCACCGAAACGACCACCCCAACCTCGGCCGACGGACGGAACTCCACCCCCTCGGCCGACATCTGGGTCACGCGGCGGTCGATGAGGTGCTTTTCCATCTTGAAATCGGGGATGCCGTAGCGGAGCAGCCCACCGATGCGGTCGTTCTTTTCAAACAGCGTCACAGCATGCCCGGCGCGCGCCAGTTGCTGGGCGCAGGCCATCCCGGCCGGACCCGAGCCGACGACTGCGACCCGCTTTCCGGTCTTGCGCGCCGGCACCTGCGGCACGATCCAGCCCTCGGCCCAGCCGCGGTCGACGATCGCGCATTCGATCGTTTTGATCGTGACCGGGTTCTCGTCAATGTTGAGCGTGCAGGATGCCTCGCACGGCGCCGGGCAGATGCGGCCGGTGAATTCGGGGAAATTGTTGGTCGAATGCAGCACCGCCAGCGCGTTCCGCCACTGACCCCGGTAAACGAGGTTGTTCCAGTCCGGGATGATGTTGTTGACCGGGCAACCCTGGTGGCAGAACGGGATGCCGCAATCCATGCAGCGCGAAGCCTGGGCGCGCAGCGCCGGCTCCGGCAGCGGGTGCAAGAACTCGCGCCAGTGGTGCACGCGCTCCGCCACGTCGTCGTAGTGGCGGTCCTCGCGTTCGACCTCAAGAAAGCCGGTCGGCTTGCCCATCCTCGATTCCCGGACCAAGCCTCTGCAGACTGGTCATAAATACTGACTTATCTCGATGATGCCTGAGGCAAAGAGAGACATCAACGCCCGCGCATGCGCAAGAGGTATGCCGCGTCAAACCGCGCGCGCCGTCAGCCCTGTTCGGCCGGCGGCTCAGGGTCGCCGATCGCGAGACGGAGGCCGGCGACGTAGAACTCGCGGTCCTCGGCACGGCGCCAGTGGTGGGCTGGGGGGATCAACACGTCGGTCAGTGTCTTCAGCGTTCCGATCACCCGGCGGGCCTCGTCGAGCTGGCCGCGATGGGCGTGGGCGGCGGCGAGAAAGCGGTAGGTCGGCGGCCATTTCGGATAACCTTGCAGCGAGCGCAGCAACATCGCCTCGGCCTCGTCGAGACGGCGGGCGAAAAAATAGGCGACGCCGAGCCCCATCAGCCGGTCGGCGGCGCGGACATGCGGGCTCAACCGGAGCGACGTCTCGAAATCCTCGATCGCCGGCTCGGGCAGGCCGGCCCAGAGCCGGAGCCATCCGCGCGACACCCAGCCGCGGGCAAAGCTGGGGTTGAGCACCAAGGCCCGATCGATGAGGGCGATCGCGGCGCCGATATCCTCGCCGAAATACCCGAAGGTTCGCGCGACGAAGCCGAGGACGTTGGGATCGTCGTCATGGCAGGCCAGCGCCCGGCGGGCGTGATCGACGGCGGTCTCGCGCGTGGCGGCGGGGTCGTCGGTCCAGTCGTTGACGTGCAGGTTCGTGTGAGCCGCCGCCGACAGCGCCAGCACCGGCGCATATTGCGGATCACGGGCGATCGCGCGGGCCAGGATCTCCATCCCCGCGGTGACCCCCTCCCGGTTCCAGCCCCAGACCAGCGACAGCGCCCGAAGGTAGATGTCGTAGGTCGTCAGATCGGTCGTGCGCCGCGCCATCGAGCGATGGATTTCCGCGACCTCGAGGGTCGGCTCGATGATGCCGGCGGCGGCGATCGCTACCTTGTCCTCAAGCTCGAAGACATCCTCCAGCCGCCCGTCGAAGCGGTCGGCCCAAAGATGCGCCCCCGTTGTCGCATCGATCAGCTGGGCGGTGATGCGTACACGCCGGGCCGACCGCCGCACCGACCCTTCTAGCACGTAGCGCACCCCCAGCTCGCGCCCGACCCGTTTGATGTCGACGTTCTGGCCCTTGTAGATAAAGCTCGAATTGCGCGCGATCACGAACAGCCAGGCGATGCGCGACAGGGCGGTAATGATCTCCTCGACCACGCCGTCGGCGAAATATTCCTGCTCGGGATCGCCGCTCATATTGGCAAAAGGCAGCACCGCGATCGACGGCTTGTCGGGCAGCGCCGGCTCCAGCGCCGCGATCTCGGTCGCCACGTCGGCGCGAACCACCGGCGCCACAAAGCGGTAACCGCGGCCCGGGATCGTCTGGATGCAGCTGCCCTGCGAGCGACCCTGGTCGAGAGCGCGGCGCAACGCCGAAATCTGTACGGTGAGGTTGCCTTCCTCGATCGCGAGGCCGGGCCAGACCGCGTTCATGATCACGTCCTTCGACACGATCTCGCCCTGTCGCTGCACCAGGACGTGAAGCAGGTCGAATGCCCGCGAGCCAAGCGACACGGGCGACATCACGCCGGCCTCGTCAACCTGGAATAGGCCCGTCGGTTCGAGGCGGAACCCCTCGAACAGAAGGCTATCGATCGAGGCGCCAGGGCTCATCCGTCACTCCCCCACCGCGATCATAACCGAACGCCGCGGAAACCGCAGCCCGCCTGCCGGGAGCCGCAGCCCTTCGCGCTTTGGCCTGCGCGCTTTGGCCGGCGCGCTTTGGAACGATTTGGAAGAATTAGGACCCGCCTCATAGAGCGCTTACCCCGATCGGCCGCACTCTCTGTCCCGCAACGTCAGTGAACCGGGTCGAGAGGTCGGCGTGTTGAAGGCGGGAATGTTCGCTCTTTCCGTGACGGCGCGAGGGTCATCGTGCCGTGGTGATGGCGAACTGCCCAGCCTTATCCCCTCAAAAGCCGATCGACGCCTCGCCCCCGAATGGAAGCCGGTCATGAACATGCTTGCGCTCGCATCGCTCGGCGCGGCTGCCGGAATAGGCGCCAGATTGCTCGCCGGGCTGCTTGGGATCGGCGGCGGGATCGTCGTCGTGCCGGTCGTCTATTACGGGCTCGTCTTCGGCGCCCACCTGCCGGCCGACCAGGCGGCGCATGTCGCGGTTGCAACCTCGCTCGCCGCGATCCTCCCGGCCGCGCTCGTCTCCACGGTGGCGCATTGGCGAGCCGGAAACACCGACGTCGAGTTCCTCTATCGCTGGGGACCCGGCATCGTGCTGGGCGTCGTCATCGCCCAACTCGCAGCGCCGCATCTGCGCGGGGCGGTCATGACCGGCGTCTTCGCGCTGCTCTGCCTCGCGTTTGCCGCGCGCTTCGCCTTTCCCAGCCGGTTTCGGCCATTGACGACGAACGTGCCCGACGGGGCGCTGCGCAATGTCGCCGGCGCCGGGATCGGGCTGTGCTCGGGCCTCGCCGGAGTCGGCGGCGGGATCATGACCAACATCGTCATGAGCCTCAGCGGAGTGCCGATGCACAAAAGCATCGGGCGAGCCGCCGCGGTCGGCGTCGTCGTCAGCATCCCGGCGACCCTGATCGCCGCGTTCAGCCCCGGCCCACATGGCCCGACGCAGATCGGCAGCATCGACCTCGCCGTCTGGGCGTGCGTCGCGCCGGCCCAGGCTGCGGCGGCGTGGGTCGGCGCCCGCCTCGCCCAACACGTCACCGGGCCGAACCTAAGCCGAGTGCTCGGCATCGCCCTTTTCGTCACCGGCGCCGCGATGCTGCGCACCAGCGCGCTCGGCTGACGGTCACGCGATGACGATTTTCCCGGCCTTACCCCCAACCCGTTCCAGGGAGATCCCGCAAATGAGCAGCCTGATCGACCGCCGCGAATTCATGCATCCCTATGGTTGGGCGCCCGAAGACGAGCACCCGATGTGGAAGGACCTGGCGCTGCTCTCGATCTTCGTCACGATCGGGATCGCCGCGACGCTCTTCGCGGTCATCGCGGGGATCCCGATCGGCGAATCGCAGTTTTGGAACAATTAGCCGGCCTGTCGTCCCCGGCGCGTCGCTATCCTCCCTTAGTTGATGTGCCGGGGAGAACGAGCGGATGGGTTTCGGAACGAGCAGCACCTTCATTTTCGCGATCGTCGCCGCCCTCTGGGCGGCGTCGGCCGTGGCGCACCCGCTCGACCCGCTCACCCCCGACGAGATCCGTGCCGCCGTCGCCGTGTTGCGCGACCAGGGCCTTGTCGACGCCACGACCCGCTTTCCGTTGATCGCCCTCGACGAACCGGACAAGGCGGCCGTGATGACGTGGCAGCCGGGCCAGAGCGAATTCCGCAGGGCCTTTGTCGTCGCCCGCCGAGATCGGACTGTCTACGAGGGCGTCGTCGACCTCCTGGGCCGCAAGGTCGATAGCTGGCGTTCGGTGCCCGGCGTGCAGAGCGGGTTCCTCGTCGAAGAGTGGGAGGCGGCGCGGCGCATCACGGTCGCCGATCCCGGCTGGCAGGCGGCGATGCACAAGCGCGGATACCACGATTTCGACCGCATCTCCTGCGCGCCCCTGTCGCCGGGGCCGGCGATGCTTTCGAGCGAAGTCGGCAAACGGCTCCTCCGCGTCACCTGTTTCGACGAGGCCGGCGCCGAGACCTCGTGGAGCCGGCCGATCGAAGGGCTGATCGCGGTCGTCGACCTGGACGGCGGCAAGGTGACGAGGCTGATCGATCCCGGGCCGGTGCCGGTTCCGAGCGACCGGAGCCGGCTGCCCGAACCGCCCTCGACACCAGCCGCGCCATCCGCACCGCATGATTTCGCAATCGATGGCAGCGGGGTGAATTGGGGCGCCTGGTCGTTCCGGTTTCGCCTCGACCGCCGCGCCGGGCTGATCGTCTCGCTGCTGCGCAACGCCGGCCGGATGATCCTCTACCGTGGTTCGCTGGCCGAAATGTTCGTGCCTTACATGGCCACCGAGCAGGCCTGGTCGTTCCGTGCCTTTATGGACGAGGGGGAATGGGGCCTGGGGCTCGCCGCCTCGCCGTTGCGCCCGGGCATCGACTGTCCGGCCGACGCGGTCTTTCTCGATGCGGTGCTGCCGGACGATCGCGGCAACTCGCTGGTCGGAAAATCGGTGATCTGCCTGTTCGAGCGCGAGACCGGCGCGCCCCTGTGGCGCCATTTCGAGACCGCGTCGGGCAGCTATGTCGGGCAACCCGCGACCGAGCTGGTGATCCGCACGATCCCGAGCCTCGGCAATTACGACTACATCATCGATTGGGTGCTGAACCCGGCAGGTGCGATCCGCATCGATGTCGGCGCCACCGGCATCGACGCGGTGAAAGCCGTAGCGCCGACAAAGAACGGCGGCGGGCTGATCGCGCCCGATCGGATCGGCGTCGACCACGACCACTTCCTGTCGTTCCGGCTCGATTTCGACATCGACGGCACGGCCAACACACTGATCCGCCGCCGGCTGGTGCGCGACGGTGATGCGTGGCGCCCGGTCGACGAGCCCGTCACCCGGGAAGGCGCTCTCCGCGACCCGATGCAAGCCGCGCCGGAAATCCGGCAAGTGATCAATCCAACTCTGACCACCGCGCTGGGCCGGCACCCCTCATACGAAATCCACGTTGATCATTCGGCCACCTCGATGCTTCCCGCCGACGATGCGGCGCAGCGGCGGGCGGCGTTTTCCGCGGCCCCCCTGTGGATCACGGCCTATGACCGGTCGGAGCTCTACGCCGCCGGCACGTATCTGGGTGAAGGCAGCGGGCTCCCGGCCTATGTCGCCAAGCGGCGGCCGGTCGCGGATACGGATATCGTGCTGTGGCCGACGATCGGCTTCCACCACCTGCCCCGTCCGGAGGACTGGCCGGTGCTGCCGGTGATGTGGCACAGCCTGTCGCTAGTCCCGGACGGGTTTTTCGACCGCAACCCGGCCCTCGCCGAGCCCGGGAGGTAAGCCGCTACATAGGGCGAAAATACGCGCATAATCGATCGCCGAGGTTGCGCCGCATTTCCAAAAGGAGGAGACGATGATCCGCGCCGTGCTGATCCTGTGTGCCGGGCTGCTGGGCTTCGCCGCCGAGGCCCGTGCCGCCTGCGACATCGCCGCCAAGGTGTCCGAATTGACGCCCGGCTTCGCGCCCACGGGCTACGGCAATTGCAAGCCCGGCTCGGCCTGCGCCTTTCGCGGGCCGCACGAATATGTCGGCAAGGCGACGCCCGCAAACCTGGCCTCCGATGCCGCGCTGATCGTCGCCGCCTATAACGCCGCCCCGCCGTTTTTCCAGGATGCACTGTGCCGGGTCGACCGCATCTATATCGACACGGACACGAAGAACCCGGCCAAACCCAGCGTCTGGGGCATGCGCGAGCGGATCAATCCCGACAGGAACAACCAGCCGCGGATCCATATCGGCATCGCCAAGGCGCTGCTGGCCGACCTCGCACGCCGGCACACGCCCTATGCCGCCTATGAGAACCAGCTCGCCGCCGCGCTTCTCACCTCGTCGCCGACGACACCGGTCAAACCGCGCGCCGTGCTGTCCTATACTGCCGCTCCCGACCCGGCAAAGCCGCCACAGGCGGCGGCGCTCGCGGTGCTGGCGATCCTCGCGCACGAGATGGGGCACATCGTGTGGTGGGAGCGCGATGTCGGCACGAGCGACTTTCCGAAGATCTCGTGGACCGGCCAGGGCGTGCAGCACGGGTTCCACGAATTCGGCGTCGAAGACCCGAACAACCCGGCCCAGCGGCCTCCGGTCAAGGCGAACGTGCAATACGATCTGCACTATGGCACCCCGGCTCAGGTCGCTGCGGACCTGCAGACGATCTATGGCGGCGAGTGGGCGAGCCTTTTCGCGACCGTTGCGGCGGACGAGGATTTCGTCGAGACCTACAAGCTTGTCGTGCTGACCGATCCCACCGGCGGTCCGGGCCGCCAGGCCTTGACCTCGCTCAAGGTGACCATTCCCGGGGCAGCCGGGGCCGACGTGCTCGCCAACCTCAACAACGCGGGGACAAAGCTGGCGCAAAAGACGAAATGGGTGCGCGACCTCGTCTCTAAGTGACCTCGTCGGCCCGCCGCCGCGCCGCCCGCCACGCCGCCGACTCGGCCAGGGTGTAAGAGACCGCGACCGGCGCGACTCCGTCCGCGAGCTCGGCGCGGACGGCCGCGATCATCGCTTCGGCGTCGAGCCGCTTGCGGTCCACGCGGCCGGACGGCAGCCATTGGCTGAAACGGGCTCGCGCGGGCTCCGGCAGATCGCGGAGCGCCGCCGCATAGGTACGATCCTTGTAGAAGAGCGCCTTGGCCGCCGCGACCAGCACCCCCGCCGTCGCGGCATCGACGACGTTTTGGGCGACAGCCGCCGCGACGGTCGCGCGGATATCGACCATCGCCTCGGTGACGGGCGGATAGCCGAGCTCCCCCGGCCCGTGCAGAACCGCGACCTCGTCGTCGTCTTCGAGCGCGCCGTCGCGGAACGCCTCATAGACCCGGCCGAGCCCCCGCATGCCGAACCCGTCGAGCTCCGCCGCCCGCAGCGCGCCGATGCTGGCCGCGCCGAAAACATGGACCCCCTGCGCCATCGCCCACAGGATCTCCTTGTGCCAGACGGTCGGGGTCACTTCGAAATAGCCGTCGATGACGCCGATGATCGCCGGCCGCTCGCGCGCCGCCCGGTACAATTCGCCCTGACGCACGGGCGGCCGCCAGCTCAACGCCGGATCGCGCGGCCGGTAGCGTGGCGGCAGTGTCGGCCCGACGAAGATGACGGCGCTCATCGCGCTTCCCTCGCGCGGCGACCCGGCACATAGGACGGATGCCGCGGGTCGCCTTCGAGCCCGGGGATCACCACCCGAACGACGGGAATGCCCAGATCGGGCCGGGTCAGATCGCAGACCACGACCCGCCCCACCCCGACCGCGCGCAGCCGAGCCAGGATTCGCCGCAAATCCTCGGCGAGATCGCTGCTCGGGAAATGGGCGACCTCGCCAAAGACGACCGCCGGCGACGCCGCGGCCAGGGCGTCGATCAGCGCGTCCGCGATCGCGGCGCCTGGCGGATCGGCGTATTCGGGCAGTGCAAGGTCGTCACGAACGCCGGCGATATAGGTCAGCCGCGCCTGCGCCGCCTCGGTCAGGGCCCGGCTGAGCGCGACGGCACGGTCGGGATGGCAACCGGCCCCGTGCCAGCGCCGCAGCCGTTCCGCCTCGCCCATCGCCGCGTCGCGGATCTGGCACAGAAAGACCGGCACCCCGATATCCGACGTCGCGTCCCACACGCGCATCTCGATCGCCGCCGCGTCGTACCGCGCCAGCAGGACCCGACAGGCCGGATCATCGATCGTGGTGGGATCAAGCCGGCGGCTCGCTTGCGCGGCGAACCCGCCGGCGCGGCGCACGGCAATGGCGTCGCGTTCGATCACCTCGCAGACGCCGGCGATGACGGCCTCGACAAGATGGTTGCCCGAGGCGAGCCCGTTCGAGCCGGCGGCGAAAAATCCATCGGGCTCGCGCGTGTAGTCGCTGTGCACAAGCTCGGCCGGCAACCAGCATGCGGTCCGGCCGAGCAGGTCGTACCCCTCGAACCAGCCGATCGGCGCGCCGGGTTCGAACCGCTTTCCGATCGCCGGCAACTCGGCCGGATCGGCGACCGTCTCCGTGCTGGCGATCTCGCGATAGGCCGCGCGCCGGACCCCGGCAATCTCCTCGGCGTGAAAGCTCTCGCACGCCTCCATCAGCGCCGAGGCTTTGGCCTGGTCGAGGAAGAGCCCCTTGCCCTGCGCCACCGACACCGATCGGGAATTCGGCCGCACCGCGACCGCGACCGGAATGCCGATGCGGTCGAGCCCGGTGATGTTGCCGACCCGCGTGATGCCCATCGCCCGGGCGAACGGGCGGATCCTTGCGAGCGTGTCAGCCGGCGGGACGGCACGATGCGTGCCGTCGAAGAAACGTTTCGGAACCGGGGTGTCGGCGAGGCCGGCGAGCGTGATCAGCTTTTCTTCGCAGGCGGCGGCTTTGGCGGCGGGGGCGCGTCGCCATCGGCCGGCGTCCAGTGGTAGCCGCACCCGCCCGACCCCGCGAGGATCATCGGGTCGAGCCGCATGCCCGCCGCTCCCCCTTCGCGATCGAGGAGCGCGCGCAAGGCGTGCGCCTCCGGCGTATCGCCGAGGCGAAGTTCCTGGAACGCCCCGCCGGCCTCGGAGAGGTAGACACGGTCGCCGTCGACCCGAATCATGGCCCGGTCCGTTGAGGTCGCCGCATGAGCCTGCGCGACGACCGGCAACACCGCGCCCAACCCCGCCATTCGCGCCCATTTCCTCAGGGATGCCCGCTTCATCCTCGACTCTCCGTTGCTGGTTGCGCCCACCCCCGGTCATTTCACCCCTAGTCGGCCCGCCGATCAACCCTTAGGAGAGGGAGATGCGATTTTGCCTGACCCGATCCGGCCTGAAGAGCCTGTGACGACGGTTCGATCTCTTCGGCACGCGTTGCGCCGCCGTCTGACCGGGCTCTTTCGCGCCACCTATCGACGGGAAGGCACGCGGCGGGCGACGCTGGAAATACCGCTCATCGCCGGCGTGTCCGGGGATGCTCTTGCGAAGAGCCACGTCGTGCTCCTCGACGACGAAGCAGTGGAGGGTCATCTCGCCGCCCTGGGCAGCAAGGTCGGGGCGATGCCGGCGCATGCCGGCAGCCGCTTTACCCAGAAGGCGGCGCGGCGGCTGGCGGCGCGGTTCGCGGCCCGGTACGCGGCGCGTTTGGGGATGCGGCCCGAGGCGCTGAGCGACGCCTGGTATTTCTCGATCTGGTCCGAGCTGTGCACGCTGATTCCGTTGCGTCACGTCGCCCGGCGCGTCGCCCGCGTTGCCGGTGGGGCAGTCGTCGTGATCCCGCTGGAGCCGGCCGTACGGCCGTACCTGACGTTCTGGGACCGCAGCGGAATCGAGCCGCTCTATCTGGCGGCGGAGCTCAGGCGGCGCGGCGTTGCGGTCGCCTTCGCATCCCACGCCCCGTCGCGGAAGGGCAAGGTGACGATGCGCCTTGTGCCGCATCCCGCCTGGCAGAAGCCCCGCCCTGCAACGCGCGGAAGGCGGCATGGCGCCGCCGCAGTTGCGATCGCCGGGATGCGGGGCGTCGACACGGTGTTGTCGCGGATCGTCGACCCGCTGCTTGTCGCTTGTTCCTTTGCGGCCGCGATCCGTTATGACCTGACGATCGCGGATCCGCAGGTCGGCCTTCCGTCGGTGGAAATGACGCTGCCCTGCGAGCCGGCGTCGATCCTGGCCCGTCCCGCCGCACTCGCGGGCGCTTTCCTTCCCGCGCCATTCGACCTGGGCAATTGGCTCTTCGATCTGCTCGGGCCGGCGACGGCGGCCGCGTCCCGGCAGGCCCGGCGCGAAATCGAGGCACGCGGCCTCAGCGAGGCCCATATCTGCGACCACCTGTTCTGGGAATCGGCGATTTTGGCCCATGCGGTCCGAGAAGCGGGCGGGCGGGTCGTTTTGTGGCCGCACTCCTCGAACGCGTTGCATGTCGCGGCGCGGCCGCCGGGAAACCTCGCCCGGATCCATTGCGCGACGCGATCCGCATCCCGGGCGTGGCAGGCGCGTTTCCCGGATGTCCCGATCGAGATCGTGTCGGAGACGATCCTGCAACCCTCGCCGGGGCCGCGGCGGCTGACGCCGACCGAACCGATCACGGTCGCCGTCATCGCCGGCAGCCACTCGCTCAACCGCCTACCGGTGATCGATCATGCCGGCCACATCGAGAGCTATCGCCGGCTGTTTCGTGGCCTCGCCGCCGCGGCGCCGGGTCTCCACTTTGTGTGCAAGGCGAAACCGCCTTGGGAAAGCATCGCGTGGCTGCGTTCGCTGGTCGGCGCGGATACGGTCATCGAAGAGATCGACGAGGCTCCGACCCGGATCGACCTGCCGAACCTCATCTACGTCTCGGTGTCGTTCGGATCGACCGCGCTGCTCGAAGGCCTCGGCCGCGGGATCCCCTGCATGATCGTCCGCGACATCCCGGTCGAGGACTACACCGCGATCGGGCCCGATGTGTTTCCGGTCGGCCCGGTCGAGATGATCCTCGCCCGCCTGCGCGAATGCCGGGACGTCTCGGCCTTCCGCGCGATGACGCAGGCGCAGCTGGCCTGGTACGCGCAGGAGACTCACTTTAAGCCGGCGCCGCGGAGCCAGGAAAACATGCCCCGCTGAGCGGGTTGTGGCGGTTCGATCCGCCCGCCGCCGCGACGCAGCACGGTGATGTTGCCGTAGCACGCGGATTTGGGCAGGAGCGGCACCAAGGTTTCTTCGATCATCAGCAACAACGCGCTCGCCTCAGGGCTAGCGAGGATGCTGTCGAGCCGGGCGTTGAACTCGCGGACACCGTCGCCGCCGAGCTTCTTCCACAAGAATCCGTTATAGAGCAGCAGCCCGTGCGGCGCGATTTGGACGACATCGAGCCCGCATGCCGCGGCCCGGTCGCGCATCTCCGCCTCATCGGCGACGGCATAGAATTTGCCGGGGTTCTTTTCGCTGTTCGCATAGGGAAAATCGTCGGCGACGCCGAGATCCGGGTCGCAGGCGGCGAGGTGCTCGCGATTGCCGAAATCGAACAGCACGATCCCGCCCGGCCGCGTCACCCGGGCCTTTTCGGCCAGAATCTGCGGCCAGTCGGGGAAATGCTGGATGAACATGCGCGAGACGACCATGTCGAACTCGCGATCCGCGGCGGGGATGGCAAAGCCGTCGCCGCGGCGCAGCTCAATGTCGCGGTCGCCCTTGTCGTCGGCCAGTTTTTCCAGCATCCCGGCGCTGACATCGCAGGCGACGACCTTGTAGCCAAGATCGTGCAAGGCGATCGCGATCAGCCCGGTACCGCAGCCGAGATCGAGAATCCGCGCGCCCGGGGCGGCGTGGCGCTGGATATAGCGGATGTAAACGTCGTGCCTGAGGCGCTGAAAGATTTCGGGGGCTCCGAGTGTGCCGCGGTGGTATTGCTCGGCACGGTCACGCCCCTGCCAGGCACCGGTCTTGAACCGCGAGAGTTGCATGAAATCGGGTCCCCTTCGATCGGCCCCGCGCAAGAGCGTCGAAACGGCCGGCGCGATCCGATAGCTTAAGGCCCCGGCCTTGTCCATCAGCCGGGGCGGGGAAAGCGGCACAGGACAGAAGATGAGTTTTAGCGAGCTCAAGGGCGCGTCGCTTTTTGTCACCGGCGGAACGGGCTCTTTCGGGCGCGCCTTTGTCAGGACGCTGCTCGATGACGGCATCGAGTTTTCCCGGCTCGTCATCTATTCGCGCGACGAGCTGAAACAGTTCGAGATGCAGCAAGAGCTGGCCGATAAGCGGCTGCGCTATTTCATCGGCGACGTGCGCGACCGCGACCGGATGACGGCGGCCATGCAAGGGATCGACTTCGTGATCCACGCCGCTGCGCTCAAACAGGTGCCGGCGGCCGAATACAACCCGATGGAGTTCATCAAGACAAACGTCAACGGCGCCGAAAACGTGATCCACGCCGCGCTCGCGAACGGGGTGCACAAGGTCGTTGCCCTGTCGACTGACAAGGCGGCGCACCCGATCAACCTTTACGGCGCCACGAAGCTCTGCTCGGACAAGCTCTTCGTTGCCGCGAACAATTTCGCAGGCGGGCGCCGCACGCGGTTTGCAGTCACCCGCTATGGCAACGTCGTCGGCTCGCGCGGTTCGGTGCTGCCGTATTTCCGTGGGCTGCTGAAGGGCGGCGCGGCGTCATTGCCGATCACCGACCCGCGCATGACCCGGTTCTGGATTTCGCTGCAGCAGGGCATCGCCTTCGTCCTCGCCAATTTCGCGCGGATGCAGGGCGGCGAGATCTTCGTCCCAAAAATCCCCTCGATCCGCATCGTCGATCTGGCCGAGGCGCTGGCGCCGGACACGCCGACCCATATCATCGGCATCCGCCCTGGCGAGAAACTGCACGAGATCATGTGCCCGGGCGACGAGGCGCACCTGACGATCGAGTATCCCGATCACTTCGTCATACACCCGGGGATCGTCTTTTTCGATGAGGCGATCAACTACACCCGCAACGGGCGCGGCGAGCACGGGACCCGCGTCGCCGACGGGTTCGAATACCATTCCGGCCACAACCCGCATTTCCTGGGCGTGCCGGAAATCCGTCAGGTGATCGGATCGTGATCCCCTACGGCCGCCAGTCGATCGACGACAGCGACATCGACGCGGTGGTGCGGGTCCTCCGCTCGCCGATGTTGACCCAGGGCGAGGCGGTGCCGAGCTTTGAAAAGGCGCTCGCCGCAACGGTCGGCGCCCCCCATGCGGTCGCCGTCACCAATGCGACCTCGGCGCTTCACATCGCCTGCGTCGCGCTCGGTCTCGGTCCCGGCGACCGGCTGTGGACGGTACCCAACACCTTTGTCGCCTCGGCCAATGCCGGAATCTACTGCGGCGCCGCGGTCGATTTCGTCGATATCGACCCCCGCAGCTACAACATGGATGTCGACGCCCTCGAGGCAAAACTGGCGGCGACACCGCGCGACAGGCTGCCGAAGATCGTCGTGCCGGTGCATTTCGCCGGGCAGAGCTGCGAGATGGACCGAATCGCCGCGCTCGCCGCCCGTTACGGGTTCAGGGTCATCGAAGACGCCTCGCATGCTGTCGGCGCCGAATACGAGGGCGAGCCGGTCGGGAATTGCCGCTACGCCGACATTGCCGTGTTCAGCTTTCATCCGGTCAAGATCGTCACGACCGGCGAGGGCGGGATGTGCTTGACGCGCGATGCCGGGCTCGCCGACCGGCTGCGCCGGCTGCGCAGCCACGGCATCACCAAGGACCCCGCGCTGTGCGACCGGCCGCTCGACGGCGATTGGGACTACCGCCAGATCGAGCTCGGCTTCAACTACCGCATGACCGACATCCAGGCGGCGCTCGGCGAGGCGCAGGTAGCGAAACTCTCGGAATTTCTCGCCCGCCGGCGTGAGCTCGCGGCGCGCTACGACACGCTGCTGTCGAACCTGCCGGTCGTGGCGCCGTGGCAGCACCCGGACACGCGATCGTCATGGCATCTGTACGTGATCCAGGTCCCGGCCGGGACGCGGCGGCAGGTATTCGACCGTCTGCGCGGGGGCGGCATCGGCGTCCAGGTGCTCTACATCCCGGTTCACCGCCAGCCTTACTACGAGCGGCTCGGCTTCCGCGCCGGCCAGTTTCCGGTGGCAGAAGCCTATTACGCGCGCTCGTTTACGCTGCCGATGTTCCCCGCGCTGACCAACTCCGAGCAGGACCAGGTCGTCGAAGTGCTCGCCGCGGCGCTGGAAGGCGCCGACGCGGGCTGATGCGCGTCGCGATCATCCCGGCGCGCGGCGGCAGTAAGCGGGTTCCGCGCAAGAACATCCGCCCCTTCGCCGGCCGGCCGGTCATCGCCCATTCGATCGAGACCGCGCGGGCGAGCGGCCTGTTCGACGAGGTCATCGTCTCGACTGATGATGACGAGATCGCCGAGGTGGCCCAAAGCTATCGCGCCGCCATACCCTTTCGCCGCCCGCCCGACCTCGCCGGCGATCACGCCACGACGATTGCGGTGATCCAACACGCGCTCGGCTGGCTCGCCGAAAACGGCCGCGATATCGATTTCGCCTGCTGCATCTATGCCACCGCCCCGTTTCTGCGAGCCGCCGATCTGCGCTATGGCTTGGCAAAGCTTGTCGACAGCGGCCGCTCTTTCGCCTTCTCCGTAACCGCGTTCGAATTCCCGATCCAGCGCGCCCTGCGGATCCGCCCCGACGGCGCGCTCGATGCCTTCGCGCCGGAGCACCGGGACACGCGCTCGCAGGACCTCGAACCGGCCTACCACGACGCCGGCCAATTCTATTGGGGGCGGACCGCGGCGTTTCGCGACGGGCGGGTGCTGTTTTCGCCGGAATCGGTGCCGGTGATCCTGCCGCGCTATCTCGTGCACGACATCGACACGGAAGAGGACTGGGTCCGCGCCGAACTGGTCTATCAGACGTTGCGCGCCGCGGGGCTCCTCGACGCATGCGCGTAGCCTTCCGGGTCGATGCCGGACACGAGATCGGCTCGGGCCATTTCTTCCGCTGCCTCGCCCTCGCCGATACCCTTGCCGTGGGCGGCGATCGTTGCTTCCTGGTCTCCCGCAACCTTCCGGAAGCCCTGCGCGCCCAAGCCGACCGTCACGGCCATGTGGTCATCCCGCTCAAGCCCGCCGCGCCGTTTGCCCCACGGCCCGGCGACACGACGCATGCCGCCTGGCTCAACGCCCCGTGGGAAGACGATGCCGACGCGACCAAAGCAGCCCTCACCGCCGACGCCGATTGGCTCGTGGTCGATCACTTTGCGATCGACCACCGCTGGGAAGAGCGGGTTGCGCCGGCCGTCTCCCATACCCTGGTCATCGACGACTTGGCCGACCGCCGTCACGTGTGCGCCATCCTCGTCGACCAGAACCTCTTTCCGGGGCCCCGCGGGCGCTACCGAGGGCTGGTCCCCGGGCATTGCGAGACCCTGCTCGGGCCACGCCACGCGCTGCTCCGAGGCCAATTCGAGGAGCGCCGCAAAGGCGGCATCCGGCAGCGCCGGACAGTCGATCGCGTGCTCGTCACACTCGGAGGCAGCGACCCGGCCAATTTCACAGCGATCGGGATCGAAGGGCTGAAGCGACTTAATCCGCCCATGCGCGCCGACATTGTGATCGGCGGCGAAAGCGGCCAACGCGACGCGATCGCCGCCGCCTGTCGCGGCGACGAGCGGTTCCGGGTCCATGCCAATGTCGAGAACATGGCCGATCTACTTGCCGCGGCCGACCTCGCGATCGGCGCGGCCGGCATTTCGAGCTGGGAACGCGCCTGCCTCGGCCTGCCGGCGGTGATCGTGACGCTCGCGGCCAATCAGGAAGGCGTGGCGCAGGAACTGGCGCGGCGCGGCCTCGCCCGCTTGCTCGGCCGCGCGGACGAGGTGGATGCCGCCCTTGTCGCACACGCGATCGAGGCCTTGCGCCGCGACCCCGCGGCGCTCGCCCGCATGAGTCGCATCGCCGCGCGGTTTGTCGACGGGAAGGGCGCGCATCGCGTCGCGAACGCGATGCGCGCCCGGCTGATCTCGCTCCGCCGAGCGACCGAAGATGATGCGGAGCGCCTCCTCGCCTGGCGCAACGATCCGATCACCCGGCTAAACAGCCTGCACAACGAGACGGTGACCCTTTCCGACCACAAGACCTGGCTCGCCGCTACGCTGCGCGATCCTGATGTCCGCCTGCTGGTCGGTTCGATCGAGGCGGAGGCCGTGGGCACGGTCCGGTTGGATCGTCTTGATGACGGGGCGCGGCGGGTTTCGATCACGGTCAGCCCGGATTGGCGCGGGCGCGGCGTCGGGCATGCGGTGCTGCGCGCCGCCTGCCGCGAGATCGTATCCGGCCGTCTTATCGCCGAAATCCGCGACGACAACGTCGCCTCGCAGCGGCTCTTTCGCGGTTGCGGGTTTCGCAGGACCTCACATGATGGCGCACTGGGGGTCGGCATCTACACGGCCAGGATCGGGAGGGGATGAGTACGGAAATCGCGATCGCCGGGCGCCGCGTCGGGCGGAGGCAACCGCCGCTGATCGTCGCGGAGCTGTCGGGCAACCACAACGGCTCCCTCGACCGGGCACTCGCGCTGATCGACGCCGCGAAGGAAGCCGGCGCCGATGCCGTGAAGATGCAGACCTATACCGCCGACACGATCACGATCGACCATCCCGGCGCCGAATTTCGTATAGCCGGCGGCCCCTGGGACGGGCGGACCCTGCACGACCTCTACGAGGAGGCACACACACCCTGGGAGTGGCACGCGGCGATGTTCGCTCGCGCCCGCGGCCACGGCATGCTCGCCTTCTCCGCTCCCTTCGACGACAGCGCGGTCGATTTTCTCGAGACCCTCGACTGCCCGGCCTACAAGATCGCCTCGTTCGAACTCGTGGATCTACCCTTGATCCGACGGGCGGCATCGACGGGCAAGCCGCTGATCATGTCGACCGGGATGGCCAATCTCGACGAGATCGGCGAGGCTGTCGCCGCCGCCCGGGACGCCGGCTGCCGAGAGTTCGTGGTGTTGCACTGCGTCTCGTCCTACCCCGCACCGGACGAGGACACGAACCTGCTGACGCTCCCGCATCTCGCCGAGACCTTTTCGGTGCCGACCGGTCTCTCGGACCATACGCTCGGCACCGCCGTCGCGGTTGCGGCGATCGGGCTCGGCGCGGTGCTGATCGAAAAGCACCTGACCCTCGCCCGCACCGATGGCGGCCCCGATTCGGGATTTTCGCTGGAGCCGAGCGAGTTCGCCGCCCTCGCCCGTGACTGCCGCGCAGCCTACGCGGCGCTCGGGCGAGTGCACTACGATCTCAAGGGCAGCGAGGCGGGGAATATCCAGTTCCGGCGCTCGCTCTATTTTGTCGCCGATCTCGCCGCCGGCGAAGCGATCGGCCCGGAGCACGTCCGCTCGATCCGCCCGGGCTACGGATTGGCACCGAAGTTTCTCGACACGGTGCTCGGCAAGCGCGCCGCCCGCCCGGTCACCCGCGGCACACCGGTGACCTGGGACGCGATCGAATAGCTATTCGAGGTCGAGAACGCTGTCCCAATCGACCGGGGCCGACGCCACCAAGCGACGACAGCGGTCGATCATCAGCTTGGCGGGTTTGTCGTCGCGTTCGGCGAGGACGGCTTCGAAATGCTGCATCGCCTCCGTCCAGCGCCCCGCCGTATAGGCGTCGAGCCCCCTTGTATAGCCGGCGATCGCCGCGTCGCTGACGTCCGGACGATGCCCCAGCACCTCCCACAGATCGGTCGGCCGCGTCTGGCCGCGCAGACGGACGACGGCGAGGCGGCGCGCCCGCGGCGGGTCGGTGAGACGGCCCCATGTGGTGCCGCAGACGAGGATGTCGGCGCCGAAGAGCTTGGTCGCGGCTTCGATGCGCGAGGCGAGGTTGACCGGGTCGCCGATCACGGTGAAGTCCATCCGTTTCGGCGAGCCGATATTGCCGGTGATGACCGTGCCGGTGCCGATCCCGACCCCGATGTGGATGACGCCCTTCCCCTCCGCCGTGCGGCGGGTGTTGAGGATCTGCAACACCTGGAACATCTCGCCCGCCGCCTGCACCGCGTTGGCGGCGTCGAGCGGGCCGGGAAAGGGCGACCCGAACAAGGCCATGATCGCGTCGCCGATATACTTGTCGATCATGCCGCTGCGGTTGGTGACGACGTCTTCCATGAACGAGAAATACTCGTTCAGCATCGACACGGTTTCGCTCGCGCCGAGCCGCTCGGTCAGCGGCGTGAAGCCGCGGATGTCGGAGAAGAGGATCGTCACCTCGTGGGCGCTGCCGCCGAGCCCGTCATCGCCCCGGACCATCAGCCGGTCGATGACGTCGTTCGACAGATAGCGCGACATCGTTCGCCGCAGCTCTTTTTCCCGCTGCACGTCCTCGATGACGAGCATCGCGCCGAGCGCGGTGTGCTGCGTGTCGTCGCGCAGCGGGATCACCGCGAGGTTGGCGGCGATCCAATCGTCGGCGGCGGCAATGAAGAATTCGCTGTTCGGCAGCGATTTCTCTTCGCCGGACGCGGTCGCCTCGCCGATCGCCTCGATCACCCAGGCGTTGAAGTCCTCGAAAATCTCGGCGAGCGGGCGGCCGATCGAAGCGTCCGCGTCGAGATGCAGGATGCGGCCCGCGGCCGGGTTCAAGTAGGAGACGACCCCGACGAGGTCGACGGTGATGACGCCGTTGGTCAGGCTGCGCAGCATGCTCTCGTTGTGCGACTTGATCGTCATGATCTCGTCGAACAGCCCCGCGTAATCGACCGCAACCCCCATTTGCGAGGCGAGCCCGGCGAGGCGCCGCTCGTCGGGAGTGCTGAAGGTGCCGTGCTTTTTATTGAGCAGCTCGACCACCCCGACGCAGGCGCCGTCGCTGCCGAAAATCGGCGCGCAGAGGACCGTATCGGTGCGATAGCCGGTCATCGCGTCCAGCCACCGGTCGAAATGCAGGTCGTGATAGGCGTCGGCGATGTTGACGATCCGCGCGGTGCGGAAGGCGAGCCCCGGTGCCCCGCTCGCGGCGTCGATGCGCAGTTCGCGCACACCGAGCGCCTCGGCATGGCTGGTGTAGAGCTCGCCCCGTCGCGGATCGTGGAGATAGATCGCGGCCTGGTCGGCATCGAGCACGTCGAGCGCGACGGCGAGGATCTTTGCCAGCATGACGTCACGGCCGGCGATGTCATTCGGCCGCGCCGGGCGCTCGGCGAGCCGGGGCAACGGGAGTCGCGCCGAGTCGGGCATTATGCGCCCCCGGCCAGCAGCGCCGGCCCGACAATCAGGCGCAACGCCGGCGCCTCGTCGCCAACCGGCACCGACACCGCGTCGATTGCCGCGCCAAACCGCCCGATCGGCGGCAGCGTCCGGAAGCTGTCGTCGCCGAGCTCGACGAGCCCATCGATCCGGTCGACGACGAACACGATCGGCTCATCCGTATCTGCGTCGACCACGAGGCGGTAGCCCGGCGCCGCGGCCGGCTCGCCGAACAGCAGCCGGCAATCAACGGCGGTTTCGTCAACGGCGCTCTCCGCCGGCGCCACGTCGCCGACCCGCATTGCGGCGATCAGGTATCCGGTGCGGCCGACGATCGCCTTGAGATATAGGGTCACGACGCGGCCCTTCGCGGCCCGGCGGAGGCGGCTTCGGTCTCGACCCCGCGCGCCGCGATCTGCATCAGCTCGTCCCCGTCGAGCACCAGCACGACCCGCCCGTCATCGAGCACCGAGGCGCCGCCGACCCCGGGGAATTGCGCCAGCAGCGGGTGGAGGTCCTTGAGGAACAATTCCTGCCGGTGCTCGACCGCGGCAACCTCCAGTCCGACGAGGTTCCGGCCGTTGCCGGCGACGATCGTTGGTCGGGTCCCTCGGTGCGGCGGCGGGCCCTCGGTCAGGCCGAGCAGCCCGCCCAGATCGTAAAGCGGCACCACCGCCTGACGGTAGACGATCGACCGCTCGGCGCCGATGCGGCGCACGGCATCGTCCTCGACTTCGATCACCGCCAACACATATCGCTCGGGGATGGCGAGGCTCTGATCGGCGACGCGCACGATGAGGGCGTTCTGCAGCGCCGCCGAGACCGGCAGCGTCAGGGTGAACGTCGTGCCCTTGCCGGGCTCGGAGCGGATCGCGATGTCGCCGTTGAGGCGGCGCACCGTGGTCAGCACCACGTCCATGCCGACCCCGCGCCCCGAGGTTTCGGTGACCGCGGCAGCCGTCGACAGGCCGGCCGCGAAGATGAACTGGAAAATCTCCGACTCGCCGAGCGTCCGTGCCTGGGCCGCCGTGGCGAGGCCGCGATCCACCGCCTTGACGCGGATCGCCTCGGCGTCGAGACCACGCCCGTCGTCGGCAATCTCGATATCGATCTCGCCGCCGCGCTGGCTCGCCCTGAGGATCACCCGCGCGCGCTCGGGCTTGCCCGCCGCGCGGCGCTCCTCCGTGGTTTCGATGCCGTGATCGACGGCGTTGCGCACCATGTGCAAGAGCGGGTCGGCGAGCGCATCGACCATGCTCTTGTCGATGCGCACATCGCGGCCTTCGAGCAACAGCTCGACCGCCTTCCCCTGCCGCGCCGCCAGGTCGCGCACGACCCGGGGGAAGCGGTTGAAGATCAGATCCACCGGTACGACGCGCAACTCGAGAGCGCTTTGATGCACGCGGCCGAGGATCCCGGAGATGCGTTGCTCGGCATCGAGAAGCAGCCGCTCGTGCTCGGTCAGCGCGTGCAGCACCGCGGCGAACTCGCCGCGCAGGTCGGCCGGCAGGCGCATCGCGAGCTGCCGCGACCGCGCCAGCGCCGCCATCCCGTCGCCCGCGCGCGCCGCGTGGGACAGCGCGCCGACGGCGGTGCGCATCTCGCCGATCTCGTCGAGGAAGGCATCGATCGCTTCGCTGCGCACCCGAATGACGTTGGCCGAGGCCGTTCCACGCCGTGCGGCACGCGCCGGCTCGGCTTCGGCGAGCGGCGCCGCATCGGTCGGGTCGAGCACCGCCTCGCCTAGCGGATCCTGGGTCAGGCGGCGGACCCGCCGGATGCACTGCTTGGCCGGGTCGAGCGCCAGCAGCGCCGACGCGAGGTCCGCCGGCGGCAGCGGCGAGAGCACGAGAAACTCGAACCAGCTTTCGCTGCCGGTGACGACGGTTCGATTGGCGATCGCCCGCGCCTCCCCGCCGAGCCAGCCGACGAGACGTTCGGCGATCACCGGCTCGTTTTCGAGAAATACCAGGAGCGCGTAGGGAACAAGTCCCTCGGCAAGGCCTCGCTCGAGCGCGGCGAGACTGTCGCCCGACAATACTGCGGTCAGCTCGGCCGGAACATGCACCCCGGAAATGACCCGCCCGCCCTCGGGGCCGTCGTCCGCCTGGTCCGGAAGGGCGACGCGCAGCCGCGCCGACAGCGCGGCCGCTTCGTCTTCGGAGCAATCGCCCGCCGCGGCATCCGGCGCGAGATCGATGCGGCCAAGCAGCTCTTCGGTCGCATCGATCAACCCGTCGGAGAGCGGCACCTCGCCGAGGGCGGCGCGGCTGTAAAGATCGTCGACGAGCAGCAGCAGCAGCGCCAGGCGGACCAGCGAGCGCGCCGCCAGCGCAGGGTGAAGCTCGCGTGCGAGCCGGGCGACCGGCGCCGCGGAGGCCTCGGCCGCCGCCCAGTCCTCGCTGTCGAAATCGATCCGCAGCTGCTCGAGCGCATTGCCGAGCTCGGTCACGAGATGCGCCTGCGATTCGCCGGTCTGCGCGGCCAGCGCCGCGGCGAATTCTCCAGCGCCGGCATCCTCGCCGGTGATCTCGCCCAGCAGCTCGATCTGGAGCCGTATGTCGCCGAGCCGCGACAGAAGCCGCTGCCGCGCATCGCCGACGACGCCGTCGGGCCTCGCCCCGAGCAGCAGTTCGGAGACACCCGCGAGGCTTTCCGACAAGGCATCGAACGCCATGACCTCGGCCGCGTGCGCAAGCGTCTCGGCAGCGTCCGCCGCGGTCTCTCGATCCTCGGCGCGCGCCGACATCGCGCCGCAGAGCTCGGCGCCGCGCAGCTTCAGCATCTCGACAAAGATGCCGAGCATCTCGGGGTCTTCGTGCAGCGAGGCGTCACCCGCAGCGCCAGCTTCCGGTGCCGGAGCCTCAGCCACCGGCACGGCGAGCCCGCCCAGCTCGGCAAAGGCCGCGCCGAGGCGAGACAGCAAGGCCGGATCGGCCGGGGCATCGACATGGTCCGCCGCCACCCGGCCGCGCATCTGCTTCAGCGCATCGACCGCGTTGAGCAGCATGTCGGTGAGCGGCGGGGTCAGCGCGACCTTGCCCTCACGGACGAGGCCGAGCAGGTTTTCGGCGTGATGCGCCACCGCTTCCATCCCGAGCACCTCCATCGCCCGGGAAATCCCCTTGATCGAATGAAACGATCGAAACAGCTCGGAGATTTCGGCGGCATCGACCGGCTCGGCGTCACCCCGCGCGAGCAGCGTCTCGACCGCCATCAGGTGCTCCTCGGTCTCGACCGCGAACTCGTGCCACAGCGTGTCGGCGAGCGAGGTCATGGCCGCTTTCCCGCGAGCCCCGGTCAGGCGCCCGGCGCGGGGTCGAGCTGCAGCGCGCGCCGCAGCGACTGCACGATCTCGTGGCCCTTCTTGGCCTGGAGATCGAGGCTCATCGCGCCCGACGGCTTGGCGATCACATCGACGGCGCCGAGACGGCGCGCCTCCAGCGCTTGCGGCGAGCCGGTCTGCCCGACCGAGGACACGACGATGACCTTCGCCTTCCCGAGCAGCATCAGCCGCTTCAGCATGTCGAGCCCCGACATCTCCGGCATTTCGAGGTCGAGCAGAATCGCGTCGGGCTTCAGTTCGCGCATGCGCTGCAGCCCGACCTTGCCGTTTTCGGCAAAGCCGGTGACCTCGAGCTCGGGGTCGCTCTCGACGATATCCTTGATGATCGTCCGCATGATGAACGAGTCGTCGACGACGAGGATCTTCTTTTTGCTCATGGTTCCGGACCCATCTCGGGGCTCATGACGCCGCCTCGACGCGAGGCGGACGGGCGGCGGGTTGCGTCAGCCCGCGCAAGCGGCGGGCGATCTGGTCGAGGCTCAGCACCTCGGTGGCAACGCCCGCCTCGATCGCGGCGGCCGGCATCCCGCCGATCACGCAGCTCTCAGGGCGCTGCACCAGCACGCTAAGACCGCGCCCCACGAACCGCCCGGCACCGCGCGTGCCGTCGTCGCCCATGCCGGTGAGGATCACCGCAACCGGCCGGCGCGCGCTCATCGCCGCCGACTCGAACAGCAGGTCGGCCGAGGGATGGACGCTGCCGGCGCCCTTGGTCAACCGCAACTCGAAGCCGCCGCCGGCACGGGGCGCGACCAGCGCGTCCTTGCCGCCGGGAAGGAGGGTCACCTCGTTCGGCGCGAGCGGTTCGCGGTCGCCGCCTTCGCGGACCGCCAGCCCGGTATCGTCGGCGAGCGATTGCGCGAGACAGGCCGTGAAGAACTCCGGCATGTGCTGAGCGACGACGATCGGCACCGCGAGCCGGCCCACGGCCGGCAGCAGCGCCGCGAGCGTCGCCGGGCCCCCGGTCGAGGCGGCAATGGCGATCAGGTCGGCCGGCGCGTGCGGAGACGGCGCCACCGCCTGCTCCACGGCGTCCGGTACCCACCGCGCCACCGGCGGGAACGCCGACGATCGTCGGCGGCTTTCCGCACACGCGCGGATCTTGCCCCGCAGCTCGGAATCGATATGGCCGAGATCGTTCGGGGTAAAGGCCGAGGATTTCGAGATGAAATCGGCCGCGCCGAGCCGCAGCGCCTCGACCGTCGCAGCGGCGCCGGCCTGGGTGTGGCTGCTGACCATGATGATGACCGGGGGCGGACGCAGCTCGGCGAGAATGCGCCGGGTGGCCGCGAGACCATCCATCACCGGCATCTCGACGTCCATCGTCACGACATCGGGCTTTAACTCGAGCGCCAGCGCGCAGGCTTCCTCGCCGTTGCGGGCCTCGCCGACCACCCGCATGTCGCCGTCGGCCTCGATGATCTGGCGCAGCGCGATGCACATGAAGCGCTGATCGTCGACAACCAGGACCCGCACCGCGTCCCGCGTAAAGGATTTCACCGCTTCCGGCATCAGGCGGCGCTCCCGATCCGGCCCGGCGCCAGGATGCGGAGTACGTCGCCGCCATCGCCCGGGATCGCCACGCCATCGATCAGCGCGTCGCCATTCGGCGGCGGCGCGATCTGTTCCGGGCGCAGCGCCACCAGCCGCTCCGCGCGCTCGGCGCCGAGCGCGATGAGCCCGGCCTTGCCGCGAAGGATCACATACACTGACGGTGGCCCTGCGGCCGCGCTCCCCAGCCGCGCGACCGGGACGATCTGCCCGCGCAGCTCGATCGCCGCTGCGATGGCGCTCGCCGCATTGGCCAGGCGCGGAAGCGCGATCGGCCGCTGCGGTGGCACCACCCGCTCGACCGCTTCGACCGGCAGCGCATAACGCTGCCTGTCGACGATAAAGGAAAGGAACGTCGCGGTGCCGCGCTCGGCGGCGGCCTCTTGCGTCTCGGCCTTCGGGAAGCTCGTCACGATCCGGCGCAGGGCCCGCGGCAGCGCCCCGCGCGGATCGAAATGGCGCCCTTCCTCGCCGTCGCGCGAGCCGATGACGCTGCGGCATCCGAGCAGCACGCGATGACCGCTCGGGAGCAGGACGACGACGAAAACCGTGGGCGGCTCACCACTCGGCAGGCCGAGCAGCACGGCGAGGGACAGCATCGGCACCGCATCGCCGCGCAGGATCCCGACGCCGAGGAAGCCGGCGGGCGTACCCGGAACCGGCGCAAAGGACGGCGGCGGAACGAACTCCAACACCGCCTCGTAGGGGAGCAGGATTTGCTCGCCCGCAGCCTCCATCAGAAAATACGATTCGTGATCCCGCGCCCCTCTGGGCTGGACCAGTTCGCCGACCTCGCCGAGCGGGTTGCGCATGTCGACGCCGATGTCCGGCGCCGCCATGCCCGCCCCGACCAGCGGCTCCGGGTCGATCAGATCGGCCGCGTCGCCGATCGCTGTTCCGGCGGCGACAAGCCGCTCGGTGCGGTCGACCCAGAGGCCGACCCGGCCGCCGGCGGCACGCACCCGCAGCACCTCGCCGCCGCCATTGTAGCGGCGCCGCACCGCCGGGCCCGGCAGCAGCGCGGCGAGATCGACGATCGGCACGACCTGGCCGGCCAGGTTCCCGGCGCCCAGCAGCCCCGGCGCCGCGTAGGGCACGCGGCTCAGTGGCGGTGGTGGGACGATGCCTTCGACCACCTCCAGCCCGATCGCGTAACGCCGGCCGGCCAGCGCGAAGACGATCGCCCCCGCCTCGGCCGCGCAGGACACGTCGGCGGCGAGGGGCGAGGAGCCGTCAGCCATCGTGCTGCTTCAGCCGGTAGGCGACCGCGCCCTCGCCCCAGCACGCATCGCATCGACGCTCTTCGGTCAGTGCGTCGGTCGGCCCCAGCATCAGATACCCGCCGGGGCGCAGCGCCCGCTGCAGCACCGACTGGGCCCTCGCCCGAGCCGTCGGTGTCAGATAGATCAGGACGTTGCGGCACAGCACGATGTCGCAGCCATCGACCGGCGGCGTCTCGGCCATCAGGTTGAACCAGCCGAAGCGCACATGCGAGCGCACCCGGTGATGCACGCCGCGCGATTCGACCGGGCCCGCATCCTCGCACCGCACCGCGGGGAAGAACGGGTTCAGGTCGTCCGGCAGGCTGCGGAACGCGCCCAATTCCTCGGTCGGATAGGTCGCCGCGGCGGCGCGCGCCAGGACCTGGCGCGAGATGTCGCTGCCGAGAACCTCGATCGTCCAAGGCGGGAGGCAACCGATCCCGCCATCCGCCTCATCGCGGGCAAACCCTGCGTCGCGCAGGGCCAGGAGGCCGACGATCGCCAGCGTATAGGCCTCCTCGCCGGTCGCGCAGCCGGCCGACCAGAAGCGCAGCCGGCGAGATCCGTCGCGCGCTGCCCCGGCGATCACCTCGGGCAGCAGGCGACGGCGCAGCAGGTCGAGCTGTGAGCGGTCGCGGTGAAAGAACGTCTCATGGACGGTGAGGCTCTCGACGAGGCTCAGCCATTCCGCGTCATCGGGCGGCAGCCGGTGCAGGCGATCGACCCATGCCTGCAGTGCCGGCAGCGACACCGAGGCGAGCACGCGGCCAAGCTTCGCCTCCATCATCCCGCTGATGTCGATCCCGCAAACTCGCTCGATATCGCGTACCAGAAGCTGCACCGCGACGCCCCGCACATCGTGCGCGAGGCTCGGCAGCGCGGCGATATCGCCGTCGCTGCCGGATGGATCGGCGCCGGCCATGATCCGTCGATGCGCCTGCATCGCCTCCTGCAACTGGCGGAGAGTCTCCTCCATCGCCGTGATATCCTCAGGCCCCGGCGGTTCGACTGCACCGGTCACAGTATAGCCGACCCCGGTTTCTCCGCCATCGCGGCCTTCCGGGCCGGCATCTCGGCCTTCCGCGGGCTGGCGGCGATCACAGGCCGACCTTCTTGAATTCCTCGACATCGACGCGCGACCGCTCGGCGAGCTTCGACAGGTCGATCATCGTCGCGGTGATCTCCTCGGCCGCGGTGGCGTTCGACTGCCCGATGCGCGTGAGCTCGGTGACATTGCGGTTGATGCCGTTGACGGTCGCCTGCTGCTCCTCCATCGCGGTGGCGATGGCGCCGACCAGGCGGTCGCTCTGCTGCACCGCGTCGGCGATATGCCGCATATTGCCGCTGACCTGCTGCGCCGTGTCGACCCCCTTGCCGGCTTCGTCGGCGGCGTGCTGCATCAGCCCCGAGATCTCTTCGGCAAGGTTGCCGGAGTTTTCCGCCAGCTTGCGCACCTCTTCGGCGACGACGGCAAAGCCCTTGCCGTTCTCGCCCGCCCGCGCCGCCTCGATCGCGGCGTTGAGCGCCAGCATGTTGGTCTGGCTGGCGATGCGCGAAATCGCGCCGGCGATCTGGCTGATCTGGTCGCTGTTCTGCGAGATCGCGTTGACCACCTCGACCATCGTGCCCATCTGGCCGATCCCGTCGGAGACGAGCTGCGCTGCGGTCTTGGCCTGCTCGCTCGCGGATTGGGTCGAGCGGGCGACCTCGGCGATCGCCGCGGCGCTCTGGTCGAGCGCGCCCGCCGATTGCTTCAGCGAATTGAGCTGGATGTTGGACCCGTCGGAAACTTGGCTGATCGCGCTGCTGGCCTGGGTCGCGGCCATCGCGACGCGGCGGATATTCTCGGTGACCCGCTCGGTGAGGCCCTGCGCGGCCGCCGCCTGCTCCTGGAAGACGCCGAGCGCGCGGGCCATGTCGCCGATCTCGTCGCTGCGGTCGCGCGCCGGCAC
Organism: Allostellaceae bacterium; assembly: GCA_036489765.1. Taxonomy (GTDB): domain Bacteria; phylum Pseudomonadota; class Alphaproteobacteria; order ATCC43930; family CGMCC-115725; genus DATARH01. The sequence continues at coordinate 96,270 of DASXFE010000078.1, read as the reverse complement.
GTCGACATTCTTGTTGCCGGCGGCGAGCTGGGTCATCGCCGCCGTGATGCGGGTAAGCGGCCGGGTGATGTGGTAGACCACGAGGATCACCGCCAAAATGGCGAGCACCACGCCGATCACCGCCAGCGCGATCATCGCGATGAGCCTCTGGTCGAAAAAGTCCTGCGTCTTTTGGGTCAGATCCTTGACGTGGCCCTCGCCGACCGTCGCCAGCGTTTCCATCTCGTGGTTGAGCGCGGTGCGGTTGCTGCGGTTCGCGTCGTTGTCGCCCCAGGCCCGCGCCTCGTCGATCGTGGCTTCGCGCGACAGCCTCACGAGCTCGGTGCGGAACTTGATGAATTCATCCGCGCGGGCGTTCGCGCGGTTCATCTTGTCCATGTCCTCCGCTTCGGTGTACGCGGTCCACTCCTGCATCTTCTGCTTCATGATCGCGAGGTTCTTGAGGATCAGCGGGGCGAACTTCTCCGCCTCCTTGTGGTCCCGGGCCATATAGATGCCCCGCGAATCCATGACCACAGCAAGGATCAGCCCGTTGACCTCCTCGCCGACGACGGTCGAGTGCGTATAGTGCTGGATCTGGTGGACGCGCCTGTTGTAGGTCCGCATCGTATTGATGCCGACCACGCTGATCGATGCCGCCACCACCGCCAGCAGGACGACGACCAGATAGATCTTTGGGCCGAGCCCCATCCGACCGAACATGAGTGCCCCAATCTTGCGATCCGATCTCGCGAATCGCGTTCGCTTTCACCCGTGATAATACCGGAATCGGCGCCGCGGCGCGCGGAGAACCGAAACCGGCGCTACCGCACCACCTCGTAGAGCCGCTCGTCATAGGGCGCGCCCTCGTAGGGCGTCAGCTTGGCGCGGAAGGCCCGGCTGTGGTCGTCATAAGCGTGCGCCTCGCGCGCCAGGTGGTCGGTCCACGCCTCGATCAGCTGGAAGTGGTTGAGGTGTCCATCCCATACCAGCGCATCGCAGCGCTCCTCGCCCTTGTCCTTGCGGCTTGCCGCGACGAACCCCTTGATCAGCTCGGCGACGTCGTCCTTGCCGGCCGGGAACACATCGATGTGGGTGAGCACGTACATCGCGGTACCGAGCTGCGCCTCGGCAGCCGACGGCGGCGCGACCGACAGCGGCTGATAGGCCCGCGTCGAAAAGGGCGCTTCCACATAGGGTTGCAGCTTGCCGGCGAGGGTTTTCATCGCCGCGGCGTGCGCGTCCATCGTCGCCTTGTCGCGCCACGCCTCGACGATGGCAAAGCGTCCGCTGCGGCCGACCTCGTCCAGGAGGGTGAACTCCCTGTTGCCGTCCTCCTTGCGGGTCTCGGCGGCAAACGGGCGCAACACCTGGGCCGCCTTGTCGAAGTCCTTGGACCCGATGTCGAAATAGGTGACGGCGTATTCGGGCGAGCCGGTGGATTGCGCCGCCGCCGGCGCAAGGCACCCCGCCAGCATCATCGCGCCGCCCGCCAGCACCCCAAGCAGCCCCCGCATCGCCTCCTCCCCCTGCGCGTCCCGTCCCCCGGGCGGAATCTTGTCGGCGCGATGCTGGCACAGCCGCCGCACACAGGCAAACCAACCGCGTCGATGCAGCTTATTCCCCGACAAGGCGCCGACGTGGATGGTCCGCCCCCTCCCCTCGACCCCGTTCGAGATCATCTAGAACCACGCAGCGGCTGCCGCGACCGGACCCGCGATGGGGCCAAGAAGCTGAAAAACCGTTGGGCGCCAATCGGGTGCCGCGATGCGTTGTTTGTTCGGTTGATGTTCTTCGCGGGTCCATGCTAAGTCCCTGGCTTCGCTCGTGTGGAGAGGTGCCGGAGCGGTCGAACGGGGCGGTCTCGAAAACCGTTGTCCTCCTTGCGGGGGACCGAGGGTTCGAATCCCTCCCTCTCCGCCAGTTTCCTAAGGGGCAGTTTCCCCGGGGGCAGTTTCCGGAGATTGGTCGCTTGGTCGGCTGGTGGGAACGGCAGCAACAGCTTGGCGCGCTGAGCGGCGCCAGCTGTTTTTGTCGGCGGGGCGCCGCGGTCGGGCACGACCTGGCTGCAACAGCTCCTCGACAGCCACCCTGAGGTCTCGTGCCGCGGCGAGGGGCTGTTCTCGAAGACCTTTGCCGAGCCGCTCGACGACGTCGTCGGCAAGCGGCGCGAGGCGCTCGCCAGCAAGAACGCCGAGGTGTTCCGCGACACCGCCGGCTACCCGCCGCCGGGCGATGAGGACGCCGACATCCTGCTCGGCACCGGTATCCTGCTGGCGCTCGACCGGCAGCGCGAGGGCAAGGCGTGCTTGGCGATCGGCGAGAAGACACCCGAAAACGTGTTCCTGTTCCCGCGGCTGAAACGGGTGTTTCCGAGGGCAAAATTCATCGGCCTCGCGCGCGATCCGCGCGACGTCCTGACCCCGGCCTGGCATTTCTTCGGCCGGCGGATGTCGCAGGGCCCCGAGATCCCGGCCAAGATCGCCTATATCAACACGGAGCTGCCGTCGCTGAACTCGGGCGCCACGGCGATGCTGGCGCTGCCCCAGCAGTTTCCCGGCGATTGCGTCAACATCACCTATGAGCGGCTGCGCGCGGAGACCGCACCAGTCGCGGCGGCGCTGTTCCGTTTTCTCGGTGTATCCGATGCGCCCGATGTCGTCGCCGGCTGCGTCGCCCGTACCAGCTTTGCCGCGCTGGCGGGAGGCCGTCCGGCAGGCGAGGCGCAGAACGGGGCGTTCTACCGCAAGGACGTTTCCGGCGACTGGCCGTCGACGCTGACCCCGGAGATGAACCGGCTGATCCTCGCTCAGCTCGGCTGGATGTTCCCGCATTTCGGCTGGCCGGTCTGATGCCCGACGACCAGAGCGCGATGCCGCCGTCGAGGCTGCCGTACATGCCAGCGGTGCCGACCCCGGTCCTGGAGGGTCCGCGCGGGTTGCGGTTCGATTTCAACGAAGGCTGCCGGGTGCTCGTGCGCGACAACGGGCTCTCCTGGCGGCTCCGTCTCAGCGACCTCGACACCGGCAACACCCTCTTCGATACGAGCGGCACGTTCAACGCCGGGATCGTGCGCAGCGCCAAGCGCTATTACATCCGCTTTCGCATCGAGGCGTGGGAGGGGGACGAGCTCGTCTTCGCCCATGATTACGACGCGCGCGACCGCGACGTGCTGATCCAGCTCTACCCGTTCACGATGGGCGACGGCATCGGCTGGTTTCCGAACGCGGCCCGCTTCCAGGAAAAGCACGGTTGCCGCCTCACCTGCGCGATGAGCGCGGCGCTGATCCCGCTGTTCCGCGAGGCCTATCCGCACATCGCCTTTGTCGCGCACGACGCGGTCGACACGTCGAAGTTTTATGCCAGCTACATCGTCGGGGTGTTTTACGGCGACCTGCACGAGGTGTTGCAGCCGACCGATTTCCGCATGACCGGGCTGCACCGTTCCGCCGCCTATACGCTCGGGCTCGAGCCCGACGAGGCGCCGCCGCGGATCGCCCTCTCCGACGCCGGCCGTCCGATCGCGGAGCCCTATGTCTGCATCGCGACCCAGGCGACCGGGCAAGGCAAGTACTGGAACAACCCGAACGGCTGGTCCGAGATCGTCGCGTTTCTGAAGGCCAGCGGCTACAGCGTCGTCTGCATCGACCAGCGGCCGGTCAACGGCAACGGCATCGTGTGGAACCACATCCCGCACGGGGTCGACGACCAGACCGGCGACCACCCGTTGCAGGAACGCGCGCGCTGGCTTCACCACGCCGATTTCTTTGTCGGGCTGTCGAGCGGCCTCTCATGGCTCGCCTGGGCCGTCGGCGTGCCGGTGGTGATGATCTCGGGCTTTACCCACCCGATCACCGAGTTCAAAAATCCCTACCGGGTGATCAATTTCAATGTCTGCAATTCGTGCTGGAACGACCCGGAATTCCGCTTCGACCAGGGCGACTATCTCGGCTGCCCCCGCCACCGCGACACCCCCGCCAATACGAATGCAGCCGTCTCATCACCGCCGAACACGTCAAGCAGACGATCCGGCGCATCCCGGGGTTTGGCGGCACAAGGGCGGCGTGATCCACGTCCGCCAGCCGCGCCTCGCCGGAGATTTTTTGTTCATGGGCAGCCTGCTTTCCGTGCGGGGACGTAGCACAAACCAGGCCTAAATCACCCCCTCTTCGGCCAGCCGCTCGACCTCGCTCGGGGTGCGGCCGAGGAGCTCGGTGAGGACGTAAAGATTATCTTCGCCGTAGCACGGGGCGCCGCGGTCGATCGGGCCGCCGATATAGGCCGGGGTTTTCGAAAGCTTCATCGGAATCTCGTAGACCGGCCAGGTGCCGATCTTGGTGCCGGTGACCTCGGTCAGCCATTTGAGGTGGCGGAGCTGCGGATCGGTGTCGACGCGGTCCTCGGCGTTCTGGCATACCCCGGCGGCCACACCGGCTTTCTGCAGTTTCATCATGCAGTCGTAGCGGTCCTGCGTCCGGGTCCAGCTTTCGACCGCGGCGTCGAGCGCATCCTGGTGCTGCATCCGGGTTTCGAGCGTCGCGAAGCGGGGATCGTCGAGCCAGTCGCCGCGTTCGGCAACCCGCGCCAGCGTCTCCCACTCGGCGTCGGTGAAGCAGGCGAGCGCGATCCACCGGTCCTTGCCGTCGCAGCGATAGGCGCCGTGCGGGGCGGCAGGCTTGTACGGCGATCGATTGCCGAAGCGACGGAAGACGCGATCGTTGGCGGCCCAATCGAGGATCGTCGCGCCGGTCAGGAAAATGCCGCTCTCGCATTGCGAGGCGTCGATCCACTGCCCCTCGCCGGTGCGCTCGCGGTGATAGATCGCGCCCAAGAGCGCCAGCGCGTAGCCATAGGCGCCCATCCAGTCGAGATAGGAATAGCCCCAGCTCACCGGCATCGCCGGCTCGGGCAGCCCCGACATCTCCGCCTGCCCGCCAAACGCCGCCGCGACCGGCCCCACCGTGCGCATGCGGCCGTAAGTGCCGTGCGCGCCCATCCCGGATTGCTGGATGTAGATGATGTCGGGCCGGATCGACTTCAGCACGTCATAGCCGAGCCCGAGCCGCTGCAACACGCCGGGCGAGAACCCTTCGGCGACGACATCGCAGATGCGGATCATGTCCTTGGCGATCGCGAGCCCCTTCGGGTGGCGGATATTGAGCGAGATGCCACGCTTGCCCGAATTCTTGTTCAGAAAATTGCCGCCCATGTCGGGGTCCCTGACCCCCGGCAGCGGCCCCGTCGCCGCATCACGTGCGGCGCGGCCGCCGACCGGCGCCATCCCGGCGAGGCGGGTATCGGGATTGTCCTTCCACTCGACCTTATAGCTTTCCGCCCCCATCGCCGCGAGAAACCGCGTCCCGCCGGCCGAGGCGAGAAACCATGCGAAATCGAAGATCTTGATGCCCTGGAGCGGGAACGGCTTGTCGTACAGGGCCGACCGCCGCGGATTTTCGACCTTGCGCGGGCTGGCCGGCACGCTCGGCCTGCGAGCCGCCGCGCCGAGCACGGCCTCGGTGTCCTCGCCGAGCAGCGGCGCGCGGCGGCCGACCTGCCAGCTCGTTTTGTTGCTGAGCCATTTCGAGGTCGGGTAGCGGAACGAGCGGCCGAGTTCGGGGTGCTCGATCTCGGCAAAAGTCTTGCGCGTCAGCCAGTGCTCGTCGAGCGCGTTCTCGTGCGGCTTCCTGAGCGGCGCCCAGAGGAGCCCGGCGTTCTGCGCCTCGAGCCACGGCATATCCTTGTAGGCCCAGGCGCGGACAAACCTCTGCACGATGTCGAGCATGTGCGACCGCGCCTCGTCGGCCCCGGCCGTCCCCGGCACCGCCCGAGCCTTGATGTCCACCTCGGCAGGCGGCGGCTGGAGGTCGGCCTGGGCGTTGTACTTGCCCAGCAGCGGCACGAGGTTCTTGAGATCCCGTGCGCCCATGCCGTGGGTAATGAACCAACGCCCGTCCTTGGTGTGGCAGATGCTGGGGGAATGGTTCGGCCCCTCGGACGCATGGCGGCAGGTGAGCCGCCACAGCGGCACCCGCCGGCAGACCCAGTACATCAGGTCCTGTTCGGGGTTTTTCGACACCGCCTCGTGAATCGCGAGCGAGACGTCCTGCCCCTCGCCCGAACGCTCGCGGTGAATGAGCGCGCCGATGATTCCGGTCGCCATCTGCTCGCCGGCGATGTGGTAGGCGTGCCAGATCTGCGGTGCGATCGGCGGCGTGTCGTATTCGAAATTCGGATCGGGGTCGTACCCGCAATTCATCATCGGCCCACCGAGGGCGAGATGAATTAGGTCCGAGCCCTTGAAGTCTTTCCACGGCCCGTCATCGCCAAACGGCGTCATCCGCGCCGTCACCATCGCTGGAAAGCGCGCGTTAAGCGCCGCGTGGTCGAGCCCCAGCACCTCGTTGAGCGCGCCGCAGCTTGCATCGAGCAGGATGTCGGCACCGCCGAGCAGACCCAACATCTGCTCCTTGCCCGCCGGGCTCTGCAGATCGAGCACCACTGATTTCTTGTTGCGGTTGTAGTTCCAGAAGAACAGGGACCGTTCGAGCCCCGGCTCGTCGTTGAGGTAAGGGCCGATCCGACGGGTTGCGTTGCCTTCGGGCGGCTCGATCTTGATGACCTCGGCGCCGAGCCCCGCGAGCAAGAGGCCGCAATATTCGGCGCGCTCGTCGGCGATCTCGATGACCCGGAGCCCCGACAGCATCCCCGGGCCCGCATTCCCCATCATCTCGCCAAGCCCGGAATCAGCCATGTCCCGTCTCCCCCAAAAAGGCCCGTCTCTCATCCGTCATTCCCGCGAAAGCGGGAATCCAAGGCAACCGCATCGCCGCTCGCCCCTGGACCCCCGCCTCGCGGGGGTGACGAGCCGGAACGTGTTCCGTGCTCGTCAGTTTGACCAAATCACCGCCCGCCGTCGACCGACAGGATTTGCCCGTTGACGAAGCCGGCGAGGTCGCAGGCGAAGAACACGACCGCATTGGCGATGTCCTGCGCCGTGCCGAGCCGCCCCATCGCGATACGCCGGACCAGCTCCCGCTGCCTCCTCGCCATAACCCGCCCATTGCTTCTCGGTTGCCTCGTTGGTGCGGACAAAGCCGGGTGCGACGCTGTTGACACTGATCCCGCAGGGCCCGAGCTCGTGCGCCAGCTGCCGGGTCAACCCGACGATCGCTCGGTGGCGAAGACGCGGGCGCCGAGCCCGGCGAAGGTTTCGGCGATGCACCGCCCGAACCCATGACCGGCGCCGCTGACGACGACGGTCTTGCCCGAGAATTGGATCTCCACCCGCGTTCTCCCTCTCCCAACCGGGCGACAGCGTGTCTACACTGCCTCGATCGCGGCCCCCGGGAAAACAGCTAGAGGAAATCACATGAGCGATTGGAGTGGGGTCACCCGGCCGATCCCGGTGCCGAACGAACGGACGCGCCCATTCTGGGAGGCGGCAAAGCGCGAGAGCCTGGAATTGCAGCGCTGCCAGAGCTGCGGCCATTTCCAGCACCCGCCCTACGCGACCTGCACACAGTGCGTCTCGACCGACCTCAAATTCGAGCCGGTGCGCGGCCAGGGCGCGATCTACGCCTATACGATCATGTACCACACCGGCGACAAGCGCCTCGCCTCGGCGGTGCCCTACGCCAGCATCATCGTCGAGCTCGACGACGCCCCCGGCGCGCTGATGGCCGGCAACCTCCTCGACGCCGAATACACCGAGGCCAAGGTCGGCGAGCGGGTCGAGGTCGTGTTCGAGAAGCTCAACGACGACATCACCCTGCCGCAGTTCAAATTGGCGGCCGGGTGAATGGCGGCATTGCATTCCTTACAGTGCGTCCTTCGAGACGCGCCTCCGGCGCTCCTCAGGACGAGGAAGGACCGCAGATGGCAAAGGCGCTCCTCATCCTGAGGAGCCGGCGGAGCCAGCGTCTCGAAGGACGCACCACGCCAATCCAGCTCTGAGTGGAGACAGGCCCCATGTGGGAAAACCGGTGCAAGATTGCGGTCAGCGGGGTGGGCTTTTCGAAGGTCAGCCGCCTCGCCGACGTGCCGCTCGCAGCGCATGCGCTGACCGCGGTCAAGGAAGCGGTTGCCGATAGCGGGCTCCAGATGTCCGATATCGACGGGCTCGCGACGTACCCCGAACTCCCCGCGACCGGCCATGCCGAGGTCGACGGCATCTCGGTCGTCTCGGTCAACTGCATGATGGCGATGCTGAAACTGCCGAACCTCACCTGGCACATCCAGGTCGGCTCGGTGAACATCGGCGGCGCGGTGCAGCAGGCGGTCAATGCGCTCCTCGCCGGCGTGTGCAAATACGCGGTCGTGTGGCGCGCGATGCACAACCCGCGCGGCACCTATCAGAACCTGCCGAGCGGGATGGCGGCCGGCGCGACCCAATTCACCGCGCCCTACGGGTTTGGCGGGCCGGGCCAGGGGATGGCGGTCGCCTACACGCGCTGGCTCGAAAAGAACAACCAGACGCGCGAGAAGATGGCGACCCTCGCGGTCACCCAGCGCAAGCACACCCAGCACACCCCGCAGGCCTATTTCTACGGCACGCCCTTGACTCGCGAGGACTATTTCGCCTCGCGCATGGTCGCCTACCCGTTCTGCCTCTTCGATTGCGACATTCCGGTGCAGGGCGCCGTGGCGATCGTCTTGACGACGGCCGACCGCGCCCGCGACCTGAAGCCGACCCCGGCCTATCTCGCCGGCTATGGCGAGCGCCTCCATTTCGAGGTCGCCGGCCGGATAGGGAGCCTCAGCGACTACATGCTCGGCGGCAGCAGTTCGGCGAAACTCACGTGGGAACGCTCGGGCTTCACCCCGAAAGATGTCGATGTCGCCCAGATCTATGACGGCTTTTCGGCTTCGGTGATCTATGGCCTCGAAAGCTACGGCTTCTGCAAGGAGGGCGAGGCGCTCGACTTCATCCAGGATGGCCGCATCGAACTCGATGGCGACCTGCCGCTCAACACCTTTGGCGGCAGCCTCGGCACCGGCCGCATCCACGGCCTCTGGCACATCATCGAAGGCGCCCTCCAAGCCTCCGGCCGCGCCGGCTCCCGCCAGGTGAAAGACGTCAACGTCAGCTTCGTCGGCGCCAGCGCGCCGATCGTCACCGGCACCACGTTCATTTTCGTCAAGGAGCCGTATTAGACGCCGGCAGAGACCGTGGCCCCTGCCGGCGCCGGCTGGAGCGCCGCCGCTCAGTTCGGATAGCAGTAACCGTTATAAAGATGATAGCCGACCGCACAGCCGCTCACCGCCCCGGCGGTGCCGTTGACGACGCCGGTGGCTGTGTTCGCCGCCCCGGTAACAGCACCGGTCGCGGTGCCGACGGCTCCGCCGACGATTGCGCCAACCGGGCCCCCTGCGGCATACCCGCTGGCAGCCCCGGCGGCCTCGCCGTTCACCGCGCCTGAGGCCGGGTTCGAATATCCGCCCGGTGCCGGTCCCCCACCCCACTGGCACATGCCGCCGCCGGAGTACACGTAGCCCGCCGGGCACCGGTATTGAGCCATCGCCCCACTGGACACGCCCACCACCAGCCCAACGGCAACCGCAGCCATGATGATCTTCATTGCATCCCTCTGCGCAAAATCTCGCGGAACGTCTCCAAAACCGCGAACGCCATGCGAGGCCGTCGCGTTCCCGTGATTCGGGATGCTCTTCATCTGGTCCATCTGGCGGAACGCCGTTCATCGTCAAAGCGTGTACGATTTTGGGCTCGAGGCGACCCGATGATCTCGCGATGCTGCCGCCGATACACATCTTCCGGCGTCAGTACCCTACCGTCCTGCCACAGCAGCCGATCAATCTCGACCTGCGGCAGCCCGCGCCGCTCAGCCAGTTTGCGGGCGCGCGTCGATTTACCGCCACCCGAATTGCCGATGATGATTATGCAGGGCATGGCTCGCGGATGCCGCGGACCCCCGGAACCTGTACCGCGCGATCTGGGAGGTCGAGCGGGATTGGATGCCGGGCATCCGCGCCCTATGCACAGAGGCCGAGGCTGAGGGTAAGATCGTCACGCGACTGGCGCGCGTCGACGAGATCGACGCGTTTGCCGCCACGATTTGACCTGGGAGGATACGCAATGGCGACGATCGGCTCCGGGAAATACACCTACGAGATCCAGCGCGATTTCTTCAAATCGCCCGACGGCGAGCCGTTCGGGCTGATCAGCCGGGTCGGGACCGATGACGAGGACCGGGTCTACGTCTTCCAGCGGCGGGACCCGCCGGTCGTCGTGTTCGACCGGAACGGCAAGCATCTCGCCTCGTGGGGCGCGGGGGATGTGACCGACCCGCATGGGCTCAAGGTCGTCGGCGACACGGTCTATACGACCGACCGCTCGGACTCGGTGGCCAAATCGTTTTCGCTCGACGGCAAGGTGAAGCTGGCCCTTGGGACGAAGGGGCAGCATTCGGATACCGGCAAGGTCGACAACTGGCTCGTCGAGCGCGCGGCCGGGCCGTTCAACCACCCGACCGAGATGCTGCCGCACCCGAACGGCGACATCTACATCAGCGACGGCTACCGCAACGCCCGCGTCCACCGCTTTTCCGAGGACGGCAAGCTCAAGGCGTCGTGGGGCGCGCCGGGTAGCGCCCCAGGGCAATTCCACCTGCCGCATTCCATCGCGCTCGACGACGACGGCAACCTTCTGATCGCCGACCGCTCGAACCGGCGCATCCAGTTCTTCACCCCGGACGGCGAGTACAAGGGCGAGTGGACCGGGATGGGCGGGCCCAACGACATCAGCCGCGGCAAGGACGGCAACTACTACATCGCCGAGCAGGAAGCCGACGGCAACCCGGCCTACTGCACCGTCCGCGCGCCAGACGGTACCGTGCTCGCCAAGCTCGAAAGCCGCCATGTCCACGGCATCGGCGTCGACTCGCACGGCGATATCTACGCCGGCCTCACGCAGGACCGCGGAGTCGACAAGTTCGTGCGGAAGTGAGCTAGAGCGGCTGTCGGTACGGCGCGACTGCATCTAGTTCGATCGTCATCCCGGCGCCTTCGCCGGGATGACGATCGCTTTAGCTTGGGCGAGAGTTATTCGGCGGCCAACCCGTGCGGCGCGGCCTTGCTGGCGCGGGCGATGACGGCGGCGGCGTTGCCGGTCAGGATCTGCTGGCGCGCCTCGTCGCCGATATCGGCTTCGTTGAGCGCGTTCCGGGTCCAGTCGGTGCCGAACTCGCTGCCGTCGGTGCCGCAGACGATACGCTCGGCGCCGTAAAGCCGCACGGCCGCCTCGATCGAATGCGGGCCGAACGAGTTGCAGTCGACATAGACCTTGCTCTTGCGGAAGCGCTGCGAGGGCAGCTCCTCATTGGGCGTGTCGAGCAGGCAGCGGTGGTCCATGCGCTCGATCTCGTAGGGCAGGTTGCCGCCGAGATTGTGGACGACGACCGTCGCGTCGGGGTACGGCGCGAGGATGTCGGTCATGCACAGCGTCACCATGACCGACGACAGGCTCGCCTGCATGCCGAGCGTGCCGTTGCGGCGGCGGGCGTTGTCGGTATCGCCCGACACCAGCGGGAATGCGTCGCCGGGCCGCGGGCCGTGATGGATGAAGAGCACTGCCCGCTCGCGGTTCGCGACCTCGAGCAGCGGCTTCGCCGCCTCGGCGTCCTTGTGGGTCAGAAAGTAGTTGCCGGGAAGCTGCGCGCCGATGACGCCGGGGAGCTTCAGCGCCCTTTCGAGCTCGGCCGCGGCGGCCTTCATGTCGGTCAGCGGCAGCGCGGCGAAGGCGACAAAGCGGCCGGGATGCTTCTGGCAGACCCCCGACAACGCGTCATTGACCTTGCGGCACAGCGGGCCCGACACGTCGAGCGGCTGCGATTCGACCCAGTTGAACGAGCCGAGCAGCGACAGGACGCTGGTCTCGACGCCCTGGCGGTCCATCCGGTCGAGATGGAATTCGACCTCGTCAAACGCCTGGTCGAGCGGCGATTCGCCCATGCGCGGCATCTTCAATACCTCGACGCCGGAATCGTTTTTGAGGATGCGCGGCTCGCGGGTGCGGGCGCGGAGCGCGTCGGCGACCTCGGCGGGCCGCCAGTGGGCGTGCATGTCGATCATCTGTCGTTTCCTCCGGAGATTTGACGAAACCTTAGCGCGGAAAAGCTCAGCCGCCCAGCATCGCCGCGACCTGGTCGAGCGTGCGGATGCGGGCGTACATCTTCATCGCCTTGTCGAGGCTGTAGAGGTGGGCGGCCTGGTCGCCGCCCCAGCAGCAGTCGCGCACGACGACCGAGGCGATGTCGTTGCTGAACGCCTCGCGCACGCTGGTCTCGACCCCGCGGTTGGTGGCGCCGCCGCCGATGATGATTACATCACGCCGGAGCATGTGGAGAAGCTCGCGGACACCGGTGCCGTAGAACGCGCTCGGGCGGCGCTTGAGGAACACATAGTCCTCGGCGCGCGGCGCGATCTCATCGGGAAAGCCGGTGCCTTCCGTGCCCTCGACGCCGTTGGTCAGCGGCGGCGTACCGGTTTCGGCGGAGAGATCGGTCGGCAGCATCACGACATCGGCGCCGTCGGCGCGGCTGACCGGGGTCGTGTAGATCACCGGCAGCCCCGCCGCCCGCGCCGCCGCGATCATCCGCACCCAGGCATCGAGCACCGGCCGCATCGCCGCCCGCCGTTCCGGGTCCGCCGGGGTCAGCGCGCGCTTGCAAACGTCATAGGCGATCAGCGCCGTGCGGCTTCGGTCGAGGGTTTCGGCCATCGGGCCCTCCTACGCTAGGGCCAGCGAGCGGTAGCCGCTCGCGGCGACCGCGTCGCAATGCTCGCGGAAGGCCGGGTGGCCGCCACTGTAGCGCATGATCTTGCGGGTGGTCTTGCCCTCGACATTGCGGTTGATGCCGGTCATCCACGAGTCGATCTCGTTCATCAAGAGCCCCTCACCGAGCGACATGACATGGGCGGTCCAGTCGGCGGTGCCGGCCGGAGTCGCCGCGACGCGGGTCAGGCCGTTCTTCTGCGCGTGAGCGATGACCCCGGTGACCCACTCGACGCTGTACTCGGCGACGCGCGGGAAATTGCCGAGTCCGCCATGCGGCCCGACCACCATCAGGAAATTCGGGAAGCCCTCGACGAAGACGCCGAGATAGGTCTGCGGCCCATCCTTCCACTTGTCCTTGAGCTTGTGCCCGTCGGTACCGGTGATGTCGATCCGGTCGAAGGCGCCGGTGATCGCGTCGAACCCGGTGGCGTAAATGATGACGTCGAATTCGTGCTCCTGGTCGCTGGTCTTGATCCCGGCCGGGGTGACGCGCTCGATCGGCGTCTCGTTGATATCGACGAGTTTGACGTTCGGCTGGTTGTAAACCTCGAAGTAACGGGTTTCGAGCGGCACGCGGCGGGTGCCGAAGCCGTGGTTTTTCGGGATCAGCTTTTCCGCGACAGCCGGGTCCTTGACCCGCTGGCGGATCTTTTTGGCGATGAACTCCGAGGCGAGCGCGTTGGCCTTCCGGTCCATCAGCATGTCGCTGAAATTGGCCTGCCAGATGCCAAAGCCGGGCTCGGCGTAGAGCTTCTCCCACAGCGCCTCGCGCTCCTCCGAACCCACATCGGCGGTCTTGCGCGGGTCGGGGACGTGGATAAAGCAGCCGGGACTTTCGCCGCACAGCGCGAAGATCTCGTCGTAGCGGGCGCGGATCTCGTCCATCTCGTCGTCGCCGATCGTGTCGTTGTGCAGCGGCGCCGCCCAGTTGGGGGTGCGCTGGAACACGGTCAGCGAGCCGACCGACTTGGCGATCGTCTGGATCGTCTGGATCGCGGTCGCGCCGGTGCCGATGATGCCGACCCGCTTGCCGGCGTAGTCGATCCCTTCCTTCGGCCAGAAATGTGTGTGGCACGATGTGCCCTTGAAGCTGTCGACGCCCGGAATCTTCGGCATCGTCGGCGCCGATAGGACGCCGATCGCGGTGATCAGGAAGCGGGTCGTGTAATGCCGCCCGTCCTGGAGCCCGACATCCCAGCTCCGCGTTTCATCATCGTAGTGCGCCGAGGCGACGCGGCTGTCGAACTGAATGTCGCGGCGCAGGTCGAATTTGTCGGCGACATGGTTCAAATAGCGCTCGGTCTCGGGCTGCGGCGAGAAGCGCTCGGACCAATTCCACTCATCGAGCAGCTCCTTCGAGAACGAATAGCCGTAGGTGTAGCTCTCGGAATCGAAGCGGGCGCCGGGATAGCGGTTCCAGTACCAGGTGCCGCCGACCCCGCTGCCGTCCTCTAAGACGCGGACGCGCAGCCCCAGCTCGCGCAATTTGTAGAGCTGATAGAGGCCGGAGACACCGGCGCCGACGACGATAGCGTCGAAATCGAGGTCTTTGCTCATGATCGCCCTCGCTCAGATCGGCTTGCCGCTCGCGTGGGAGGAATTCACCGTGAACGCCCAGCCGCTCGGCCCGGGCACGGTGAAAGAATCGTGGATGCGGCCGCGGCTGATCTCGGACGGCGATAAGCCCTTGCCGGCATAGTCGCGATGTGCCGCATCGACATCATCGACCATCAGGTCGAACGGTGCTCTTTCGCCCGCGGTGACGGGCTGCTCGGATTTGCGCACGACGACATGCGTCCCGCCGCGGAGTTCGAGCACGGCGAGCTCCTCCATCGTCACGATCGGGCGCAGACCGACCGTTTCGAGCCAGCGCGCCGCGCCGGCGATATCGTCGTTGACGGGAAGCCGCACATGGCCGACCGCGACGGGCGGCCGTTTATCGGTGGCATCGGACATGTCCATACCCTCCCACCTTGACATCAGAGGTCCAGCATACACCCGCCGGCGCGTCATGGTGCTCAGCAATCTAGCAAGGCAGGTCTCGGCGGAACGCCACCGGTCGTCATTGCGAGGAGGCGAAGGCGACGCGGCAATCTCGGGCGGAGGAGCCACCCCGCCCGAGATGCTTCGCTGCGCTCGCCATGAGGGCGGGTTAGGGCAGGCGCCTCAGGTGAAATAGCGACCCGAGTCGATCACCATCGTCTGCCCGGTCATCGTCTCGGTGCGGCACATCGCGACGACCATGTCGGCGCAATCGTCCTTGTCGGCGGGCTTTTTGAGGAGCGAGGTCGCGGCGCCCTGGGCGATGAACTCGGGGCGGAGATTGGCGGTCGCGCGGGTACCTTCGAGGAGGCCCGGGGCGACGCAATTGACGAGCACCGAGGGGGCGAGCGCGACGGCCGTGCATTTCGTCAGATGGATCAACCCCGCCTTCGACACCGCATAGGCGATCGACGACCCGGTCGGCGCGACCCCGGCGACCGAGGCGATGTTGACGACCCGGCCTCGCCCCTGCGCCTTCATCACCGCCCCCACCGCCTTCGTCAGACGGAACGGGCCCGTCAGGTTGGTGGCGATGATGCGGTCCCAGACCTCCATCGTCAGCCCGTCGAGATCGGTGAACTGCACCGATTTGTTGTAGGCGGCGTCGTTGACGAGGATGTCGATGCGGCCGAAGCGCTTCGCGACGTCGTCGACCACCCCGGCGACCGACGCGTCGTCGGTGATGTCGCACTGGAACGCGGCGGCGTTGATCTGGTGCCGCGAGGCGAGATCGCGCGCCACTCCCTCGGCCTGGTCGCGGCTTTGCGCGTACATCACCGCGACGTGCACCCCCTCACGCGCCAAGGCGTGGCAGATCCGCTGGCCGAGCCCGCCATTACCGCCCGTCACCAGCGCCACCGCTCCCCGCAATTCCATCCTTCTCTCCTCTTGGCTCGATTCGATTGTGCTGGTTTTACCTCGTCATTCCCGCGAAGGCGGGGGTGACGAGGGACAAGGTTAGACGAGGCTGACGATGAAGCGCGCCGAGACGAGGATCAAGAACAGGCCGAACGCAATTTCGAGCCCGCGCTTCGGTACCGTATGCGCGATGCGCGCGCCGAGCGGGGCGACGTAGCTCGAAATCGGCGCGATCATGACCACCCCGATCAGCGACACGAACCCGATCGACAGCGGCGGCAGCTCGGCGTGGCGGTCGAGCCCGGCCAGCACATAGCCGACCGTGCCGGCGATCGTGATCGGCACGCCGATCCCGGAAGCGGTCGCGATGCCGTTGAGGATCGGCTTTTTGTGGAGGGTCAGCAGCATCGTCGCCAGCGACCCGCCGCTGACGCCCATCAGTGAGGAGCACAGCCCAAGCAACGCGCCATAGCCGCGCATCACCATCGGTCCCGGCAGATCGTCGGCGATGACCCACTTGTCGCCGCCGAAGAGCAACCGCGCCGCGATGACCAGCGCCATCACGACAAAGGCGATCTTGAAGATGCTGCCCGGCGCAAAGGCGGCGATCACCGATCCGACGACGACGCCCGCGACCGCCGGCCAGGCCCAGGCGCGCAACACCTCCGCATACACCAGCCCTCGCGCCTTGTGCGCGCGGTAGGACCGGATCGCCGTCGGGACGATGATGGCGAGCGAGGTGCCGATGCAAAGCTGCATCCGTACGTCCTCGGGCACGCCGAACAGACGGAACACCTCGAACAGCACCGGCACGATGATCGCGCCGCCGCCGATCCCGAAGACCCCGGCGAGGATCCCGGTCAAGACGCCCGCGGCGACGATTGACGCGGCCAGCGTGACCCATTCGCCGCCGCTCATGTAGGATGCGCCCCCGTTTCGACAGGGGAGACAACATGACCGGCGATCTGCACCCATTCCTCCGTTCCGCCGCGGCGCCAGAGCGGACCGACTATACCGTCAGCAAGGGCGGCGGCGTCTCGCTCGCCGTCTACCGCAAGCGGAAATCGGGCGCGGGAAAGTTGCCGGTGCTGTTTCTCGTGCACGGCTCGTCGAACTCGGCGCGGTCGTCGTTCGACCTATCGGTGCCGGGCCCCGAGGAATATTCGTCGATGAACGTCTTTGCGGGGCTCGGCTACGACGTGTGGACGATGGACCACGAAAATTACGGCCGCTCGGCCCGCACCGATGGCAATTCCGACATCGCGAGCGGAGTCGAAGACCTGATCGCGGCGAGCGAGCTCGTGGTCCGCGAGACCGGCGAGCCGCGCATGCACATGATGGGCGAATCGTCGGGTGCGCTGCGTGCCGCCGCCTTTGCAGCCGCCCGGCCGGATCGCGCCGACCGGCTCGTCCTCAACGCCTTCACCTATACCGGCCGCAACTCGCCGACCCTCAAGAAGCGCGCCGAGCAGGTCGAGTTTTTCCGCACCCACAACCGCCGTCTGCGCGACCGCGACATGATCCGCAGCATCTTTACCCGCGACCACCCCGGCACCAGCGATCCCGCCGTCGCGGAGGCGCTCGCCGACCAGGAGCTCGCATTCGGCGATCAGGTGCCGACCGGCACCTATCTCGACATGACCGCCAACCTGCCGGTGGTCGACCCCCTGAAGGTCAAATCGCCGGTAATGATCGTGCGCGGCGAGCATGACGGCATCGCCAGCGAGGAGGATTTGCTGGATTTCTTCCGCCTCCTCCCCAATCCCGACCGCCAGTTCACCGTCTTGGCCGGCGCTGCCCACGCGCTCGTCTTCGGCTACAACCGCCACCAGCTCTGGCACGCGGCGCACGCCTTCCTGTCGCTGCCGTCCCGAAGGGATGGGAAGCACTGATTATCCCCTCGCCGCATTGCGGGAGAGGGGAAAGTTCGCCACTACAGGCTCACCAACCGGTCCGGAATCCTCCGGTCCTGCTCCACCACACCCCGGCGGCGCCACTCGGCGATCTCGTCGGGGTTGAGGATCTGGCGGGCGTACTCGGCGCCGACCAGACCGTGCCGGTAGAGCGCGGCGAGGCGGACCCAATGGCGACTCGAATCGCGGTCGGCTTCCGGTGGATTGTTGGCGATGTAGTCGGCGACGAGCCGCGCCTTGTTGGCGTAGCGCTGGGAGCCGCGGATCTGGAAATGGCCGACATAGCCGTCGGGTTCCCTGTGCCGCGGCGTCGACGGATTGGTCGCGATGACGTCGTGGAACCCGGCCTTGACCGTACCGATGATCTCCGGCCGCGCCGCCACCTTGGGCGCGATGTAGCGCAGGATGTCGGGCGGTTGCCCGACGAGCATCCAATCGATCCCGCCCGGCTGGTTTAACCGGCTGAGGTCGTAAAGGAATTCGAGCGGCCGGCGCACGACGAGGTCGAAATTGCGGTAATGCGACGCCTCGCCGATCTGCCGCCCCGCGACCGGCAGCATATTGTAGCGCGGGAAGATGGCGATCGGCGCCTGGGGCCGCGCGAAATAGGACGGCGCGTCGCCGGTCGGAAACACCCAGAACTCATCCGGGTCGCAAAAGGTGCACCACGACCCATTGAACGCGTCCCGTGCCCGGGCGGCCATCGCGGTCAGCCAGTCGCGATGCTCAGGCCGCACCGACGGGTTGTCGTAGCGGGTCAAGTGGAGCCTGCCCGACCGCTCGTATTCGCAGAGGATGTCGAGCGTCCCGTCGGTCGAGCCCACATCGGTCGCGACAAACCGTTCGATGCCGAGGCTCGCGTGGTACTCGATGAAATCGCGGACGATATCGACCTCGTCGACGATCCCGAAGCACATGACGACGGGGCCGCCGGCGCTCACCGCGCGCCTCCGTTTCGCGGTATCATCGGACCCGACCAGCCGCAGCGGCGCGAGGGCACAAGATGAGACTTGCGATCTACGGCGCCGGCGGCTTTGCCCGCGAGGTGGCGCCGCCGGCGCTGGCAGCTCCGGATGGCGACGTCGTGTTCGTGTCGGACGTGGCGGACGAGGTCGGGACCACGCCGAACGGCATCCTGGTCCTGTCGTATCCACAGCTCGTCGCCGGACACGCCGACCGGCGGGTCGTCATTGCGATCGCCGATAGCGCGGCCCGGCGCGCCCTCGCCGAGAAATGCGCGAAGGATGGCCTCGCCTTTGGCGATATCGTCGCGCCGTCGCATCAGCGCGGCCACTCGGTCGAGATCGGCGAGGGTTCGATCCTGTGCGGCAACACGATTCTCACCTCCAACATCAGGATCGGCCGGCATTTCCACGGCAACATCGCCTCCTATGTCGCGCATGACTGCATCATCGGCGATTTCGTGACCCTCGCTCCCGGGGCGAGCTGCAACGGCCACGTCGTCATCGAGGACGACGCCTTTATCGGCACCGGCGCGATCCTGCGTCCCGGCAATCGCGACAAGCCCCTCGTGATCGGCAAGGGCGCGCGCGTCGGGATGGGCGCCATCGTGACCAGGGACGTGCCACCGGGGGTCACCGCCTTCGCCGATCCGGCCCGCGTGCTGGGACCGGCTAGGCCGCGCTGACATAGAGGCGCCGCGGGGCCGAGACCGTGAGCGCCGCCTCGAAGGAGGCCTCGACGATCCCGTGCAGTTCGGCGATCTCCCGCTTCGTCGCCCGCGTATAGATCGGCAAGCAGACCATCCGCTCGGCCAGATCCTCCGAAACGGGGCAGTCGTCGGCAAGCTCGATCCCGCCCCACTGCGACAGGCTCGGGCGATAGTAGCGCCGCACCTCCAGCCCGCGGCTCGCGGCCGCCTCGACAAAATCCACGACCGCCCGCGCGCTCGGCAGCAAGCAAGGAAATATCTGCCAGGGCGCGTCCGGGAGGCGGCGGTTGATCGCGACGCCGTCATAGCGCCCGACCAGGGCGATATAGCGCCGCGCCTGCGCTCGCCGTGCGACGAGCGTATCGGGATAGTCGGCCAGCACGGCCAGCCCGACCGCCGCCGAGATCTCGGGCATCTTGCCGTTGATCCCGTAGGCGGCCGATCGCTCCGGGGACCAGGGGAGCCCGAAATTGAGTGCGGCTCGCAGACGCGCGACGCGATCCTTCGGGGTCTGGATCGCGCCGCCTTCACCAAGCGCGAACGGCTTTGTTGCGTGCAGCGAATAAACCTCGCAGGCGGTGCCGCGCAGCCGCCGCCGTGCACGGCCGCCGCCGCCGAACCCGGCGGCGTTGTCGACGATCACCGGGATCCCGCGCGAGGCGCACAGCGCCACATGGGTCGAAAAATCCTGGGTGATGCCGAACGGTGCGACCAGCATCACCGCCTCGGCGCGGGTGCGGTCGAGGCCGCGTTCGAGGCTCGCCAGATCGCAGGCCCAGTTCATCGGGTCGACATCGATGAGCGCCGGCTCCGCCCGCGCCATGCGGATCGCCGAGACGCTTGCCGGAAACGTGAACGCCGGCAGCAGCACCGTGCCGGTCACCCCCTCCGCGATCAGGCAAGCCGCCAGCGCCGAGGTCGCGCTTGAGGCTGCGACAAAGGCGTCGTCGGCCTCGCCGAACTGCGCGGCTAGCGCCGCCTCGAACCGCGTCGCGGCGGGTCCGAAATTGGCGAACCAGCGGACGTCGTAGCTGTCGCGCAGGTAAGGCAGCCAGTCCGCCGGTTCGGGGAGGTCGGGCCGAACCATGGGGAAACGAAAGGGCGACGGGCCGGAGGCCTTGGTCATGCGAATTCCCGTATTTCGTCAAGTTGCGTCAGTAGAGAATGAGCACAACCCGGGGTCGCCACCATGGCGTTGCGTGCCGGTGGCGAAATTTATCTATTTTATCAAAATATTACAGAAGACACGGCGATGTCCGGCGCCGCAGCACGGGCGCCAGCGAGAGAGGCGCGATCGCGCAGTGATTCGCTACTCGTCCGGCAACGACCGCAGCACTGCGAGGCGGGGGGCGATCTGGGCCGCGTAGCCGTGCGAGGCGGTCAGCGCGACGCGGCCGTTTTCGCCGATCGCCGCCAGCCGATCCGGGTGGCTGGCCAGTTGCAGGATGCGGGCGACGATGTTGTCGCGGTCGGGCTGGACGATGATCGCGTCTTCTCCGTCGCGCAGCATCGTGTTGAAGCCGAGCGGATCGGTCAGCAACAGGGCAACGCATTGCAGCCCGGCTTCGATCGCGGCGCCGGTCGGGAACCCGTCGAACGCGCCCTTTGACAAGGTAAAGGCCCGCGTGGGCGAGACGAACATGTCCATCAGCGAATGGAAGGTCGCGAAAAACTCGCGCGGCCGATAGCCGTAAAAGCGGAACCGCGAGGCCGCCGGGCCGAGATCGAGGGTGCCCGGATCAAACCCGCCGACAACATGGAACCGGGCGTCGATGCCGAGCGCGACCAGTACCTTGGCCGCCTCGACAAACAGGTCATAGCCTTTGTCGGCGCCGATCGGAGAATACTTGGCCGCGACAAAGGCGATATCGAGCGCAGCCTTGGCCAAGCCATAGCGCGGCTTTGGCGGCGGCGGCTCAAAGGCCGACCGCGGAACCACCCCGCCGTGGATGAAGACGACCCGGTGCGGCTCGCAAAACCCTTTGTCGAGCACGTAGTCGCGGATGATCGGCTGCGTCGCGATCACCTTGCGAAAGCACGGCGACGCAAATACGCGCTCCATGCATTTGTCGAGTTCGGGCACGTCCATGGCGAACCCGCCGCCGGGATACATCGTAAAGGCGAAAGGCCGGCGGCGCGCCTCGATCGCCCACAGGTGCTCGCGGATGTTGCTCAGAAAGATCGTGTAATAGGCTTCGGCCGGCGGAAACGTGCCGTCGAACAGCGGCTGCACGCGTCCAGCATGTGCCGGGTGCTCGCGGGCATACTCGGCGAAGACCTCGGCCGGTGGCCGCTCTTCGCCGAAATATTTCAGATGCGGCCAGGTCGCGTGGACGCTGAGCCGCGGCATCGCTTCGAGGTAGGCGTGGAACTCCTCGTAGCGGAACGCCGACAGCTTGTGCGGAAAGAAATCGTCGATGACCGCGATTTCCGGCTCGGCGCCCATTCATCACACCTCGACGCGCCGGAACCACCGGTCGATCGACCACAACCCCCCGCCGACGAGGAAGAAATAGAAGAAGACGAAGCAGAAGAGCACCGCCAGGTCACCGCCGTTCGTCTCGGGAAAGAACCCGTTCGGCGCGTGGCGCAGGAAATAGGCGACAGCCATCTCGCCAGACATGATGAAAGCGGCGAGCCGGGTGAAAAGGCCGATCGTGAAAAACGCGGCACAGACCGTCTCGACGAATGCCGGGACGATCAACAGCGCCGGCAGATGCTCCATATGGTCGAACGCCGCGACATGCGGCCATCCGAAGACCTTCGTCAGGCCGTGCTGCAGGAACAAGAGGCCGATGACGAGGCGCAGGATGCTCAGAAAACGCGGACCCCAACTTGTCGCCATGGCGGTTTCCTCCGTGATGGTGCGGGGCTCAAGCCCCTGTCGTGTAAGCGACGCGGCCGACGAACACGCCGCGCGGCGTGGGAAGATTGACGCCGTGGATGGCGCCTTCCTTGAGCAGCGCGATGATCGCGCCGATGACGTCCTGACGATGAGGCGCGGTGTCGTGAAAGACGACCGTCGCCCCTGCCTTCAGCCACGGCTTCAGCCGGCGGAACTCGTCGAGCCGCGGCAGGCCTTCGGAATCGAACACGGCCATGTCGTAGACGCGGTCGGGAGTAAATTCGAGGCTCGAGGCGAGCCGCGCATCGACGATCCCGCCGAACCCGCCTCGCGCGATGTTGTCGCTCGCCGCGCGATGGATCTCAGCGTCGTATTCGAGCGTCGTCAGGTCGCCGAACCCGTTGGCGACGAGCCCCCGTGCGATCGCACGGGAAGAGAGGCCGAGCCACGTCCCGGTCTCGATGACGTGGGCCGGCTTGACGAGGCGAACGAGGGCCAGGATCAGGTCGAGCACCTCGCTTTCGGCTGTGCGCGAATCGTACATCGACCACAGCCGCGCCGGCGTGCCGTTGACCGGCTGCGGCGTATTCTCCGGCACCGGCTCGCGATCGGGAAACGCCAGCGACCCGCGGACCGGCTTCGGCCTGCCGGTCTGCCGGTCGATCCGGGCACGCCACCCGGCAACGCCGGTCAGCGGCTTATTGGCGTAGTTCTCTTCGTAATAGGCCGGATCGCGGTCGAACTCCGCCGGCTCGTGCCCGACGTTGCGGACGTAGTAGCGATCGGAAAACCCGCACCAATACCCGGCGGCACGCACGTCGCGCGACATCTTGCCGTCATCCGGCAATTTGATCTGGATGTGCTCGACATTGGCAATCCTGACGCCGTGCTCGCGCAGGATCACGCCGCGCAGGATCGACGAGGTGCCGATATTGGCCGGCGCCTCGTACAGGATCTTGCCGCGCGAGAAACGCAGCCGCGATGGCTTCGGCTCCCAGGCCTCGTCGTCGGTCGGCGTGTCGCTGAACAGCGACAGCGCGCCCAGCTTCGGAAAAGCGGCAAACGCTTCCTCGACATGAGGGCGCCAGCCCGGCAGGAAGACCTGGTCGTTTTCGCTGAAATGGATCAGGTCGCCGCGCGCCGTTGCCGCGGCGATGTTGAGCGCCTCGCCGCCGATATTCTCGCGCAGGTAGACGACCCGGGCCCCTCCCGCCGCTTCGAGCTCGCGCAGATAGGCGACCGACCCGTCGGTGCTGGCATTGTCGGCGATCGCCAGCTCGTAATCCTCGCCGACGGTCGCCAGGTAGCTGTCGACGCAGCGCCGCAGCAATTCCGCCCGGTTCCAGTTCAGGATGATCGTGCTGAGCATGGCAAGGTACGGGCAACGGCGATGTCCGGCCCGAAACTACGCGCCCGCGCTGCGGCGAATCACAGCGTCTCGGCGGAAGCGCGGAAATACTTGAAGTTATTGGGGTGCGGCGGCGGCGGCGGCACCATCGAAAAAGCGAATCACGTGGCCGGTTGCGGACGCCGGTAAAGCTGCGGGTTGAGCTTCGGGTGCCACAGCACCTTGCCGAGCCCCGACACCGCCTTGTCCATCAGCGGGAGCCAGTCGCCGCGGCGCAACAGCCGCACGGCCACGGCCGCAGCGCCATACACGACAAACTGCGCCCCGCCGATCGCCATGTTGCGCACCGCGCTCATCGGCTGCGGCGGACTGACCACCGTGCACATGAACGTGACGCCCTGCCCACCCCGGAAGGCGCGGCGGAGCAGGTATTTCGGGTCGAGCCGATCGGCCGGCACGGTCTCGTACACCGCCGCCTCGGCACACCAGACGATGGTTCGGCCGTCGCGGAGCAGCTGGTGGAGAAACACCGTGTCCTCGCCGCCGGTCAGCCCGAGCGCCGGGTCGAACGGCTGATCGCCGGCAAAGCAGCGTGCCTTGTCCAGGATCGTGTTGCCGATCCCGGCCCAGCGCGCGAGCCGCGTGCCGGTGGGGACGCCGGCGTCCCGGGTATATTTGCGCCGGCGGTAGGCATCGGCCTCGCCGACCGTAAAGCGCGGATAAACCGGCCCGACGGCGAGATCGGCGCCGCTTTGCCGGATCGTCGCGACAAAGGCCGCCAGCCACTCGGGCGCCGGCTCCTCGTCGTCGTCGAGAAACACGAGATAGCGTCCCGCCGCGGCGGCGACGCCGGTATTGCGGGCGTGCGAAATGCCCGGCCGCTTCTCGTGCACATGGCGCACCGGCGCGGCCGCCGTCGCGGCGATCTCAGCGACGGTGGCTTGCGCCGACGCCGCCGGATCGTTGTCGACGACGACGATCTCGAACGACGAGTCCACCCCCCGCTGCGCCAGACAGCTGCGAAGGGCGCGGGCCAACAGCTCGGGCCGCCGATAGGACGGGATGACGATGCTGGTCTCAACCATGAAACGGGATAGTGGCCGACGATCGTTAAGTTATCGACAAGACAATAAGGGTATTTCGAGAGGCCATCCGACGTCCGTGGAGTCCTACCGGTGCGCGCCTCGCTCTCGACCCATTTCGCTCGCAAGATCGGCCGCTTCATCCTGACGCGGCCGCAGAAGGTGACGTGGCCGGGCGGAGTCGTGTCGATCACGTTCGACGATTTTCCCAAGTCGGCGCTCGATGCCGGCGGCGCGGTGCTCGACAGGCATGGCGTGCGCGGCACCTACTACACCGCGGTCGGCCTCGCGGAGACCAGCGGGAACCTCGGCCGCATGTTCGGCCGCGGCGACGTCGAGGCGGCCCATCGCGCCGGCCACGAAATCGCCTGCCATACCTTTCATCATCTCGATTGCGGTCGGAACAAGACCCCCACGCTGCTCGCCGACGTCGACGAGAACGGCGCCGCGATCGAGTCGCTGACCGGCGGCTATACCCCAACCAACTTCGCCTTTCCGTTCGGCGGCACTTCGATGTCGTCCAAGGCCGCGATGTCGCGTCGGTTCGAATCGTGCCGCGGCATCGGCTTTGGGGTCAACGCCGGCACCGCCGACTTCGCCGACCTGCGCGCCAACCGCGTGCGGGAATCGGTCGAGGAAGACGGCATCTACCGCCGCCTGGTCGACGAGGCGCGCGCGACCGACGGGTGGCTGATTTTCTATACCCACGACGTGATCGAGACCCCCTCGCCGTATGGCTGCACGCCAGAGCAGCTCGACACGGTCGTCGCCTACGCGGCAGCGGCCTGTCCGGTGCTGACCGTGCGCGACGTGATCGCCGGACTTGCGACGCCCGCCCCGGCGGTCTTCTAGCGCCGCTTCAGCCGTGCCGCGGCATCAGCTCGTGCACCATCCCGGAATGCGCCAGGGCCCGGATCAGCGGCTCGGTGCGCAGGCGCGTTCCGTGCATCACCCCGATCACCGCCAAGGCCGCCGCGCACAACACGAGGACCGGGACCCGCTCGGCCGCACCGCGCGAGAGCGCGGCGCGCAGGCCGGCGAGCACGGCAAAGCCGACACCCAGCCCGACCACCGTTTCGGCGATGCTGTGCTCGTGCAGCACGATCCGCGACATTGCGATCGCGAGGACCAAAGCCAGGGCGCCGAGTTGGACGACGATGCGCCAGGCCCGCGGCAGCGACGGGCCGATCAGCAGGACGAACCCGCCATAGACGGCGGCGCTCATCGCGGC
This sequence comes from Allostellaceae bacterium, assembly GCA_036489765.1. Taxonomy (GTDB): domain Bacteria; phylum Pseudomonadota; class Alphaproteobacteria; order ATCC43930; family CGMCC-115725; genus DATARH01. Next base: position 70,506 of record DASXFE010000078.1, on the reverse strand, counting down.
ATGGCCGCTGGGACTGGTGAGCCCGCTCAGCGAATGATGGTGCGGCGCCGCGGCGATCAGCAGCAGCTTCAGCACCGTGATCACGCCGGCGCAGACGACAATGCTGCCGCCCCACCACGCCGCCATCCCGATCCGGCGCAGGACAAGCAGGATCGCGATCGTCACCGCCGCCATCGGCAGCGTGACGGCGCTGTCGCCGAGATCGGTGATCGCGATGGTCAGATGGTGCACGGGCTAATCGACGGCGCCGGGCGCCCCGGCGACGGCGAGGTTGGCGCGCAGGTGCGCCTCGTCGAGCATCGAGCACAGCACCACGCCGACGCTCGGCTGCGCCAGCGCCCATTGCAGCATCTCGGCGTGCGGCGTCCCCAGACGAGCGGCGCCGGCAAACGGGCTGTGGGCGATGAAGCGCCGCGCCGCGCCGGGCAGGGTCTCGGCGTTGCGGGCGGAGAGACTGTTGGCGAACTGGTACAGCATCGTGACGCCGCGCCGCCTTTCAAGCGCCGCCACCGCCTCGATCGAGGTCGCCGCACCGTAGGCGCGGATCTTGCCGGCGGCGATCTGCGCATCGAGAAACCCGGTCAGCTCGTCGGTCAGATCGTCGGCCTCGCAATCATGCAGGAGCAGGATGTCGACGTAGCCGGTGGCAAGCGCGGCGAGGCTCTGGTCGAGCGAGGCCTGTGCCGCGGCGACCGAGAAACGGTCGGCGGCGCGCGCATTGCCCCCGACCGCCGCCCGCAGGATCGGCCGCAGTGCCGGCAGGGCGGCGGCGAGCCCCTGCGCCAGCGGCTTGACATGCCGCAGCATCCCCGACCCGCGCGGCGCGGTCAGCCCGAACTTGCTGGCCACGACGACACGGTCGCGATGCCCCTTCAGCGCGGCGCCGAGCAGGGCCTCGGCCTCGCCATAGCCGTAGGCGCGGGCGACATCGAAATGGGTGATGCCATGGTCGAGCGCGGCGGCGATCGCGCGCTCCGATTCGCCGCGCGACACCCGCCCCATCACGCTGCCGCAGCCAAAGCCGAGCCGCGAAGAAGCGGGCAGGCCGGGGGCCAGGGTCACATAATCCATCACCGTCGCGCCGCCGCCGCGAATCTCCTGCGAGAGGCTACCACATGATCGCGCACGGCATCCCGCCGCGGCAGCACGGGCACCACGTCATCGTCGTCGGCGCCGGTCCCGCCGGGATCGTGCAGGCGCTGGAGCTGCGCCGTCACGGCATCCCGGTGACCATGCTTGCCGGGGGCGGCGACGGGCTCGACACGAGCTTTCAGGCCATGGCCGACGCCGAGATCGCAGACCCGCGCCGCCACGCGCCGATGGAGGTGGCGGTGCGCCGCGCGTTCGGCGGCACGTCGTCGCTGTGGGGCGGGCGCTGCGTCGCCTTCGACGAAGGCGATTTCGCCCGAGGCTGGCCAATCGGCGAGGCCGAGATCGCCCCGTGGTACGGCCGCGCGATCCGCTATCTCGACGCCGGCGAGCCCGAGTTTTCGGCTCCCCTCGCCACAACCGACCCCGAATGCCGATTCGACGAGCTCGAACGCTGGAGCGAAGGGCGCGACCTGCGCCGCATCCATGCCGCCGCGCTGGAGGGCGACCCCGGGCTCCAGGTCCAGCTCGGCGTCGTCTGCACTGGCCTTGAGATCGACGCGGCGACGGGAAAGGTCACCGGCGTCGCAGTCGCAAGCCGGGCGGGCGAACGGGCGATGCTCACGGCGCGAGCCGTCGTCCTCGCCTGCGGCGGGCTCGAGACGACGCGGCTCATGCTCGCCACGCAAGCGGCGCATCCGTGGATGTTCGGCGGCGCCGAGGGTCCGCTCGGCCGCTACTACATGGGCCATCTCGAAGGCCGCATCGCCGAGATCGCCTTCGCTCAACCCGGAGCCGACCGCGCTTTCGACTTTTTCGTCGATGCGAGCAGCCGCTATGTCCGCCGCCGGATCACGATCCCCGCCACGGTGCGGCGGCAACACGAGCTCCTCAACCTCTGCGCTTGGCCGGACAATCCGGCGCTCAAGGACCCCGGCCACAAAAGCGCGATCCTGTCGCTCGCCTATCTGAGCCTCGCCGCGCCCGGCCTCGGCGGGCTGCTGGCGCCCGAGGGGATCCGCCGCAAGCATCTCGACGGCGGCGTCGCGCAGATCCCCCGCCACCTCGGGAATGTTGTCCGCGGCACCCCCGAGGCCGTGCGCGAGGCGACGAGGTACCTCTATCGCCGCTATGCCGCCCGCCCGCACCTGCCGGGTTTTTTCATCCCCAACGCCGGCCGCCGCTACGCCCTGTTCTACCATGCCGAGCAGGCGCCCAATCGCGACAGCAGGGTCCGCCTCGCCGGCACGCGCGACGCGCTCGGCATGCCCCGCCTCAAGATCGACCTGCGCTACGGCGAGATCGATGCGCGCTCGGTCGTCGCCAGCCACGCGATCATCGACCGCGGCTTGCGGCGCAGCGGTCTCGGGCGGCTCGACTACACAGTCCCCGAATCCGGCCGCCTCGGCTCAATCATGGATCAGGCGACCGACGGCTATCATCAGATCGGCACCGCCCGCATGGCGGAAGACCCCCGCGCCGGCGTCGTCGACGGCGACTGCCGCGTCCACGGCTCGGCGAATTTGTTCGTCGCCAGCAGCGCGGTCTTTCCGAGTTCCGGCCAGGCCAACCCGACACTGCTGCTGACGGCGCTTTCGGCCCGGCTGGCCGCGCACCTGGCAGCCGGGCTCGCGTCGCTGCCCGAGGAACCGCCCTTCGCCCGCGCCCGACAGCCCGCCTTGGTTCCTGCGGGTTAACCCTATTTTCACCAGTTTTATTCTTACGTTGTACCAACCGAACCGGCTGGTGCCACAGCGCCGGCCTCGACCGCAAAGGAGTATGGGGTGAGCAGCGTCTATGAAGCGTTGCAGCGCGCCCGGCAAGGGAGCCACGGACCGGTCCGCCCCGATGCCCGGACCCGCGTTGCGCCCCTGCGCCCGGCCGCCGCAGTTCGCGAGCACGTCCGCGAGACGCCGCGCCCTCCCGTCACCCTCGCGCCCGTCACCCTCGCGCCCGGGCCCCTCGCCGCCGAGCTTGGCTCGCTTCTCGCCGCGATCCGCCCGCTGCTCGACGGCAACGGTGGTGCGGTGCTGCAGGTCGTCGCCGCAACGCAAGGCGAAGGCACGTCGACGATCGCCCGCGAATTCGCTCTCCTCGCCGCGACCAGCGGCCAGCGGCGTACGCTGCTTATGGACGCAAACCGCCGCGATCCCGTGACCGCGCGCAGCTTCGACTGCGACACCGCGCACGGGCTCGTCGAACTGCCGTGGAACGCCCCCGATCTCGACGCCGCCGTGACCCCCGTTGCCGGAACGCTGCTGTCGGTCGCCTGCCTCGTCGGCCAGCGCGGCCCCGGCCGCACCGACGCCGCGACGCTCGCCGACCTCTACAACCGGCTGCGCGACGAATTCGAGCTGATCGTCGTCGATTGCCCCGCCGTGGCGAGCGGCGACTACCTCGAGCTGGCGCCGGAAACCGCCGACGGCGTCATCCTCGTCGTCCAGGCCGAAACGACCCGACCGGCCGTCGTCTCCCACGCCAAGGGACAGATCGAGCAGGCCGGCGGCAACATGCTCGGCGCCGTTTTGAACCGGCGCGGAGATTACATCCCTAATTTTTTGTACCGGATGCTTTAGCCCCGGAAACGCCCGGCATTTTATCCTTTAATTAAGCTCGGGCCCTCTATCTGGGGGCCATGATTTCTTCCGTCGTTGCGCTGGATCGCTGGTTGCCACGTGTATCGGCACTGGCGCGCCGTTTTCGCTATGCCATCGCTGCCATCGACCAGATCGCGCTGAGCCTTTTCGGCTTTGCGCTGAACCTGGTGCTGGTGCGGGTGCTGTCGGCGACCGATTTCGGCATCGTCTCGCTGTGGCTGTCGGTGTCGCTCTTGGCGATCGGCATCCAGAACGCGCTCGTCAACGGCCCCCTCAGCGTCTACCTCCCCGCCACCCGCAACCCGGGTGCGGCGCGGGCTCTCGAAACCGCGCTCAACCTCGTCAATCTGGCGACGGTCGCCCTCAGCGCCGCCGGGGTCGCCGTCGTCAACTGGGCGTCAGACGCCGAATGGGCCCGGCATGATTTGGCGACCGGGCTGGCGATCCCGCTCTTCATCGCCTTCACGCTGCTACGCGAATATTACCGCAGCGTCGCCTACAGCCGGCACGACATGGCGACGCTCTTGTGGACCGACTTGCCCTATCTGGCCACGACGACGCTGTGCCTCGTCGCGATGCTGGTCTGGCCGACACGGTTCGGCACGCTCGCTGGCGCATTCCTGGCGCTGACGCTCGGCTGCGCGACCAGCCAGGTGTTCCAGCAGCGGCGACGGGCCGAACCCAACCCGCCCCTGTTCCGGCGGGGCGCGCTCAAGCCCTACCGCGCAATCATGGGCGAGGTGTCGTGGTCACTGGTCGGCGTCTTTGCCAATCATGTCGAGACCCGCAGCTACACCTATATCGCGACAAGCATGATCGGCCTCGTCGCGCTGGCCGCGATCAACATCGTCGGCGTGCTGTTCCGGCCGATCACCGTGCTGTCCTCGGCCTGGGCCAAGCCCGCACTGCCCCAGCTTTCGCGATTGCTCGCGCACCGCGAGATCGCGGCGTTCAACCGGATGGTTGCCTGGGCCCTGGGCGCGACCACGGTCGGCAGCATCCTGTGGTACCTGGCGCTCCTCGCCTGCTGGCAGCCGGTCGAGCATTTCGTCCTTGCCGACAAGTACCCCGAGGCAAAGGCGTTGCTGCTGCCCTGGGCGGCGGCCTCGGCCGCGTCGACGCTGCGCTATGTCGCCGGCCTCGGCTTGATCGCGGCCCGGCAATTCAAGTTCCTCGCGCATGTCCAGATCGTCTGCGGCGCCGCCGCCGCCGCGGCGACGGTCGCGATGATCCTGTGGCAAGGCCTGGTCGGCGCGATGTGGGGCATCGCGATCGGCAACGCCGCCTGCCTCGCGATGATCCTCATGCGCCTGCGCCACGTCCACCGTCCCGAATTCCTCACCGCCCATCCCGCGTGGGACGCATCCCCGGAAAATTCCGAAGGCTGAACCCCGCCATGCCGCCAAAGATCGCCATCCTTCACCACGGCTACATCCCGCATTACCGGGTGAGCTTCTACGAGAAGCTCACCCGCGCCGGGCACGCCGACTACACCGTGTTCCACGGCGATGCGCCGTCATGGATCGGCGTGCCGGCGGCCGAGGGGCCATTCGATTTTCCGAACTGCCGGGTCAACAACCACGAATTCCGTGTCGGACCCGCCACCGCCGTATACCAGCCGGTGCTGAAGGAGATCCTCGGCGGGGGTTACGACGCGGTCGTACTGAGCGCCGAGGCCAAGTTCGTCTCAAACACCGCGCTCGCGCTTCTCGGCCCGCTGCGCGGCCTCGCGGTCCTCTATTGGGGGTTCGGGTATCACCCGCAGCGCGGGTTCCGCGACAGCGACGCGCCGCAGCGCGGTCTCTTCGGCAGCGTCAACGCGCTGAAGGATTGGCTGACCCATCGGGCCGACGGCTACCTCGCCTATACCCGCACCGGGGTCGAGCAGCTGGCCCAGGCCCACTATCCGCGCGACCGCACCTTTGTCATGCACAATACGATCGACGTCAGCGAGCAGATCACGCTGTGCGACCGCGTCGCGGCGGAAGACCCGGCCGAGATCCGCCGTACGCTCGGCCTCAAGCTCGGCTCGACCGTGTTCACCTATATCGGCCGGCTCGTGCAATTCAAACGCGTCGACCTGCTGATCGAGGCGGTGCGCTTGGCCAATGCCGGGCGAACCAGGCCGATCGAGGCGCTGATCGTCGGCGGCGGCCCGCTCGAGGCGGAGCTCAGGGCGATGGCCGCCGATATGCCGGAAATCCATTTCCTCGGCAGCCTGCCCCCCGACGAGCGGGTGGCGCGGTGCCTGCGCGTCTCGGCCGCGGTCGCGATCGCCGGCGCCTTGGGCCTGTTGATCAACCACGCCTTTGCCCATGGCCGCGCCGTCATCACCCGCGACAACGAGGCCCACGGCGCCGAGATCGAATACCTCGCGCAGGACAGGAACGGGCTGATCGTGCCCGGCGAAATCGACCGCTTTGCCGAGACGCTCGCCCGATTTGCCGACGACCCCGAATGGCAGGCACGGCTGTCGCAAGGGGCGCTCGATGCGCGCGAGGATTTCCGCATCGAAAACATGGTCCGCCGCTTTGACGACGCGGTCTGCGCGACGGTCGCGCGGCGGCAGGCGAAGGGCCGCGCCGCGGCACCCGTTGCCGAGGGCTGACCATCATACGTTCGCGAGGCCGGGCGCGCTTTCCCGGTGGTTAAGGGTCGCTGCCTGACCTTCCTACGCTAGGCGCCTGTTGGAGGAAAAGATGAGCGGGTTGACGGACATTGCCATCGTTGGCGCCGGCCCTTACGGGCTGTCGATCGCGGCACATCTGCACCGCCAGGGCATCGACTACCGGATTTTCGGCGCGCCGATGAACAACTGGCGCACCCGGATGCCGCAGGGGATGCTGCTGAAATCCGACGGGTTCGCGTCGAACCTGATGGCGCCCGGCGGCGACATGATGCTGGCGGATTACTGCGCCGGCAGCGGCATCCCCTATGCCGACGAAGGCATCCCGGTCGCCAGCGGGAATTTCATCGCCTATGGCGACGCGTTCCAGGCCCGCTATGTGCCCGATCTCGACGGCCGCCAGGTCGTCTCGGTGACCCGCGCCGGCGAGCGGTTTTCGGTCGAGCTCGACGACGGCGAGATCACTGGCGCGGCCAAGGTCATCGTCGCGATCGGCATCAGCGATTTCGGGGTCCTGCCGCCTCATCTGGCGCACCTGCCGCGCGAGTACGTCTCGCACGCGTCGGACCACGCGGCGATGGACCAATTCACGGGCCGCGAGGTCGCCGTGATCGGCGGCGGCTCATCGGCGACCGACCTCTCGGCGCTGATGCACGAGGGCGGCGCGTCGGTGCAGCTCATCACCCGCCGGAAGGAGCTGTCGTTCCACAACTTCAGCGACCCGGCGACCCGGACGCTGTCGGACCGGCTGCGCTGGCCCGGCACCGGGATCGGCCAGGGCTGGCGCAGCGTCGCTTACACGCGGGCGCCGCTCCTCTTCCGCTTCCTCCCCGACGCGACGCGGCTGCATATCATCGCAACCTCGCAGGCAATCGCCGGCAGCTGGCCGATGCGCGACCGCGTGTTCGGCAAGGTGACGGTGAAGACCGGCCTCACGCCGCAATCCGCGGAGATCCGCGGCCACCGCATCCATCTCGATTGCGTCGCCGCCGACGGCACCGCCACGACGATCTCGGCCGACCACGCGATCCTCTGCACCGGCTACCGGGTCAATCTGCAGAAGATCGCCTTTCTCGACCCCGGCCTGCGCGGCGCGATCGAGACGGCCGCCAACACGCCGCTGCTGTCGCGAAATTTCGAAAGCTCGGTGCCCGGGCTCTACTTCGTCGGCCCGGCCTCAGCGCCGTCCTTCGGGCCGATGTTTCGTTTTGTCTACGGGTGCGAGTTTACCGCCCCCCGCATCGCCGCGCATCTCGAGCGCTCGCTGGCGCGGCGCTCGGTGTCGATGCGCCCGGCGCTGGCCGCCCGCTGAGGCGCGACCGCATGAACGGGTTGATGATCGCCTTTGCGTTTACGCTGCCCTACCACGTGATGCGGGCGGCCGCGGATGCGGGGGTGACGGTGCACGTTCTCGGCAACGGCGTCTCCGGTGCCTTGCGCTCGTCGTGGCATTGCGCCTCGTATACCCGCCTCGGGTGTACGGCCGAGCCGGGCAGCGAGACGCGGATCCTCGGCGAGATCGAGCGCCTTGTCCGGAAACATCGGATCGACGTGATCTTTCCGTCCGATGACGTCTCCACCCGACTCCTGATCGCGATCCGCGACTGGTTGCCGGTGCGCAGCTCGTTGTTGCCGGACCTCGCAACGTTCGACCTGCTGAACAATAAGTGGAACTTCACCCGATATTGCCACGCGCACGGGGTCCGGGTGCCCGAGGCGTGGTGCTTCGGGACGCCGGGCGCCCTGCGCACGGCATCGCGATCGGGCGAGATACCGCTGCCGATCACGGTAAAGCCGATCAACCGCTCGGGCAGCGTCGGGGTCTTTCATCTGCTCGACGAGGGCGACCACGCCCTGCTCGACGGGATCGACTACGAGCCGATCCTCGTCCAGCGCCACATTATCGGCGAATCGGTGTGCATCTCGACGATCTGCCGCGACGGCCGGATCGTCGCCCATGCCGGCCAGCGCCGCGACGAGCGTTGCTTCAGCCTCTTCTCGCACCCCGACCTGCTGCAAAACGCCGAGCGCCTCGCCGCCGCGACGAACCTCACGGGTCCCGCCAATTTCGACGCCGTCATCGAGGCGGAAACCGATCTCGCCTACATCGTCGAGTGCAACCCGCGCTTTTGGTACACGATCTACTTGTCGATGCTGCTCGGCCTCAATTTCATGCGCCCCGCCCTCGCGGAGGCGGCGTCGGGCGCCGCGCCGGAGACGATGGTCACGGACACACTCGAATTGTCGCTGCGGCACACGCTCGGCCATTATTTCCACGCCAAGCCCATCGACCGGGACCTCGCGCGCTATCACCTCCTCGACCCGATCCCTTACTTGCTGTTTCGCCGCGGCTGGGCCGACGACCGGAACGTCGCGATCGATGTCGCGCAGATGAACGCGTATGCCTGGCGCGAAACCGAGCCGGAGCCCGTCGGATGATCAGCCGCCGCGACCTCCTCCTCGCCGGCGCCTCGCTGGCGTTCGCCGGGAAGGCGGCACTCGCCGCACCGGCGCCCGCCCTGCGCGACATCGCCGCCTCGCGCGGGCTGCTCTACGGCACCTATGTCCGCAGCGAGATGCTCGACAAAGACCGCATGTACACCGACCTCGTCACCCGCGAGGCGGCGCTGATCGTGTGCTCCTGCGCGCACTGGCGCAATCTGGCGCCGACCGCGACGACGACCGACTATTCGGGGCTCGAAAGGATCTATGCCTGGGCCCGGGCGCACCGCATCGCCTATCGCGGCCACGCGCTCGTGTGGGGCGAGGCAGCGCCGGCCTGGTTCGCCGACCTTCCGGACCGCGCCGCCGCGATCCGGGCGGTCGAGGACCACATCACCGACGCCTGCTGCCATTTCGCCGGCCGATTCCAGTCCTGGGACGTGGTCAACGAGGCGCTGAAGCCCGGCGACGGCCGTTCCGACAATCTCCGCAAGACCGTGTTCCTCGAAAAGATCGGGCCGGATTACCTCGACATCGCCTTCCGCACCGCCCGCGCCGCCGACCCGAAGGTCAAGCTGGTGCTGAACGAATTCGGCATCGAGCTCGATACCGAAGCCGACCGCGACAAGCGCCGGGCCCTGCTCACGCTGCTCGACGGATTTGCGCGGCGCGGCGTACCGGTCGACGCGATCGGCATCCAAAGCCACCTCGCGACCGCGACGATCGACAAGTTCGATGCGAAAGTGTTCTCAGGCTTTCTCGCCGATCTAGGCGGGCGCGGGCTCGAAATCATGATCACCGAGCTCGATGTCGTCGACAAAGGCGCCCCGTCGGCGATCCCGGCGCGCGACGCCGCCGTCGCCGACACCTATCGCCGCTATCTCGACGTCGCGCTCGCGGCGCCGGCGGTGACCACAGTGATCAACTGGGGCCTCACCGACGAGAATAGCTGGATAAGTTCAGGCAAGACCCCGGAAGCGGCCCGCGCCGACGGCCTCGAGCCCCGGCCGCTGCCGTTCGACACCGAAGGCAGGGCGAAACCCGCCTACAGGGCGATCGCCGACGCCCTCCGCAATGCGCCCTCACGGCGACCCCACCTGATTTAAGGTCAGCCATGGACCGAACCCGGAACCCAAAAATACGGCCGAGGCCGGGAAAAGCTCGACAGCCGTAGCTTCCGCCGTCGACCCGGCGTAGGCCGGGATCCCTCATCAGCCGCTCGAACGGTGGAACCGTGGGCCCGGCCTTCGCCGGGGTGACGGCTGGTTGGGCAGGAATTCCGGTTTCACGGTGTTGCCGTGCCCCGGAATGACCTCGCGATTTGAACTGCCGGCTTCGCAATCGGCACCCGGTACGCCGGCCGCGCAGCGTGTGCGACCATCACGGCGCGGCCGAGATAGGTCGTGATCGCGACGAACAGCACCCACAGCATCGCATTCGACCGAAAGAACTCGTACTCGGTCATGTTTTCGAGAAAGATCGCGACCAGCATCGCCATGCAGAACACGACGTGCCGGGCCGCCGGCGCGGTGACCATCCGGGCCGCGCGATAGAACACGGTCAGCCAGTTCAGCGCGATCAGCCCCATCCCGACGATACCGAGGCCGAGCCCGACCTCGAGCCAGGCATTGTGGGCGTGCGGGGTCTTGAACTCGATGAGCGCCCAGGCCTCGTTGGCCTCGACCCCGTTCGCCCGCCAGAACGACCCGAACCCGTAGCCGAGCCATTGGTGCCGCTGGATGTAGATCCACGCGTAGTGCCAGATCTTGGCGCGGTTGGTGAAAGTCGGGTCGCGCCCGATCGCCTCGAGGATCGCGGCCGAGTCGATCGCGAAGGCGAAGATCCCGGCGAGGCCGAGGACTCCAAGGACAAACCCGGCCAGAAGCCCGAACCCGCTGCGCCGCCGCAGCATGGCCGCGAACACCGCGACATAGGCGGCGGCCACCATGTCCACCAGAGGCGTCTTGGACCGGGCGAGCTCGAACGCGACGAGGGCCATCGCGATCGCGGCGATCGAGAACCAGCGCCGGCCGTAGCCCCGATAGAGCGCGTAGGTCGAAAAGATGATCGTCAGCGCGCAGCCGAGGCCGAGTTCGTTCTTGTCGTTGAAGGCGCCCCGCATGGCGTCGGTATAGGTCTCGTTGCCGCCGATCGCGATCCCCGGTGCCACGACGATGATGATCAGCGAGGCCGCCATCGCCGTCGCGTAGACCTTGACCAGAAGCGCGACCAAGTCGGCGAAATCGCTGCGTCCGATCAGATAGACACCGAACAGCGAGCTGATCGCGACGGTGCCGGAACGGCGGATCACCAGCGCCGGATCCTCAGACCAGTAGGCGCTCAGAAACGCGAAAGCGATCAGCGCCAGCACCGGCCAGGCGCAGCGCAACAGCCGCAGCGTTTCCTTCCAGCGCGCGGCAAACGCGATGATCAGGAACACGGCCAGCGAGGCAAAGGCTGTCGAATCGAAAGGGTCCGACGCCCCCTGATGCGACATGTGGTCGTTTTGGAGGTACTGGTCGGGCGGCCAGAAAATTCCGGCGGCGACCAAGAGGAAGACGAACGTCGCCAGACGCTCGATGCGGGCGGTGATGAATTTCATGGCGATCGGTGCCAGTGTGCGCCCGCACCTGGAGGGGAAAGGCGCAGGGGATGCGGCAGGGCTTGGGGCTGGTCCCCGGGGTGATGATCGTCGCGCTGGCGCTCGCCGCGTCCGGGCCGGCGCGGGCCGACGGCAGCGTGTTTCGCGCGCAGGGTTGCGGCGACAAGATCTTTGTCAGCAGCAGCACCGGCTATTCGATCCTGAGCGGCATCGGCGGCACCGGCGTTGCCGACAAGGACGACCTCGTCGGCAATGTCGACGGGATCGGGCATGCCAATCTCTACGACCGCACCAAAGGCTTCAACTTCACGGCCGAGATCGAGGAGCGGCGGCTGTCGCAGCAGGATGTGACGCCGCGCATCGCCATCGCCTGCCGGGGCGAGAACGGAAACGCGCTGGCCAACGGCTCGGTCGCGCGCACCACGGGATGCGGCAACCGGATCTTTGTCGAGACGCCGCAAGGCTACGCCGTGCTCGACCGGCTCGCCGGCGGCATCGTCGGGAAGGACGACCAGGTCTCCGGCGATTTCAACAAACCGGGCCGTGCCACGCTCAAGGACAAGCAGACCGGCTCGGAGCTGACCGTGTTCGTCGAGGATTTCATGCTTTCCCGGGCCGCCGCCAACCGCAAGATGACCGCACTGTGTACCGGCGCCCAATAGCGCGCCGCGCCGCCGCACCGATTCTCCCGCGCTTAGCTTGGTATTTGGTTAAAGGGCGTTGGTCAGCAGGCCGCGTCGCCCCGGCCGCAGCCGCACGCCGTCCGCGGCACTTGTCACCGGCTGGTCCATCCTTGCGTCTAGGACGAGGTGCCGGAACGCCGTGTGAACCCGACCAGCTCGACGCGCGGCTTCAGCCGAAAACGTTCCTGCGGCCTCACCCGGATGCGCCACGCGATCCGCGGCTTCCCGTGCGCCGGAGGCGCGTCGATCCGGCGTCCGAGGAAATGAGGACGCACGATGTTCGATTCCGGCTCAGGCGCAGGCTGGGGCTGGCGCTCGACATCGACCTCCGGCTCGAATTGGACATGAGGCTCGACCTCATCCGCGACCTCAGGCGCGGCGCCCTCCCATGCCGCCACGGGCGACGCGTAGATCGGGTCATAGGGGCGCAGCAGCCGGGGGCGCCAGGCGAAGCGGCGTGGGCGGGCACTGTCCGCGCCGCCGGAATTGGTCTCGAACTCGCGTACCGTCGCGGCGGCGAGCTGGTTGCCCACCGGACGCTGATTGCTGCCGAACCCGGCGATCAGGACATTGTCGGCGAGGATGTTGATGCGGCGCGGAATGCCGCCGGCAGCCTGGGCGATCGTCGCCGCCGCCGTCGCCGACAGGGCCTGGCCGAGGTCTCGTGCCCCGCAAGCGACCAGGCGATAGGCCAGGTAGTCGACGCTTTCCTCGAGGCTCAGCGCGCCGAGCCGGGCCCGCAGTGCGATGCGCTGGGCGACCTGGCGCATGTCGCGGCGGGCCAGCATCTCGTCGACCTCGGGCTGGCCGACCAGCACGATCTGAATCAGCTTTTCGGTATCGGTCTCGAAATTGCTGAGCAGCCGCAGGAATTCGAGCGTTTCCGCCGGGAGGAGCTGTGCCTCGTCGATCATCAGCACGACCGTGCGGCCGCTTTCGAAGATTTCGAGGAGCTTCAGCTGCAGCAACGGCACTGCGGCGAAAACGCTGTCCGGCTCGGCGATGCCGAGCTCGCGGCAGATGCACCGGGCCATGTCCAGGGGCCCAATCTGCGGTGTGAACAGGTAGATGATCTTGTAATCTTCCCCTTCGACCTGGTCGAAGAAGGCACGGATCACCGTGGTCTTGCCGGTGCCGACCTCACCGGTGCAGACGATAAAGCCTTTGCGGCTTTCGATGCCGTAGATGATCGTCGCCAGCGCCTCACGATGCGCCCGGCTCATATAGAGGAGGCTCGGGTCCGGCGTGACCGCGAAGGGCGGGCGATAGAGCCCGTAAAAGCGCTCGTACATGGAGCCGTCACACCTTCTGGCTAGCCGCGATCAGCCCGGTCGCCTTGCCGCGACCGGTCACGGCCCAGGCGGCGTCGTAGGCGGCGAGGAGCGGCGGGATCGAGAACTCGAAGGCGAGCGCGCCGTGCAGCCGGGCCCGGCCGAACTCGCCCATCGCGCGGCGGCGGTCGGGATCGTCGAGCAGCGTCGCGATCCCCTCGGCCATCGCGACATCGTCGCCCGGCGTCACGTAGAGCGCCGAGTCGCCGGCCGAGACCCGCGCCTCGATCAGATCCGACGACACGATCGGCAGGCTGAAGAACATGTATTCGACGATCTTGTTGGCGGTGCTGCGGTCAGACCAGCCGTTCTTGGGCACCGGCTCGATCGCGACATCGGCCGAGGACAGGACGCGGCAGAGCTTGTCATCGTCGCTGATCGTGCCGGTGAAGGTGCAGAGATCGGCAACCCCCTCGGCCTCGGCCGCCGCGACCACCGCCGGCTGGTGCGGGCCGCCGCCGACGAGGATGCAATGGAAATCGTCGCGGCCGAGCCTGTCGCGCAAGGCCTTAACGGCGCGGACCAGGTGCTCGACCCCGTCCTGCTCGCAGATTTCGCCGAGATAGAGGACGAGGTGCTTTTTGCCGCGCTTCCACGCCGGGTCGGGCTCATGCACCTGGAACCGCGACAGCGCCGGCGCCGAGCGGACGATAAAGATGTCCTCCGGCGCCTTGCCCCCGCGTTCGACCCCGATCTTCTTGTAGCTCTCGTTGGTCGCGATCACGACGTTCGCGGCCTGAAAGGTCAGCCGCTCGAACAGCAGCAGCCCCTTCATCACCAGCCCGTCGGTCTTTCCCCATTTCGCCTCGGCGAGCTCGGGCGACAGGTCGCGGTGGTCCCAGATAAAGCTCTTGCCGAAGAGGCGCCAGAACCACGCCATCGGCCAGTAGGTTTCGGGCGGGTTGCAGACGTGGAGGATGTCGAAGCCGCGCCCGAACAATCCGATCCGCAGCGACAACACGAACGTCGCGGCGAAGCACCAGATGAACTCGGCGATGAAGGCGAGCTTGGCCTTGGCCTCGATGGGCGACCAATAGCGATAGATCTCGACCCCTTCGCGCTGCTCGCGCGACGCGTTGAACCCGCGCGCCTTGGGGCAGACGACGCTGACCTCGTAGCCTTTTCTCGCCAGCGCAGAGGCCTGGAGCCAGGCCCGGCGATCGAACGGCACCGGCAGATTTTGCAGAACGTAGAGGACGCGTCTTTGGTCCGGAGAGCTGGGCATCGCGGCGCCTTCTGTAGGTGCCGCAAGTGTGCCCCGCCGCTGGTTAAGGACCGGTTGCCAAACTCCCCCTCTCCGCCCATTGGGCCCATTGGGGGAGAGGAATCACCGCCGCCGTTTGGCGACCGAGGCGAGCACCGGGAGGCCGAGCATGCGCTCGACGCTTTCGACGGTGATCAGGGTCTCGCGGAAGACGAGCAGGTACACGAGCACGCCCCCGGCGCCGACGAGCCCGATCAGCACCCCGGCGATCCCGAACGGCAGGTGGGTCGGCCCGGTGGGCTTCATCGGTGCATCGGGCTGCTGGACGACCGAGACGCTGACGATTTTTTCGCGGTCGAGGTCCTCGCTCATCCGCGCCTCTTCGAAGCGGGCGCGGTAGGTGTGGGCGAGTTCGGCGAGCTCGCGGCGCTCGCGCTCCATGTTGTCGACCTTGCTGCCGGACTCGGTCAGCGCCTGGAGGCGCGCGTCGATGTTCTTCGCCTCCACGGTGCGCATGGCGATCTGCTGGTCGATCGGCGCGGCGTCGGCAAGCGCGCGGTTCAGCGCCACGACCATGTCGTCATAGGCGGTGTTGCGGGTCGACGCGGCCTTGGTCTTCATCGCATCAGGGCGATCGAGGAAATTCTTGAGCTGGCCGATCTGCTGCGCATTGTCCTGCAACGGCTTGGCGTTGCTGTCGACAAAGCGCTCGCGCAGCTGCTCGCCCTTGACCTGAAGGTCGAGGAGCCGGTCCTTGGCCTGCTCGACGACGTCGGAGGTCGTACCGCCGGCCGGCACCAGCGCCGGCGTCGCCTTGATTCTTTCCTCCAGGAAAGCGATGCGCTGATGCGCGTCGATCTGCTGGCTCTTCAACTGCTGGAGGATGCTGTTGATCGACGCGCGGTCGTCGAGCAGCTTCGCGCGCTGCGCCTCGACATCGAACAGCGATTGCGACGATCTCAAATCGGCGATCTTCTGGACCTGTGCGTTGAGTTCGTCCTCGTACTGCTTCGCCTGCTGGCCGAGGAATTTGTAGCGCGGGTCGCTGAACATATCGGCGTGCTTTTGCTGATAGAGCTGCACGACGAGGTTCAACGCCTCGATCGCGACATCGCGGTCGCCGTTGCGATAGGCGATCGAGATGACGTCGGACTGTTCGACCGGGGCGACCTTGAAATCGCTGGAAAAGCTCTTGATCGCGGCATCGTCGGTCTCGGTCCCGGACCCGCCGAAGAGGCCGAACAGGCGCTTGCTGGGATAGAGCTTGCCCGGGCCCATGCGATGCACGACCGCCGAGATGAGGTCGCGGCTCGTGAGGATCTGGATTTCCGAATTGACGACTTCCTGCTTTGTCGACGACGGCGCCGAGGCGACCGGCTGGGTCGGGTCGGAGCGAATCTGAAACTCGCGGCCGGTTTTGACCAGAAGCCGCCCGGTCGCGTCGTAATACGGGCTCAGCATGTACGAATACGCGATGACGCCAAGCGTCAATCCGAGAAAGGCGCCAAACAGCTTGCGCCGCTCCTTGAACAGGATGCTCAGAACCTCTCTCGTGGTCAGGTCGTACGGGTTGGAGGCCATCGCAAGTCCCTGGTTTGGCTCACTGTATCGTGTAGCTGAAGTAGAACGGAATGTTCTTCACGTAGGTCTGGAGGAAGTCAGACAGCGAGCCGAGGGTAGTCTGAGGAACGTAAACAACGTCGTAAGATTTAAGCATCGGGTCCTGCGCCCCTTCGCCGGCGCCGCCGTAGCCGCCGAGCGCGACCTGGTAGTAATGCGTCTTGTGATCGGGCCCGCGGCGCAGCACCAGGATGTAGTCGGTCTTGGCCCCGGTCTTGACGCCGCCCGCCTGCGCCAGGGCGCGCGATACGGTCAGCGGCACGTCACTGCGGACGAGGCCCGGCGTGTTGACCCAGCCGTCGACATAGACCGATTCCGGCGCATAAGTGCGCACGGTTACGGTCAGCATCGGGCTTTTGACGACCTTGGCGTAATCCCCGTCGAGCCTCTTCGTCGCCTCGGCGACGGTCAGCCCGCTGAGGGCCACCGTGTTGACGAGCTGCAGCGACACCCGGCCGTCCGGGCCGACAACCACGCGGTCGTTGAGATCGGCCATGTAAGGAAAGCGGATCTCGATCTCGTCGCCGGGCGCCAGGGTGTGCTCGGCAGTCAGCGGCACCCCGCCGGGGACGACATTGTCGCTCGCGATATTCGGCGCCGACGGTGTGCAGGCATCGAGCCCGGCGACCAGCCCCGCGAGCAGCAATGCGACAGCAAGCAGCGATTTCCAAGCGGTCAACGCCCGGCCTCCCCTGATTTGGTGTCGGCCGGCCCGTTCCCCCACGCGCCGCAAACCGATCGGCGAAATATCGCTGAACTCGACTCGGCGCCACAAGCCGGTTGATCGCCGGGGCGCCGATGATCGCGGAGGATCAGTACACGTGGCGCTGGGCGACGAGCACCTTGAGCGTCAACAACAGGCTGCGGACATCGAACCACAGCGACCAGTTGTTGATGTAATCGAGGTCGTGGGCAACGCGGGCACGCAGCGCCTCGACCGTGTCGACCGGCCCGTTATAGCCGTTGACCTGCGCCCACCCGGTAATCCCGGGCTTGACGTGATGGCGCAGCGCGTAATCCGGCACGATATCCTCGTTGCGCCGGTGCTCGACCTGCATCGCGATCGCGTGGGGGCGCGGCCCGACCAGCGACATCTCGCCCCGCAACACGTTGATGAGCTGCGGCAGCTCGTCGAGGCTAGATTTGCGCAGGAAGCGGCCAATTCGGGTGATTCGCGGATCGTCCTTGCTCGACTGCCGCTCGCAGGCGAGATCGGCCGCCTCGTGGTACATCGAGCGGAACTTGAACACCTTGATGACCCGGTCGCCAAAGCCGAGGCGAGGCTGGCAGAACAATACCGGCCCCCGGCTGTCGAACTTGATCGCGATCGCGCAAGCCAGCATCACCGGTGCGGCGACGGTCAGCGCCAGCGCGGCGATGATCTTGTCGAACATCCCCTTGGCCAGGTTCTGGCCAAAGCTCAAGGGTTGCCCGTAGACGTCGATCAGCGGCAAACCGCCGAATTCCGCCGAATCGCGGCCGGCGACGCTGAACCCGACCATGTCGGGCGCAAGGCTGATCTCGACGGGCATGTGATGCAGCTTGCGCAGCACCTCGACGAGCCGCTGCTCAGCCGAATGCGGCAGGGCGACGACGACCCGGTCGATCATGCGCTGGCGCGACAGCTCGATCAGGTCGCGCGAGTTGCCGCACACCAGCGCCTGCAGATTGGTGTTGCCGGCCCGCCGGCGGTCGTCGAACACGCCGACGAGCTCGATCGAATCCGAGCAGGCCGCGTGCAGCCGCTCCAGCAGCCGGGCCGCCAGATCGCCCGACCCGAAGATCGCCACCGTCCGCTTGAACCGCCCTTCGGCATGCCAGCGCATGATCCGGGTGGCGGCGCAGAGATGAATGCCGAGCACGGCGCAGGCCGCCCCCGACGCCCAGGTCGCGAGCCAGCCGAACATCGGGTTGGCAAAACCCTGGAGCAGCAGCACTGCGATCAGCGCCAGCGCAAATGGCGCCAGCGTACGCATGATCGCCTCGCCGCCAAGCCGCGAGCGCGTCTGCCCGATGACGTCGCGGATCGGCAACGGCTCTCCGCGCGACGGGCGCAGCGCGATCGTGACGATCGCCAGGCCGATCAGCACATTCGCTACGCTCGGCACCGGCGGGAACCCGGGCCGCAGGCAATAGCTGGCGATCCCGGTGCCGATCAGCAGCGCCGCATCGACCGCGCGCACGGCGAGACAGATCGCGCGCGGGTCGAGGCGACGCCGGGGAGCCTCGTTCGCCTCGGGTGTGCCGAAACGCGCCGCGTCGGTGGGCCCCGGAACGGAGTTCCGCGGCCGTGAGTCCTCGGCGCGGCGATCGCGGCGGCTTTGGCCGATGCGCGGCCTCCGCTCGAGCGGGCGCCCGCTCCGGCGCGGCGACGCCGGGACCGGATAGGTCGCCCCGCTGGCTTCGGCGCGGCCTGTTCCATCGACAGCATGAGAGGAGGTCATATGGCTTCGCTGTCCAGTATGCTAATCGTGCTGCGCAAATACGCCCGTGCCTCTTAAGCGACCGTAAAAGCTCGTCGCATTCCCAGCGTAATCACGCAAAAAATGACGGGCTGATTGCTTAAATACTTGCCGTTTGATGGTTAACTTCCGAATGAATAGAAGGGTTCATGGTTAAGAAGAAGGATCTCGTGCGCATTCATTATCTGCTAACCATGATTTCGGCAGTTGCGGGACTGTTCCTGCCGTCGGCGGCGCGCGCTGAAACCACGACGGCGGTCGAAGCGCGGCACGGCATGGTGGTCTCCACGGAGCACGAGGCGAGCACGGCCGGGCTGGCGATCCTCAAGGCCGGCGGCAACGCGATCGACGCGGCGGTTGCGGTCGGCTACGCGCTGGCCGTGGTCGATCCATGTTGCGGCAATATCGGCGGCGGCGGGTTCATGGTGATCCGCCGCGCCGACGGCCACGAGACCTTTGTCGATTTTCGCGAGACCGCGCCCGCCGCCGCTCGGCCCGATATGTATCTCGACGCCGCGGGCGAGCCGGTCCGCGACGCGAGCCGTTATGGCTGGCGCGCCGCCGGTGTGCCCGGCACGGTGCTGGGGCTCGACCGTGCCCTACAGGAGTACGGCACTCTGCCGCGCGGCCGGGTCATGGCACCGGCGATCGCCCTCGCGCGCGACGGGTTCGTGCTCGGCGCCGACGACGCCGCCTTGATCGCGGACAAGGCCGACCGCCTCGCGCAAGATCCCGAGGCCGCCCGCATATTCCTGCGCCCCGACGGCAAGCCGCCTGAGCCCGGCGATCGCCTCACCCAGCCCGACCTCGCCGCGACCCTGTCGCTGATCGCCGAACAGGGCCCCGACGCCTTCTACCGCGGCCCGATCGCCGAAAAGGTCGCGGCGGCCTCAGGCGGCGCGCTGAGCGCAGCCGATTTCGCCGCCTACACGACCGACGAGGCGGCGCCAATCACCTGCACCTACCGCGGCTACCGCATCAACTCGGCCCCGCCGCCGAGCTCGGGCGGCGCTGTCCTCTGCGAGATGCTGAACGTGCTCGGCGGCTACGATCTGGCGGCGCTGAAACCGGGCTCCGCGGCTGCGATCCACCTGTTCGGCGAGGCGATGCGCCACGCGTATCTCGACCGCAATGCCTGGCTGGGCGACCCCGCCTTTGTCAAAAACCCGCTCGACTGGATGCTGTCGCCCGAGCACGCCGCGGCGATCCGGACCTCAATCCTGCCCGACAAGGCGACCTCGTCGGCGGCGCTGGGGCCCGGCTCGCCGCCGCACGAGCGACCGCAGACAACACATTACTCGGTCGTCGACGGAGCCGGGAACGCGGTCGCGGTGACCTATACGATCAACGGATTTTTCGGTGCCTGCGTCGTCGCGCCCGGCACCGGCTTCCTGCTCAACGACGAGATGGACGATTTCGCCGCCAAGCCCGGGGCGCCGAACATGTTCGGGCTGCGCCAGGGCAAGGCCAACGTGATCGCACCCGGCAAGCGCCCGCTATCCTCGATGACCCCGACGATCGTCACCAAGGACCGCGCGCTTCGCCTCGTTCTCGGCAGTCCCGGCGGGCCGCGCATCACCACCGCCGTTCTAGAAGCCCTGACCAACATCCTCGATTTCGGCATGAGGCCGCAGCAGGCGGTCGACGCGCCGCGCGTCCACCATCAGTTCCTCCCCGACACGCTGTTTTACGAGACGGATGGCCTCTCGCCGGAGACCGTCGCTGCGCTCGTGGGGATGGGCTACACCCTCAAGGAGCAGAAACCATGGGGCGCGGTCGAATTGATCGAGATCGATCCCGCGACCGACCATCTCTTCGGCGCCAACGACAAGCGCCGGCCGGGCGGGGCGGCTATGGGGTTCTGACGGTGTCCATCGGCGCGAAACACGGATTGTAGGTCTGGCCGTACAGTGCGTAGTTGCCGCACAGAAACCCGTTGTCGATGTGCATGTCCTTGTAGCGCAGGCAATCGAACGAGGTGTTGTCGGTGTTGATGCGGCACGTCGTCGGGCGGTCGCTGAACGTCACCGGGTCACCCGGCTCGTTATGGGCGTTGGGGTCGAGCTTAGACCCGCTGACGCGGATCGCGACGCGGTCGGCCATCACCCGCTCGACATGAAAGTCGATCCGGTTCGTTCCCATCGGCCCGGCCCAATAGCCGGGGTGCAAGGGCATGACCGACCCGTTCGGCTGATAGACGGCTTTCGGATGCGGAGCACACGACCCGGTCATCAAGGCGGCGGCGAGCACCAATCCCGTCGCCGCCCAACGCGCTTCAATGGGCATGATCTTTCGGCATTTCCGCCAGTTCGAACAGAATGTTCCCGGTCACCTTCGGGTCGATGAAGGCGATCCGGCAGTTGCCGTGGCCCAGCACCGGCTCGTTGTTGAGCAGTGGCGTATTCTTCGCCTTCAACTCGGCCAACGCCGAATCGATATCCTCGACCTCAAAGCAGATGTGATAAAGCCCCTGCCCCTTTTCGGCGACCCATTTCGACGCGCCGCTTTCGGGCGTCACGCCTTCGAGCAACTCGATATAGGTCTCCCCGACCGGCAGCATCGCCAGCTTCGTCTGCACCCGCTCTTCCTCGTATTCGAGCGTCAGCCCGAACTTGTCCTGCAATAGCGCGCTGATGCCCTTGAGGTTGTCGACGGCGATCGCAATGTGCTCGATGCGCTTGATCTTCATGGCCTTCACCCCTCTTTCGCTGTCATTGCGAGGCGCCAAGGGCGCCGTGGCAACCCCCTTCCGCAGGAGGCTCCTCCGAGGGGGATTGGCCACATCGCTGCGTTCCTCGCGACGACGCCTCTGTTCACCCCTCCACCAGGACGTTGACGCCGCGCGCCGCGACCGTGAATTCTCGCCACGTCTCGTCGTCGATCGGCACACCCTCCGCGATGCGCGTCGCCTTCGTCTGGCGCTCGGGATCGCCCGGGATCAGCACCGGCTCACCGGCTTTGCGCGGCCGCGAGGCGGTGACGTAGTCGGTCATCGCCTTGACCTCTTCGTCGATCCAGCCGGGCTCGGCCAGCCGCGCCGGATCGATGACGACGAGCAGCATCCCGTTGGTGACCGATTCGGCGTCCTGCCGTTCGGGCCGCATCGTGCCGCTGCCGGTGATTGCGCCGGCGAGAATCTCCGCGACAAAGGCCAGGGCGTAGCCCTTGTGCTCGGCAAAGGTCATCAGCGCGCCGCGCGGCCGCCGGTACATGACATTGGGGTCGGTCGTCGCGTTGCCATCCGAATCGAGCAGGATATCATCGCCAACCGGCTCGCCCTTATTGCGCGCGACGCGGACCTTGCCCATCGCGATCTTGCTCGTCGCCATGTCGGCGATGATCGGCCGGTCCGGCGTCGGTCCGGGGATCGCGACGGTCACCGGGTTGGTCCCGAACCGCGCCTCGGCCCCGCGCCACGGCGCGACCGCCGGGCGCTGGTCGGTGATGTTGACGAACGAGATCGACACGAGCCCCGCGCCCGCGCACATCTCTCCATAGGTCCCGACCCGGCCGATGTGATGCGCGTTCCTCAGCCCGACGACCGCGACCCCGGTCTCCTTCGCCTTCGCGATCCCGAGCAGCGTCGCCTCGCGCGCCACGATCTGGCCCCAGCCGCGGTCGCCGTCATAGACGATCATCGATCCCGATTCGCTGACGACATGTCCCTTCGTGTTGGCCGCCGCCTTCCCGGCGCCGAGATTGCGCAGATAGCTCACGACCATCCCGATCCCGTGGCTGTCATGCCCGCGGAGATTGGCCTCAACCAGATGCCCGGCCATGATCGCCGCTTCGTCCTCGGCGCTGCCCGCGGCGGCAAAGACGCGTGTGGTGATCCGGGTCAGTTCGGCATGATCGATGATTTTCATGCGTAAGCCTCGTGCACTGAGGGGCCGGCGGTTGCTCACGCCGCCAATCGGCAAGTATACGCGGTTCGATGGCTTGGGAAGTCGGACATGAGCGGACACCACAAGTTCTCAGCGCTTGTCGCAGCGATGCCCGCGGCTCGCAACGCGCCCGTCCGCGGACGGGCAAAAGCAAACCATCCCAGGAGAACAGCTTGGCCAGGCCCAGCCCGCCAAGCTGTTCTGAGGGGATGCGTGTGAGGTTAGCTCTTCCCGCCGTCCTTGTGCCGGTCCGGTGCAGCGGGGTAGACGCCGAGGATTTTGACCTCGGTCGAGAAGAATTCGAGCTCTTCGAGCGCCAGTTTCAGCGGCCGGTCGTCGGGGTGGGCTTCGACGTCGGCGTAGAACTGCGTCGCGGTGAAATGGCCTCCGACCATGTAGCTTTCGAGCTTGGTCATGTTGACGCCGTTGGTCGCGAACCCGCCGAGCGCCTTGTAGAGCGCGGCCGGGACGTTGCGGACATTGAAGATGAAGGTCGTGACCGTGGAGCCGCCGCGCGGCGCGTGCTTGGGCTCGCGCGACATGATCAGAAAACGGGTCGTGTTGTGCGCAGCGTCCTCGATGTTCTGCGCCAGCGAGACGAGCCCGTAGATGCTCCCGGCGAGCTCGGACGCGACCGCCGCGACGGTGTTGTCGCCGCGCTCGGCGATCTCGGCGGCGGAGCCGGCGGTGTCGACCGCGACGACCGGGGTGTAGCCGCGGTCGCGCAGCCAGTTCCGGGTCTGGCCGAGCGCGTGGACGTGGCTGCGGACGGTCTTGACCGTGTCGAGCGTCGATCCCGGCACCGCCAGCAGGTGGTGGTGCACCGGCTCGAAATGCTCGCCGATGATGTAGAGGCTGGAATTCGGCATCAGGTGGTGGATGTCGGCGACGCGCCCGGCCAGCGAGTTCTCGATCGGGATCATGCCGAGCTGGGCACGCCCCTCGCGCACCGCGGCGAACGCGTCCTCGAACTGAACGCAGGGCAGGCTCGTCCAGTCGGGAAACACGTGACGGCAGGCGAGGTCGGAATAGGCGCCGGGCGCGCCCTGGAAGGCGATCGTGCGGCCCGGGTCCGACGCTTTGTCGGAAGTCTTCATTTCATCAATTCGCGGCAACGGGCAAGATCCTCCGGTGTATCGACTTGAACGCCGAGGCGGGACGGATCGATCAGGCTGACCGAAAACCGCATCCCGGCCTCCAGCGCCCGCATCTGCTCCAATCGCTCGCGGCGTTCGAGCACCGTCTGCGGCAGCGTCACATAGCGGTCGAGCGCGGCGCGGCGATAGGCGTAAAGCCCGATATGCTCATAGTGCGGCCCATCGCCCCAGGGCAGCGGCAATTTGCTGAAATACAGCGCGCGTGCCGGCTTCGACGGGTCGGCGAACCCCGCCGCGACCTTGTTGACGCTGGCGGCGGCGAGCGCCTCGGGGTCGGTGATCTCGGCGGCGAGGGTCGCGATATCGGTATCGGGGTCGGCGAGCGCCTCGAAGGCGAGCCGGATCGCCGCCGGGTCGAGCATCGGCATGTCGCCCTGGACATTGACGACCGCATCGTGCGCACAGCCGGGATCGAGCGCGGTGATCGCGGCGTGGATGCGGTCGGAGCCGGTGGGGAGATCGGGGTCGGTCAGCATCGCACGGCCTCCCTCGGCTTCGACCGCTGCGACGATCTCGCGATCGGCGCAGGCGACGATGACCGGCCCCACACCGGCGGCCACGGCCCGGCGCCACACCTGGACGATCATCGGCGCGCCGCCGATCTCGGCCAGCGGCTTGCTCGGCAGCCGCGTCGACGCGAGCCGCGACGGGATCGCGACGATCGGATTTCGGGGCAGCGCACTCTTCATCGACCCATTTCTCTCAAAGAATAGGGAGTGCCGGCTATGCGCGGGGAGCGACAACATGCCCGGTTCGATCGCGCGCCGGAAGCGTGATAATGAGATTGAGTCCAGCGCTAAAATGAGATTTCCTGCCGCGCCTGGGGGGAGCCGAAGGGACATCCATGTCGTCGTTCGAGTGGAACAAGATCATCGGATCGGTGCTGACCGCGATGATCGTCGCGATGGTCGCGGGGATACTGTCAACGTTCATGGTGCACCCGGAACATCTCGAAAAGCAGGCCTACGTGCCGCCCGGCGCCGAGGCCGGCGCGAAGGTCCCGACCGAGACCGCGGCCGCCGCCCCGGCCGGACCCGAGCCGATCGGCCCGCTGATGGCCAAGGCCGATCCGAAGAAGGGCGAGCAGACCGCCAAGGTCTGCCTCCAGTGCCACACCTTCGGGAAGGGCGAGCCGAACAAGATCGGCCCGAACCTGTTCGGCGTCGTCGCCGAGGAGAATATCGCGTCGGTGCCGGGGTACACGTTCTCGCCGGCGCTCCTCAAGGACAAAGACCAGAAATGGGATCCTGAAAAGCTGAACGTGTGGCTCTTCAAGCCGCAGGAGTTCGCGCATGGCACCAAGATGACCTTTGTCGGCCTTCCCAAGGCCGAGGACCGAGCCAACGTCATCGCTTACCTCGAGAGCCTGAAATAACGGGGAAAGTGGGCGAGCTCGACGCCTATCTCGCTCTCGCCGCCGACCTCGCGAATGCCGCGGGGGAGGCGATCCGCCCCTATTTCCGCGTTCCGCTCCAGATCGAAGACAAGGCCGATCTGTCGCCGGTGACGGTCGCCGACCGCGGCGCCGAGGCGGCGATGCGGCAACTGATCGCGGCGCGGTTTCCCGAGCACGGGATCATCGGCGAGGAGTTCGACCGCGAGCGCGAGGACGCCGAATTTGTCTGGGTCCTCGACCCCATCGACGGGACCAAGGCTTTCATTTCCGGCCTGCCGCTGTTCGGCACGCTGATCGCGCTGGCGCAGAACGGCCGCCCGGTCGTCGGCGTCATCGACCAGCCGATCTCGCGGGAGCGCTGGGTCGGCGCGCGGGGGTGCGAAACGACGCTCAACGGCAAGCCGATCCATTGCCGGCCCTGCCCCGGCATCGCCGCCGCGACGATCTTCGCGACCTCGCCCGACATGTTCAAAGGCGCCGATGCCCCCGCCTTCGCCCGCGCCGCGAAGGCCGCAAAGCTCGTACGCTACGGCGCCGACTGCTATGCGGCAGGATTGCTCGCGCTCGGCTGCATCGATCTCGTCATCGAGGCCGACCTCAAGCCCTATGATTACAGCGCGCTGATCCCGGTCGTCGAAGGCGCCGGCGGGATCGCGACCGACTGGTCCGGCGCGCCGCTCGACCTCGATTCCGACGGCCGGGTGATTTTCGCCGGCGACCGCCGGTCGCACCAGGAAGCCCTGGCCCTTCTCGCCGGCTAAGGCGACAACGAGGACAAGAATCTGATGCGCAGACGCGCCGTACTGGGCTTTGCCGTCGCTCTTCCCTTTGCCCGGATCGGGCGCGCCCTGGCCGCAGGCGCCGAAACAGGCGGCGCCATCGGGCTCTCGATCATCGGGCCGCTTAAATACAAGCCCGGCTTCACCCATTTCGACTATGCCAATCCTGAGGCACCCAAGGGCGGCACGATGAAGCTGGCGTCGATCGGCACCTTCGACACGCTCAACCCGTTTGTCGTCAAGGGTGTGCCGGCGGCCGGCATCGGCGAAATCTACGACACGCTGACAGCCTCGTCCGAAGACGAGGCCGACAGCGAATACGGGCTCGTCGCGGAGACGATCGAGGTCGCCCCCGACAAGATGTCGGTGCTCTATACGCTGCGGGGCGAAGCCAAGTTCAACGACGGGTCGCCGATGACACCCGGGGATCTGATCTGGACCTTCAACACCCTCAGGGAAAAAGGCCAGCCGCTCTACCGCACCTATTACGGCGATGTGACCAAGGTGACGCAGGAGGGCGATCACGGCGTCCGCTTCTGGTTCAAGGATGCGCGCAACCACGAACTGGCGCAGATTCTCGGCCAGATGCCGGTGCTGTCGAAGGCCTATTGGGGCAGCCGCGATTTCGGGAAGACGACGCTCGACGTGCCCGTCGGCAGCGGCCCTTACAAGGTCGCGTCGGTCGATCCCGGCCGCTCGATCACCTATCGGCGCGACCCCAACTACTGGGGCGCGAACCTGCCGGTCAACAAGGGCCGCTACAACATCGACACGATCCGCTACGACTATTACCGCGACGGCACCGTCTCGCTCGAGGCGTTCAAGGCCGGGCAATACGACCTGCGGCAGGAGAACTCGTCGAAGGCGTGGGCGACGGCCTACGATACCCCGGCGGTTCGCAGCGGACAGATCAAGAAGATCGAAATTCCCAATGCCTTCCCGAGCCCGGCGCAAGGCTTTGCCTTCAATCTCCGCAAGCCGATCTTCCAGGACCGGCGGGTGCGCGAGGCGCTGAGCTATGCGTTCGATTTCGAATGGTCGAACAAGAACATGTTCTTCGGCCTCTACAAACGCACCCGCAGCTACTTCGACAATTCCAAGCTCGCCGCAACCGGGGTGCCGCAGGGCGACGAGCTGAAGATCCTCGAAAAATATCGCGGGCAGGTCCCCGACGAAGTATTCACCAAGGAGTACGATCCGCCGAAATACGACGGGACGGGTGAAATCCGCGATGGCCTGCGCAAGGGGATCGCCCTGTTGCAGCAGGCAGGGTGGACGTTCAAGGACCAGCAATTGGTCAACGAAAAGACCAGCCAGCCCTTCACCTTCGAAATCCTCAACGAGGATCCCCAGCTCGAGCGGGTGATCCTGCCGTTCATCAAAAACCTGAGCCGGCTCGGCATTACCGCGACATTGCGCACGGTCGATACATCGCAATACGTACGGCGGATGGACACGTTCGATTTCGACATGACGACGACGCTGTTCCCGCAGTCGCTGTCGCCGGGCAACGAGCAGCGCGACTTCTGGGGGTCCGCCGCGGCCGACCAGAGCGGCAGCCGCAACATTATCGGCATCAAGAACCCGGTCATCGACGCGCTGATCGAGGGGCTGATCAACGCGCCCGACCGCCAGACCCTCGTCGGCTACGTCCACGACCTCGACCGGGTGCTGCAGTGGAACTTCTACATGATCCTGCAGTTCCACCTGGGCGCCTATTGGCTGGCCTATTGGAACAAGTTCCGGCGACCGGACACCGTGCCGCAATACGGCATCGGCCTGACGACCTGGTGGATCGACTCGGCCGCGGAGCAAAAGATCGACACCACCCGCGGCCAAGGCACGAAGTAATCTACGCTGCAAACACCTCGTGCGTCCTTCGAGACGCTCCCTTCGGGCGCTCAGGATGAGGAGGATTTGGGTTTGGCATCACCAGCATTCCTCATCCTGAGGAGCCCGCGCAGCGGGCGTCTCGAAGGACGCACGGCGCCCGGGCCGGTCAAACGATGATCGCCTACGCGATCCGCCGCATCCTCCTGATGATTCCGACGCTGTTCGCGATCATGGTGGTGAACTTCTTCATCGTTCAGGCCGCGCCGGGCGGCCCGGTCGAGCAGATGATCGCCAAATTCCGCGGCCAATCCGTTTCCGCGACCGAGCGCGTAACGGGTTCCGGCGATCTCAAGGTACAAACCGGCAACCGACAGTACCGCGGCGCGCAGGGCCTGGATCCGGCCTTTATCGCCGAACTGAAAAAGCAATACGGGTTCGACAAGCCGATCGGCCAGCGCTTCCTGCTGATGATGCGCAACTACGTGACGTTCAACCTCGGCAGCAGCTATTTCCAGGATCGCAAGGTCATCGACTTGGTCAAGGACAGGCTGCCCGTTTCGATCTCGATCGGTCTCTGGACGACGCTCCTCACCTATCTGATCTCGATCCCGCTCGGCATCAAAAAGGCGGTGCGCGACGGCAGCCGCTTTGACATCTGGTCGAGCGGCGTGGTCGTCGTCGGGTATGCGGTGCCGAGCTTCCTCTTCGCCGTGCTGCTGATCGTCGTCTTCGCCGGCGGCAGTTATTTCTCGTGGTTCCCGCTCCGCGGCCTCGTCAGCGACAACTGGGCGAGCCTCGACTGGCCGCACCGCATCCTCGACTATCTCTGGCACATCACCTTGCCGATCACGGCGCTGTCGATCGGCGGGTTCGCGACGCTGACGATGCTGACCAAGAACTGCTTTCTCGACGAGGTGAACAAGCAGTACGTGCTGACCGCCCGAGCCAAGGGTCTCACCGAGCGCCGCGTCCTCTACGGTCACGTCTTCCGCAATGCGATGCTGCTCGTCGTCGCCAGCTTCCCCGCCGCCTTCGTCGCAATCCTGTTCAGCGGCTCGGTGCTGATCGAGGTGATCTTCTCGCTCAACGGGCTCGGCCTTCTCGGGTTCGAGGCGGCGATCAACCGCGACTACCCGATCATGTTCGGCACGCTCTACATCTTCACGCTGATGGGCCTCATCCTGAAGCTCGTCAGCGACCTGACCTACATGCTGATCGACCCCCGCATCGATTTCGGCACGCGCGGCGGGTAATATCCTCCCGCCAGAGGAAGGCCCCCCACGACCAGCTTCCGCATCGCGGCTGTGCAGCCCATAACGGCCGCCCCGCCGCAGGACGAGAAAAACGTCGCCGCCGCGGTCGTCCGCGATTTTTCGGCAACGGGAGTAGGGATCGTCGATCCCTGGCGCGTCGCCTGGCCACGCCGTGCCGGTCTCTTATCATATCAGCCAACGGTTTCACGGTGGGTGCCCTCGGTTGACACCCCTTGGATCGGGGTCTAAGTCAACGGCACTAATTTGGCGCGCCTTTCGGCAGAATCCCGAACGATGGCATCCGACCACCAGCCTCTATCACCCCACCTCGGCATCTATCGCTGGCAACTGACCTCGGTCCTGTCGATCCTGCATCGCGCTACCGGGATCGCGCTGGCGGTCGGGGCGATCCTCCTCGTGTCGTGGATCGGGTCGGCGTCGGACGGGCCGGGACCCTTCGCCAAGATGCAGTGGTTTCTCGCCTCACCCGTGGGCCTCATCCTGATGTTCGGGTGGAGCGTCGCGCTGTTCTATCACCTGTGCAACGGCATCCGGCACCTGGTGTGGGACACCGGGCGGGGGCTCGACCTGAAGAGCGTCTACGCGAGCGGCTACGCCGTCCTTGCCGCGACGGCGGTGCTGACGATCGTCGCCTGGGCCGTCGGCATTTCGCGCTGGGGGCACTAGCGATGGCGACGCAGATGCGCTCCCCGCTCGGCCGCGTGCTGGGCCTCGGCTCGGCCAAGGAAGGCGTCGAGCATTGGTGGCGGCAACGCACGACCGCGCTGCTCCTGGTGCCGCTGACCCTCTGGTTCGTGGTCACCGCGATCGGGCTGGTCGGCGCAGACCGGGCCGCGATCGTGGCCTGGATGCACAATCCGATGGCCGCCGTCTTCATGATCCTGTTGATCGCGACGACGTTTTATCATGCCGCGCTCGGGCTTCAGGTCGTCATCGAAGACTACGTTCACGGCGAGGCCGCGCGGATCACGACCCTCCTCGTGATGCGCATCCTGTGCATTCTTTTCGTCCTGCGCGGCGTGCTCGCCGTGCTCAAACTGGCGTTTGCCGGCTAGCAGAAAGCGGAGCGACCGATGCCCGCCGCCTATCCCATCATCGATCATGCCCATGACGTCGTCGTCGTCGGCGCCGGCGGCGCCGGCCTGCGCGCCACCCTCGGGTGCACCGTCGAAGGGCTGAAGACCGCCTGCATCACCAAGGTCTTCCCGACCCGCAGCCACACCGTCGCGGCGCAAGGCGGAATCGGCGCGGCGCTCGGCAATATGGGCCCCGACGATTGGCGCTGGCACATGTACGACACCGTCAAGGGGTCGGACTGGCTCGGCGACCAGGACGCGATCGAGTACATGTGCCGCAACGCCATTCCGGCCGTGTACGAGCTCGAGCATTTCGGCGTGCCGTTCTCGCGTACGGAAGCGGGCAAGATCTATCAGCGCCCGTTCGGCGGCCACATGATGGAGTTCGGCGAGGGGCAACCGGCCAACCGCGCCTGTGCCGCCGCCGACCGCACCGGCCACGCGATCCTGCACACGCTCTACCAGCAATCGCTGCGCAACAACGCCGAGTTCTTCGTCGAGTATTTTGCGCTCGATTTGATCATGGATTCGGATGGCGCCTGCCGCGGTGTCCTCGCGTGGAACCTGATGGACGGGACGATCCACCGCTTCCGCGCTCATATGGTCATCCTCGCGAGCGGCGGGTACGGCCGCACCTATCTGACCTGCACCTCGGCCCATACTTGCACCGGCGATGGCAACGCGATGGTGCTGCGCGCCGGGTTGCCGTTGCAGGACATGGAGTTCATCCAGTTCCACCCGACCGGCATCTACGGCGCCGGGTGCCTGATTACCGAAGGTGCGCGGGGCGAAGGCGGGTACGTCACCAACAGCGAGGGCGAGCGCTTTATGGAGCGCTATGCCCCGCACGCCAAGGACCTGGCCTCGCGCGACGTGGTCAGCCGGGCGATGACGATCGAGATCCGCGAGGGACGCGGCTGCGGGCCGGACAAGGACCACATCCTGCTGCACCTCGAGCACATCGACCCGAAGGTGCTGCACCTCCGCCTGCCCGGCATCTCCGAGACCGCGAAGATCTTCGCCAACGTCGACGTCACCCGCGAGCCGATTCCGATCCTGCCGACCGTGCACTACAACATGGGCGGGGTGCCGACCAATTATCGCGGCGAGGCGCTGCGCCCGACCGAAAGCGACCCCGATGCGGTCTGCCCTGGGCTGATGGCGATCGGCGAGGGCGCCTGCGTCTCGGTTCATGGCGCCAACCGGCTCGGCACCAACTCGCTGCTCGATATCGTCGTTTTCGGCCGCGCCGCCGCGCAGCGCGCCGCCGAGCTGGTGCGCCCCGGCTCGCCGCATGCGCCGCTCGACAACGGCGTCGAGGCCTCGCTCGACCGGTTCGACGCGGTGCGGCACGCCAAGGGGCCGCGCATGGCCGGCGCGATCCGCACCGAAATGCAGCGCGTCATGCAGAACAATTGCGCGGTGTTCCGCACCACCGAGGTGCTGACGGAAGGCGTCGAGAAGATCGATGCCGCGGCGCGCAGCTTTGGCGACGTCGGCATCACGGACCGCTCGCTGATCTGGAACAGCGACCTCGTCGAGGCCCTCGAACTGCAAAACCTGTTGCAGCAATCGGTGGTGACGCTGCACTCGGCCGAAGCGCGCAAGGAAAGCCGCGGCGCTCACGCACACGAGGATTTTCCGGAGCGCGACGACGCCAATTGGATGAAGCACACGGTGGTCTGGCTCGCCGGCGAATGCGACGTGACCCTCGGCTATCGCCCGGTGCACCTCTACACGCTGTCGAACGAGGTGCAGACCTTCCCGCCCAAGGCCCGGGTGTACTGATGGCTGAATTCTCGCTTCCCAAGAACTCCAAGATCGGCACCGGCAAGACGCATCCGGCGCCCGCCGGCGCAAAGCGTCCGAAAAAGTTTCATATCTACCGCTGGAGCCCGGACGACGACGCCAACCCGACGATCGACACCTACACGGTCGACCTCGCCGAGTGCGCACCGATGGTGCTGGACGCCCTCATCAAGATCAAGAACGAGGTCGACACCACGCTGACCTTCCGCCGCTCGTGCCGCGAAGGGATCTGCGGCTCGTGCGCGATGAACATCGACGGCGCCAACACGCTCGCCTGCCTCAAGGCGATCGACGACATCAAGGGCGACGTCAAGATCTACCCGCTGCCGCACATGCCGGTGGTCAAGGACCTCGTCCCCAACCTCGACCATGCCTATGCGCAACTCCGGTCGGTGCAACCCTGGCTGCAGGCCGAGACCCCCCCGCCCCCCGACAAGGAGCGCCTCCAATCCGAGGACGAGCGCGCCAAGCTCGACGGTCTCTGGGAATGCATCCTCTGCTTCTGCTGTACGACGAGCTGTCCGAGCTATTGGTGGAACGGCGAGCGCTACCTCGGCCCGGCGATTCTGCTCCAGGCCTATCGCTGGATAGCCGACAGCCGCGACGAGAAGACCGGCGAGCGCCTTGACAACCTCGAAGACCCGTTCCGCCTCTACCGCTGCCACACGATCATGAACTGCACCCGCACCTGCCCGAAAAACCTGAACCCGGCGAAAGCGATCGCCGAGATCAAGAAGGCGATGGTGCTGCGGCGATGACCGTTTTCCTGGCTTCGCTGGCCGGGAAATGGTGATCCGAACGACCCATCGGCGGGGCTTAACCACCAGCAGATCGGGCGGTGGAAGGCGATGCGGCAGCACATCCGCCAGATCGAGCGCAACTGTGACCCGTGCGACTTCGCTTGCCGGCCGCGCCAGCGCCAAGCGCTGCTCCATTGGGCCTACGACAGCCGGAACATCTGAACCGCGCGTGCTATAGTCCGCGGCCGATTTCCGAGAGGTCGAGACATGCCGGGTGCGCTTCATGGGTTCAAGGTCGTCGACCTGACGCAGAATGTGGCGGGACCGCTCTGCACGATGATCCTTGCCGACGAGGGCGCGGAGGTGATCAAGGTCGAACCGCTCGACGGCGGCGACCACACGCGCCTCTCGGGGCAGCGGCGCAACGGACTGGCCGCATCGTTTCTCAACAACAACCGGAACAAGCGCTCGATCTGCATCGACCTGAAGGCGCCCGAAGGCGTCACGCTGGTCAAGCGCCTGTGCAAGGGCGCCGATGTCTTCATGCAGAATTTCCGGCCCGGCGTCGTCGAGCGGCTCGGGCTGGGCGAGGCCGAGATCAGGGCGGCGTCCCCAAAGATCGTCTATGTCTCGGTCAGCGGGTTCGGCGAGATCGGACCCTATGCCGGAAAACCGACCTACGATCCGGTGATCCAGGCGTATTCGGGGCTCGCAACGGTGCAGGCGGGGTCGGACGAGGCGCGCCCCCGGATGCTGCGCACGATCCTTCCCGACAAGCTGACCGCGATCACCGCCTCTCAGGCCGTCACCGCGGCGCTTCTCGCGCGCGAGCGCAGCGGCGAGGGTCAGCATGTGCGCCTCTCGATGCTGGAGGCGGTGCTGCAATTCCTGTGGGCGTCGGATTTCAGCGAGCAGACCTTCGTCGGCGACGAACCGGCGAAACAGGAGGCGGCGAGCTCGGTCGACCTTGTCTACCAGACCGCCGACGGCTGGATCACCGTCGCGGTCCAGACCAACGCGCAGTGGGTCGCCCTCTGCGGCACGCTCGGCCACCAGGAATGGCTCGACGATCCGCGATTCCGGACCCCGGCGCTGCGCCAGCAGAACGTCAACGACCGGCTGAGCCTGACCCAGGACGCGCTGAAGGCCGGCAAATCGGCCGAATGGCTCGACAAGCTCACCAAGGCGCAGGTGCCGTGCGCGCCGGTGCTGACCCGCAACCAGGTGATGCGGGCGCCACAGGTCGAGGCGCTCGGCCTCGTCGTCGAGACCACGCACCACGCGGCCGGCAAGCTCCGCCAGACCCGCCCGGCCGCGCGCTTCTCGCGCACGCCGAGCGAAATCCGCCGCGGCGCGCCGGTCCTCGGAGAGGACACCGACGCGATCCTCGGTGAGTTCGGCCTGTCGGCGACGGAGATCGCGGCGCTGCGCGAAGCCGGGGTGATCAACGCCGCCTAGTTCGGCAACCCATTCAGCGCCGCGTAGCCGTTCCACATGATCTGGATGCCGATGCACAACAGGATGAATGCCGAAAGCCGGATCATCACGTTGATCCCGCTCGCGCCGAGGATCGCGACCATCCGCCCGGCAAAGCGGTAGCAGAGAAAGATCGTCACGGCCATCGCCACCAGCCCGGCGACCGCGGCGGCCCAGAGCAAGGCTATCTCGGACAAACCCGTCGCGTGCTCGGGTCGCTGTGCGCCGAGCGCGATCGCGGTCGCGATCGATCCGGGCCCGACCGTCAGCGGCATCGTCAGCGGGTAGAAGGCATCGACGGGTACATCCTCGTCGACCTCCACCTCGCTAGCGCCGCGCGCCGTCGGCTCGACCCCGTCGCGCATCAGACGCCAGCCGAAGGACGCGACCGCGAGCCCGCCGCCGATCCGCAGCACCGGCAGCGTGATGCCGAAGAACGCGAGCACGTGCGCGCCAACAAACAGTGATCCCAGCAAGAGCAGGAAGCCGTTGACCGCCACCCGCCACGCCAAGCTGCCGCGCACCTGCTCGCTTTGGCCGCTCGTGACCGCGAGAAAGATCGGTGCGCTGCCGACCGGGTTCACGATCGGAAACAGCCCCGCATAGACGAGAAGGAATGATTCGACCAGCGCGTGCACCCACATATCCTATGCTGGGCCTGTCACGCTGCGGAGGAATGATGATCGACTTCTATTACTGGCCGACCCCTAACGGTTGGAAGGTCGCGATCATGCTCGAGGAGTGCGGGCTCGAATACCGCACGATCCCGGTCAATATCGGCAAGGGCGACCAGTTCAAGCCCCAGTTCCTGGCGATCAGCCCGAACAACCGCATGCCGGCGATCGTCGACCATGACGCGCCCGGCGGGCCGTTGCCGATCTTCGAATCGGGCCCGATCCTCATGCACCTCGCCAAGCGCGCCGGGCGCTTCATGCCGACCGACCCGGTCGGGCGCAAGGAATGCCTCGAATGGCTGTTCTGGCAGGTCGGCAATCTGGGGCCGATGGCGGGACAGCTCAGCCATTTCGTCAACTACGCCCAGGGCGAGCACCCCTACTCGCACAAGCGCTATGCCGACGAATACCACCGCTGCCTCGGCGTCCTCGAACAACGGCTTGAGGGGCGCGAGTACATCCTCGGCATGGAGTATTCGATCGCCGATATGATCTCATGGCCCTGGGTGCTGATCGCCAAGCCGCTCGGCCAGGATCTCGACGAATTCCCCAATGTCTCCCGCTGGCGCAGCGCCGTCCGCGATCGCCCAGCCGTGCGTCGCGGCGTCGACCTCGGCAAGGAGTGGCGCCGCTCGGCCCCTCCCAGCGACGAAGAGCGACAGATCCTCTTCAATCAAAGGGGACGCTAAGGAGCGTCCGTTCAGCCTGAGCGGCTTCCCTCTTCTCGGCTCCCCCGGCCTTGTTCGGGGGGTCCACAAGGGCTCCCCGGGCGAGCCTCTCTATGCGAAGCGGTGTGGATCGCCGGACCACGCGCGGCCAAGCGGCGAGGATCGCTCTCGTTCCTATTCAGCATAAATTTCTAGTTAAATAAAATCGATTGACTAGAACAGATATGTGAATTAAACATTATCCACAGCGCCGATTTGACACCCAGCTTGCGGGGCGCTCGACAAATGCCGCTAAAGCGGAGCCGGTCCGATCGATATGGGCGGCTCCCCTAAAGATGGAGGATGCCCATGGATTGCCTGTCGCTCGATATTGCGCCCGCGGTGCTCGATGCCGTCGTCGTCGGACGAGACCGCCGTCGCGCGCTGCCCGCCGTTGAACCCGGCCAGTTGTGGCTCGTCGAAATCTGCCCGGATCGCGGCCTGTCGACCGCGGAGCGGCATCTGCTCGGCTCGGCGAATGTGATCCTTTACGACCGCTCGCTGTCGGCCGAGGTCGCCGCGATCCTGCCGCTCGGCGCTTATGCCGAGCCGGCGCCGCCGCGGCAATTGCCCGACGCGGCCGTCATCGAACGCTGCGTTCGCTTCGCGCTCGACGGCTGGAGCGTCGTGCGCCTGATCGACGCGTCGCAGACCCGGCCGAGCCGCGAAGCGCGGCTGCGTGCGATCGCGGAGCGGCTGCACGCAAGCGGCGCCGGCGCGCAGCTCCCGGTGCGGATTTTCGCCGATGCCGGCAGCCGTGCCTTTATCGAAGATTTGGCCCGGCTCGCAACCCTCGACCCCGACGCCCTCGGCGCCCGCAACGAACGGCTGGTCGTCGTATTCGACGCGGTCGCGCTGACCCGGACGCCGACCTACCCGATCGCCGCCAACGGTCTCGCCGGCTAGCGGGCCGGGCGGATCCCGGCGACGCAGCCAAGCACGATCCCCGAGGCGACAAAGACGATCCCCAACAAGGCCCATCGGACCCATTCGAGGACGCGCGGCGACGACCTTCGTTGAGCTGCCGGGACAAAGGGTTCGGAAATCGCGGTCATCTCGCCCTCGTCTGGGGCTGCGGGTGAGATTGATCTTTGGCTTCAACCGTTAATGAGTCGTTGCGCCGCCTTGACAGGGACCCGGCTTCCCGATGGAGTTGCGGCCGAAGTCGCCGTGTCGTCAGGGGGAAGCGGGAATGCCGCCCACGAGTCTCAAAAAGGCATCAGCCGCCACCGCCGGCGTCGACTACCGCACCCGCGTGCGCGAGCTGGCGCCGCTGATGTACGCGAGCGGCGCGGCGATCGACGAGAACCGCGAAATCCCCGAAAAGCTCATCGACGGGCTGATCGACGCCGGCCTCTTCCGCATGCTGCTGCCGCGCTCGCTCGGCGGCGCCGAGCTACGCCCGACTCAATACGTCCCGGTCATCGAGGACATCGCCAAGCTCAACGGCAGCGTCGCCTGGTGCGTCAACCAGAACTCCGGCTGCTCGATGACCTCGGCGTACCTGTCGCCGGAGGCCGCGGAGGAAATTTTCGGCGGGCCGCGCGGCATCCTCGCCTGGGGTCCGGGGCCGGGCGAGGCGCGGGTCGAGCCGGGCGGATATCGCGTCAACGCGACCTGGGCCTTTGCCAGCGGCAGCCATCATTCGTCATGGCTCGGCTGCCACGTCCCGGTCATCGAGCCCGACGGCAGCCCCCGTCTCGACAGGGACGGCAACCCGGCCGTCAGGACGATGCTGTTCCCGAAGAGCAGCACCCAATTCACCGATATCTGGCACACGCTCGGTCTGCGCGGCACGGGCAGCGACCAGTGGTCGGTCAAGGATCTGTTCGTGCCCGAGCAACACACGCTACGCGCGCCATCGCGCGGCGGCGACTCGGTCAGCCGTGAGGACGGACTTCTCTATCGCTTCAGCAACCTCCTTCTTTACGCCGCCGGGTTCGGCAGCGTCGCGATGGGGCTTGCGCGCAGCATGCTCGGCTCGTTTATCGAGCTCGCCCGCGACAAGATCCCGCGCGGCGCCCGCGTGACGATGCGCGACAACAACGTGACCCAATTCCAGGTCGCCCACGCCCAGGCGAAACTCGATTCGGCGCGCGCCTACCTGCTCAATACGCTCGCCGACACCGAGGCGGGCGCCGCCCAACGGGGCCACGTCACCCTGGACGAGCGCATCGCCATCCGCCTCGCCGCGAGCTATGCAATCGAGCAGGCGGTCGAGGTCGCCGACATGCTCTACCAGGCCGCCGGCGCCACCGCGATCTTCAACGTCAACCCGTTTGAGCGCCCCTTCCGCGACGTCCACACCGTCGCCCAGCAGCTCCAGGGCCGCCAGGAGCATTTCGAAAATGTCGGCCGGCACCTGATGGGGCTGCAGCCGGACACGAGCTGGTTCTAACCGCCCCGCTCTTCGACACACTGCCCCACCCGCGCTTGTCATCGGGAGAAGCGCAGCCACCGCCCGTCACGGCGACGCCTTGTCCCCCGCCAGCGTCTGCTCGTAGCCCTTCCGCGGGTATTCCTCCCAATACTGCCGGAATCCTTTTTCGGTCGCTTCGTGGTGCGGGTGGGCGCGGAGCTTGGCGATGTCGATATCGATGCCGAGGCCGGGCGCCGTCGGGAGGTCGACCCAGCCACCGTTGCGGGTGAGGTTGGTCGTCGCGATGTCTTTGCAGACATTCTCGAAATTCACGAAGTACTCGGTGATCTTGAAGTTCGGGATCACCGCCGAGACGTGCACCGTCGCCGCCAGCCCGACCAGCGGCGAGTTGTAGTTGTGCGGCGACATCACCACCGCCTGCGGCTGCGCCATGACGCAGATGTCCAACAGCGCCGAGATGCCGCCGATCGCGCAGATGTCGGGGTTGAGAATGTCGGCCGCGCGGCGCGACAGACACTCGAAGAATGATTCCTTCGTATAGAGCGCCTCGCCGGTGACGATCGGGATGTTGACCTTGTCGCGCACCTCGGCGAGCAGCGCGAGATTGTCGGCAAGACACGGCTCCTCATACCACTCGATCCCCAATGCCTCGAGCCGCCGGCCGATCCGCACCGCATGCTGCGGCGAGAACCGCCGGTGCGCCTCGACCAATATCTCGAAATCCGGCCCCAGTGCCTCGCGCACCGCGGCGACGTAATCGATCGCGAAATCCTCGTCCTTGCGATCGACAAAGCTGCGCCACGGCCCCGGGAACGGGTCGAACTTGGCGGCGGAAAACCCCATCGCCTTGATGTTGACTGCACGCGCGACCCCGTCTTCGATAGTCGTGCGCCCGGCCCAGCCATTGGCATAGACCCGCACCTTCTCGCGCGACGCGCCGCCGAGGAGGTTATAGACCGGCAGCCCGGCGATCTTGCCGATGATGTCCCACGATGCGATCTCGATCGCCGCCCACGCCGACAGCAATTCCATCGACCCGCGCTTGATCGCGAAATCGTCGAACATCACCTGCCCGGTATGGCGGATCTGAAACACGGCGCGCCCGACCACCTGCACCGCCATCTTTTCGATCAGCGCCGCGATGACCTCCTCGCGCCCATGCGTGACATAGGCCTCGCCCCACCCATACGTCCCGTCCTCGCACTCGACCCGACACAACAGCAAATCTTTCGAGCTGCCGGTGCCGAGGATAAAGGTCTCGATGCGGGCGATTTTCATGGGGTGCTCCGATCCAACGCTAGGGCTCACAAAACCCTACCTCATCCTGAGGAGCGCCCGAAGGGCGCGTCTCGAAGGACGCACGATGGTCATTCAGCCTCGGACCGCGCGCGGCTCGCAAGCGCTGGCAAAAGTGCCCCGTCGCCTCGGATCAGCGCCTCTTTCTTGTCGCGACGCCAGCCCTTCACCTGCCGCTCCGCCGAGATCGCATCGGTGATGCGCTGAAATTCCTGATGGAAGACCAATTCGACCCGACAGCGCGTCGATGTGTACCCGTCGAACGTGCCCGCCTGATGCTCGGCAATACGGCGATCGAGGCTCGTTCGCGTCGTCCCGGTGTAATATGAGCCGTCGGCGCAACGGAGGATGTAAAGGTAGACCACCATCGGCGTGGTGCTTCCTTCGAGACGCAGCCCAACGGGCCGCTCCTCAGAATGGGAACTACATACCATTGTGACCCACTGGCTCACGTCTCGTCGCGGCGCGAATCGTAAATCACCTGGTCACCCGAGCGCGTTACTTTCCGCACCAGCCAGTAGGTCAGCCCGTCGCGCTTAATCGGATCAGCCTCTTTGATCGCCTCGGCGTCATCGTAGGCGTTGATCCTGTCTGAGACTGTACGGGAGCCGTAATGCCAGTCGGCCATATAATGGTGCCGCGCCCGCGCCATACTTGCCCCCATCGCTTTCTGCCAAGCATACAGAGCGCGCGCAATCCTGCATCGGTCTACGAATCGCCGTCGCGCAATCTGCGCTGGATCAGCCTTTTGGAACGGCCCCGGATCAGTTGAATTGATAATCAATTCTCATATATATCAATGTCTTATAAATAATCATCAGATTCCCCTTGGATTGAATTGGATGTCTTGTATCTAGGCCGACGTGGACGCGGCCGTGGCGGAATTGGCAGACGCAGCGGTCTAGAAAACCGTAACTCCTGACAGAGTATGAGGGTTCAAGTCCCTCCGGCCGCACCACTAAGCTTTCGAGAAAGGTGCAACCATGGCCGCTTTGACGAAAATGCAGAAAAACGTCCAAAAGCTCATTGACGAACGTGATCGCCTGCGACGTGAGCTCGCAGAGTTCACGTCGGTAATGACGGGACGGATCGCTGGCCTTGAAATGGCGATCTCCCTCTTGCAGCACGATGGAGATGAGCCCCTCCCGCTGGCGGAAGGCAAGTCGGGCCGTGGCGAAGCCAAGACCCTCTTGCTTGACCTTCTGCGCGAGGTAGGGACGCAAGGATTGAACGCCGCCATAGCCGAGCAAATCGCGATAAGGCGAGGGATCGTCCTCAAGCGAGGCACCGCCGCATCAAATCTCAGCCGGTTGAAGGCTGATAATGTCGTTGTCCACGACGGAGAACGCTACCGTTTGCCAGAATTCGCCCGGCAGTCCGGACTGGTCGTCGTGCCCAACATGGCATCGTGAGGGCGCAATGAAATCCGAAAATGAGCGCGAGGCCATCAAACGCGCGCGGCAGAGCACTGAAGCGCTACATCAGGTTGGTGAACAATTAGAAATGGAGTTGGTTAAGTTTCGAGGCGAGAGCCAAGAAATACAGTTTAGTTTGGATCTGTCGGGAGAGACCGTCTGGGCTACGCAGCAGCAAATAGCGGAACTTTTTGGGCGCGATCGCCGCACTATCGGCGAGCACGTCAGCAACATTTTTCGCGATAAGGAATTAGACGAGACGGCAGTATGCCGGAAATTCCGGCAGACTGGGGCCGATGGCAAAAGCTATGAGACGCTACATTACAATTTAGACCTGATCCTATCAGTGGGATACCGGGTTAGTTCGGCCAAAGCGACACTGTTTCGGCAATGGGCAACGCAGACGCTGCGGGCTTACATCCTCGACGGCTATGTTCTTAATGAACGGCGACTTCGTGACGATCCAACCTCATTGCGGCAACTTGCTGCAAAAATCCGGGCTCTTAGGGCTGATGAGCGGAATGTATATGCATCTGTTCGCGACTGTTTTAAAGAAAGTTCCGTTGATTACGATAAGGACTCTCAAATTTGCAGGTCATTCTATGCCCGTCTACAGGATAAATTTGTATTCGCGATAACGGAAAAGACAGCATCAGCAATCATTTTAGACCGCGCCGATCATAAGAAGTCAAAAATGGGCGTACACTCAACCAAAGGCGAAATGCCTACGCTCGACGAAACAAAAGTAGGAAAGAATTATCTGGATTCCGATGAATTATATACGCTTCATATACTATGCGAGCAATTCCTTCTGTATGCTGAATCCACCGCTTTGCGCGGTCGGCAACTTACCATGACACAGTTGTCGGCGAAGCTCGATCAGCTTTTAGAGACGAATGAATACCCCGTGTTTCGGGAGTATAAGGAGTACTTAAAAGATAGGGCGATTAAGCACGCCACCGCAGAGTACGCACTCTATCGTCGTGGCATAGTTCGCGCAGAAGAGGCGCTCTCTTTGCCGTCTAGCTGATTGCTATTGGCTAGGAGAGACGGGCGGGATCAGCGAAACGCCGACCCGCCCGTCAGCACCCAAAATCGGCAGACGCAACCGGATAGCTCCGGCTCCTGACAGAGATTTGGTCTCCGCTTTCGAGACCCAAACCTTGCCCCTTTTGCCGCACTGGTGCCAGCACTAATTGGCAAAGGCTAATGCCGTCCATCCCCCTACTTCGGGGCTTTTGCTGCTGATTCGCGCGCCTTAGGTTTAGATACTCGCTTTTCCCGATTAACCTTCTTAATCTTTCCGGGCTCGTCCAATTCCTGCGGATCGGTTTGCGCAAAGCGACGCAGAGCCTCATCAAAGCTCAAATCTAGATGGAACGGTTTTTCGTGCTTAGGCATCACTTCTCGATCAAGTCTCGGTAACGGAGCCGCTTGCCATTGGTAGAGGCCAGGAGGGAATTGACGCGACCGCCTTCCTCGGCATCCCGACGATTGTATCGCCATGTGGCTTCGCTGACATAGCGATCAAGGTGCTTTTCGCTGACCCAATGGTGGATGCCGTAGATTTGCCGTTTGAGCAACGACCAAAACCCCTCGATGCTCTGTGTGTGGACGCCGCCCGGAGACACGTATTCGCCAGCGGTATGCCGAACGACGCGGTGCGGATATTCGCGATCCAGCCCGCGATAGCCGACCCACTCATCGGTAACGAGCATCGTGACTTCGGGGGCGACGACGGTGCGCACGAAGCCTTTGAGGGTCGCGGCATCGACGCTTTTCGTTGCCCGCGCGAACACTTCGCCCCCGCGCTCGACAGCGCCGACAACCGGCACCTTCCCTGATCCCAGACCACCACGACCAGAGCCGCCGCGTTTGTTCTTATGCCGGTTCTTCGCCTTTCCGCCTACGAATGTCTCGTCGGCTTCAACGATACCAGTGAGTTGTCGATTGAAAGAGCCGGTCTTAGAGGCTTCGCGAAGGCGATGCAGAACGAACCATGCGCTCTTCTGCGTGATCCCCAAGTCCTTGGCGAGCTGAGTGCTGGCGATACCTTTCTTGTGGCTCGTGATAAGCCAGATTGCGATGAACCACTTGCGAAGCGGTAGCTTTGTATCCTCGAAGATCGTCCCGACCTTGATCGAAAACCGCTGGCGGCAGTCGCCGCACTTGTGGGCACGCCGATCCGCGAAATGGTAGATGCGCGTGCTGCCGCAGTAAGGGCAGAATGCGCCATGCGCCCAACGGATCGCCCGGAAGTGCTCGACACAGGTCTGTTCGTCCGGGAACGCTGCGGTCAGTTCGTCGAGGGTATCGAAATGCTGCAACATCGGCTCGGGCCCCAAAATCTGCAAGGATTCTAGCCCATTGCGGATATTGGGTCAAGCACGTATATAATTACCCTCAGAATGAGGAACGGTGGGTATCGGACCAAGGCTGATGCGTGGTCTCGCGCTAGCGCCTCAGCGACCTAGGCGCTACGCTTCCCGTCAGACACACAAGACCCAAGGGGAGCGACGCCGATGCTGGTCATGGATGCGATCACCGAGATCCTCAAGCGCGAGGGTATCTCGACGATGTTCTGCTTTCCGACGACGCCGATCATTGAGGCGGCGGCGGCGGCGGGGATCAGGCCGGTGATCTGCCGGCAGGAGCGGGTCGGCGTGCATATGGCCGACGGCTGCGCCCGGGTGCAGAACGGCAAGCCTCCCGGCGTCTTTGCGATGCAGTACGGGCCGGGCGCCGAGAACGCGTTTGCCGGCATCGCCTCGGCCTATTCGGATTCGACCCCGATCCTGCTCCTCCCGCTAGGCCACCCGCGCGATTCGGCGCAGATGTTCCCGCTCTTCAACTCGACCCGCAGCTACGCCTCGGTGATGAAGCAGGTCGAGCCGGTCAACATGCCCGAGCACACGATCCCCGCCGTGCGCCGCGCCTTCAACGCGCTGAAGAACGGCCGCGTCGGCCCGGTCATGCTCGAGGTACCGGCCGATGTGATGACCGCCGAGTTCCCCGGCAACGACGTCCATTACGAGACCGTGCGCCGCACCCGCTCGGCCGGCGACCCCGACGATATCGACGCCGCCGCGAAGATGCTGATCGGCGCCAAATGCCCGATGATCATCGCCGGCCAGGGTGTCCTCTACGCCGAGGCCTGGGACGAGCTCCTGACCCTCGCCGAACTGACCGACACGCCGGTCATGACGACGACCGACGGCAAGAGCTGCTTCCCCGAGGATCACGACCTCGCGCTCGGCTCGGGCGGCACGGTCTATACCGGGCACGGGCGGCATTTCCTCCATGCCTGCGACGTGATCCTCGCGGTCGGCACATCGCTGACGAAGCACAACATCTCGACGCCGATCATCCCCGACGGCAAGGAGATCATCCAGATCACCAACGACGCGCGCGACCTCAACAAGGCGCACCCGACCGCGCTCCCCATCCTCGCCGACGCGAAACTGGCGCTGGGACAGCTCATCGAGGCGGCGAAGCAGCGGCTCGGCAAAAAGACGCATTCGACCGGCGCGAGGAAGACGATCGCCACCGAAAAGGCCGCGTGGCAACAGCGCTGGGAAGGCAAGCTCCGCTCGACCGAGCGGCCGATCTGCCCCTATTTCGTGATGTCGGAATTCATGCGCGTGATCCCGTCAGAGGACGCGATCGTGACGCATGACTCGGGGAGCCCGCGCGACCAGCTCCTGCCGATGTACGTCGCGAAAAAGCCGCGCGGCTATCTCGGCTGGGGCAAGTCGCACCAGCTCGGCACCGGTCTCGGCCTTGCGATCGGCGCCAAGGTCGGCGCGCCCGACAAGATGTGCGTCAACTTTATGGGCGACGCCGCCTTTGGCATGACCGGCCTCGATTTCGAGACCGCGGCGCGCAGTGGCATCCCGATCACGACGATCGTCCTCAACAACTCGACGATGGCGATCGAGACGCACGCGATGGCCTACAGCCACGAAAAGTACAAGACCCGCGACCTCGGCGGCAGCTACGCCAACCTCGCCACCGACCTCGGCGGCTGGGGCGAGCGCGTCACCAAACCCGAAGACGTCGGCCCCGCCATCCTCCGCGCCCGCCGCGTCAACGAAGACGGCCGCGCCGCATTGCTGGAGTTCATCACCAGCGCGGAAACCGCCTTCTCGCATCGGCGCGGGGCGGCGTAGCACCCGGTCTGATTTTTCCCCTCTCCCGCAGGCGGGCGAGGGGAAAATCTACCCCGCCAACGAATACCGCTGGTCTGCCGCCGGACACACCGCCTCCGGCAGCCCCAGCTCCTTCCGCACGATGTTCGTGCCGAGCACCATCGCGACCATCTTGTACTGTGCATGGCGGCGGCTCATGCCTTCGCGGCCCATGCCGCAATCGGAGGAGATCACCAGCCGTTCGGCAGGGATATGCTTCAGCGCCTCGCGGATGATGTCGGCGACCTGGTCGGGGCGCT
Organism: Allostellaceae bacterium; assembly: GCA_036489765.1. Taxonomy (GTDB): domain Bacteria; phylum Pseudomonadota; class Alphaproteobacteria; order ATCC43930; family CGMCC-115725; genus DATARH01. The sequence continues at coordinate 25,507 of DASXFE010000078.1, read as the reverse complement.
CGATCTGCAGCGTGTGGTGGTCGATGACGCCGATCACGATCTTCTTGTCCCTGACGATCCGGCCGATCGCTTCGAGGTCGCCGGTGCCGGACGAGCAGGTCTCGAAGGTCAGCGCGTCGGCATCGACCTCGTTGAGCGCCTCAAGCGTCGGCTGATAGCTCTGAACGTCGCGGAAGATGCGCTGCTGCGCCGGGTTGCCCCAGCAGGTGTGGCACCACACCTCGGTCTTCCCCCGGAGCCCCTTGACGGTATTGGCGAAGATCTTGACGAGATCGGGGATTTCCAGCCGGCCGAACGGCTTCCCGCGGGCCGGCACCATGTGGATCTGCGGCTCCTCCATCTGGATCACCGGGCAGCCGGCATCGGCGAGCCCGGTGAGCTCCTGGTTGATCGCTTCGCTCAACGCCCAGACGCGCTCGACCGGGTCCTTGTAGTAATCGTCCTCGACCGCCGCCGCCAAAAGCTCGGGCATGATCGTGCCGAACTTGACCGGGCGCGGGGTTTGCCGCTGCGCCACCTTCCACATCGCCGAATATTGCAGGTTGCCCGGCCCGATCGGCCCGGTGATGCGCGGCACGACGCGCGCCTCGAGCTGATCGTGGAGAATGAGCCCCCGCGGCACGGCGGCGAGGTTGACCCTGGGCACGGTCAGCGCGGCCTCGCGCGAAAACCCGGCCATGTGGGTCAGCGGATAGCTCTGCCAGCTCCACCCGCCGATCTCCTCGTCGTAATGCGCGTCGCCGTCGGTGCAGATGTCGAGCCCGGCGACCTCCTGCGCCCGCAAATGCGTCGACACCGCATCCTCGTATTGCTCGCGCCATCGGGAATTGACCATCGCTTCGAGGAAATTCCTCGACCCGATCTGCGCCGTATGCCAAGCCGGCCGCGGCAGCGAGCCGATGATCGAGGTCGGCAGCATCTTGTCGGCAGTGGCTTTGTACATCTGGCGTCCTCCCGTGGTGTCGCGGCCGGACCCTCACTCGGCCTTCGGCCACCCTCTCTTACAATGCGGGCGACGGGGCCGCCTCAACCCCTCGCCCGCATTGTAGGAGAGGATGGACAGCTCGCGCAGCGAGCAGGGTGAGGGCTAGCCCCGCCGCCCGAGAAACTCCAGCGTCGCATCCGCCGCCTCATCGGCATGCGTCGCGGCGACATGGTACGAATTCCCCGGAAACACCACGAGCTCAGACCCGGCGATCTGTTCCTGCCATTCCCGCATCGCCGCGACCGAGCCGAGCCCGCTTTCCTCGGTCGTCACGACCAGGGTCGGGCATTTGATCTTCGGGATGTCGGGGCGGATATCGGCGACCGCGATCGTCGGCATAAAGCCGATCTGCGTCGACGCCGCGGTGCGCGCCATATAGGCGACCCAGAAATCGAACCCCTCTTTCGGGAAGGCGCTGCCGAGCCGGTTGGCCATGTTCTGCCGCGCCCAGTATTCGACTCCGTGATCCTCGAACATCTTGACGGTCGCCTCGACATTGGCGGCGGCCTCGGCGCGGAACGGCGGCGGGGTACCGACGACGGTCAGCGTCTTGACCCGGTCCTGCCGCCGCGCGGCAAAGGCGCGGGCGATCGTGCCGCCGATCTTGGCGCCGACGAGATGAAACCGGTCGACGCCGAGATGATCCATCAGCGCACAGAAATCCTCGGTTAGCCGGTCGAGTGTCCAGGGATAGTCGCGCGGCATCGGCGTCGATTGCCCGAACCCACGCATATCCGGCCGCACCACTCGGTACCGCCGCGCCAGTTTCGGCACCCACCGCCACCACGCGAGCCCGCTTTCGGCATTCCCATGCAGCATCAGCAGGGTCTCGGGCTTGGTCCACGGGTCGGTGAAGTCATCGACCGAGTAATGCATATCGAGGTCAGGGGTCGGCTTGAACGTCGGCATGGCGGCTTTCTCCAAGTAGACTCGCGGCTTTGACATCAAGACATCAACCGACCGATTTATGCGTCATGCGCACTACCCTGACAATCGACCCAGACATCGCCATTCAGCTCCAACGGCTTCGGAAAGAACGCAGTGGGAGCCTGAAGAGCCTTGTGAATGACGCGCTCCGGCAGGGTCTGAAGCAGCTCGTCGCGGAGCCGAGGCGCGATCGCTTTCGCATGAAGACGTTCGATGCAGGCCCGCCTTTGCTCGACAACGTCGACAATGTCGCCGAGGTGCTCGCGTTGATCGAGGGTGAGGCGTTCCGTTGATCCTGATCGCCGCGAACCTGCTTATCTACGCATCGATCGAAGGGTTTGCTCAGCATCCGCGAGCCAGGGATTGGCTCAATGGACAACTCGCCGGAATCCGCGGCGTCGGGTTGCCGTGGGAGACGCTTCTGGCGTTCCTGCGGGTCGTGACCAACCCGCGGGCGCTGACGCGGCCTGTGCCGATCGCAGACGCCTGGAGCCAAGTCGTCGCTTGGCTCGATCAGCCTCGCGTGTGGGTTCCGGCGCCGACCGAGCGCCACCCCGAAATCCTGGGCGAGTTGGTCGCGGCGACCGGTGCCCGCGCCGATCTCGTCCACGACGCCCATCTGGCGGCCATGGCGATCGGGCACGGACTGACCCTCTGCTCCGCCGACCGTGACTTCGCCTGCTTCCCCAGCCTGCGTTGGGAAAACCCCTGGCGAATTAGCCAGCCGCCAGCTTTCCCACTCCCTCGATCACCGTGTCCCAATCATCGACTTCGCGGTCTTGCGGGTGGACCATGATGTGCTGGACGCCGGCGGCTGCGTAGGCGGCGACGCTGTCCTTGGCCATCCCGACATCCTTGCCGTCCCAGTGATAGCGCACCGAGATCGTGAACGATGGCTCGGGACGGTCGCGGCGCAGGCGTTTGACGACCTCGGCGGCCTGCTCGGGGTTGACTTGGCTGCCGTGCCAGCCGTCGCCGATTCGGGTCGTGCGCTTGTGCGCCGCCTCGGACCGGCTGCCGTGCCACATCGGTATCGGGCTGATCGGTTGCGGCAGCATCGTCATGTCCTTGATGACCGATGGGATCACCTTGGCGTCGAAGGTCACCGGGTCCTGCGACCATACCGCCTTCATCATCGCGATCCCCTCGTCCATGCGCTTGCCGCGCTCGTGGAACGGGCTGCCGAGCGCGGCAAATTCCGGCTCCAGCCAACCGACTCCGACCCCGCAAATGAGCCGCCCGCCCGAGAGGTTGTGCAGCGTCGACAATTCCTTCGCCAACGGCAGCGGATGGCGCATCGGCAAAACCAGCACGCTGGTGCCGAGCCGCACCCGCTCGGTGACGGCGGCGACCCAGGTCAAGGTCAGCACCGGATCGTAGAACAAGGGCGACCGCGGGAATTGCGCGCGCGGCACGATAATGTGCTCGCTGACCCACACGTCGCTCAGTCCCAGCGCCTCGGCGCGCTGCGCGTGGCGCTTGATGAGCGTAGGTGACGCCTGGCTGCCGGCATGCGGCAGGTGGATTCCGATCTGCATTTCTTGCCTCGCGCGTTGACAGGGATCGCTCGCCCTTCAGAATGCCCGCTGAAGACGCCCGGGGGAAGCGGGAGAGGGAAGCCATGCGGTTCACCGATCGGGTTGCCTTGATCACTGCGGTGGCGAGCGGGATCGGCCGCGCGACGGCCGACATCATGGGCCGCGAGGGCGCCATCATCGTCGGCGTCGACAACAACGAGGCCCGGCTTGAGCAGGCGATGGAGGAGATCCGCGCCGCCGGCGGCCGCGCCCAAGGCTGGGTCTGCGACGCGCTCGACCCGCAGCAGGTGCGCGACCTCGTCGACGCGGTCGTCAAGGAGCACGGCCGCATCGACATCCTCGTCAACGCGGTCGGCGGCAGCACGATCATCGACAGGCCGGGCCGGCCGATGCACGAGCTCAGCCTCGACGACTGGGAAAAGCTGATCCAGTTCAACCTCAACGGCACGTTCCTCTTTACCAACGCGGTCGTGCCGGCGATGCAGAAGCAGGGCAGCGGCAAGATCGTCAACCTCGCCTCGATCGCCGGGCGCGGACGTAGCGTGTCGTCATCCGCCGCCTATGCGACGGCAAAGGGCGGGATTATCGCCTTCACCAAAAAGCTCAGCTATGAGCTCGGCCCCTACGGCATCAACATCAACGCGATCGCGCCCAGCGTCACCCTGACCGAGCGCATCCGCCCGCATTGGGAACGGCGCAGCCAGGAGGCGAAGGCCGCCGAGATCGACAAAACCCCGCTGCGCCGCGTCGCGGAGGCTGTCGACCAGGCGCGCGTCATCTGTTTCCTCGCCTCGGCGGATGCCGATTTCGTCACCGGCGAGACGATCGACGTCACCGGCGGTGGCTCATAAAGGAGAAAAGAACATGGCGACCTATGTGCTGATCCACGGCTCGTACCAGGGCGGCTGGATCTGGAAGGATGTGGCGACCCGGCTGCGCGCCGCCGGCCACGCGGTCTATGCCCCGAGCCTCGACGGCTGCGGCGAGCGCAAGGATCAGGTTCGCGCAGGGATCAACACCGAGACCCATGCCGACGAGATCGCGCAGCTTTTGTTTTACGAGGACCTGCACGACGTGGTGCTGGTCGGCACCAGCTCGGGCGGGATGGTCGCCTGCCGGGTCGCCGAGATGGCCCGAGACCGCATCGGCCGGCTCGTCTTTGTCGATGCGCTGGCGCTGTTGAGCGGCGAGAAGATCCGCGACATCGTCCGCTCCTCATCCATCACGCAAGGGATCGTGACCGGCCCGACCCGCGAGGACGCGGAAAACCGCCTCTTCGCCGATCTCGACCCGAAGAACCGCGCCTGGGTGCTCGAGCGCTATACGATGCACCCGACCGGGATCTACGACAGCCCGGTCAAGCTCGACAGCTTCTGGGACCAGAAGTGGAAGGCGAGCGTCATATGGTGCAAGCGCGCGCAAAACCCCGGCGAAGCCCACCAGCGGCGCACCGCCGAAAAGCTCGGCGCCCCGTTCGCGGAGCTCGACACCGGCCACTACCCGATGCTGAGCATGCCGGCGGAATTGACGGAGATGCTGCTGTAGGGCCCGCCACCTCGCCGCGCTCGGCCCTCATCCGGCGAGCCTAGCGAGCCGGATGAGGGCGCGGAGCGGCGAGGCGCGAGGGCGCGACACGCGGCGCTGTTGCCGGCAGGCCACGCGGCTCGTACAAGATTCGCCGCATGATTACAGAAATCGGGCATTTCGCCCTTGTGCTAGCACTGTGCGTCGCCGCGCTGCAGGCGGTGCTGCCGCTCGTCGGCGCGGCGCGCGGCGATGCGGCGCTGATCGGCGTGGCGCGGCCGGCCGCGCTGGGGCAGTTCCTCTTTATCGCGATCGCCTTTTTCGCGCTGATGCACGCCTACGCCGTGTCGGATTTCTCGCTCGTCAACGTCGCGACCAATTCGAGCAGCAACAAGCCGATGCTGTTCAAGATTGCCGGCGTGTGGAGCAACCACGAAGGCTCGATGCTGCTCTGGGTCTTCATGCTCGGCCTCTTCGGCGCCGCAGTCGCGGTTTTCGGCCGCAACCTGCCGCCGGCGATGCGCGCGAGAGTACTCGCGGTGCAGGCCATGATCGGGGTCGGGTTCCTCCTCTTCATCCTGCTGACTTCCAACCCGTTCCTGCGGATCGTCCCGGCCCCGGTGGATGGGGCGGGACTGAATCCGATCCTGCAGGACCGCGGTCTCGCCTTTCACCCCCCCTGCCTCTATCTCGGCTATGTCGGATTTTCGATCTCGTTCTGCTTTGCAATCGCGGCACTGATCGAGGGGCGGGTTGATCCGGCGTGGGCGCGCTGGGTGCGGCCGTGGACATTGGCGGCCTGGTGCGCGCTGACGGTCGGCATCGCGATGGGAAGCTGGTGGGCCTATTACACGCTCGGCTGGGGCGGGTGGTGGTATTGGGACCCGGTCGAGAACGCGTCGTTCATGCCCTGGCTCGCCGGCACCGCGCTGTTGCACTCCGCGCTCGTCGTCGAAAAGCGCGAGGCGCTCAAAAGCTGGACGATCCTCCTCTCGATCGTGACGTTCTCGCTGAGCCTCGTCGGCACCTTCCTCGTCCGCTCGGGCGTGTTGACCTCGGTTCACGCCTTCGCTTCCGACCCGCGGCGCGGCGTCTTCATCCTCCTGCTTTTGGGCGTCTACACCGGCGGCGCCCTCCTCCTCTACGCGATCCGCGCCCCGCGCCTCGCGCCGAGCGGCCTCTTCTCGCCGATCTCGCGCGAAGGCGCACTCCTCCTCAACAACATCCTCCTCGCGAGCGCCGCGGCGACGGTGTTTCTCGGCACGCTTTACCCACTCTTCCTCGATGTCGTCAGCGGCCAACGCGTCTCGGTCGGCCCGCCCTTTTACAACCTGACCTTCGGCCCGATCATGGTGCCGCTCCTCATCGCGATGGCGGTCGGGCCGATGCTGCCGTGGAAGCGCGGCGACTTGGGCGCGGCGCTGCTTCGGCTCAAATTCGCCTTTGTCGCGACGGCGCTGGCGGTGGCGGCGACGCTGGTGCTCGCGGGGGTCAAATCGGTGTGGCCGGCATGCGGCCTCGCGCTCGCGGCGTGGCTCTTCGCCGGCACCGTGATCGAGCTCGCCGACCGGATCGGCCTCTTCCGCGAGCCCGCCGCGGTGTCGCTGCGCCGGGCGATCCGCTTGCCGCGCGCGGCCTGGGGCATGACCTTCGCCCATGCCGGGATGGCGGTCGTCCTCGCCGGCATCACCGGCTCGGTCGCCTGGACCCAGCAGAAGGTGGTTTCCGCGCACCCCGGCGACTCGTTCGATCTCGCCGGGTATCAGATCGTCCTCGATCGGGTCGATCAGGTTCGCGGTCCCGATTACACCGCGACCCGCGCGCATATGCGCCTCATGCGCGGCGGTGAACTGGTGCGTGAGATGCTGCCGGAAAAGCGCTTCTATGCGGTCGAGGACGGCACCTCGACCGATGTCGCGATCCGCACCAACCTCCTCGCCGATGTCTACACCGTGATCGGCGACAGCGACGGCAAGGGCGCCTACACGCTGCGGCTCTACTACAACCCGCTGGTGCCGTGGATCTGGCTCGGCGGGCTCACGATGGCGTTTGGCGGGATGGTGTCGCTGACCGACCGGCGTCACCGGGTGGGCGCTCCGACGCGGCGCCGGACCGCGGCGGCTCCGGCCGGGATACAGGCGGCCGAATGAAGCGGCTGCGCTGGGCCACCCTCGCACCGCTTATCGTGTTCGGGCTGATCGCCGCGGCGTTGTACGGCGGGCTCGGTATCGACACGATGAGCTTGCCGTCGCCGCTGATCGACGAGCCGGCTCCGCAATTCTCCCTGCCCCCGCTTCCGGGCCGCAGCGACGGCCTGTCGAACGCCGCTCTCAAGGGCCATGTGAGCCTCGTCAACGCCTTCGCCTCGTGGTGCGTGCCCTGCCGCGAGGAGCACGCAGCGTTGATGGCGCTGGCTGGGAAGAAACGCGTGCCGATCTACGGTATCGACTACAAGGACAAGCCCGACGAGGTGCTCGGCTGGCTCGGCAAGCTCGGCGACCCCTACACGCAGATCGGCGCCGACAGCGGCGCTGTCGGGATCGACTGGGGCATCTACGGCGTACCCGAGACCTTCCTTATCGATCGCGCTGGGCGCATTCGCTACAAGCATGTCGGCCCACTGACCCGGGCCGACATCGACGGCACGATCCTGCCGCTAGTCACGCGGCTCCAGCAATGATCTGGCGCTGGCATCGCGAGGCGCGCAGCGCCGCGGCAGTCTCGATCGGGGGAGCCTCCGTCGGCACGAGATTGCTCCGCTTCGCTGGCACTGACGGCGTGAAAATAGCGATAGCCCTCTTCCTCCTTCTGACCACCCATGCGCCGGCTTGGGCCGTGCAGCCCGGCGAGATGCTGAAGGACCCAGCACTCGAAGCGCGCGCCCGCATGGTCGGCCAGGAACTGCGCTGCCTCGTCTGCCGCAACGAGTCTATCGAGGATTCGGGCGCCGACCTCGCCCACGATCTGCGCGTCCTGGTGCGCCAGCGCATCGCCGCCGGCGACACCGACCAGCAGGTCATCGACTACATCCATTCCCGCTACGGCGACTTCGTGCTGCTGAAGCCGCCGTTCCAATGGGATACGGCGCTGTTGTGGGGCGGGCCGGCGCTGCTGGTGCTGATCGGGATCGGGATGGCGTGGCGCTTTTATCGCACGCAGCCGGCGCCCGCTCCGCCGCTGAGCCCCGACGAACAGGGCCGCCTCGCCGCGCTCCTCGACGAAAAGGCCGAGACGTGAGCCTCGGCTTTATGCTCGCGCTCCTGGCGCTGACCTTCCTGGCGATGGGGCTCTTCCTCGCGCCGCTGCTGTGGCGCCGGCGTCCCGGCGTATCGAGCGAGGCCTACAACCTCGCGGTCTATCGCGACCAGCTTGCCGAGATCGAGCGCGATGTCGACCGCGGCGTGCTCAACGCCGGCGAGGCCGAAAGCGCCCGCACCGAGATCGCTCGCCGCATGCTCGCGCTGCCCCAGTCCGGCGCCGCACCGCGCGCGGCGACGCGCGGATCGGTCTTGGCGATCGCCGGCGCCGTCATCGCGCTGCCCTTTGTCGCCTGGACCTTGTACTGGCAGCTCGGCTCACCGGCCCTGCCCGACGACCCGTTCGCCGCCCGCCGTGCCCAGGCAGCGTCGGCCGTCGGCCCGCGCACCGACATGGCCGCCGCCGTCGCCAAGCTCGCCGAGCACCTGCACGACCACCCCGACGATTTGACCGGCTGGGTGCTGATGGGCCGGTCGCAGATCGATTTCGGCCGCTACCACGACGCCGCCGACGCCTATCGCCGCGCCGCACGACTATCGAACAATCGCCCCGACATCGTCGGCGATTTGGCCGAGGCGCTGGTGCTCGAAGCCGGCGGCACCATCACCGACGCTGCCAAGGCCGACTTCGAGGCGGCACTAAAGGACCCTGCCTCGGCGCCGCGCTCGCGCTATTACCTGGCCCTGGCGGCGCTGCAGCACGGCGACCCAAAGGCGGCGCTGCAGGGCTGGGTCGATCTCGAAGCCGATTCCGCGCCCGACGCCGAATACATGCCGCTCTTGCAGCGCCGTATCGCCGACACTGCAAAGCGGGCCGGCATCGACCCGGCGACGCTCAAGACCTCCTCCGGTCAGCCGCTCCCCTCGCCCGAAGCGATGGTAGCGCGCCTCGCCGCCAAATTGCAGGAACACCCCGACGATCCCGACGGCTGGACCCGCCTCGGCCGCTCCTACATGGTCCTCGGCCACCCCGACAAGGCAGCCGACGCCTACCAGCACGCGGTGACGCTCAAACCGGATGACGCAGGGCTGAAAGCGGCGCTGGAGCAGGCGAAGGCGTTGGCTACGAAAGGCAGCAAATAATCTGCCTTCTTCTTCGGCTTGACCGGGCTCGGCCCGGCCCTCCACGCCACCTCGCCTCACCGGAACCGCTTCGTAGACCCCCGGAACAAGTCCGGGGGAGCTGGGAAAGAGAGTAAGCAGCCCGGCTTGAGCCAGCCCAGCTACAGCCGATAGAACTTCGCCGCCGTGCCCGAAAACAGCGCCGCTTTCTCGGCGGCCGAGCAGCCCGAGGCGACGCGCTTGAACGCGTTCCACAGCGCGCGATAGCTGCAGCTCGTCTTGTCGACCGGGAAATTGCTCTCGAACATCGAGCGCTCGACCCCGAACGCGGCGATGCAGGTTTCGAGATAGGGACGCCACAATTCGGCGAGCCGTTCCGAGGCCGGCGGCAAATCCTGCGCCTGCACGTCGAACCCGAACATCCGCATGCCGAGCCCGCCGAGCTTCACATACACATTCGGACAGGCGCCGAGCGCGCGGATATGCCCGCTCCACTCGGCGAAGACCTCGTCGCGATGCCCGGCATAGGGGCCGAGCCCGATGGCGCCGCCGACATGGTTCAACACGATCGGCGTCTCGGGAAACGCCCGCGCGAGATCGGTGAGCTCGGGGATCTGCGGGTGGTAGAGCCACGCGTCGAACGAAAGGCCCATCGCGCTAAGCCGCGCAAACCCCTCGCGCACCTTCGCATCGAGCAGCAGCCCCTCCTTGCGGAACTGGGTCAGCTCCTGCGCCGCCTTGGCGTCGGTCGCGGTGATATAGCGGATGCCGCGGAATCGCCCGCCGCCGGCCCTCACCTCGGCCTCCAGCACCTTCTCGACGGCGGCACCGAGCGCCAGGTCGGCAGTGCCGACGATGCCCGCGCAGATCTTGGTCTTTCCGTAATTGCCGCTCGCGCTCATCGCCGCGACGCCGTTGACGAACTCGACCTCGCCGACCGGCCGCATTTCCTCCGGCCCGTCGGCCCGGTGCATCGAGTGGCACTGGAGAAACACGGTCTGCGTGATGTTGTGCCCGCTGTTGAGGTCGCCGAGCAGATCGTCGAGCAGATACCGCCCGGTCTCGGCGCGGTCCCACAGATGGTGGTGCGGGTCGACGATCGGCAGGTCGGGCTCCAGCACCTCCTCGGTGCCGCGAGCGAGCCAGTCGTGGCGCACGTGATAATTCGGGTTCGGCGCGGCCCCCACGCCAGACTGAGCCATGGTCACGCCCCCAATTTGTAGAATTTGGTGGCGGTGCCCGAGAACAGCGCCGTCTTCTCACTCGCCGAGCAGCCCTTGGCGATGATCTTGAACGCGTTCCAGAACACCTGATAGCTGCCGCTCCCCTTATCGACCGGGAAGTTGCTCTCGAACATGCACCGGTCGGCCCCGAACGCGGCGATGCACGCCTCGATATAGGGTCGCCACAACCCGGCCAGCGTCTCGGAATTCGGCGGCTCCGGCCGTTCGTGGACATCGAACCCGAACACCCGCATCCCGAGCCCGCCGAGCTTCACATGCACATTCGGGCAGGTCGCCAGCTCCTTCATCGAGCGGTTCCAATCGGCGAAGACCTCGTCGCGTTTGCCTTTGTAGCGTCCGAGCCCGATTGCCCCGCCGACGTGGTCGATGACGATCGGCGTTCCCGGAAACGCGCGCGCGAGGTCGGTGAGGTCGCGGATCTGCGGGTGGAACATGAACGAGTCGAAGGTGAGGCCCAAAGAGCCCAGCTTCGCGAACCCCTCGCGCACCTTCGGCTGCATCAGCATCCCCGGCGCCCGCGTCACCGGCGACCCCCACGCCGCCTGGTCCGGATCGGTCGCCGAGATGTAGCGGATGCCCTTGAACCGCCCGCCGCCCTTCTTGCCAACTTGGCCGCCGCCAGCCTCGATCTGCGCCTCCAGCACCTTCTCGACGGCCGCTCCGAGCGACAGATCGGCATACCCGACGATGCCGTGGCACGCTCGCGTCTTGCCGTAGATCCCGCTCGCCGCCATCGCCGCGACGCCGTTGGCGAACTCGATCTCGCCGACCGGCTTCATCTCGGCCGGCCCCGCCGCGCGGTACATCGACAGCCATTCGAGATAGACCGTGCCCACGATGTTGTGCCCGCTATTCGTGTCCGCGAGCAGCTCCGGCAGCAGATACCGCCCGGTCTCGGGCCGTTCGACGAGATGATGGTGCGGATCGACGATCGGCAGATCGGGCTCCAGCACCGCCTCGGTATGGCGCGCGAGCCAATCGTTACGCGGCGTGAAGTGGCCGGTCGGGGAGACGGGGGTGGAGGCGGCCATGAGGTATTCCTCAATTTCGTAGGGTGGATTTGCAAAGCGTAATCCGCCAATCCACGGGCCGCCATAGCGTCGGCGGATTACGCTTCGCTAATCCACCCTACACATCGTGAGGGAAGGCTAATCGTTCGCCGCCCGTAGTGCGTCGCACAGCGCCGCGGTGACCTGCGCCGTCGTCGCGTTGCCGCCGAGATCGGGGGTGTGCAGCGAGGCATCGGCGGTCACCCGCTCGATCGCGCGCATCAGGCGTGTGGCGGCCGGTTTCTCGCCGATGTGATCGAGCAGCATCACGCAGGTCCAGAACGTGCCGATCGGGTTGGCGATGCCCTTGCCGGCGATGTCGAAGGCCGAGCCGTGGATCGGCTCAAACATCGACGGCGCGGTGCGCTCGGGGTTGAGGTTGGCGGTCGGCGCGATCCCGATCGACCCTGCCAACGCCGCCGCGAGGTCGGAGAGGATGTCGGCGTGGAGGTTGGTCGCGACGATCGTATCGATCGATTGCGGCTTCATCACCATCCGCATCGTCATCGCATCGACCAGCATCTTGTCCCAGGTCACATCCGGGAAATCCTTCGCGATCTCGGCGGCGATCTCGTCCCACATCACCATCGCGTGGCGCTGCGCATTCGATTTGGTCACGACGGTCAACAATTTGCGCGGCCGCGATTGTGCCAGCCCGAAGGCGAACCGCATGATCCGGGCAACGCCGGTGCGGGTCATCATCGAGACGTCGGTCGCGGTCTCGATCTCCATCCCCTGATGCACGCGGCCGCCGACCCCGGCGTACTCGCCCTCGGAATTCTCGCGCACGATGACCCAGTCGAGCTCCGGCCCATCGACGTGGCGCAGCGGGCTGGTGATGCCGGGAAGGATCCGGGTCGGGCGGACATTGGCATACTGGTCGAGCGGCTGGCAAATCGACAGCCGAAGCCCCCATAGCGTGATGTGATCCGGGATCCCGGGCGAGCCCACCGCGCCAAAGAGGATCGCATCGAACCCTCGCAACCGTGCAGCGCCGTCCGCCGGCATCATCACGCCGTGCTTTTTGTAGTAATCCGAACCCCAGTCGAAATTCTCGAACGCGAGCGCAAACCCGCCGTCCCGCTCGGCGCAAACCTTGAGCGCCTCGACCCCGGCATCGACCACCTCAGGCCCGATCCCGTCGCCGCCCATCGCCGCGATTTTGTAGGTGCGCATGTCCCCAACTCTACAAATTCGTCATCCCGGCAAAGGCCGGGATGACGGAAAGAAGCATCTGTCCCGCTCCGGGACGAAGCGGGACAGTGCAATCTTACCGAGGCTTGCTACTCCGCCGCCGCGGGCTGCGGGACTGGGAGCTGGTCGACCATTTCAGCGTCCCACGGACCGGGGAAGCGGCCGCGGCCGACCTTGTCGCGCGAGAAGACGTGGAAGTCGACCGGCCATTCGGCGCGCGGCATCTCGTAGAACACCTCGACGCCGTTGCCGTCGGGGTCGCGCAGGTAGATGCCGAGCGAAATGCCGTGATCGGCGATATGATCGATCGGCTGCCCCTTTTCCTTGATCCGCGCGTAGAATTCCTTGAGGTCGTCCAGGCTTTCGAGCCGCCACGCCATGTGGTTCAAGCCCACCTGACGCTTCTGCTGCAGCGGCGCATCGTCGCCCAATTGCATCAGCGCGACCTCGTGCGACTGCTCCTCGTCGGCCGACATGAAGGCCGCCCAGCCCGGCCGGTATTCATAGGTGTGGAGGCCCAGCAGGTCCTCGTACCACTGCTTCGACCGCTCGGCGTTGCGGACATACAGATTGACGTGCTGAAGATACATCGGACGCTTGGCCATGGGTTCCCTCCGGTGACGGGTTGCGCCAACTCTACCATTCTTCGTCGCTGCGGCTCAAAAACTCTCGCACGCGCGCCATGGTCTCCTCTTTCGGATAGATCGCGGCCATTGCCCGGGCGCGGGTCAAGGGGTCGCTGGCGAAGAACCGCTCGTACAAGACCTGCCGGCTGCCGAACGCATTCCCGGCAACGTCCCAGGCGAGGCGGAACAATTTCACGCGCTCCTTCGCGTCGGTCGAGTCGGTCGCAAGGTATTGCTCGATGTGCGGCCCCATCGGCCCGGCGAAATCCTTTTCGCTCGGCGTCAAGAGGAAGCTCGACGATCCGAGCAGGTGCAGGATCTCCACCATTCGCGGATAGGCGGTCATCATCAGGTTGCGGGTGCTCTCAACCGGCAATATCGCCGGACACATGACGCCCCAGCGGTCGATTTCCGCATCGGCCTCGGCCGCCCGCATGCACGAGCGCATCAGCTCGGTATAGAGCATCAGCTCGCCGATCCTCTCCTCGGTATGCGGGAGATGCGCGTTACCGAGCGTCTGGGTCATCATCAGCGCAATGCCGAGAACGAACTCGCATTTGGCGAGGTTTTTCGCCGCGCCCTGATGCGCCGAATGCGCGGTCGAGTGGGTGACGTGCGGGATCGCGTTGAGCCGGTCGACATCGTAAAGCAGGAACACCCGCTCCCACGGCACGACCACGTCGTCGAAGAAGACGATGCAATCCATCTCTTCGTACCGCGAGCCGAGCGGCTGATCGAAATGCGAGCGGTTCTGGTCGAACGTGTCGCGGCAGAGGAATTTGAGCCCCTTCGCTCCGCACGGGATCGAAAAGCTCATCGCAAACGGCGAGTGGTCATCGCTGTGCCGCGCCAGCCTGGGCGAGTACACGGCGATCTCGTCCGACAGCGGCCCGAGCGTCGCGAGGATGCGCGCCCCACGCACGACCACCCCTTCCGACGTCTCGCGGATCACCTCGAGCGCGGTGCCGCCTTCGAGATTGAACATGCCGGTAACGTTGCGGCTGCGCTGGAGGTTGATCAGCGAGTGGGTGAGGACGATGTCGTTCTCGCGGATGAACTCGACGTATTTCCGCATGTTGGCGCCGAATTCCGGTCGCTTCTCGCCGAAGAAATCGGCCGCCGCGCCCCACGCGGCGAAGGTGACGTTCATAAAATCGGGCGACCGCCCCATCATCCCGCACGACGCCCGCGCCCAGGTCAGCATCATCTGGCTGCGCGCTTCGAGCTCGCCCTTGTCCTTGGGATTCGAAAACGATCGCCCGACCCGCCCGCCCGACGACGGCGACTTGTACGTCATCACCTTTTCGAGCTTGGCGTCGTGCTGCAGGTCGTAGAGCCGGGCGATCGCCCTGGCCCCGCCCTTCAGCCCGGGATGCGTCGTCACATCCCGGACCCGCTCCCCATTCAGCCAGATCTCCCGCTCCTGCTCGCGCAACCCGTTGATGTATTGCTGGCCGGTACGTGCGGGCATTTGGCGCCTCCCTGCGGCAACGAGCCCGCATCGTAGTGCCGGAGACCCCTGTCGTCACTCGCGAAGGCGCCGTAGGGCGGAGGAGCGGAGGGTAATCCGCCACGCCCGAGAGGCCGGCGGGTTACGCTCCGCCAACCCGCCCTACAATCGAGCGGCGAGCGCCGCGAGCTGGTCGGTGCATTGGCCCCAGCCGGTGTGGAAGCCCATCTTTTCGTGGGCTTCGCGGTCTTCGACGGTCCAGTGTGAGACGCGGGCGGTGTAGCGGGTTTTCTCGCCTTCGGGCTCGAAGGTCAGCGCCACGGTCATGAACGGCTTCCCCGACGGCTCCCAGGCCGAGGTGAAGGCGTCGGTGAAGACGATCTTCCGGTTCGGGACCACCTCGAGATAGACGCCGCGGCACGGCATGTCCTGACCGTCGGGAGAGCGCATGACGACGAGGCTCGCGCCGCCGGGACGGACATCGACCTGCGCCTCCGGCGTCGTCCACGGCAGCGGCGCGAACCACTCTTTGAGCAACCCCGGCTCGGTCCAGGCGAGGTAGAGCTTTTCCGGCGTTGCGTCGATCAGGCGGGTCAGGGTGAGTTCACGGTCGCTCATCGGAGGCTCCTTTCTGAGAGGGGATGCTGGCGGCCGGGACGCGCACGCGGCGCCGGCCGAAGAGGGTGACGAGATAGCGGTGCAGATGTTCGAGGCTTTCCCGGATCGTCTCGGGCCCCTGACGCGCCTTGGCGAAGATGAAGGCGCCCTGCAATACGGCCTGGATAAAGGTGCCGACGCTCTCGGCGCTCCACCGCGCGTCGGGGGCATAGAGCGCCTTCGCTGCGGCGACATCGCGGGTCAGCTCGGCGATGTGCGCCGCCATTCCCCGATCGCACGCGGCGCGGATGTCGGGGTGCGTGGCATAGGTTTCCTGCACCAGCGTCCCGAGGAGGCAGGTGTAATCGTGGAGGTGGCCGCTGAGCATCTGCGCGCGAAAGGCGACATAGCCGAGGAGCCGGTCGAGCGGGTCGGGCAGCGAGCGGTAGGGCGCCGCAACGAAAAGCGCGCCAGTCATCGCATCCCAGTGCGCGATCGCGCCGAGCGCCAGCTCGTCCTTGCTTTGGAAATGATGAAAGAAGCTGCCCTTGGTCACCCCTGCCGCACGGCAGATGTCTTCGACCGTCGTCCCCGCATAGCCGCGCGCCCGGATTTCATTGAGCGCGGCGTTCAGCAGCTCGGTTTTCGAATTGGTGCGGGATCGGGCCATAGGTTCCATGCCATTCGGTATAAATTATCATACCGACTGGTTGGTATCTCGTCAAGCCAATCAGAATGCCCAGCCATCCGGAAGGCCCAGGGTGCTTGCTTCAGCCTTCCTCAGTCACATTGGCCGGGCTTGCCCCGGCCCTCCGCGCCGTATTTGAGCGCGCACGACTGCAAATGCGCGACAACGCGCCTGACCGCACCAGGGGCACCGAAGACATGCACCGAGGCGAACGCCGGCTCTACCCCTGACGGTTAGAGAGCCGGCTCACCACCGCCTCCCTACACGTAAATTTTCACCAGCTCGTCATGCGCCCATTTGACGGCGTCTTCGGCGGAGGCGCCTTGGACGGCTTTGGCGTACATGTCGACGATGATGAATTTGCTGATCGCCTCGGCCGCGCCCCGGCCGGCAGGCCCGGCGTAGCCGGCGAAGCGGCCGCTTTCGGCGGCTTTGCGGAACGGGGCCATGACCGGGTCGATTTTCCACATCGGGTCGTCTTCCCAGCTCTTCGTGGAGCCGACCGAGAAACCCATTTGCGAGGTGAACCACTCGCCGTAGACATCCTTTGAGTGGAACCATTTGAGGAAGTCGAGCGCCGCCTTTTTGTTCGGGGTGTAGCTCGGCACCAGGTTCGAGAACGGGACGTGATAGCTGAACTGGCCGGCCGGGCCCTTGGGCAGGGGCGAGTGGAAGATGTCGTCCTTCAACGGCTTGCCGGTCTCGGTCAGGTAGGTGTCGGCCTTGACCCGCGCAAGCAGGTAGATCGAGGCGCCGTTGCTGGTTGAGCTGATCGTGTTCGACAGGAACCCCCGGTTGTTGCCGGCGTCGTCCCACGACATCCCGCCCTCGTCGAACGCGTCCTTCCACATCGCGGTCGCGAACTTGACCGATTCGATCGTCTCCTTGCTGTTGAGCACGACGGTCTTGCCGTCGGCCTCGACCTCCTTGCCGCCCCATGACCAGAGGTACGGGTACCAGCCTGCCGGACCGTCGCCAAAGGCATGCGCCAGGGTCTGGCCGAACGGACGCCCCTTCGGCTTCATCTTTTTGCCGACCGCGCGGTATTCCTCCCAGGTCGCCGGGAACTTGTCGGGGGTTACCCCCTCCTCGGCGAACCACGAGGTGCGGTTGGCGTACAGCACGCCGAGGATCGTGAACGGCATCGCGATCCAGCGCTTGCCGTTGTTGGCCACCGCCTTCGCGGTCTCGAAATAGCCGCCCTCCGCCTTGCCGCGCGCCTCGGCGAGATCGCTGACATCGGCGAGGCTGTCGGCGTAAAGCTGGGCCCAGTTGCTGACCGCCATCATGATGTCCGCGCCCGTTTTCGACTGGATCGCCGAGGTGATGCGCGCCTGGACGCCGTCGCCGTTGATCGCCTCGACCTCAAGGTCGATGCCGAGCGCCTTTTTGCAGTCGTCCTTGATCTTGCCCTTGAGCAGCACATCCGACTGCGGCACGAAATCGACGAATTTGAGCCAATGCAACGTCGTCCCTGCGGCGTAGGCCGGGGCGCGGCCGCTGGCGAGGATGCCGGCGAGGCCGCCGGTCGATGCCGCGACCGCACCGGCGCCGGAAAGCTGCAGGAAACGACGCCGCTGAATGCGTACCATGTTTTCCCCCCCTGTAAGTCGCGGGGCGCGTTCTGCGCCGCGTCCCCGCCTGATGTGCGACGACTACATCAGATCGCCGCCTCGGTGTCGCTGTCGAAGAAATGGAGCCGGTCGGGATTGAGCGCGAGCCGGATCCGGTCATGCATCTTAGCCGTTTCAGTCGGCTCGACCGAGGCGACCATCGTCGCCTGGCCGACTGCGACATCGAGCAGGATTTCGGAGCCGAGCCGCTCAACGACCTCGACGACGCAATCGAGCGTCAGGTCGCCCGCATCGCCGTCGCCGGCGACGCGCATGTCCTCGGGCCGGATGCCGAGCGTCACTTCCTTGCCGATGTGCGCGCCGAGCCGCGTAGCTTCCGGCGCCGGCACTTTGAGCTTGATCCCTTCGCCGGTCGCCCACATGGCGCCGTTTTCCTGGCTGACGCGCACCCTGGCGAAATTCATCGCCGGCGACCCGATAAACCCGGCGACAAAGCGGTTGGCGGGATGGTTATAGAGCTCCATCGGCTCGCCCACCTGCTGCACGTACCCGTCGGCCATCACGACGACGCGGTCGCCCAGCGTCATCGCCTCGACCTGGTCGTGCGTGACGTAGATCGCGGTCGTGCCGAGCCGCTCGTGCAGCTTCTTCAGCTCGACGCGCATCTGCACCCGGAGCTTGGCGTCGAGGTTCGACAGCGGTTCGTCGAACAGGAACACGCGCGGGTGCCTCACGATCGCCCGGCCGAGCGCGACGCGCTGGCGCTGGCCGCCGGAAAGCTGGCGCGGCTTGCGCTTCAGATAATCCCGGATGCCGAGGATGTCGGCCGCCTCCTGCACGCGCTTGCCGATCTCGGTCTTGTCGAACTTCCGCATTTTGAGGCCAAAGGCCATGTTGTCGTAGACGGTCATATGCGGATAGAGCGCGTAGTTCTGGAACACCATCGCGATGTCTCGGTCCATCGGCGGCAGGTCGTTGACGACCGTGTCGTCGATCAGGATGCGGCCCGAGGTGATGCTTTCGAGCCCGGCGACCATGCGCAAGGTCGTCGTCTTGCCGCAGCCGCTGGGGCCGACCAGCACCATGAATTCCTGGTCGCGGATATCGAGGTTAACGTCCTTTACCGCGTGAACCTCGTCGTACTTCTTGTTGAGGCTTCGCATCACGACTTGGGCCATGTTCTACCCCTTCACCGACCCGGTAATGCCCGAGACGTAATACTCGACAAAGAACGAATAGACGAAAGCGACCGGGATCGAGCCCAAAAGCGCGCCCGCCATCAGCTCACCCCAATAGAACACGTCGCCGCGCACCAGGTCGGAGGTCACCCCGACCGACACGGTCTTCTCCGCCGGCGAAGACAGGAACACCAGCGCGTAGATGAATTCATTCCACGACAGGGTGAAGGCGAAAATTCCCGCCGATAAAATACCAGGCAACGCGACCGGGAAAATGATGAACAGCATCGCCTTCCAGCGCGTGGCTCCGTCGATCCGCGCGCACTCTTCGAGCTCTTTCGGGATGGACTTGAAATAGCCCATCAGCAGCCAGGTGCAGAACGGGATCAAAAAGGTGGGATAGGTCAGGATCAGGGCCCACGGCGTGTCGCCGAGGTGGAAATTGCGGATGATGTCGCTCAACGGAATGAAGAGCAGGGTCTGCGGCACCAGATAGGTGACAAAGATGCCGGTCCCGATGCTGCCGGCAAACGGGAATTTGAGGCGCGCCAGGGCATACCCGGCAAATAGCCCGCAAAACAACGAGATGACCGTCGCGGCGAGCGAGATCATCATCGTGTTCAGCATCCATGTCGAAAACAGCGTATCATGCAGCAGGTTGTAGACGTGCTCCAAGGTCGGATGCAGCGTCCAGAACGGCTGGTAGAGCGGCGAGCTCCACGGCTTATACAATTCGCCGTCGGGACGCAGCGCGGTTATCAGCATCCAGTAGAACGGAAACAACAGGAAAATGACAAACACGGTCACCGGCGTATAGAAAAACGCCCAGCGCCGCCAGCGTGCTCCTTCAATCATCGCATGTCGCCATCATTGCCGAAGGGTGCCTCTACGCGGTCTCGACCCGGCGGATGTAAACAAGCTGTACGATCACGACGAGCAACAGGATCGGGAAGATCGCCAGCGAGACTGCCGCCCCCTGGCTCAACAACCCGGTGCCGATGCCGATCTGGTAGGCGTAGGTGGCAAAAAGTTGGGTAGTGTTGGCCGGACCGCCACCGGTCAACACGTAGACGAGCTGGAAATCGGCGAAAGTTTGGATCACCGAAAACAGCATAATCACCATCGTCACGGGCAATAGAAGAGGCCAGGTGACATGCCGAAACCGTGCCCAGGCACGCGCGCCATCGATCGCCGCCGCCTCGTGCAGTTCGGGACTGATCGTCTGCAACCCGGCCAAGAGGCTGATGGCAAAGAACGGCACGCCGCGCCACACATTGACCACGATCACCGAAGCCATCGCCAGCCAGGGCACACCAAGCCAGTTGATCCGATCGGCGACCGTGATCAGATGGAGATGCAGCAGCACGTAGTTGATCACGCTGAAAGTCGGGTCGAACATCCACTTCCAGGCGAACGTCGACAGCACGGTCGGGATGATGAACGGCAGCAGAATAAAGGCGCGCATGAACGCCTTGCCGCGAAAGTTGCGGTTCAGCAGCAGTGCCAGCCACAGCCCCAAGACCAGCTTCACGGTGGTGGCGACGACCGTATAGAGACACGTGTTCCACACCGCGAGGCGGAAGATGTCGTCGTGCCAGAGCGCGACGAAATTCTGGAAACCGACAAAATGCCCTGGCACCCCCACCCTGGTATCGGTGACCGAAAGCTCTATCCCTTTCACGAACGGATAGGCGACGAACACCCCGAGCAGGATAAGGGTCGGCGCCAGCAGGGCGAGCCCCAGCCATCGCTCGTTTTCCAGCAACCGGCTGATCGGCCCACGGCGCCTGGCAGGCGCATAGGCCGCGGTGCGGCTGTCGGACAGCAGGGACATGGCGGCGCTCTCCCCGACCTAATTCAAGGACGCTCGCGTCGCGCCCGCGGAACCCCGCAGACGCGACCACAAACGGCGGCTTTCG
Organism: Allostellaceae bacterium; assembly: GCA_036489765.1. Taxonomy (GTDB): domain Bacteria; phylum Pseudomonadota; class Alphaproteobacteria; order ATCC43930; family CGMCC-115725; genus DATARH01. Next base: position 4,695 of record DASXFE010000078.1, on the reverse strand, counting down.
ACTCAAGCACCGTAGATCTTTTTCAGCTCCCCGGTCGCCCAGGAAACGGCATCCTCTGCCTTTGCGCCTTGGACGGCCTTCGCGTACATGTCGACGATGATGTACTTGGTCTGGACCTCGGCGGCCGCCTGGCTCGGTGGCCCCGCATAGCCGGTGAGGCGGCCCTCGCTCGGCAGGTTTTTGAACGGCGTCAGCACCGGGTCGGCGCTCCACACCTTGTCGCCTTCCCAGAACTTGGTAGGGCCGTCGGTGTAACCCTGCTGCGAGGTGAACCATTCCTCGAACACCGGCTCGGAATGGATCCAGCGCAGGAAGTCCTTGGCCGCCTTCTGATTTTTCGAATACTTCATGACCATATCGGTCATCGGCCCGGGCAGGTTGTACTGCCCGCCGGGGCCCTTGGGCAGCGGGGCGTGCGCGATGTCCTTGTACATCGGCTCGCCCTTTTCGGTCTGATAGGTATCGGGCTTGCGCTTGGCCTCGATGTAGATCGACGCGCCGTTATTGGTTGCGCTGATCGTGCCTGACAGGAAGGCGCGATTGTTGCTTGAATCGTCCCAGGCGAGCCCGCCGGGGTCGCACGCGTCGTTCCAGAACGGCACCAGCGCCTTGACCGATTCGAGGGTCTCCTTGCTGTCGAGCGCGACGGTCTTGCCGTCGGTTTCGACCTCCTTGCCGCCAAACGACCACAGCCAGGGGTAGAAGAACCCCGGCGGGTCGCCGAACGAATGCGCCAGCGCCTGACCGATTGGCCGGCCTTTCGCCTTGAGCTTCTTGCCGGCATCGTGCCACTTGTCCCAGGTATCGGGGAAGGTGTCGTAACCGACCTCCGCGTACCAGGATTTGCGGTAGGCGATGAGCCCGCCTCCGATCGCCCACGGCACGCCGATCCATCTGTCGCCGACCGTCGCAATCTGTTTCGAGACGCCGTAATACCCGCCCTGCGCTTTGCCGATCTCTTCGGCCACGTCGCTCATGTCGGCCAAGCTGGCCGCATAAAGCTGCGGCCAGTTGTTGATCGCAAAGATGATGTCCGGGCCCGTTCCCGACTGGATGGCCGAGGTCACGCGCGCCTGAATGTCGTTGGCGTTGATCGTCTCGAGCTGCAGCGAGATGCCGGTCGCCTTTTTGCACTCCTCGGTCATCTTGCCCTTGAGAAGGGCGTCGGAGGCAGGGACGAAATCGGACCAGCGCACCCAATGCAGCGTCTGCTCCTGGCCATAAGCCGGCGCGCGGCCGGATGCGAGGATGCCCGCCAGCGCGCCGGTCGAGGCGGCGGCGGCTCCGGCGCCGGATAATTGCAGAAAGCGACGTCGATCAACCCGACGCATGTTCTTCCTCCCCTGATTTTGTCTCAAACGACAATGGCGAAATCATTAGAGGCAACCGGACAAGGGCACAAGAGGCGCCGCCCTGCGCGTGTCGCTGCCCAAGGTCGCTTCTTGCCATCACGAGCGGCCGCGCCGATGCTGTGCGCTCCTGGCCGGAGAAGCGGTGTGGCGGACGGCGGTGAATTACGGCGCGAATTGATGGCCGTGTTCGATCAGCTCCCGCCTGCCCTGCGCGAGGCGATCAACTACGCGGCAGAGGCGCTCGACCCGGCCGATCTCGCGCGGCTGTGCCGCAAGCACGGCGCCGCCAACGTCCTGGCGATGATCGAATTAAAGCTTGCCCGCGCCGCCGGCGAGTCGCCGACGCCGTCCACCGGAAAAGGTCGCGGCTGACCCGCGCCCGGCTCAGTGCCGCAGAGCCCCGAGCGCCGTCGTCTCGGCGATCTCGCGCGCCAGCGAAGCGGCGAGATCGGTGGCACCGTCCCGGTACGCGGCATGTTGCCGCTGCTCGAGGCAGGCGATCTTGGCGGCGGTGATCCACCGCTCGGCCTCGTCAGCCTCGGCGAATTCGGCGCCGAGCAGCCCCTCGCGCACGCGCCCGATCGAGCGGCGCGGCTCGCCGCGATCGAACGGCACGACCGCGAGACCGAGCCCGGCCCCGTCGAACCGCGCCGACGCGCCGACCACGGCGAGCTCGAATCGCTCGGACGACAATGCGACGAGCGCCGCCGCGCCGTCCGCCACCGCGGTCACCCGGATACCCGCCTCGCCCAGCAGGGCGGCGATCCGGCGGCGATCCTCCGCTTTGCCCTCGACGACAAGCACTTCTGGCCGCGCCCGCCTAACCATCTATGACCATTCCGGTGCTTGCACTGTGCCCGCACCTATAGCGCGAATTTCTCAGATCACACGATCTTTCGCTGCAATTTTGGGCCGGTTTTTATTTAAGGAATAGCGATCTGAGTAAATATACTGTTGCCTGTCTTCAAGACGGTAAACTTAATATTACTGCGGTTCCTGTCGCCCCGCCCGGTACTCAGCCTCTTTGCGTCCCGCGCGAAACCGGGCATTCTCTCTGATGGAAGAGTACCGCTCCCGGTGGGGCGCGCGGGCTTCAAACCCGTTGGAGGGCGCCCTGGCGTCTTCGGTAGGTTCGACTCCTGCCTCTTCCGCCACCCCGTCATTTGGTCCCTTATTCGGTAGGCGTGCGCCGGCAACGCGCCGCACAGGTTCCCGCCGCGTGGGGATGATTCGATGAACCTTGAAGAACGCGTCGCCGCGCTCGAAAGCAAACCGACCTGTCGGAGCGCTATCTCAGGCAAGCATTCTGGAGAGCGCTCGATGTCGCCGCCTATGACGCGTTTCTGCTTGGGCGCTCGCCCTGCGTTCTCGCCGAGCGGACGGGATTTGCCGTTGAAAGAAACGAGCGCGACGGCGAATACATCAACTGTTCCGGCGAACTCACGCAGAATGACGGAATTCAAACCGAAACCCTCACAATCGCCGTTGGGCTGACCGGAACCCGCAGCGACGCCGTCTGCCGAAAGCCCGGTAGCGCGTCTCCGCGACCGAGAGCGCAACGACGGTTCGCCACGCCGGGTCGCGCGCGGCCCGGGTGATCCAGTCTGACCTCATCGCTTGCCAGATTATCGCGCAACCGGAAAATTTTTCTTGCGAACGATTATGAATTGCGGCTTACATGAAGCTGACGTATGCGAATGCGAATTGTTCTTAAGAATGACCAAGACGGCAGCGACTCCATCGGAACCGGGTGCGAAGCGGTCGGTGGCTCACACGCCCGAGCCTCTGACCGTGACGAGCGAGGCGCTGCTGGCCGGCCGTCGCCAGCTCATCATCCAGCACGGCGGGGAGCGGTACCGGCTCCTGCTGACGAGCAGCAACAAGCTGATCCTGACGAAATAGCCGTCGCGCGATAACCGCGATGACCTACCCAGCCAGCCCGTCCCCCAGCGACATCCCACGGGACATCCGCCAGCCAGGGATCCTGCCAACCCCATCCCTGGAACCGGCATCATGGCAATCGTTGATCTCGAACATTTTTCCCGACCGCCGCGGCGACGCGCCGCTCTTCTGCGGGCAACGCTGTTGGGCTCGGCCGCCGGGCTGGCGCTCTGCGGCGGCGGCTCGGCGGCCTCGGCGCAATACGCCTACGGTCAGCCGTCGGGCGGCGGCTCGCCCACCGACAGCGGCGCCGTCGCGCTGCCGACGTTGGGGGTGCAGGGCGCGACACAGGCCGGCGGGGATACGGGCGACTACAAGGCCGACCAGCCGTCGCTGCCGAAACTGACCGAGCCGCTGATCAACACGCCGCAATCGATCGACGTGGTGCCGCGGCAGGTGATGGACGACCAGGGCGTCACCACGTTCCGCGACGCGCTGCGCAACGTGCCCGGCATCAGCCTCGCCGCCGGCGAGGCGGGAGCGCAGGGCGACAGCCTGACGATCCGCGGCTTTACCGCGCGCAACGACATCTATCTCGACGGCCTGCGCGATTTCGGCAGCTATTACCGCGACCCGTTCTTTCTCGAAGACATCCAGGTGCTGAAGGGGCCGTCGTCGATCCTGTTCGGCAAGGGCTCGACCGGCGGCATCGTCGAGCAGGACAGCAAGGCGCCGTCGCTGGCCCCGTTCACCAACGAGACCGTCGTCGTCGGGACCGATCTGACCCGGCGCGTCACCGCCGACGTCAACCGGCCGCTGCCGGAGCTCGGCGAAGGGGCGGCGCTCCGCATCAACGTCATGGCTCAGGACGGCAATGTCGCCGACCGCGACGTCGCGCAGAACCGGCGGGTCGGGCTCGCGCCGACGCTGGCTCTGGGGCTCGGGACGCCGACCCGCCTGACCCTCAGCTACCTGCACCAGACGGAATACGACAATCCCGATTACGGGCTGCCGTGGGTCTACCAGTCGGTCCCGGGCGTCGCCGCCGCGATCGCTCGTCCGGCGCCGCTGTCGCTGACGCAGAACAACTATTACGGCTTTGAACACGGTAATTATCTGCGCACCAACGCCGATGTCGCGACGGCCAAGCTCGAGCACGATTTCGACAAGGATTTCTCGGTCAGCGACCAGCTCCGCTATGCCCACTACGTGCGGCAGTTCGACATCACCGAGCCGCAGCTTTTCACGACGGCGAGCGAAACGACGCCGGGCGCGAGCGGGGTGGCGCTCCTCGTCGCGCCAGGCACGCCGCCGAGCTCGCTCGACGTCGCGCGCAACCAGCTCTACGGCCATTCGCTCGAAACCTATCTCGTCAACGATCTCGACACGACCGCGCGCTTCCGCACGGGGTTCCTCGACCACACCCTGCGCGCGGGCATCGAGATCGGGCGCGAGACCTCGG
>DASXFE010000059.1:0-74355 GCA_036489765.1 Allostellaceae bacterium | reverse complement strand
GTCACCGGGCGCAATGTCGAGGACGCCAAGAATTTCGGCCGGGACTCCCATTACAGCTACGCCGACCGCTATGAGCGGGCCGACGAGTTCATGGATGTCGTGCTCGGCCACTGGAACACCTGGGAAGACGACGCCCTCATCCTCGACAAGGGAAACAACCGCTTTGCCGACCCGGCAAGGGTGCATCGGCTCGACCACGCCGGGGAGTATTTCCAGTCCCGCGGGCCCTTCAGTGTGCCGCGCTCCCCGCAGGGTCACCCGGTGCTGATCCAGGCCGGGCAGTCCGGACGCGGCCAGAGTTTCGCGGCGAAATGGGGCGAGCTGGTCTTTGTCGTCTACCACAACCTCAAGGACGGGATCCGGGAATACGCGCAGTTCAAGGCGGCGGTCGCCGCCGCCGGCCGCGACCCCGCAAGCGTGCGCGTCGCCCCGGCCTGCTACGTCTGCGTCGGCGAGACCCAAACGGCCGCAGAGGAAAAACGCTCGGTCATCGAGGCGACCGCGCGCGACGTCGACGCCCTCGTCCTCCTCTCCGAGGTGCTGAACTACGATTTCGCCCTAAAGCCGATGGATGAGCCGTTCAGCGACGAGGAGCTGGCCGGGCTGTCGTTCCAGGGCTTTCGCGACCGGGTGATCCGGCAATCGGGCAAGAAAAACCCGACCGTCCGCGATTTCATCACAGTGTCCGGACGCGGAACGGTCGCGGAGCACCCGATGTTCGTCGGCAACCCCAAGCAGGTCGCGGACCAGATGGAGGAATGGTTCACCACCCCGGCCTGCGACGGCTTCGTGCTGGCATCGACCAGCATGCCCGGCTCGCACGAAGACACCGTCCGCCTCCTCGTCCCCGAACTCCAACGCCGCGGCCTCTTTCACAAGGACTACGAAGGCCCGACCCTCCGCGACAATTTGGGCCTGCCCATCCCCCGCGCCGCCGAGTGGCAGGCGACACATGCCCGGCGGGCGGAGTGACGGTCGTCTCGGCCACGCCCTGTAACCATAGGGCGCCGAACCTCTTCGGAGTTTCGCGTTGATGGAGCGGCCCGGCCCCGGGGCCGTCTTACGGCTCGCCTGGCGCATTCTCGCGCACGAGAAGGGCCGCACGGTGCTGGCTGTCGCGGGCGTGTTTATCGCGATCCTGCTCGTATTCGTCGAGCTCGGCTTTTTCGTTGCCGTGCCGCGGGGCGGGATGCTGGTTTACGATCATCTCCGTTTCGATCTGCTGCTGTGCTCGACGGACTATGCCTTCCAGGCCGAGCCCGGACAGTTCCCGCGCGTCCGCCTGGCCGAGGCTGCGAAGGTCCCCGGCGTGGCTCAGGCGACGCCGCTTTATTTCGCCGGCGCCAAATGGCAGGAACCTCGCGGCGGCTATCGCCTCGACGCTTTCCTGATCGGCTTCGATCCGGCGGCGCATCCCTTCGCCGTCCCCGATATCGAACGGCAGGGGGCCACCCTCGCGCGGCCCGATACCATCCTCGTCGACGGCGCCTCGCGCTCGATCTTCGGACCGCTGACCGCGGGCACCGAAATCCTCCTCGACAACCGCAAAGCGACGATCGGCGGCGACTACAGGCTGGGGACCGGGTTTCTCGGGATGGCGGTCGCGGTTATGGACGAGGCGAATTTCTTCCGCCTGCTCGCGCCTCGGCCGGCAGATGCCGTCAACCTCGGATTGATCACTGTGACGCCGGGTGCGGACGTGCAAAAAACGGCCGATGCCCTCGCCCGGGCGCTGCCGAACGACGTCCGGGTCTTCACCCGCCCGGCGCTGACCGAACATGAGGATACATACTGGACGACGCGAACCTCGGTCGGCCTCATCTTCGGTTCGGGGCTCATCATCTCGTTTATCGTCGGGATCATGGTGCTTTACCAGACCCTGGCCACCCAGATCGCGCGACACCTGCCCGAATTCGCCACGCTGAAGGCGATCGGCTACACCGACGCCTATCTGGCCACCGTGGTCATGGTCGAGGCGGCGATGATCGTGTTCGTCGCCTTCGTGCCGGCCGCGGTCGCGGCCGTGGCGATCTACGCCCAGATCCGCAGCGCGACCCTGTTGCCCGTCGATATGACCGCGCCGAACCTGATCGCCGTGCTGGGAGCCGCTCTCGCCATGTCCGCGGCCTCGGCGTTTCTGTCGCTCGGCAACCTGCGGCGCGCCGACCCGGCGGACGTGTTCTGACATGATTGCGCCCGACACCGCCCGGCTCTCGCCGCGCTTCCGGGCCGTGCCGCTTGCCTGGCGGAACCTCGTCGCCAACAAGCGCCGGCTGCTGCGATCGAGCGCGGGGATCGCCTTCGCGACGCTCCTGATGATGGTCCAGCTCGGTTTCGAACAAGGGTTTTTCGACGCGTCGTTATCGCTTGTCCGCGCGATCGACGGCGATCTCGTCGTCACCAGCGCCTACAAATACCGCTTCGGCACCCGCGACCCGTTCGCGCACGGCTTTCTCGATCCGGTCCGCTCGGTCCCCGGGGTCGCCAGCGCCGCGCCGCTTTATGCCGATTGGCAGGATTTCTTCTGGACCAGCCCGAGCGACGGCAAGCCCTATCTGGTCCGCGTCCTGGCGTTCGATCCGGCGGGCCCCACGGTGTTGTCGATCCCGGGCCTCACCGCGCTACAGTCCCGGCTCGACAGCGACGACGCGGTGCTTGTCGATGACCGGGCCCGCGATTTTCTCGGCATGGACACGAACGCCGGCTCGAGCCAAATAAACGGCCAGGGAGTGAGGATCGCCGGCCGGTTCTCGCTCGGCCCCGACTTCATGAGCGACGGCACCGCGATCATGGGCGACCGGCTGTTCGCCAAGCTCTTGCCAGGCAATCGCGACAGCGCGGCGAACCTGCCGATCGAGGCGATCGTTGTCAAAGTGGCGGCCGGCAGCACGGTCCCCGCGGTTCAGAACGCGCTGAAAGCAAAGCTTCCCGATACGATCGACGTGATGACCAAGGCCGGGATCGTCGAGTTCGAGCGAAAGTTTCAAGCCGAGTTGTCCTCGGCGGGCCCGATCTTCTGGCTGGGGGCAATCGTCGGCTTCGTCGTCGGCATGCTGATCTCGTACCAGGTGATCTATAACGATCTCTCAGACCAGCTCGCGCAATACGCGACCCTCAAGGCGATGGGTTATAAGACGAGCTATCTGGTTCGCTCCGTGCTCGCGCAAGCGGCGCTGTCGGGGCTCGCCGGTTATGTGCCGGCCTGGCTCCTGTGCCTTGTCGTATACCGGGTCATCGGGGTGTTCGCGCTTCTGCCGCTGCACATGAATTTGCGGCTGACCGCGCTGACCCTGGGTCTCACCATGGGCATGTGTCTCATCGCGGCCATGCTCGCGGTGCGCCGCGTGGTGTCGGCCGATCCGGCGGAGATCTTCTGATGACGTACGAGGTCGAGGCACGCGGTCCGGTGATCCGAGCCGAGAATATCGATTTCCACTACGGCGACGGCGACTCGCGCAACCAGGTCCTTTACGGCATCTCGATCGAGATCCCACCGGCGCAGCTGGTGGTGATGACGGGCCCGTCGGGCTCGGGCAAGACCACATTGCTGACCCTCATCGGCGGTCTGCGCAGCATGCAGGAGGGCCGCCTCGAAATTCTCGGCCGGGACGTGTCGCGCCTCGGCGCCGCCGAACTGGTGCGGGTGCGGCGCGAGATCGGCTTCATCTTCCAGATGCACAATCTGTTCGACTCGCTGAGCGCGATCGAGAATGTCCGGATGGCGCTCCAGCTCGGCCCGTTTTCCCCATCGGACAGGCACGCAAGGGCACGAGAAATCCTCGAACAGCTCGGTCTTGGCGCGCGGATCGATTACAAGCCGCGCGCACTGTCGGGCGGGCAGCGCCAGCGCGTGGCCATCGCCCGCGCGCTCGCCAACTACCCGCCGCTGGTCCTGGCGGACGAACCGACCGCCGCGCTCGACGTGCATGCCACGCGCAACGTCGTCGGCCGCCTCAAAGGCATGACCGTCGACCAGGGCAGCGCCATTCTGATGGTGACGCACGACCATCGCATCATCGAGCTCGCCGACCGGCTCATCCACATGGTCGACGGGCGTATCGTCTCCGACGTGGTGCTCAGCGACGCGCTGCGCATCTGCGAATTCCTGAAGGGGGTCGACACCTTCAAGTCGCTGACTCCGGCCGAACTGACCAACATCGCCGAAAAGGTGACGCGGCGCCATTACGAGCCCGGCGAGGTCGTCATCCGGGAGGGCGAGGAGGGCGACGAGTTGTTCCTGATCTCCGAAGGCGAGGTCGAGGTGGAGCGCAAAGGCCACGAGGTCGCGCGGCTGGGCCCCGCCGAGTTTTTTGGCGAGTTGGCCCTGATCAGCGGCGAACCGCGCAACGCCACCGTCGTCGCGACCACACCGCTCGACACCTATGTTCTCGGCAAGAACGAATTCCGCGCCGCAGTCCAGCAAAGCGCCACCTTCCGCGAGCAGCTGCGCCGGGTGTATTTCCAGAGGCATTGACCCGACCCGCGGGCCGGCGCCAGGCGGTCCCGGCTGCTCTCGGCGCCGAAACGGTATCCGTTCGGGTCGAGTCGGGTCTGTCCCCATCGTCCCCGAAACCCGGTGAAGGCCAGGAGCCGCCCAGGAGCCTCAAATGACCATCGTTTTGCAGGAGTCGCTGCGCGGACTGTTCTACGCCCCTTACTACGCCGCGCTCGCGCTCGGCGCCTATGAAGAGGAAGGGGTGGAGGTGCGCTTCGCCAGCGCGACCGGGTTCGGCACGGCCCCGGACGGCCTCTTCGCCGGCACCGTCGATGTCGCCTGGGGCGGGCCGATGCGGGTCAACCAGCTCTACGGCGAGCGCGCCGATTGCGACCTCGTGTGTTTCGGCGAGGCGGTAACCCGCGACCCCTTTCTGCTGATCGGTCGTGAAGCTCGGCCCGATTTCAAGATCGCCGATCTGATGTCGGTGCGGATCGCGACCGTCAGCGAGGTGCCGACGCCTTTCCTCTGCCTGCAGCACGATCTGCGGCTCGCGGGGTGCGACCCGGCTGCCCTCGACCGCGTGGCGAACGGGACGATGGCCGAGAACATGGCGGCGCTGCGGGCGGGCACGGCCGATGTCGTGCAACTCTTCCAGCCGCTGGCCGAAGCCCTGATCGCCGAGGGCGCCGGGCATCTGTGGTACGCCGCCGCGACCCGGGGCCCTTGCTCCTACACGACGTTTTATGCCCGCCGCACCGTTCTCGCGGCGAAGCGGGAGGAGTTGGCGCGCCTCGTCCGCGGGCTTTACCGCACCCAGAAATGGCTGCGCGTCGCCGCGCCCGGCGCGGTCGTCGCGGCGATCCGGTCGTACTTTCCCGACGTGCCGGAGGCTCTGCTGCGCGCCGCGATCTCCCGCTACCAGCAGCTCGGCATCTGGGGGCAGACCCCGATCTTGCCGCGAGATGGCTATGAGCGGCTCAAAGACGGGCTCGTCTCCGGCGGGTTCGCCACGGGCACCCCCTACGAGGTCGCGGTCGACAACACCCTCGCCGAGACAGCCGTCCGGGACGATCCGCCGGCCATCCGTTCCTGACGGTCAGGCGATAAAAAAACAGGTTCGCCGCGGTCGGGTGCGGATCGTTCGCGAACGTTGCGACCAGTTCCTTCGTCGACCCCGCCTTGTTGCCCTGCGCGTCGTAATACAGGCTGCCGGTGCCCTGGTTGTAGGCGAAGCGGTCGGCGGCCGTCGCAAACGTGCCGTTGGCGCCTATGCGATCGGGGTGCCGTCGCACGGTTATGCCGACGGCGACACGATCATCCTCGAGGCGCCGCAGGTCGAGCTGACGATGAGCTGTGCGCGAGACCATGATCCAGGCGGTCGGCGAAATGGCCGGGACCGCGGTCTGAGCAACTCTCCCCCTCGACGGGACCGCTCGTGCAGTCGCCGCGTCGGGGCTAAGATGCGCGCGGACGCAACTGCCTCGAGGGAGGGAAGCGATGACGCAGGCATACGACGTGGTCGACGCCGACGGGCACATCCTCGAACCGCTCGACCTCTGGGACAGCTACATCGACCCCGCGTTCCGCGACCGGCGGCCGCGGTTCGTCATCGACGAAAACGGCAAGGAACGCCTGACCGTCGAAGGCAAGATGCTGGGCAACCCGCGCGGCATCGGCAGCCTCGGCGCGGTCGGCGTCCGCCAGGGCACGGTGAAGCTCGACAGCCGGAAATACGCCGAGGGCAAAAAGGGCGGGTTCGATCCGCACGCCCGCATCGTGGACATGGACTCCGACGGGATCGACGCCGCCTTTCTCTACCCGAGCCTCGGGCTCTTCACCGGCGCCGTCGAGGACCCGCCGCTCGCCGCCGCGATGTGCCGTGCCTATAACCGCTGGCTCGCGGATTACTGCAAGCCCTACCCCGACCGCCTCTTCGGCGTCGCGATGCTGCCGATGCAATCGGTCGAGCTGGCGATCGAGGAAGTGAAGTTCGCCCGCAAGGAGCTCGGCATGCGCGGCGGTTTCCTGCGGCCGAACCCGTACCACGGCAAGAAGATGGTCAGCGACCCGGTCTACGAGCCCTTCTGGGCGGTGGCCGAGGACCTCGATTTTTCGGTCGGGTTTCACGAGGGCTCGACCAACGCGATGCCGACCGTCGGCGTCGACCGCTTCGAAGGCGACCGCGCCGCCCGCCACATGATCTCGCACACGATGGAGATGATGCTGGTGGCGATGAGCGTCATCTGGGGCGGGGTGGTCGACCGGCATCCGAAACTGCGCGTCGCCTTCCTCGAATCGGGCGGCGGCTGGATCGCGCCGTGGCTCGACCGCATGGACCGGCACTTCGACGATGCCGGCTTCAACGACACCGCGCCGAGCCTGCGACCGAGCGAGCTGTTCAAGCGCAATTGCTGGATCTCGTTCGAGCCGGTCGAGAACAGCATCGCCGTGCTCGCCGACTATATCGGGCCGCACAAGATCATGTGGGCGACCGATTACCCGCATCAGGACGGGTTCTTCCCGGGTGCGCCCCAGATGATGCGCGACCGGCTCGGCCCGCTCTCGGCAAAGGCCAAGCACGAGGTCATGGCCGGCGGCGCGCTCGGCTTTTACGGCTTGAACTGAGGCAATGCCCGCAGGGCGTGGCGCACTGACCCGGTGGCTCTTTAGGAAGGCGATGGCGTCGCCCCTGCTCCTGCTGCTTGACGTCGACTTGACCTTCTCGTCGGCGCCTCTCCTCTGCGGGGCGGCGCTGACGGTCGGCGCCGGCGACCGGCAATGTCTCGTCGGCCGAAACGGCTCGGGCAAGTCGACGCTGCTGCGGATTGCCGCCGGTCTCGCCGACCCCGATTCCGGCGAGCGCTTTGTCCAGCCCGGCACGCGGATCAGCTATCTGCCGCAAGAGCCGGACCTGGCCGGATTTGGGACGACCCTCGCCTATGTCGAAGCCGGATTCGAGGCGGAGGCAACCGACCGCCATCGGGCGCTCTACCTGCTGAAGGAGCTCGGTCTTACCGGCGGCGAAGACCCGGCAGCGCTGTCGGGCGGCGAAGCCCGTCGCGCGGCGCTCGCCCGCACGCTGGCGCCGCTTCCCGACATCCTGCTGCTCGACGAGCCGACCAACCATCTCGACCTGCCGGGCATCGAGTGGCTGGAGCGCGAGCTGAGCGAGATGCGCGCCGGGATCGTGCTGATCAGCCACGACCGGCGACTGCTGGAGCGGCTCTCGCGAACGACGGTCTGGCTCGACCGCGGCATCACCCGCACCCTCGACGAGGGATTTGCGGGGTTCGAGGGCTGGCGCGACACGATCCTCGACCAGGAAGACCGCGAGCAGCACAAGCTCGGCCGCAAGATCGCGATGGAGGAGGATTGGCTGCGCTATGGGGTCACGGCCCGGCGCACCCGCAACCAGCGCCGGCTCGCCGACCTGCACGCGTTGCGGCGGCAGCGAAAGGAGCACCAGCGCGCCGCCGGCCCGGTGCGGCTCGAGGCGGCGCAGGCCAACCTGTCCGGCAGGCTGGTCGCCGAGGCGGAGCGCATCTCGAAATCCTATGACGGCCGCGCGATCGTGCGCGATTTCTCGACCAGGATCATGCGCGGCGACCGGGTCGGCATCATCGGCCCGAACGGGGTTGGCAAGACGACGCTGCTCAACATGCTGATCGGGGTCTTGGCGCCCGACGGCGGCGAGGTGAAGCTCGGGACAAACCTCGCGACGGCGGTCCTTGACCAGCGGCGCGAGACGCTCGACCCGACGCAAACCCTCGCGTCGTCACTGACCGGCGGCACCGGTGACACCGTCAGCGTCGCCGGCCAGAACCGTCATGTCGTCGGCTATATGAAGGACTTTCTGTTCCGGCCCGAGCAGGCGCGCACCCCGGTCGGCACGCTGTCCGGGGGCGAGCGGGCGCGGCTGATCCTGGCGCGCGCCTTTGCTCGCCCCTCCAACCTGCTGGTCCTCGACGAGCCGACCAACGACCTCGACATGGAGACCCTCGATCTGCTTCAGGAGCGGTTGGCGGAGTACCCCGGAACGGTGTTGCTGGTCAGCCACGACCGCGATTTCCTCGACCGGGTGGTGACCTCGGTCATTGCGAGCGAAGGCAAAGGCCGCTGGATCGAATATGCCGGGGGCTACAGCGACATGCTGCCGCAACGCGGAGAGGCTCCCGCCACCGCGCCGGCGGCCGGCCGCCCTTCCCGACCCGCGGCCCGGCCCGCGACGCCCTTACCGGCGCGCGCTCCTCGGATGAGCTACAGCGAGCAGCGCGCGCTGGAGACGCTACCGGCGCGGATCGCCTCGCTGCAGGCTCGGGTCGAGGGGCTGAACGGCGAGCTGGCCAACCCCGGCCTCTATACCGGCGACCCGGATAAGTTTGCCGCCAAGACCGCGGCGCTCGCTGCGGCGCACGACGAATTGACCGCCGCCGAAGACCAGTGGTTGACGCTGGAGCTGCGGCGTGAGGAGATCGAAGGCGTCTGAGATTTAGTGGCAGAGGTCTCGCGCATGAAAGCCCTGGCCGGTATCCGCGTCGTCGATTTCAGCTGGGTCCGGGCGGGGCCTTGGGCAACGCGCTGGCTGGGCGCGCTCGGCGCCGAGATCATCAAGATCGAATGGCCGGAGAGCGAGCGCGGCCGGCTGCCAAGCTCGACCACCCCGCAACACCTCGAAGCCAACCTCAACACCTCGGGCAATTTCAACGACACCAACGTCAACAAAAAGAGCCTCAGCCTCAACGTCCGCACCCCGAAGGGGCTCGACATCGCCAAGCGGCTGATCGCGGTCTCCGACATCGTCATCGAGAATTTCAGCTCGCGGGTGCTGCGCAACTGGGGGCTCGGCTACGACGAGCAGCGCCGGATCAAGCCGGACATCGTTTATGTGTCGATGTCGGGTTACGGACACACCGGCCGGCACCATCGCTACACGACGTTCGGCCCGGTGGCGCAGGCCGTCTCCGGGCAGACCTTTCAATCCGGGCTGCCGGACCATCCGCCGGCCGGCTGGGGCTGGTCGTATATGGACGACACCGGCGGAATGTACGGCGCTATGTGCGCGATGACCGGCCTCTACCATCGCAACATGACCGGACAGGGCCAGCACATCGACCTGTCGCAGATGGTGGCGAGCGTGCCGCTGGTCGGACCGGCGCTGCTGGACTTCACGGTCAACGGCCGCGGCTCGCGCCGCCCGGGCTATCCGCCGGGCAATCGCGCGCATTGGCCCGGAACGCCGCTCACCGCCAACTACCGCGGCGGCCCCACTGTCGCGCCGCACAACGCGTACCGCACCGATCCCCGCGGCTATAACGACTGGTGCGTCATCGTCTGCCAATCCGATGAGGAATGGCGGCGGTTGGCGGAGATCATGGGAAATCCGGCCTGGGCGGCCGATGACAAATTCGCCACCATCGCCGGCCGGCTGCAGCACCAAGAGGAGCTGGACGAGGGGATCGAGGCCTGGACGAGGACGCTGGGCAAGTACGCGGTGACCGAGCGATGCCAGGCCGCCGGGGTGCGGGCGCTGCCGGTGCAGAGTGCCGAGGACCGGGTCGAGCATGATCCTCAGCTCCGCCAGCGCGAGATGTATCTGGAGATGGAGCACCCGGCGCTCGGCCGGCACAAGGTTCAGAACGCGCCGTTCAAGCTCTCGGAAACGCCGGCGCAGAACACGCTGCCGAGCCCGATGATCGGCCAGCACACGCGGGAAATCGTCGAAAGGCTCTTGGGATTGCCGCACGAGGAGCTGCAGGCCGGGTTCGCCGACGGGACGTTCTGGCCGACGAAACGTCCCCGCTTCCCCTACCAGGAGGAGATGCTCCGGTGACCGACGCCGCCTCTCAGTCGGCTCCCTTGGCCGGCCCGCTAACCGGCCTCCGCGTCCTGGAATTGGCCGGCGAGACCGGCCAATTCTGCGGCAAGCTGCTCGGCGATCTCGGGGCCGACGTGGTCAAGATCGAGCCGCCAGGCGGCGAGCCGTGCCGCCGCATCGGCCCCTTCGCCGACGACATCCCGCACCCGGAGCGCAGCCTCTCGTTCTGGTACTACAACACATCGAAGCGCGGCATCACGCTCGACCTCGGCACCGCCGACGGGCGGGACCTGTTCCAGCGCCTGGCGAGGGCCGCCGACATCGTTATCGAGACCTTCCGGCCCGGGCATCTGTCGTCGCTCGGCTGCGACTACGAGACGCTGAGCCGGCAGAACCCCGGCCTGATCCTCTGTTCCCTGACCCCGTTCGGCCAGACCGGGCCGTGGCGGGATTATCTGTCGTCCGACCTCCTGCACATGGCGGCGGGCGGGGAGATGGCGTCATCCGGGTATGACGAGACGGATGCCCCAGACGCCCCGCCGATCGCTCCGGGCGGCGGCAACGCCTGGCACATGGGCTGCCACTTCGCCTACATGGCGATCGTCGCCGCGCTCGTGCACCGGACGGTCTCGGGGCGCGGCCAGTACATCGACGCCTCGATCCACGAGGCCTGCGCGCTGACCACCGAGTCAGCCATCGCCAATTACGTCTATCGCGGCGAGGTCCTGCAACGTCACACCGGCCGGCACCACGGCGCCGGGCCGAGCCCGCGCACGCAGTTCCGCGCCGCCGACGGCAATTACGTCTGCGCGCTGGTCGGGGGCCGGCTCAATCCGAGATACATGAAGGAACTGGCCGACCTGCTCGACACCAACGGCATGGCCGGCGACCTGCGCGACCCGAAATACCAGGACCAGGCGGTCATCACCGAGAACACCTCGCACATCATCGACGAGCTGGTCGCCGGGTTTATCGCGAGCCTGCCGGCCGAAGAGGTCTATCACCGCGCCCAGGAGCGCGGCTTCACCTGGGGCGCGGTCCGTGCACCGGAGCAGCTGCTCGACGACCCGCATCTGTCCGACCGCGGGTTCTGGAAGGAGGTCGCGCACCCGGAGTTCAGCCGCAGCTTCACCTATCCGGGCGAGGCGGCGATCTACGGCGGCTCACCGTGGCGGATCTCGCGGCGGGCGCCGCTGATCGGCGAGCACAACGCGGAAATCCTCTGTGGCGACCTCGGCCTGTCGCCCGGCGACCTGATCGTGCTGGCGGAGAACCGCGTGATCTGAGGCGACAACCTCAGCGATGGATCGTCGCTGGTGTCCAGTTGGCGGCGCGGCGGGCGAGACGGGACTCGGTCGTCTCGCCGTCATGGTCCGTCGGGGCGGGATCGCGGGTGAACAGGTCGCGATCGTCGAGGCAGGTCGTGTTGATCACCGCGCGCTTACCCGAGGCGGTATCCCCCATCGCGCCGATATAGACGCCGCAGCGGCTGCAGATCACAAACTCGGCGGTGCCGGTGCCAAAGCGGTAGAGCTGTACAAAGGACCAGTCCTCGGCCCAAATGCCGACGGCGCCGTCCGGATCGCTCGCCGTCCGCGTGTTGTGGCGGCGGCAGAACGAACACCCGCAGGCGCGCAGCCGGATTTCGGCCGGCGGCTGCGTCAGCCGCAGCCTCACCTTGAGATTGCCGCAGTGACAGCCGCCATCGTGGATCATCCGGCCGCGCTCCGCGCCGCGATGACGCCATTATCGGCGAGCGCCGCGATCTCGGTTGGATCGAACCCGGCTTCGGCGAGCACCTCGGCGTTGTGCTCGCCCATGCGCGGCGGTTGGCGCGACAGGCCGGGGCGGCGACGGTCGGCGCCGAACTCGATCGGCAAGGCCGGGAGGCCGGCGACCTTGCCGTCCTCCTCGCCAAAGCGCGAGATGAACACATCGACGAGCCCGCCCGTCGCCAACAGATGGGGGTCGGCGAAGAGATCGCCCGGCTGACCGACCGGCGCCCACGACACGTTGCACCGCTCGCAACGTGCCGCGACCTCGTCCTGCGGCAGGGTCGCCAGCACCTCTTGCAACGCCGGGATCAGCCAGGACCGCTCGGCGAGCCGCATCACGTTGGTCGCGAGGCGTGGGTCGGCGGCCAGTTCCTGGAGCCCGAATTCCTCGACAAACCGTGCCCATTGCTGGTCGCTGGTGACGCCGATGAAGAGCTGCCCGTCGCCCTCGGTCTTGAAGACTTCATAAATCGCCCAGGCCCCGCGCCGCGCCGGCATCGGCCGCGCCTCGAGCCCGGTCGCGGTCATCCCCGCCATATGCGTGCTCATCAAGAACGCGGCGTTCTCGAACAGGGCGCTCGAAACGCGCTGCCCCTTGCCCGTGACCTCGCGCTCGCGCAGCGCCGCCTGCACGGCGATGACCCCGAACATCGCGCCCATGATGTCGATGACCGAGGCACCGGCGCGCAGCGGCTGGCCGATCGGGCCGGTCATGAACGCGAGCCCGGTCTGGAACTGCACGACCTCGTCGAGCGCCGGGCGGTGCTCATAAGGCCCGGCGAGATAGCCTTTGAGCGCGAGGTAAACCAGGCGCGGGTTGAGCGCCCCCAGCGTATCGTAGCCGCAGCCGAGCCGCTCCATCGTCCCCGGCCCGTAGTTCTCCAGCACGACGTCGGCGGTTCGCACGAGCCGGTGAACCACCGCCTGCCCCTCGGGCCGCTTCAGGTCGACCGCGAGGCTGCGCTTGTTGCGGTTGAAGGCGGCGAAGAACCCGGCGCCAAACCCGCCGAGCCCGCGCGTGTGGTCGCCTTTCGGCGCCGGCTCGATCTTGACCACATCCGCGCCGAGCTCGGCAAAGACAAGCCCCGCCGTCGGCCCCATCACCGTATGGCTGAACTCCAGGACTTTGAGGCCGGCGAGTGGGGTCGCAAGCGGGCGGTCAGCCATCTAAGGGCCCCATCCCTACCTTTCCCCGCTTGCGGGGGAAGGAGCTCGTCGTGCCGGTTTCCGGCATCATCCCCTGCCCGCTTGCGGGGGCTTCTGGGAGGCTCATCGCAGGTTCAGGCCGCGGTCCGCCGGAAGGCGTCCAAACTCCCGGCATGAATCAGCTCGCCCGGGAGTTGGTGGCCGACGATCTCCTCGGCCATCCGCCCGACCTCGATCAGCGCATCGAGGTCGACGCCGGTGTCGATCCCCATCTCCTCGCAGAGCAGCACCAGCTCCTCGGTGCAGATATTGCCGGCCGCCTTCGGCTGGCCGGCAAACGGGCACCCACCGAGCCCGCCGACCGTCGAATCGAACTGTGTCACGCCCATCTTGAGCCCGGCATGCGCGTTGGCGACCGCGAGGCCGCGCGTGTCGTGCAGGTGCAGCGAGATCGGCACGTCGGGCCAGCGCGTCCGCACCTCGCCGAGCACCCGCTCGATCCGCATCGGCGTCGCCCAGCCCATCGTGTCGGCGAGCGAGAAATACTTGATCTCGGCACCCGCCTCCTCGGCGATCGCAAGCCCGTCCTCGAGCGTCGAGATCACCTGCGCCGGGGCGATGTCGCCCTGGTAGTTGCAGCCGAACGCCGCCATCACCCCGATGCGCGGCACCGCGACGCCGTTTTCGATGTGGAGCGCCGTCTGCTTCCGCATCGCCGCGACGTTCTCGGCATGGCTGCGATGCAGGTTCTTCTGCGTGAAGCCTTCCGACGCGGTCAGCGAGATCGAGCCGCTAATCGTCAGCTTGTTGCGGAAATTGAGCGCCCGGTTGAGCCCCGCGGCGTTGAACCACAGCGCGGTATAGTGGACGCCCTCTTTCGGCGTAAACCCGGCAACGACGTCCTCGGCATCGGCCCAGCCGGGGACGATCTTCGGGCTGACGAACGACGCCGCCTGGATATGGTGCAGCCCGGTCTCGGCCAGCGCCTCGACCAGCTTGATCTTATCGGCCGTGCTGATCGGGCCCGGTTCGATCTGGAAACCCTCGCGCGGGCCTTCCTCGTGAATCTCGACATGTTTCGGGAGGTCGGTCATCGGCTGCCCCTTTCTGGATGGCGAACGATATCGCGCCACCGGCCCCGACGGAAAGAGGCGCGGAGGACGAACTGGTACGGACCGCCCGCCGCGCTTATTCTGGGCGGCGCTGCGCAGACAAGGAGATTCCGGTGCCGCCGCTCATCCTCTCCTCCGACTCCCACGTGTTCGAGCCGCCGGATTTGTGGCAGACGCGCATCGACGCGGCGTTCCGCGACCGCGCACCGCGGATCGAGCGGATCGACGGCGGCGACCATGTCGTCGTCGAAGCGGACCAGATCCTCTCCGGGATCGGGCTGATCTCGAATGCCGGTGCCCGCTTCGAGGCGCCCGAGACGATCTCCGCCCGCGGCCGCATGGAAGACGTCCACAGCGGCGGCTGGGACCCCGACCAGCATCTGAAGGACATGGCCGTCGACGGCATCGCCGGAGAGGTCCTCTACCCGTCGCAGGGCCTATTCTATTTCAAGGTCGCCGATGCCGGGCTGATGTCCGCGATCTTCCGCGCCTACAACGACTGGCTCGCCGAGTTCTGCCGCACCGACCCGGCCCGGCTCAAGGGCGTCGCGATGATCAACCTCGACGATGTCGACGACGGGGTCAGGGAGCTCGAGCGCACGGCCCGCCTGGGCCTCTGCGGAGCGATGATCGCCGAGTATCCGGCCGAGGAGCGGCGCTACGACCAGCCTGAGTACGAACCGTTCTGGGCGGCCGCCGCGTCGCTCAATATGCCGCTGAGCCTCCACACGGCGACGCGGCGGACCGGCAAGATCCGCGGCGCCGGCACCGGCACCTTGCGCGACGCCAGCAGCCGCGCGACGAAGGCGCATTACCCCGCACTGTCGATGACCGACATGATCTTCTCGGGCGTCTTCGAGCGCCACCCGAGCCTGACGCTTGCCATCGTCGAGTTCGAGTTGTCATGGGCGCCGTATGTGCTGACCCAGATGGACTACACCTATCGCGAACGCCACGGCGAGGCGCTCTACCGGTTCAAGGGCGGCACGCTGCCGAGCGACTTCTTTCACCAGAACGTCGTGCTGAGCTTCCAGGAAGACGGCATCGGCATCCGCCTCCGCGACGTGATCGGCATCGACAACCTGATGTGGGGCTCCGACTACCCGCACAGCGAGTCGACCTTCCCCGAGTCGCGCCGGATCATCTCGGAAATCCTCGCCGGCGTGCCGGAAAACGAACAGGTGAAGATCGTCAGTGGCAATACCGCTCGGGTGTACGGGTTCGATCTGGCGGCATAGGGCTGGCGGCATAGGGCTGGCGGCATAGGGGGAGAAGCATGGATCGGGTTGCGGGGAAGGTCGCGCTGGTCGTGGGCGCGGGCGGCGGTATCGGCGGCGCCGGGGCCGAAGGGCTGGCGCGCGAGGGCGCGGCAGTGTTCTGCACCGACCATGACGGCGCGGCGGCCGAGGCGACCGCGGCGCGCATCCGGGCTGCTGGCGGGCAGGCCGCCGCATCGGCGCTTGATATACGCGACCGAGCGGCGGTCGATGCGGCGATCAGTGCCGTCGTCTACGAATTCGGCCGGCTTGACATCCTGCTGGAATCGGCCGGGATCGCGCACCGGCTCGATTTTCTCGAAGTCGACGGCGAGACGTGGGACCGCGTCATCGCCGTCAACCTGACCGGCATGTTCCATGTCGGCCAGGCGGCGGCGCGGCAGATGGTCTCGCAGGGCGGCGGCGGCAGCATCATCAACGTCACCTCGCAGCTCGCCGAGGTGGCGCGGCCCAAACGCGCCGCCTATGTCGCCTCAAAGGGGGGCACGCGCTCGCTGACCCACGCGATGGCAGTCGACCTCGCCCGGCACAACATCCGCGTCAACGCAATCGCCCCCGGCCCGACGCTGACCGGGCTGACGCGCGCCAACTACACCAACCCCGAAGCGCGTCGCGAGACCGAGGCAATGATCCCCCTGGCCCGCCTCGGCCAGCCCGACGATCTCGTCGGCGCCGTCCTGTTCCTCGCCTCCGACGACTCGCTCTGGGTCACCGGCAGCACGGTGACCGTCGACGGCGGCTACCTGACGATCTGAGCAGCGCTCACACGAAAGTGCGATTACGCCGTCATCCCGGCGCAGGCCGCGATCACGGCAGAAAAAGGCGGCCGGAGTTGGTCGGAACGCGGCCCACCACCGCCCTTTCCTACCGCGTCTTCGGCATCTCAAACCCGGCGCCTTCCTCGACGTGGCGGACGAGGGTGCTGATGTCGTCGTCGGCCGCGCCGGCGAACACCGCGTGCTTGTAGACGAGGCGGGCCGCCTGGCAGACCCACATCGGCACGCCGAGCGCCTCGCCTTGCGCGATCGCCAAGTCGACATCCTTCATCAGGATGTGGAGCGCCGCGCCGTAATCGAACGAGCGGTCGAGCACCACGGTCGGGATCACTGTTGTCGTCGCGCCGTTGCGGCCGCTGCCGGCGTTGATCGCGTTGACCATCACCTCGGGGTCGAGCCCGCCTTTGGCGCCCATGACAAACGCCTCCGATGTGGCGGCGAGCGACACCGCGAAGAGGATGTTGTTGGTCAGCTTCAGCACCTGCGCCGCGCCCGGCTTGTCGCCGGCGATCGTCAGCGTTGCCCCCCACAGCGAGATCAGCGGCCGCACCCGCTCGACCGTCGCCGGGTCGCCGGACACCATCACCGACAGCGTCCCGGCGCGGGCGCCCGCCGGGCCGCCCGAGATCGGGCAATCGACGACAGTGACGCCACGCGCCGCCATCGCCTCCTCGATCTCCTTCACAAATGGCACCCCGACCGTGCAGGTATTGACCAGCACCTTCATCGCGCCGCCGTGAATAAGGCCCCTCGGTCCCAGCACCGCGCTGCGGAACGCCGCCAGCGTCGGCAACGAGACGAAGACGATCTCACAGCGCTCGCCCAGTTCCTGCGGCGAGGCGGCGCGCCGCGCCTGGCGTTCGAGCAGCGGCCGCATGGCGGCTTCGCTGAGGTCGAAGATGGTCAGGCCGTGGCCGGCGTCGAGCAATTTCGCCGCCATCGGCTGGCCCATATTGCCGACGCCCAGATATCCCGCATCCATCGCCGTGCTCCCCTAACCCATCCCGCCGAGGCTGCCATAGAGTGCGCCGCGTTGCACGGCGTCCTATGCTGCGACACGATCGGAGCGACGAACAGGCGAAGGAGGGAAACGGCGATGGGACCGAGACTGGTCGACTATCTGCTCTATGAGCCCGAAGAGAGCGGCATCCTGTGGATCAAGTTCAACCGCCCGGACCGGATGAACGCCCTCATTGGCACCTCCGAGGAAAACGGTACGGTGGCCAAGGTCGGTGAATACATGCGCGCCGGCGACGATGACCCCGACATCCGCGTCATCGTGCTGACCGGTGTCGGGCGCGGGTTCTGCTCCGGCGCGAACCTCGGTTCGCGCGCGGCGGCCGAGATCACCGGCGAGAACCTCCCCGGCAATCGCGGCGCGCACGAGGGACCCGACGCGGCGCGCCAGCATTTCTTCCACGGGTTCACCGACTTGCACCGCGACATCTCGCTGATCCGCAAGCCGACCATCGCGATGGTCAACGGCCCTGCGGTCGGTTCCGGGATGGATATGGCGCTGCACTGCGACATCCGCATCGGCTGCGAGCGGACCCGCTTCATCGGCTATCACAACGCCGGGCAGATCATCGAGAACGGCGGCTCCTATTACCTGCCCAAGATGGTCGGGCTCGGCCGGGCGCTGGAGTTCGCCTACACCGGCGAGATGAATGCCGAGCGCGCCTATCAGTGGGGCGTCCTGAACCATCTGGTACCATCGGAAAAGCTCGAGGAAACCACGCGCGAATTGTGCGGACGGATGATGGCCATCCCGCCGATGGTCCAGTGGATCAGCAAGCGCATCATGCGCTCCGCCGTCGACACCACGCTCGAAAACACGATGGTGATGACCTCGAACGCCGGCGGCATCCTCCAGCAATCTGAAGACGCGAAAGAGGCCCGCCGAGCCTTTATGGAAAAGCGCAAAGGGCAATTCCGCGGGATGTAGGCGGGCCAGGGCAAAAAAGCCGATCAGGTCCAATCGTCACTCAACCGTCATCCCGGCGAGACCCGCGGTCCAACGCACGAGCGGCCGATAAGTGGGTCCCGGCCTTCGCCGGATGACGGTTGAAAGTGGGCGATTCAGACGGATTGGATGCTGCTGTAGAACACGATCTGTCTAAGGGCGATCAGTATTCATCTCGTCTCCTACGCGACCCTCTCGAATTTCTGCAGGCAGCGGATGTGGGCTGGGCGCGGCGTGTCGGGGAAGATTTGCGGCCAGCCGGTCCACGACACTTCGCCGACATAGACATCGCCGTGCGAGTCGACGGCGAGCCCGTGCGGCGCCAAGAATTTCCCCAATTCGGTCCCGGCGGGCGTCTCGCCAAAGCGGCCGATCAGCTTGCCCTGGTGGTCGACGATGCTGACCCGGGGGCCGAGGTTGGGGATGTCGCGGCTGACCGATGCGGCGGGGCCGACCTCGCCGACGTAGAAGATCGGCTTGTGGCCGTACGGCATGCAGAGGCCGCAGGGGCGATGCAGGTTCTGCCACTGCGTCTCGAACTTGCCGGCGCCGTCGAACACCTGGACGCGATGGTTCTCGCGGTCGGCGACATAGACCCAGCCGTCGGCGTCGCAGCAGATGTTGTGGACGATGTTGAACTCGCCCTCGCCGGTCCCCGGCTCGCCCCACGACATCAACAGCTTGCCGTCCGGCGAATATTTGTGGACGCGCGAGTTGCCGTAGCCGTCCGACACATAGATGTCGCCGTTCGGCGCCAGCGCGGTGTGGGTGCAGCGGTGGAACGGCTCGCCCGACATATAGGGTGCCGGCTTCCCCGGCACGCCAAGCTCCAACAGCACCTTGCCGTCGAGCGTCACCTTGCGCACGAAATGCCCGCCGTCGTCGGTCAGGAACATCGTGTCGTCGGGCGCCGTGTGGACGCCGTGCGCGCGCGGGTACTGCCCCTCGCCCCACGACCGCAGGAAGTTGCCGTCGCGATCGAAGATCATCATCGGATGCTCGCCGCGATTGAAGACGTAGACGTTGTCGCGGCTGTCGACGCCGACCCCGCCGACCTCCTTGAACGACCAGCCGTCGGGCAGTTTCGCCCAATCCTCGTTGACCCGGTACCGGTAGTCGCCGCTTCCCACGATCATGGCAACCTCCTCAGGCGAAACGCGTCTCGGCCCAACCCTTGTCGAAAGGCACATTCATCAGCGGCTCCGACCGTTTGGCGCTGAACATCCAGGTTCCGTTCACCCGCGCATAGGTCTCGTGGTCGATGCTGGCGCGCCACATCGCCCGGTTTCCGGCCGCGACCAGGCACGGCATGAACAGATACCATTGCGCCCGCGCCGTATCGCCGTCGACCTCGATCTGGCCGTTGAGGCTGTAGTGGATGGCGAAGGAGAAAATCCCCGAGGCCCCGCGGAAGAAGCCGCGGATGGCCTCGCGCCCCTCGAACCGGCCCAGGCCGGGGCTGTCCCATGTCGCCTCTTCGGTAAAGAGCGCGGCGATCCCGTCAGCGTCGTATTGCCGGTCGCATAGCGCGGCGTAGCAGGCTTTCAGGTTGCGGATCGCCTCGGCGTCTTCGAGCGCCTGCAACCGCCGCTCCAGCCGTTCGAGCCGCGCCGGATCGATGGTACCGTCTTGCGCCATGTCTTCCTCCCCGAGCGGCGCGCGGGGGCGCCGCCTATGACAGCGTAAAGCCCTCATAGCCGCGCGCCACGACATCTGCGCATTTCTGCCGATAACGCACCATGCCGCCGGCATAGGGCATGAACACCCGCGGCTTGCCGGGGATATTGGCGCCCAAATACCAGGAATGCGTGGCGAGCGGCAGCACGGTCTTGTGCGCCATCTCGTTGACCTCGGCGACCCATTCGTCGACCGCGTCGGCCCGCGCCTCGATCCGCTGCAGCCCGTTTGTCCGCAGGTGATCGATGCACTCGGTTATCCAATCCGCGTGCTGCTCGATCGCCACGGGCATGTTGCACAGCACCGACGGACTGCCGGGGCCGGTGATCGTGAACAAATTCGGGAAGCCGGCGACCTGCAGCCCGAGATAGGTGAGCGGCCCGGCCTCCCACGCATCCTTCAGCGCGACCCCGCCGCGCCCGCGGATATCCATGCGCAGCATCGGCCCCGTCATCGCGTCGAACCCGGTCGCGAAGACGATGATGTCGACCGGGTATTCCTTCTCGGTCGTGCAGATGCCGGCGCGGCTGATGCGCTCGATCGGCGCCCCGCGCAGATCGACCAGCGTGACGTTGGGGCGGTTGTAGGTCTCGAAATAGTTGGTGTCGATCGGCGGGCGCTTGGCGGCGTAGGGATGGTCGATGTCGGAGAGCACCGCCGCCGTCTTCGGGTCCTGGACGATCGAGCGGATCTTGCGCTTCACGAAATCGGCCGCCGTGTCGTTCGCGGCCTTGTCGGTCATCATGTCGAAGAACGCGGCGCGGAATTGCAGCCCGCCGCGCTCCCACGCCGCCTCGTAGATCTCCTCGCGCTCCTCGGCCGGCGTCTCGACTGCGCGTCGATCCTCGATCTTGAACGCCATGCCGTTGAGCGTCTCGCGCGTGACGGCACGGATGTCGCCGGCGTGGTCCTTGACGTATTGCTTGAACTCGGCGCTGAGCGGCGCGTTGCGGGCCGGCACCGAGTAGTTCGCGGTGCGCTGGAACACGGTCAGGTGCTTGGCCTGTGCGGCGATCACCGGCGCCGCCTGGATGCCGGTCGAGCCGGTGCCGATCATCCCGACGGTCTTGCCGGTGAAATCGACCCCGTCATGCGGCCATTGACCGGAGTGGTACCAGTCGCCCGCGAAATCCTCGAGCCCGGGAAACTTCGGTACATTGGCCGTCGACAGGCAGCCGACCGCGGTGATCAGGAACTTGACGACATAGGTTTCGCCCGCTTCGGTCCGCACCCGCCAGCGGTTCGCCGCCTCGTCATAGGTCGCGGCGACGACGCGGGTGTCGAAATGGATGCTCCGCTTCAGGTCGAGCCGGTCGGCGACGAAATTGAGATAGCGCAGGATCTCGGCCTGGCCGGGATAGCGTTCCGACCATTCCCACTCCCGCATCAATTCTTGCGAAAAGGTGTACCAGTAGACATGGCTTTCGGAGTCGCAGCGCGCCCCCGGATAGCGGTTCCAGTACCAGGTGCCGCCGACCCCGCCGCCCGCCTCGAGCGCCTCGACCTTGAGGCCGAGCCGGTCGCGCAGGCAGAGAAGCTGATAGAGCCCCGCAAACCCCGCGCCGACCACCAGCGCATCGAGCTCGTGCTCATGAACCATCGTGTCGTGTGCCATCGTCGCTCGACCCGTTGAAGTCCTCACCCTGCTATACCCGCAACCGCACTCGGCATCAGCACGCTTTCTCGGCAACGCTTACGAGCAGCAGCGATTGGACAGCGCGACGACGAGGCGTTCCTCCTCGGTCAGGTTCTGGAACGCCGCCGCATGCTCGTGGTGATCGTGCCCGTGATGTGCATGGTCCGCGGGAGGCTCGTCGGGCTCCGCCGCGGGCAGCCCATTCGCCCGCATCTCCGCGCGCCGCCGCTCGGTCGCGAGACGATCGAGCGCCTCGGCGGTGAAGACCGCGCCGTACCGCTGCTCGGCAGCCTCGCGGGTGACATAGCCCTGGCGCACGTCGCTTTCGACGGCGTCGAGATCGCGGTCGAGCGGCGAGCCGAACCCGCCGCCACCACCGGAGCGCAGGATATAGGCGTCACCCGAATGGAGCACGAGGTTGAACGCCTTACCGCTCGGAAAATTGTGCTCGTCCTCGCCAAAGCGGTGGATCGCGACCCCGTTCCCCGCCGCCGGCAACCCGTCGAACAAGCCCCACGGCCGGCATTTCACCCGGTCGATCTGCGCGTTGAAGCGGATGTCGGCGCGCGCCTGCACGACCTGCTCGGTGCCGAGCCCGCCGCGAAACGTGCCGGCGCCCCCGGAATCCGGCCGCAGAGCGTAGCGCTCGACGAGCAGCGGGTACTTTGCCTCGACCTGCTCCGACGGGCCGTTATGCGTGTCGCCGTCGTTCATCGCGATCGTCGCGTTCATCCCGTCGCTGTCGTGCTTGGCGCCCCAGCCGCCGCCGATCAACCCGCCGAGATAGATGTAAAAGCTGTCGTCCTTGGGCCGCCGCCCGTTGACCCGGCCAACGATCAGATCGGCGTGGTGTCCGGCCATCACCCGCTCGGGCAAGGCTGGGCTCAGCGCCTTGAACACGGTGTCGACGATCGTCATCGGATAGGTCATCCACATCCGCATCGCCGCCGGCTTGACCGCGCTGACGACGCGCCCCGGCGGCAGGATCACGTCGAGCCCGCGGAACTGCCCCTCGTTGATCGGCAGGTCGAGCGGCGACGTCAGACACTTGAACGCGACGCCGCAGCACGATTTGCCGGCGGTCTCGCCAGAATTGTAAAAGCCCGAGACCTGCCCAGACACATCGGTCAGGTCGATCGTCATCCTGTCGCCGGCGACGGTGACCTTGACCCGGATCGGCACGCGCTTGCCGGCGGCGACTCCGTCGTCGTCCATAAACGATTCCGCCTCGTAGACGCCATCCGGAAAGGCGGCCACCCGCTCGCGCGCCCGTGCCTCGCTCTGGTCCATGATGTCGGCGATCGCGGCCAGCACCTCGTCGCAGCCATATTTCTGGATCATCTCCTGAAAGCGCCTCTCGCCGGTCTTGACCGAGGCGATCTGGGCGCGGAGGTCGCCCATTGCCCGCTCGGGCAGGCGCACGTTCATCTGGATGATCGAAAGAATCTCGTCGTTCGGCACTCCGCGCCTGTACGCCTTGACGATCGGCATCTGCAGGCCTTCGGAGAAGATGTCGGTGGTGATGCCGTCGAGCGTGCCGCCGATATCGGGCCAATGCGCCATGCACCCCGAAAACGCGACCAGCCGCCCCTCGTGAAAGATCGGCACCGAAAACGTCATGTGGTTGAGGTGGCTGCCGGTGGTGTAGGCGTCGTTGGTGAGGAGGATGTCGCCCGGCTCGATGCCGGCATTGGTCCCTTGGGGCCCGAAATGCCGGAGCTTCGCCTTGATCGTGTCGGCGATGCCGCGGATGAACATCGGCAGCCCCAGCCCGATCGACAGGATGTTCCCCTCGGCGTCGAACAGCCCGACCGTAAAGTCGAGCGCCTCATAGATGATCATGTTGTAGGCGGTGCGCATCAGATTGGTCTTCATCTCCTCGGTCGCGGCGATGAGACAGTTGCGCACGATCTCGGTGACCACCGGATCGGCCTTGGTGACGGAGCGAAGTGGCGCGGCGTCGTTCATCTGATCTTTTCTTTCCACAAGGTAATTCCGGGGCGCGACGCAGTCACGAGCCCGGAACCCATGAACACGGGATTCACCCACTACCAACCGTCAAGCTTCTTCCGGACCGGTGCGTGTTCATAGGTTCCGGTTTCATCGCTTCGCGCTGCCCCGGAATGACAAAGAAGAGCACATCAGCTCCTCGCGATCTCGATGACCAGGTTGCCATACTCGTCGACCATCAGCGTGTCCCCGGGGAAGACCACCGTCGTCGCGGCATGCTCCTCGACGAGCGCCGGACCGGCGATGCGATTGCCGGCGAGGAGCTTGGTGCGATCGAAGGTCGGCGTCGCGACAAAGCCGCGCCCGTCGAACGAGACGGGGCGGCTGCCGTTCGCCGCGCCCGATGGCGGTTCGGCCTCGCCCGCACCGATGCGCTCGAAGCGCGGCTTATTGAGGAGCCCGGTGACGGCGCTGCGCAGGCTGACGATCTCGGCCGGCTCGCGCTCGGCGGCATGGCCGTAGCGCACGTCGTGGACGGCGTCGAAGCGGCGCTTGATCCCGGCACGGTCTTTGTTCTGGAACAGGTCCGCCGGCAACTCGACCGTCACCGCGTGCTCCTGCCCGACATAACGCATGTCGGCCGCGCGGGTGACCGTCACGTCGGCGGTGGCGACGCCGCTGCGTCGCACCGCCTCGCGCCCCTCGTCTTCCATCGCCCGGAAGATCTCCTCCATCCGGCCGAACGAGGCGGCGGCGAGGGGGGTGAACCAGGTGCTGACGAAATCGCGGCGCAGATCGCTGACCAGCATCCCGAACGCCGAGAAATGCCCCGGCGCGATCGGGATCACGACGCGGCCGATGCGGAGTTCGCGGGCGATCATCGACGCGTGCAGCGGCCCAGCGCCGCCATAGGCGACGAGCGCGAAATCGGCGGCATCGAGCCCGCGCTCGGTCGTCACCCAGCGCACGACATGGGACATCTTGGTCGTGGCGATGCGCAGGATGCCCTCCGCCGCCGCGACCGGGTCGAGGCCAAGCGGACCAGCGACGCGATCTCGAAGAGAAGCTTCGGCGGCGGCCAGATCGAGCGCCATCTCGCCGCCGAGAAACCGGTCGGCGCCGAGCCGCCCGAGCACGAGATTGGCGTCGGTGATGGTCGGCTCCTCGCCGCCGAGGCCGTAGCACACCGGCCCCGGCTCGGCCCCGGCGCTTTGCGGCCCGACGCGCAGTGCGCCACCGGCCTCGACACGGGCGATGCTGCCGCCGCCCGTCCCGACCTCCTGGATGTCGACCATCGGCATCTGCACCGGGAGCCCGCCCGAATACCCGCCGATCATCGCATTGCCGGTCATCAGCACCTGGCCCTCATGGATGACCCCGGCCTTCGCGGTGGTGCCGCCCATGTCGAAGGCGATGGCGTTCTTCATGCTGACGGCGTCGCACAGTGCCTTGGTGCCGATGACCCCGGCGGCCGGCCCCGACTCCAGCATGCGGATGCAGGCCCGCTCGGCATCGGCGAAATCGAAAAGGCCGCCCGACGATTGCACGATAAAGAAATCGCCGCCGAACCCGGCTTCACGCAGATGCGCCTGCATCTCGCCGAGATAGTGCCGGACGCGCGGGCCGACATAGGCGTTGGCGGCGACGGTCGAGGTGCGCTCGAACTCGCGATATTCCTGCGATAGCTCGTGCGAGGCGGTGACGAAAAGCCCGGGATGCGCGGCCTCGACGATTTCCTTCACCCGCCGCTCGTGCGCGGGGTTGCGGTACGAGTGGAGAAAAAGGATCGCCACCGCCTCGATCCCGTCCTTGACCGCAGCGGCGACGATGCCGCGGACCTGATCCTCGTCGACCGGGATCAGCACCCGTCCGTCGGCATCCATCCGCTCGCGGATTTCGAAGCGGCGCGCCCGCTCGATCAGCGGGACGTGCTTCTGGAAGAAGAGATTGTACGATTCCGGCCGGTTGACCCGGCCGATCTCGTAGATGTCGCGAAACCCCTGCGTCGTCAGCAGGATGGCCTTGGCGCCGCTGCGTTCGAGGATCGTGTTGATCGCGACGGTCGTGCCGTGCAGGAACAGCCGCGCCTCGGCAAAGCTCGACCCGGCCTTGTCGACGCCGGTGGCGATGCCGCTGACCAGGCGGCGCGGCGTCGTCAGCGTCTTGCCGAGCCGCAAGGCGCCGGTCGTCTCGTCGAACACGGCGATATCGGTGAACGTGCCGCCGACATCCGCCGACAACCGGGTTTGGCGTGCTGCGGAACTCGGCACTCGGGGCGACTCCTGAAATGGGCCCGGCAATGGTAGTACGTCGGACCGCAACGAACGCATAGTCCCCGGCGCATGGCAGCGTATCAACCGGGTTCGAGGAGGATCGGCACATGTCCTATACCGACACCGGCTCCGTCAGCCTCCATTTCGAGGAGACGGGCCGCGATGGAACCCCGGTCCTGCTGCTGCATGAGCTCGGCGGCAGCAGCGAGAGCTGGCGCGCCGTGATCCCGCTGTTGGCGGCGGACCGGCGCGTGATCGCGGTGGATTTGCGCTGCGCCGGCCGATCGGAAAAGCCGCCGGGCGCCTTCACCCTCGCAGAGGCCGCAGACGATCTGGCGGCGCTGCTGGCCACACTAAAGGTCGACCGCGTTGACGTGATCGGCGCGGCCCTGGGGTCGCTGGCCGGCGCGCTGCTGGCGATCCGCCATCCCGACCGGGTCAATCGGCTGATGATGTGCGCGGTAGCGCCGAAGATGGCCGGGCCGACCAGCAGCTACGTCGCCGAGCGTGCCGAGAAGGTGCGGGTCGTCGGCATGCGCGGCGTCGCCGATGCGAGCCTCAAGAACTCGTTCCCGGAATCGCGCGCGGCCGAGCGGGCAGCCTATCGCGGCATCTATCTCGCCAACGATCCCAACGCCTACGCCGAGCTGTCGCTGGCCCTCGCGCGGCTTGAGATGACGGCGGCCGAGTGGGGGGCGATCCGCGCGCCGACGCTAGTCGCCTCCGGCGCGCACGATTTCCTCTGGCCGCCGCCGGTCGGGCGAGAGGTCGCCGCGCTGGTCCCCGGCGCACGCTTTGCCGTCATGGACGATTCCGGCCACTTCCCGCATTTGCAGGCGCCGCAGAGCCTCGCTAGGCTCGCCCGCGAGTTTCTGGCTGCGAGTTCTTGAGGGGAGTGAGGCTGATGGGCGCTCGCTCGTTTCAGACGATGGTGCCGATGCGCGACGGCACCCGGCTCAACACTTTTGTCTTTCTGCCGGCGGAGGGCGGGCCGCGCTGGCCGGTGATCGTCCACCGCACGCCCTACGGCATCGCCGCCGCCGACGCCGCGCATAAATTCGACCATACGCGCGCCTGGCTGCCGAACCCGGCCGAGCCGATGCGCGGCTCGATCCTCAGGGGCTGGCAGGCGGAGACCGCGCACGGCTATGCCGTCGTGTACCAGGATTGCCGCGGCCGCCACGGCTCCGAAGGCGAGGACCGGGTCTACGCCGACGATGCGCAAGACGGCTACGACACCCTCGACTGGATCGCCAGGCAGGAATGGAGCAACGGTCGGGTCGGCATGTCGGGCTCCTCGGCCGGGGCGACGACGACCTTCGCCGCCGCCTCGACGCGGCACCCGAGCCTCCGCGCCTTTTTCGCCCAGGCCGGCGGCTCAAGCATCTACGACGACGTCGTCTGCGAAGGCGGCGGGATCGAGATGGAGCGCCTCTGGCTGTGGGTGTCGAAAAACATCCCCGGCCTCTCCGCATCGCATCGCGAGGCGGTCAGGGAACGGTTCGGCATCGGCGTCGCCGAGCTCGACCGCGCCGCCGCCTCGGCCGGCGAGCGCTGGACCCGGCTCGACACCGCGCGCCAGGCCGAACCGCCCTTCATCGATTCCGACGACTGGTTGCGCCTGCCGCTGACCGGCTATCCCGATTTCGCCACCTGGCAGCCGTTCCTCGACGAGATCGTCACCCATCCGGCCCCCGACGAGTTCCGCGCCCGGCACAATTTCCGCCGCACGATCGACATTCCCGGGTTTCACGTCACGACCTGGTTCGACATCTTCCAGACCAGCGTGATCGCCGCGTTCCAGGAGATCCAGGCGCGCACCGGCACCCAAAAGCTCTGGGTCGGCCCGAACGAGCATTACTTCGTCTACGCCAGCAATTTCTGGCCGCGCGACCCGTATTTCGACTGGTTCGGCCATTGGCTGAAGGACGAGACGAGCGCCCTCGTCGATGAGCCGGCGGTCTCTTATTCGCCTCGCGCCTGGGTCGACGACCGCACGTCCTACGCGCCAACCGACTGGCGCCGCGCCGAGCGCTGGCCGCCGCCCGGCGTCGCGCCGCACCGGCTTTACCTGCGCGGCGACGGCAGCCTCGGCGACACGCCGGAAGGCGAACCGCATCGCTACCGCTACGACCCGCGGAAACCCAGTCCCACGCTCGGCGGCCGCAACATGCTGATCGACGCCGGCCCGCGCGATCAGCGCTCGGCCCAGGCGCTGCCGGATTACGGGCCGATCTACCGCGGCGACCCGCTCACCCAAGACGTGACGATCGCCGGAAATGTCCGCGCAACGCTCCACGTCGGCTCCGATTGCCCCGACACCGATTTCGTCGCCAAGCTGATCGAGGTCGCGCCGGATGGGAGGGCGATGCTGCTGATGGATGGGATCACGCGGGCGATGTACCGCGACCCGATCGCTGGCGCACAACGCCTGGAGCCGGGACGCGTCTACCCGCTCGTCATCGATCTCGGCGATATCTGCCACACCTTCCACTCCGGCAGCCGCATCGAGATCGACGTCACCAGCAGCAATTTCCCGCGCCGCGCCCGCAACACCAACAGCGGCAATCCCGTCCTGGCCCGGGACAGCGAAGACGCGATCCGCGTCGCCAACAACACGATCCACCACGCCCCGGCGACGCCGTCTTTCGTCGAGTTGCCGGTGCTGAAGTGACACGCTTCTCTCTCGTCATTTCCGCGAGGCGGGAATCCAGGGGCGGCCGGTCCGTTGCCCTGGCCCCCCGCCTTCGCGGGGGTGACGAGACGAGGGGGCACCCGTAACCCGACCGCGCCTTGGCAAGGAACCCCATGAGCCATCTCTTCACGCCGATCACGCTCGGCGGCGTCACGCTCGACAATCGCATCGCGGTGTCGCCGATGTGCCAGTACAGCGCGGTCGACGGGTCGGCGACCGACTGGCATGCGCAGCATCTCGGGTCGCTGTCGATGTCGGGCGCCGGCCTGTTGATCCTCGAGGCGACCGGGGTCGAGGCGGCGGGGCGGATTACGCCCGCGTGCCTCGGCCTTTATTCCGATGCCAACGAGGCGGCGTTGGAGCCTATCGTGGCGCTGTGCCGGCGCTGGGGCACGGCCCGGCTCGGCATCCAGCTCGCCCATGCCGGGCGCAAAGCCTCGTCAAAGGTGCCGTGGCAGGGCGGCGGGCCGCTCGCCGCGGGCGAGGGCATCTGGCAGCGGGTCGGCGCCTCGGCGATCCCGGTCGACGACAACTGCCCGGCGCCCGAGCCGCTCGACCAAGCCGGTCTCGCCCGGGTCCGCGACGCTTTTGTCGCGGCCGCGCGGCGCGCCGACCGGCTCGGTTTCGACCTCGTCGAATTGCACGGCGCGCACGGGTACCTGCTGCACAGCTTCGTCTCGCCGGTGTCGAACCAGCGCACCGACGGCTACGGCGGCAACCTCGCCAACCGCATGCGCTTCCCGCTCGAAGTCGCGGCGGCGGTGCGCGCGGTATGGCCGCGGACGAAGGCGCTCGGCATGCGCATCACCGGCTCCGACTGGATAGAGGGCGCGCTGACCGCGGACGACGCCGCGATCTTCGCCGACGAGCTGCACGGCGTCGGCTTCGACTATGTCTGCGTCTCGTCGGGCGGGGTCAGCCCCAGGGCGCATGTCCACGTATCGCCCGGCTATCAGGTGCCGTTCGCCGAGACGGTCAAGAAAAACAGCCGGATCGCCGTGCAGGCGGTCGGCATGATCGCCGACCCGCGCCAAGCCGAGGCGATCGTCGCCGACGGCCGGGCCGATTGCGTCGCGCTCGCCCGCGGCTTTCTCGACGACCCGCGCTGGGCCTGGCACGCCGCCGATGTCCTCGGCGCCGAAACCGCCTGCCCGCCGCAATACCAGCGTGCCCGCCCCAAGCTCTGGCCCGGCGCGGCGCTCGCGCATCCCGGCCGCCGGACCTGACGATCATGCAGACAGACGATTACGGGCTGCCGCTCTCCACCGTCTCGCCCGCCGCCCGCGATGCCTATGTCGAGGGCTGCGACAAGAAGCGGACCTCGTACCCGGGCGCGATCGAGGCGTTCGACCGGGCGCTCGCGGCGGATCCCCGCTTCGCCGTCGCCCACGCCGCGAAAGCTCATTCCCTTTTGGAGAGCGGCGACAGATCGGGCGCGGTTGCGTCGATCGCCGCGGCCAATCAATTTAGCCCCGGCGTGACGGAACGCGAGGTCAGTCACATCGATTATTTCGGCGCCCTCGTTTCCGGAGACAGCGAGTCGGCGCTCGCCTCCTTGCCCCCGCATCTCGACCGCTGGCCCCGCGACATCATGGTGCTCGCCACCGCTGCGTTCACCAACGGGCTGATCGGCAGTTCCGGCCGTGCCGGGCAGAAGCGGATGCTGCTCGGCCTTCTCGAAAAACTGGCGCCGAGCTATGGCGACGACTGGTGGTTCGCGGCGCATCACGGCATGGCGCTGTCGGAAAACGGACAGCGCGCCGCCGCCGGGCCTCGGATCGAGCGGTCGCTGGCACTGAACCCGAAAAACCCGTGGGCAGCGCATGCCCGCGCGCATCTTTGCTACGAGGAGGGCGAGCCGGATTCCGGGCGCCGGTTCCTCGCGGCGTGGCTGCCGACCTACCCGCGCGACGGCGCGCTCTACAGTCATTTGAGCTGGCATCGCGCGATGGGTGAGCTGGAGATGGGCGACATGGCGACAGCCTACCGGCTATTCCGGGAAACCTTCGCCCCGGATGTCCACAGCGGGCCGCCGCGCGGACAGGTCAATGACGGCGTCGCGTTCCTGTGGCGCTGCGAGCTTGCCGGCGAGCCGCGCGATGCCGCTTCCTGGCGGACGATGTACGAGCTGGCAAGCAATTCCTTTCCCCGCGCCGGGGCCGCCTTCTCCGACATGCATGCCGCACTCGCACAGATCGTCGCCGGCGACGAGAACGCCGTTGAGTCTCGCATCGCGGAGATCGGCGAATTGGTGCAGAACGGCCGCTATCCATCCGGTCCGCTGGTTCCGGCCGCGTCACGCGGGTTCGCCGCATTCGAGCAGGGTGATTTCACCGCCGCGATCGGCGCGCTCGCACCGGTCATCGGCGAGATCGAACGCATCGGGGGCAGCCGCGCCCAGCTCGACCTGATTGAGTTCACGCTGCTCAAGGCCTATCTCGGCGCTCACCGGCCCGACGATGCGCAGCAGATGCTCAAGCAGCGCCGCCGCGGCTCGCTGAAGGCGCCTGTCGCGGGGCTGCGCTGATGAGCCTTGCATCGGTCCGCGCATTCTTCGCGGCGAACGCACCGGATGTCGCCGTGATCGAGACCGAGGCGAGCTCGTCGACGGTCGAGCTCGCGGCGCTGGCCCATGGGGTCGAGCCGGCGCAGATCGCGAAGACCATCTGCCTCAGGATCGGCGACCGTGTCCTGCTCGTCGTCGCGAGCGGCACCGCGCGGCTCGACAACCGCAAGGCCAAGGACGTGCTCGGCGGCAAGGCGCGGATGCTCGATGCACAGCAGGTGCTCGACGCGACGAGCCATCCCGTCGGCGGCGTCTGTCCGTTCGGGCTGCCGTCGCCGCTGCCGATCTATTGCGATGTCTCGCTCAAGCTTTTTGCCGAGGTCGTGCCCGCGGCGGGGTCCACCAACGCCGCGGTCAGGATCGCGCCCGAACGGCTTGCCGAATTGACCGGCGCTGTCTGGGTCGATGTCTGCGGCTAGCGGCTAGGCTTTTCGCGCGACGGGGGCCGGCTCGGCAGCCTCGTCGGCGCCGCGGGCGGAGCGGGCGGAAATCCCCTCGATCAGCCCGACGATCCCCTGCGGCATGAAGACGATGAAGAGGATCAAGAGGATCCCGTAGATCGTATTGGCGGCACCGATGAAATGCGTCCCGAAGAGGATGCGCAGGCTCTCGTTGAGCACGATCGTAAAGAACGCGCCGACCGTCGGGCCGAGGAGCGTCCCCATCCCGCCGGCGATCGCGGCGAAGACGATCTGCAGCGAGACGGAGACGCCGGAGACGACCTCGGGGTTCACGTACTGGATGTACTGGGTCAAGAGCGCCCCGCCGAGCGCGGTCAGCGCGGCGCTGATCACCGTCACGCGCAATTTCTCGCGCATCACATTGATGCCGCTCGACGCAGCGGCGATCTCGTCCTCGGAGATGGCTTCGAGCGCGACGCGGCCGATCCCGATATCGACCCGCCACCAGACGACGAGGCCGATGATCCACATCACCAGCGCCACCCCGTAAAACGCGCTCTTCTGGCCGAATTGCAGCGCGTACCACGAGTGGACGACATTGACCGTCATGCCGAGCGAGCCGCCGGTCACCTCGCGCCCCGCGACCAGCGACAGCAGCACGACCTGGCTCAGCGCCAGCGTCACCAGCGCGAAATAATGCCCGACGACGCGCAGCCGGAACGACGGATACCCGATCAGGAGCGCCATCAGCACCGACGCCGCCATCGCCACGGGAAGGCCGAGCCACGGCGTCACGCCGTAGAAATTCCACAGGAGCGCCGGCACATAGGCGCCGATGCCAAGAAACGCGCCGTGGCCGAACGAGGTCAGACCGAACCGCCCCATCAGCGACCAGGCGGTGTAGATGAGCCCCCAGATCAGGATCTGGATCCCGACG
The DNA here is from genome assembly GCA_036489765.1 of Allostellaceae bacterium. Lineage (GTDB taxonomy): Bacteria > Pseudomonadota > Alphaproteobacteria > ATCC43930 > CGMCC-115725 > DATARH01. The sequence goes on along the minus strand of DASXFE010000059.1, from coordinate 41,918 downwards.
TGGAGGACATATTGGGACGCGACAAACGGCACGACCGCGAGCGCGATCAGCCCCGCCACCCCGCCGATCCGGACCCCGGCCGTCATCGGCTGAAAATCCCTTGCGGGCGCACGAAGATCATCACGATGAAGAGGAGGAAGGCGAGGACGTAGGAGAACTCGATCGAGAAGTAGTAGCCGCCGACCGAGATGATCTGCGCCATGATAAAGGCCGCCGCAAACCCGCCGATCATGTTCCCGAGCCCGCCGAGCACGCAGATCATGAAGGTGATCGGCCCGAACGAATTGCCGATGAACGGGTGCACGTCGTACTGCAGCACGAGAAGGCACGCGGCCAGCCCCGCGAGCCCGCCGCCGATCGCCGAGGTCGTCAAGTAGATCCCGCGCTGCGACACCCCCATCAGCCCCATCACCTCGCGGTCCTCGGCGATCGCCCGGATCGCGGTGCCGAGAAAGCTCTTCTTGAGGAAGAGGTAGAGCCCGCCGGCACCGACGAGGGCGACGGCAAAGGCGACGAGCCGCGCCTTGCTGACATCGATCTCGCCGAGTTCGATCGGCGACAGGCGGATTCCGATATTGCGGAAATCGGTGCCGAAGAGGAGCGTCGCAAAGCTCTGCAGGAAAAACAGGAGCCCGCCCGTCGCCAGGAGCTGGTTGATTGGGGCATAGCTCAGCACCGGCTCGATGATGATCCGGTGGACCACCAGTCCCAGCACCGCAACGACGACGATTGCGGCGAGACAAGCGAGCACAAACGGCACGCCGAACGAGGCGTAAAGCCAATAGACCGTGTACATGCCGCACATGACGAGCTCGACGTAGCAGATCCACACCACGTCGATGACCCCGAAGATCAGGTTGAGGCCAAGCGCCAACAGGGCCAGCACGCCGCCCAGCAAGAGCCCGTCGACGACCGCCTCGAGCAGAAAAATGTCCATCCGGTTCCTAGTCCCCTAACGAGCGCCGCCGCTGAATTAAATCCCCAATTCGGCTCGGCCGGGTTCGGCCCGGCCATCCACGCCACGCCCGAAAGGCTTCATAGACCCCCGAGACAAGTCCGGGGGAGCCGAAAATCGGGCTGCGTGTCGGCCTGAGGTCACCGTCAAAGCCCCATATACGCCTTGCGGATCGCCTCGTTCTCGCGCAGTTCGGCGGCGGTGCCGGAGAGGTGGATGTGCCCGGCCTCGAGCAGATAGGCGCGGTCGACGAGCGCCAGCACCTGCTGCACGTTCTGTTCCACGATCAAGACCGTGAACCCCTCGGCCCGGATGCGCCGCACCAGCTCGAACACCTGCTCGACCGCAAGCGGCGCGAGCCCGGCCGACGGCTCGTCCATCAGCAAGAGTTTCGGCTTCGACATCAGCGCGCGGCCGATCGCGCACATCTGCTGCTCGCCGCCCGACATCGTGCCGGCGGGCTGGCTGCGCCGTTCGAGGAGGCGCGGAAAGAGGTCGTAGACCCAGGCGAGGCGCTCGGCGAGCTGGCGCCGCGCCGCCGGGATGTATGCCCCCATGCGCAGGTTTTCCTCGACCGTCAGCCGCGAGAAAAGGCGCCGGTTTTCCGGCACATGGGCGATACCCTCGGCGACGATCCGGTGTGCCGGCAGATCGCCGATCGAATTGCCGAGCAGCCGCACCTCGCCCGAGGTCGCCGGCAGAAGCCCCGAGATGACGCGCATCAGCGTCGTCTTGCCGGCGCCGTTCGGGCCAATGACGCCGATCGCCTCACCGAGATTGACCGCCAGCGACACGCTGAACAGGGCCTGGAACGACCCGTACCCCGCCGACACCCCGCTCAGCGCGAGAAGCGACGGCCGGGGTTGCGCCTCTGGGGCCGCCTCAGTGCTGGCCGCGGCCAAGATAGACCTCGGTCACGCGCTCGTCGTTGACCGCATCGCCCGGCGCGCCCTCGAAGATCTTTTCGCCGTGGTCGAGCACGATCACCCGGTCGACGATCCGCATCAGCACGCCCATGATGTGCTCGACCCAGATGATCGTGATGCCGAGCTTCGACCGCACTGTTTCGAGCATCTCGGCGGCGCGGTCCATCTCGGCGGCGTCGAGCCCGCCGAGGCTTTCGTCGGCGAGCAGCATTTTCGGCTGCGTCGCCAGCGCGCGGGCGAGTTCGAGCTTTTTGAGCGCCGCGGCGCCGAGCCCGTGGGTCGTCGCCCGCGCCTCGGCCGGCAGCCCGACCATCTCCAACGCCTCGACCGCCCGCTTCTCGGCCTCGCCGCGCGCGACCGAGCCGCCCTGCGCGTAGTAGGCCGACAGGGCGACGTTGTCCCGGAGCGACAGCTTGCGGAACGGCCGCGGAATCTGGAAGGTGCGGGCGAGGCCGCGACGGCATACCTGGTGCGCCGGCAGCCCGCCGATCTCGTGGTCGTCGAACTTTACCGACCCGCCATTCGGCACCAGCGTGCCGGCGATCAGGTTGAACGTCGTCGTCTTGCCCGACCCGTTGGGGCCGATCAACCCGACGATCTCGCCCTGGCGCACCGAGAACGACACGCCGTTGACGGCGGTAAACCCGCCGAAACGGCGCGTCAGTCCGGCGACCTCAAGCACGTTGCTTCACACGCACGGAGGCATCAAGCCGCATAGGGCGAGGATTTGGGCAGCGGCAGCACCGGCGGCTGGGTCTCGATCTCGGTCGGCCACACGACCGTGATCTCCTTGCCGTGGTTCTGCATGACCACCGGGAGCGCGCGGTCGTTCTGCCCGCCCATCGGGTCATCCGGCGGCAGGAACTTGACGCCATAGCCCTGGAGCGTGCCGCCGAGCGGGATGTCGACCTCGAGCGCCGCCTTACGCACCGCGTCGGCGTCGAACCCGCCGTGTTTCTCGGTGGCGATCGGCAATACCTTTTCGAGGAGGATCCAGGTGTTGTTGAACCCCATCGAGCAATGCGTCGGGATCTCGGTCGCGCCGGTCTTTGCCTTGTAGCCGTCGACCATGACCTTGATCAGGTCGCCAACCCCCGGCTTCAGCTTCGCCGGATCGAGCCGCTGCGCGGGCGCCGGGTCGATGTTGCACATGTTGTCGACGTCGTCGCCAAACGTCTCGCGCAGCTTGTCGAGCTGGCTGTAGCCGGCGCCGTTGCCGATCAGCATCTTGAATTTGAGCCCCGCCTCGCGCCCTTGGCGCAGGAAGAGGGTGATGTCCGTGTTGTAGCCGGCATGGATGATGATGTCGGCCCGGGCGCGGCGCAATTTGGTGATCAGCGACGACAGGTCGGGCGCGCTCGCCGAGTACGATTCCTTGAGCACGATCGAATCGAAACCCTTTTTCTTCGCCCACACCTCGTCGCCCTGCTGCACGGCTGTGCCGTAGGGCCCGTCTTCGTCGATCAGGGCGATCTTGAGATCCTTCGGGTCGACGCCGAGCTTGTTCTTGCAGTTGTCGGCGAGAAAGCTCATCGCCGCCTGGGCATACCCGTCGGAATTGACCGTCGGGCGGAAGATGTACCGGAAGTGCTTGTCCTTGAGCACGGTCGTTGCGATCGCGCTGTTGATCCACAGGATCTTCTTTTCCTGCTCGACCTTGGCGGCAAGCGGCACGGCCTGCGCGCTCGAATAGACGCCGACGACGATGTCGACCTTTTCCTGGTTGAGCAGGCGCTCGGTCTCGTTGATGCCGACATCGATCTTGCTCTGCGAATCGGCCGGCACCGGCACGACCTTGTACTTGCCGGCGACGCCGCCCTTGCCGTTGACGTAGTCGATCGCGAGCTGCGCGCCGATCGACAGCGGGATCGACCCGGCGCCGGCGAACGGGCCGCTCAGATCGTGCAACAGGCCGATGCGGATCGTCGGGTTCTGCGCATAGAGGCGCGGCGCGGACAGCATCTGCCCGACCAGGCCGGCCCCGGCCAGCTTGAGTAATGTACGTCTCCGCATCGTCCGCTCCCCTGCAACATGCTTGGTTTCTGTGGCGGCGCAACTTTCACGGAAGGTTCCAGCCTGTCAACGGGTACTGCCGCGCCTCAGCCATGACGAAGCGACGCAGCGTCAATCCGCCAGCGAGGACGCCGTGGCGGGTCGCGGAAGCGCGAGGCGGATATCACCGGTGTTTCCAAAATGGAGACGGCGCGCGATAGTTGTCCCTGCTGCTCCGGCCGATCGATCGGGGGCGGAAATGCGCCTCGCTGGCGGGCTCGTTGTCTGGGCGTTGCTGACGCCGACCCTCGCGTGGGCAGCGGTCCCCGGAAACTGCGCCAAGCCTGCCGCGACGGCCGATGGCTGGCCGGTCGCCTCGCCGGAGGCGAAGAGCCTCGACCCCGCGCGGATCTGCACGATCGGACCCAGCCTCAAGGACCAGCCGGAGGCGGAGGCGCACGGCGTCGTCATCGCGCGCCAGGGAACGCTGGTTTACGAGGATTATTTCACCGGCGGCATCGAATACGGTGCCGATACCCTGCACGACATCCGCTCGATCTCGAAGAGCGTCACGGCCTTGCTGATCGGCATCGCCCTCGACCACGGCTGGCTGAAAAGCGTCGATGCGCCGGTCTTCTCGTTCTTCCCCACCGACGACGATCTGCGCACCCCCGACAAGGACCGCATCACGATCGCAAACCTGCTGTCGATGACATCCGGCCTCGACTGGCCCGAATCCGCCGTCTCCTACAACAACCCGTCGAACATGGATCGGCAGGTCAATGCGGCACCCGATCCCTATCGCTTTGTCCTGGGCCGCCCGCTCGCCGCGGCGCCGGGGACGATGTGGAACTACAACAGCGGCGGCGTCGAGCTGCTCGGGGATATCCTGAAACAGGTTTCCCGCCGGCCGCTCGACCAGTTTGCCAAGGAGGCCCTCTTCGACCCGCTCGGCATCAAGGATTGGGAATGGCAGCGGTCGGAGAACGGCACGTTCGGCGCAGCCGGAGGCTTGTGGCTGCGGCCGCGCGACCTCGCCAAGATCGGCCAGCTCGTCCTGAACCGCGGGACATGGAACGGCCGACACATCGTCTCGGCCGCGTGGATCGACACGATGACGGCGCGGCACAGCCCGCCCGGCTGGCTCTTCAACGGCGGCGAAACCGGGTACGGCTATCTGTGGTGGCGCGGCCGGGCGACGGTCGGAGGCCACGATGCCGATTGGGTCGGCGGGATCGGCTGGGGCGGACAGTATCTTTACGTGCTGCCGCGCCTCGACCTCGTCGTCGCGGTCAACGCCGGCGTCTATCGCCGCTCCGACGACCAGACCCTGGCCGGCGAGACCGCGCTGCGCCTCGCGGTGCGCGCCGCCGAGGCGCAATGACATGCCGCACCGCAAAACCTTGCGCGACGGCATTGCGGTGAGCGACCGCGGCTGGGCAAGATTGCGCGAATTGCCGGCCTGAAGGGCGGCAAAGGGAGGAGCCGACGATGAACGACGCAGGCACCCTGCCCCGCCACATGCTCGACATTCGCGAGCTGACGGCCGCGGCCTTCGCCCCCTATGGCGAGATCATCACGCCGCTGCGCACCGGCGGCCAGGGCGCGGCCCAGCCTCACGACCCCGAGACCGACCCCGGCGAAGCGAACCTCGTGCTGACCAACGGCGAGCCCCGCCTCTGGATCATGCACCTGCCACATGTCGGGCTCGGCTTCTCGCGGATCGCGCGGCACCGCCGGGTTACGCAATGCCTGGGCTCGCTCGGCGGCAGGGAATGGCTGATCGGCGTCGCCCCGCCGGGCGGCCTTTCCGACGATGCGCGACCGAACCTCGACGACATCGTCGCCTTCCGCATCCCCGGCGACCGCGTCATCAAGCTCCATGTCGCGACCTGGCATGCCGGGCCGCATTTCGTCCATGACGAATGCTTGTTCGTGAACCTCGAAAACCGCGACACTAACCGGCGCGACTTCCACGCCGTGCCGCTTCCCGCCGAATGCCGCTATCGCCTCTGACCTCCAGCGAAAGGGCGTCCCCATGCCGATCCCGATCACCGACGCCGCGTTCGAGTATCTGCTAGCCCGCGCCGGGCTCACCCCGACCGATGCCGAAAAGGCCGAGTTGCGATCCATGTGCGACGGCATCGCCCTCTTTGCCGAGCGTGTACGCAAGCCGCGCGGCCGCATGGCCGAACCGGCGCTAACTTACGGCTTCGCCGAGGAGGATCTGTGATGATCGCGACGATCGCCGCGGCCGCGCGGCAGATCGCGGCAAAGGAGCTGTCGCCGGTCGAGCTCACCAAGGCCTGTCTCGACCGCGTCCACACGCTCGACGACAAGCTGCACGCCTTTGTCCATCTGACCGAGGAGCGCGCGCTCGCCGAGGCCCGCGCCGCCGAGGCGGCGATCATGGCGAACGGACCGAGGAGCCCGCTCCACGGCATCCCGATCGGGCTCAAGGACATCGTCGACACCAAGGGCATCCCGACAACCTGCCAGTCGCTGATCCTGCAGGACAACATCCCCGACACGGACGCAACCTGCGCCGAAAAGCTCGCCGCGGCCGGCTCGGTGCTGATGGGCAAGCTCACGACGCACGAATTCGCCGATGGCGGCCCCTCCTTCGACCTGCCCAAGCCGCCGGCGCGCAACCCGTGGAACACCGACCATTTCACCGCCGGCAGCAGCAGCGGCAGCGGCGCGGCGGTCGCCTCGGGGATGATCCTCTGCGGCATCGGCACCGACACGGGCGGCTCGATCCGCGGCCCGGCGGCCCTCTGCGGCATCGCCGGTACCAAGCCCACCTACGGGCTTGTCAGCCGCGCCGGGGTCGCGCCGGCCGCCTTCAGCCTCGACCATATCGGGCCGATGGCGTGGACCGCCGAGGATTGCGCGATCATGCTTCAGGCGCTCGCCGGGCACGACCCGCGCGACCCCGCCAGCGCCGACCGCCCTATCCCCGACTACCGCGCCGCGCTCGGCGGCGGGATCAGGGGGATGCGGATCGGCGTGGTCCACCATTTCCACGAGACCGACCACAAGGTCGCGCCGTCGACCCAGCGCGGCATCGACGCAGCGGTCGAGACGTTCCGCGGCCTCGGTGCCGAAATCCGCGAGGTGCAGCTGTCGCCGCTCCAGGATTGGCACGCCTGTGGCTCTCTCATTTCGATCGTCGAGCGCGCCGCCGCTTATGAGGAATGGTCGCGCACGCGCCTCGGCGATTTCGGCGAGCGGATGCGCACGCGGCTGATGCTCGGCGCCTTCGTCTCCGGCGTCGACTATCTCCAGGCCGTGCGGCGGCGCCGCGAGCTGCGCGCCGAGTTGCAGGCGGCGATGGCCAATCTCGACGTCGTCCTCACTGCGGTCTTCGCGGCCGAGGCGCCAAAGATCGACGCGCTGCCGAAATGGGACGTGTTCCAGCAGCCGAGCTTTATGATGCCGTTCAACGTCGCCGGCTACCCGGCGATGTCGGTCTGCTCGGGCTTCACCGCCGAGGGATTGCCGACCGCGCTCCAGATCGTCGGCAAGCCGTTCCAGGAGGCGACCGTCCTCAAAATCGGCGACGCCTTCGAAAAAGCCACCCCCTTCCGCGACCGCCGTCCTCCGGCGGCCTAAGGTCCCGACAAGACTCCCAAGGAGGCACCCCATGGCAGAGCAACAATCGTATCTGTATTGCGGGCTGGCCGGCGAGACCGGTACCGGCCGCGTCGTCCATTCCGGCCTCTACCGCCTCGCCGATGGCGACAACAAATGGAAAAAGCTTGAGAAAGGCCTGCCCGAGACGCCGGCCGTCCGCGCCCTCGCGGTTCACCCGCACAAACCGGAAGTGATCTACGCCGGCACCCAGCACGGCCCCTACCGCAGCAACGACCACGGCAAGCACTGGGAAAAGGTCGAGCTCCCCGACCACGGCCTGCCGATCTGGTCGATCCTGTTCCACCCGCACAACCCCGATGTGATCCTGATCGGATCCGAGAACAGCGAGGTCTATCGCAGCGACGATTCCGGCGAGCATTGGACCCGCCTGCCGGTCAACGTCCGCTTCCCCGACATCACCACCGGCCCCGGGTCCAACCCGGCGAAGCGCGTGCTGATGCTCGATGCCAGCGCCAGCGAGCCTGACCACCTCTACGGCGCGATCGAGGTCGGCGGCACGATCCGTTCGACCGACGGCGGCGAGCACTGGGAGAACCTGAGCCACGGCCAGTACATCAACGACGACATGTGCGATATGCACGGCGTGCTGGCGAGCCGCTGGCGCCCCGGCACCGTATTCGGCATCGCCCGCGCGGGGATGTGGAAAAGCGGTGACGCCGGCGACCATTGGACCCACGTGCCGCTCGAGCCGCTCAACGCCAAGGGCCAGATCTATTGCCGTGACATCCGCGAGGTCCCCGGCAACCCGCGCCACATGTGGATCGCCGCCGGCTCCGGCTTTATCAGCGACCTCGGCATCCTCCTCCACAGCCGCGACGGCGGCGACAGCTGGACCCAGGTCGATGTCGGCGGCCCGGTGCCGCACACGATGTTCAAGGTCGCCTTCGACGAGCATCGCCCGAACCTGATGTCGTGCGCGACGAATGGCGGCGAGGTGTGGAACAGCCGCGATTCCGGCGAAAGCTGGACCCAGCTTCCGCCGCCGCCCGACGGCTTCCAGATCTACGCCCTCGCCCGCGGCTGAGCCGCTCCGCCGTCATTGCGAGGAGCGACAGCGACGCGGCAATCTCGTTCCGCAGGAGGCTCCTCCCATCGCGATTGCCACCTCGCCTCCGGCTCCTCGCAATGACAGTCCAACCCATGGTGAGAAACACATGCCCGAAACCCCGACCTTCGGCCGCTATGCCGAAATCCCCTACGACCAGATGACCCCGGAGCAGAAGGAAGCCTACGACTTCGCGGTCAAGACCCGCGGGCCGCTCGGCGGGCCCAACAAGATCTGGGTGCACAACCCCAAGCTCGCGAAGGTCGCCGCGCCGTTCGGCGGACATTTCCACGCGGGCAGCTACTCGCTGACCGAGCGCGAACGCGAGATCGCTGTCGTCATCATCAACAGCAAATGGCACTCGGCCTACCCGACCAACGCGCATGAGCGGCGCGGCAAGGAGATGGGCCTCCCGGCCGAGAAGGTCGAGGCGATGCTGTCCGGCCTCCCGACCTCGTTCGACGACAAGCGCGAGCAGGTCGTCTATGAGATGGCGGTCTGCCTGTCGAACGCCCGCTGGGTGTCGAAGGGGCTTTACGACCGTGCGGTCGAGGCGCTCGGCCATGTCGGCGTCACCGACGTCATCTGCCTGATGGGCCACTACACCAGCGTCTCGATGACCCTCGCCTTCTACGACGTCCCGGCGGGCGCATCGGGGATCCAGCGCTAGGTCCAAACCTGCCACGGGAGGCAGCAATGCCGGCAAAGCGCTCCTATGGGATGGACCAGGATTTCTATCCCTGGTCGCCGATCGTCACCCGCCCGGTGCTACGCTGGCCGGGCGACGCCCGGGTGGCGCTCGCCGTCATCGTCAACCTCGAGCATTGGGATTGGGAGGTCCCGCCCGGCACGCCGCTGCCGGTCAGCCCGAATGGCGGGCCGGAGGGGCTGTGGACCGGCAACCAGCCGCAATTTCCCGATATCGGCGGCTGGGGCAACCACGAATACGGCAACCGGGTCGGCATCTTCCGCATCCTCGCGCTCCTCGACAAATACGCCATCAAGCCGACTCTCGCCTTGGACAAGGCCGTCGCCGGCCACTACCCGATCCTCGTCGAGGAAGGCCGCAAGCGCGGCGCCGAGTTCATCGCCCACGGCCTGTCACGCCGCCGGATCATCCACATCGGCATGTCGAAGGACGAGGAGCGCGAGTACATCCGCGCCTCGATCGCCGCGGTCGAAGCCGCCACCGGCACCCGCCCGATCGGCTGGAGCGGCCCCGACTTCCAGGAGACGCCGAACACGCCGAACCTGCTCGCCGCCGAGGGCATCCGCTATGTCTGCGACTGGGGCAACGACGAGCAGCCCTACAAGATGACGCCAAAAACCGGCGAGCTCATCTCGCTCGGCGTCAACGCCTATCTCGACGACAACTACATCCACCTCCACGGACGCCGCACGATCAACGAAACCAATCTCTTATGGCGCGAGTGGTTCGACGGCCTCTACGCCGATGGCGCCGCGACCGGCCGGATGATGGTGCTCCACCTGCACCCCTGGATCATGGGCCAGCCCTGGCGCATCCGGCACCTCGACGAGGTGCTGGGCCACATCTGCGCCCACGGCGGCGTGTGGAAAGCGACGGGAGGGGAGATCGTCGAGTGGTTCGTGAGGGGCAGCACCGCCCCAGCCGTCACCCCCACCCCAACCCTCTCGCATCCGGGGGGAGGGCGGGATGGTAGTGATGCCACGGCCAAACCCTTGCCACCCGGCCGCTTCGACTACGCCCCGATCAACGACCGCCCCGTCATCAAATGGCCCAACGACGCGCGCGTCGCGTTTTGGGTCGCGCCCAACATGGAGTTTTTCGAGTACCTGCCGGAGAACAGGCCGTCGCAGCCCGACATCCCGCATTACGCGCGGATGGATTACGGCAACCGCGTCGGGTTCTGGCGGATGCTCGACATCCTCAACAAGCACAAGGTGCGCGCCTGCTGCTGCCTCAACCTCGAGCTCCTCGACCATTTTCCCGAGATCAAGGATGCGATGGTCGCGGCCGATTGGGACTACATGGCGCACGGGCTCTACAACAGCCGCCCGATCTACGACCTGACCGAGGACGAGGAGCGCGCCTACTGGCAGGATTTCGTCACGCATCTGAAAGAGATGACCGGCAAGCGGCTGAAGGGCCGCCTCGGCGGCGGCGCGGGGTACACGGTCCGCACCGACGACCTGATGGCGGAGGCCGGCTGCCTCTATCACACCTCATGGATCATCGACGACCAGCCTTGGCCGATCAATGTGCGCGGCGGCCAGAAATTCATCTACGTCCCCTATACCGGCCAGACCAACGATGCCGGCGTGCTCGCCTGGAACCGCGAGGCCGACTACTTCGCGCAGATGATCAAGGACCAGTTCGACACGCTCTACCGCGAGGGCGCGGAGAGCGGGCGGGTCATGTGCCTGTCGTTGCACCCGCACAATATCGGCCGCCCCAACGCCGCGAGGCACCTCGACGAGGCGCTTCGCTACATCCTCGGCCACGACGGCGTTTGGAACACGACGGCCGACGACATCGCGGAGTATTATCTCGCCAATTATTACGATCAGGTCGCCGCCTGGAGCGCCGAGCGCAAAGCCCGGGGCTAGGCGGCCAGCACCCCGCTCCACCCGTATCTCGCGAGGCCCTCATGTCGCTGCTGTCCAACGCCCCCGACCCCGCGATCCGCGAGGCGGTCGTCCACCGGGATCTCGGCAGCGTCCTGCACCCGATCGTCCAGCACAAGACACTGGAGGAGAAGCAGCTCGTCGTCACCCATGCCTCGGGCTCGACGATCGTCGATGCCGACGGCACCGAATATCTCGACGGCATGGCGGGCCTGTGGTGCGTCAATATCGGCTATGGCCGCACCGAATTGGCCGAGGTCGCCGCAGACCAGATGCGCCAGCTCTCCTACTTCCCGCACACGGCGATGAACGTGCCCGCCGCGGCGCTCGCCGAGAAGATCAACGGGCTGATGGGCGGCGACCATCACACCTATTTCGTCAACTCGGGCTCCGAGGCCAACGAGGCAGGGTTCAAGATCGCCCGGCAATACATGAAGCACGAATACCCGGGCGAATACCGCTTCAAGACCGTGAGCCGCTACTACGCCTATCACGGCACGACGCTCGCGACGCTCGACGCCGGCGGGATGGGCGAGCGCAAGGCCAAGTTCGAGCCGTACTCGGGCGATTTCGTGCATGTCGCGCCGCCCTACTGCTACCGCTGCCCGTTCGGCCTCAGCTATCCGAGCTGCGGCCTCGCCTGCGTCAAGAACATGGAGACGACGATCCTCGGCGAGGGCCCCGAGACCGTGGCCGAAGTCATCGTCGAGCCGGTGATGAGCGGCGTCGGCGTCGCCGTGCCGCCCGACGAATACCTGCCCGAGGTCGAGAAGCTGTGCCGCAAATACGGCCTGCTCCTCCACATCGACGAGGTCATCAACGGGTTCGGCCGCACCGGCAAGTGGTTCGCCCACCAGCATTACGGCGTGTCGCCCGACATCATCGCGATCGCCAAGGGCATCTCCAGCGCCTATCAGCCGATCGCCGCGACCGTCGTCAAAAACAAGGTCTTCGACAGCTTCTACGGCGACCCGGCGTCGAACCGGCAGGTCGCGCAAGTCAACACCTATGGCGGTCACCCGGTCGCCGCCGCGGTCGCGCTGCGCAACATCGAGATCCTCGACGAGGAGCGCCTGCCGCAGCGCGCGGCCCATACCGGCGCCTATCTGCTCGATGGGCTGCGCACCCTCGCGAGCCACAAGGCGGTCGGCGACGTCCGCGGCAAGGGCCTCCTGATCGGCGTCGAGCTGGTCAAGGACCGGGCGACCAAGGAGCAGCTCGACGGCGCGCAGATGGCCGGCGTCATCGATTACTGCCGGGATCACGGGGTGATCGTCGGCCGCTCGGGCGGGGGCCGGCAATACGGCACCACGATCGCGATCTGCCCGCCGCTCGTGATCACCAAGGCCGAATGCGACCGCATCGTCGACACCCTCGGCCGCGCCATCGCCACGCTCGACCTTGGCTGACGAGAGCCCGATCCGGCCCGGCGAGGTTGCGGTCGAACTGCCGGCCGCGACCGATGCCGGGCTCTATTTCATCGGCACGATCCACACGCCGTGGACCCGCCGCGAGGACTGCCCGCGCCAGGGTCGCCCCGACGGCCCGATCTGCACGATCACCATCGACGAGCGCTGGCGCGAAGGCCTCACCGGCCTCGCCGACCACAAACGCGTCCAGGTCCTCTACTGGATGAACCGCGCCCGCCGCGACCTCGCCCTCCAAGCCCCGTTCCAGCGCCCGGTCAAAGGCACTTTCGCCCTCCGCTCGCCCCTCCGCCCGAACCCGATCGCCTCGTCGATTGTCGAGCTGGTTTCGGTGGAGGGATTGGAGATAAAGGTGCGCGGCCTCGACTGTCTCGACGGAACGCCGCTCCTCGACCTGAAGCCGGAGCACGGCGCGCACCACACTTAGTCGTCATCCCGGAAGGCGGATCACGACTTCGGTTAGCCGACCTTCGGCTTCACCTCGACCATGAACCGCTCCATCGATTCGAGCAGCATGGCCAGGTCGCGGTTGCCGTGGAAATTGACCTGGAACGCGTCGAGACGCGCCGTCCCGCGATAGCGCGTGAGGTCGGCGACGACATCGGCGGCGCTGGACTTGCCGAAATCGACACGGAAGCTCATGCGGGTTTCCGGCGGCGTGGCGCGGCCGATCGCATCGCTCGCCTTCTTCAGGGCGCCCATCCGCTCGACGAGATCCTCGGCCTTCATCGGGGTCGGCTGCCACACGTCCGAGAACCGGGCCGCACGGCGCATCGCCCCGTCGCTGAAGCCGCCGCTCCAGAATGGAGGGTGCGGCTGCTGCAGCGGCTTGGGGCTGACGAACATCTCCGCGAACTGCACGAACTTGCCGTCGAACGACACCTTGTCCGGACCCCAGCAGGCCTGCCAGACGCGCAGATACTCGTTGGTCCGCGCGCCGCGGTGTTCCCACGGCACGCCGAGGGCGCCGTATTCGCTCTCGTTCCACCCGACACCCACCCCGGCGATGAGGCGTCCGCCCGACATCCGATCGATCGTCGCCAGCGCCTTTGCCGTCGCGATCGGGTTGCGGTACGGCACGATCAGCACCGAGACGCCGATCCGGATCCGGCTCGTCGCGGCGCCCATGTAGGCGAGCGCGACGAGCGGGTCGTAGCAATTCGTCCACGGCGCCGAGCGCGTGTCGCTGCCGACGATGATGTGGTCGTTGGCGAAGATCGCGTCGTAGCCGAGCTCTTCCGCCTTTTTCGCCGCGGCGACGATCGCCTCGGGCGAGGCCTCGAAGCCGAGATAATCGGTGTTGGGGCAGCGGCAGGAAAATCGAACGGTCATGAATTCCTCCCCACGAACGCTGTAGCCCGCTTAACCTTATTTGGCCACGCCGTCCACCAAAGGTGGCAATGTCGGCAAGATGCGGAACGGAGACGAGTGATGAAATTCGGCATCCACAGCCCGTCATGGATCTACAGCGGCAAACCTGACGAGGCGTTCGACGGCCTCAAGGAAAAGGCCTTATGGGCCGAAAACCGTGGGTTCGACTGGCTGTCGGTCATGGATCACCTGATCCAGATCCCCGGCGTCGGCGAGGCGGACGAGCCGTTTATCGAGGGCTGGACGGCGCTCTCGGCCCTGGCCGTGGTGACAAACCATATCCGCCTCGCGACGCTGGCGACCTCGGTCGGCTACCGCAATCCGGCGCATCTCGCCAAGATCGCCGCGAGCGTCGACATCATCAGCCGCGGCCGCCTGACCCTCGGCATCGGCGCCGGGTATTTCGAGACCGAGTACCGACAATACGGCTGGGACTTTCCGGAGCGCCCGGCCGTCCGCATCCGCCAGATGGAAGAGGCGGTCCGCCTGATCCTCGCGATGTGGTCGCAGCCGCGCACCACCTTCGGCGGCCGCTACTTCCAGGCCAGAGATGCGGTCCTCGAACCGAAGCCGGTGCAAAAGCCGCATCCGCCGGTGATGATCGCCGGGGGCGGCGAGCAGCTCACGCTGCGTGCGGTCGCGCGGCTGGGCGACCTCTGCAACATCGGTGGCGACGTCGCGACGGTGCGGCACAAGCTCGACGTGCTGCGCCGCCACTGCGATGCCGCGAGGCGCGATCCGGCGACGATCGAGGTGACCCACAACAACAGCTGGCTGATCGCCCGCACCGGCGCCGCGGTCGCCGCCACGCGGGAGCGGCTCTCCGCGCGCGGCCCGCTCCGCGGCTTTGTCGGCACCGTCACCGAGGCGATCGATCTGATCGGCCAGTACAAGGACGCCGGTATCGACCTGCTGATCAACAGCGACTACCGCAACGACCGCGAAACCCACGAGGTGATGGCGGCCGAGATCATGCCGCATTTCGCCTGACGCAGAGGAGGCCGCGATGAACCAGCGCAACCTCGGCCGGTTGTGGCCGGTCTCGACCCTGACCCTGGGCGGCGGCGGACTCGGCATGTTGTGGGGGCCGACGACATTCGACGAGTGCGTCGCGACCGTGCACGACGCAGTCGCCGCCGGGATCACCCTTCTCGACCTTGCCCCGCGTTACGGCGACGGCAAGGCCGAAGAGGTCGTCGGCGCCGCCTTTTCCGGCCGGCTTCCTGCCGGCATCCGCGTCACCAGCAAATGCAACCTCGGCGAGGCGCCGGCGGCCGAGATCGACGGCATCCTCCGCGGTTCGATCGAGGCGAGCCTCACGCGGCTCAGACTGTCGCGGCTTGACCTGTTCTTGCTGCATTCGAACGTCGTGCCCGATGCGAGCTTTCTTGCCCTCCGCCCGGATGCGGCGCAGCGCATGACCCTCTACCGCACCTTTGTCGATCATGTCCGCCCGGTGTTCGAGCGGCTGGTCGGCGAGGGCGTGATCGGCGCCTGGGGTCTCACCGGGATCGGCCACCCGGACACGATCATCAAGCTCCTCGGCGAGCGCCCGGCGCCGGCGGCGGTGCAATGCATCGCCAACCTGCTCGATTCGCTGGGCGGACTCAAATTCTTCGACGGCCCGGCAAAGTCGCGCGAGGTGATCGCGGCGGCGCGGGCGAACGGGGTCGGGATCATGGGCATCCGCGCGGCGCAGGCCGGCGCACTGACGGCCGCGATCGACCGCCCGCTGCCGCCCGACCACCCCGAAATCAAGGATTACCAGCGCGCCACCGGCTTTCGTCGCCTCGCCGCCGGGCTCGGCGCGGACCCGGCGGTGCTCGCGCACCGGTACGCGCTGTCGCTCGACATCGACACGTTGGTGCTGGGCGTCAAGAACCGCGCCGAGCTTGCTGCTTGCGTCGCCGCCGCCGAGGCCGGACCGCTGCCGCCGGAGCTGATCGCCCGCGTCGATCGATCCGTGTAACCGGCGGGCGCGAGGCGTATAGTGTGCGCATGGATCGCACCACCGTCTCCCACCATTCGCATTTTGGCGCGTTCAGCGCGGTCATCGAAAACGGGCGCGTCGTCGGCGCCACGCCCTGGCCGCTCGATCCCGATCAGTCGCCGCTGATCGAGGCGATCCCCGACGCCGTCTATTCGCCGACCCGCATCGCGACTCCGATGGTGCGCGAGGGGTGGCAGCCGGGCGCCGGCGGCGATCGCGCCGGCCGCGGGCGCGACAGGTTCGTGCCGGTGTCGTGGGACCGCGCGCTCGACCTCGTCGCCGGCGAGCTGTCGCGGGTTCGGCGCGAGCATGGGCCGGGCGCGGTCATGGGCGGGTCGCAAGGCTGGTCATCGGCCGGGACCTTTCATGAGGCGCGCGCCCAGCTTCGCCGTTTTCTCGGTGCCAGCGGCGGGTTTGTCGACCAGGTCAGCAATTACAGCTTCGGCACCGCGCTGACCTTTCTGCCGCATATCCTCGGCACGGCGCAGGCAGTCGCCGGGCCGCTGACCTCGTGGAGCTCGATCGCGCGGCATTCGCGGCTGTTCGTGATGTTCGGCGGGGCCAACCCGAAGAACACGCAGGTCGCCAAGGGCGGGTGCGCCTGGCACGGCACCAGCGGCGCCTTCGTCACGCTCGCCAAGGCCGGCGTGCGCGTCGTCAACATCAGCCCGATCCGCGAGGACGGGCCGGAATCGGCGGCGCCGGAATGGATCGCGATCCGCCCCAATACCGACGCCGCGATGATGCTCGCCCTCGCCCATACGGTCGTTACCGAGCGGCGGCACGACGAGGCGTTCCTCGCCCGTTATTGCACCGGCTTCACCCGCGTCCTGCCGTACCTGACCGGCGAGAGCGACGGCCAGCCCAAAGATGCCGCCTGGGCCGAGCGCATCACCGGCATCAAGGCCGAGACGATCCGCACCCTCGCGCGCGACATGGCCCGCCAGCGCACGATGCTGACGGCGTCGTGGTCGTTGCAGCGGGCCGATCATGGCGAGCAGGCCTATTGGGCGCTCATCCTTCTCGCCGCGTGTCTCGGCCAGATCGGCCTGCCCGGGGGCGGGTTCGGCTTCGGCTACGGTTCGTCGGCCGGCATGGCCGAGCCGCCCAGCGCCTTTCCCGGCCCGGCCCTGCCGACGATCCCCAACCCGGCGCGGATGGCGATCCCCGCCGCCCGCATCGCCGATTGCCTGCTCAACCCCGGCAAGCCCTACGATTACGACGGCAAAAATGCGGTCTACCCCGACATCCGCCTCGTCTACTGGGCAGGCGGCAACCCGTTCCATCACCACCAGGACCTCAATCGACTGCGCCGCGCCTGGCAGAAACCCGAGACGATCGTCGTGCACGAGCCGTGGTGGACCGCGACCGCGCGCCACGCCGACATCGTCCTTCCGGCGACGAGCTCGCTCGAGCGCAACAACCTCGGCGGCGCCCCGCGCGACCGCTTCGTCATCGCCATGCACAGGGCGATCCCCCCGGTCGGCGAGGCCCGTCCCGATTTCGACATCTTCCGCGCGCTCGCCCGCCGCGTCGGCTGCGAGGAGACTTTCGCCGAGGGCCGCGACGAGGGCGAATGGATCCGCTATCTCTACGCGACCTTCCGCGAACGCGCGCAGAGCAACGCCGTACCCGATTTCGAGACATTCTGGGAAAAAGGCTGGGTCGAGATCCCGCCGAAGAGCGACGAATACGTGATCCTCGGCGATTTCCGTGCCGACCCCGACGGGCACAAACTGCCGACCCCGTCGGGGCTGATCGAGCTCTATTCCGACCGCATCGCCGGTTTCGGCTATGACGATTGTCCCCCGCACCCGGTTTGGATCGAGCCGTCGGAATGGCTCGGCGCCGACACCGCCGAACAATTCCCGCTGCACCTGGTTTCCAGCCAGCCGCGCTACAAACTGCACAGCCAGATGGATGCCGGCCCGGTCGCCGCTCGCGGCAAGGTGTCGGGGCACGAGGCGCTGTCGATCAATCCGGCCGACGCCGCCGCGCGCGGCATCGCCGAGGGCGAGATCGTCCGGGTCTTCAATGGCCGCGGCGCCTGCTTCGCAGGTGCGATGCTGACCGACGCGGTGCGGCCGGGAGTCGTGCGGCTATCGTGTGGCGCCTGGTACGATCCGGCCGAGGGCGACGCCTGCGCCCATGGCAACGCCAACGTCCTGACCCAGGATCACGGCACCTCGCGGCTCGGCCAGGGCCCCAGCTCCGCGACCGCGCTCGTCGAGGTCGAGCGCTGTGCGGAGCCGCCGTCGGTCAGGGCCTTCGTACCGCCGGTGCTGGCTGACGCCGCCGACTGAAACCTGCCGGTTCGTTATATCGAGACGTATATTGCGCACGCCCGGAGCGGCGTGTTAGAGCACGTTCGAATTAGCGCGTCGTTGCGAACGCAGCGCATCAATCCCCCTCCGCAGGATTTCCCCCGATCGGGATTGCCGCGGCGCTGCGCTCCTCGCAACGACAGGACAACAACCGGGAGAATCACATGTCGTATCCAGATGTGCTGCTGTTCATCGACGGGCAATGGACCAAGGCCGCCGGCGGCCGCTCGATCCCGGTCGTCAACCCGGCGACCGGCGACGAAATCGGCACCGTCGCGCATGCCGACAAGAGCGACCTCGACCGCGCCCTCGACGCCGCCGACAAGGGCTTCCGCGTCTGGCGCAAAGTGTCGGCCTTCGACCGCTCCAAGGTGATGCGCAAGGCCGCCAACATCCTGCGCGAGCGGGCCGACGCGATCGCGCCGCTGCTGACGCAGGAGCAAGGCAAGCCGCTGCCCGAGGCGAAGGGCGAGACGCTCGCCGGCGCCGATGTCATCGACTGGTTCGCCGAAGAGGCGCGGCGCACCTATGGCCGCGTGATCCCGGCCCGCGCCGAGGGTATCTACCAGCTCGTCGTCAAGGAGCCGGTCGGTCCGGTCGCCGCCTTCACGCCGTGGAATTTCCCGATCAACCAGGTCGTCCGCAAATTGAGCTGCGCGCTCGCGGCCGGCTGCTCGATCATCATCAAGGCGCCCGAAGAGACCCCGGCCGCGCCGGCCGAGTTGATCCGTGCGTTTGCCGATGCCGGCGTGCCGAACGGCGTCATCAACCTCGTCTACGGCATCCCCTCCGAGATCTCGGAGTACCTGATCCCGCATCCGATCATCCGCAAGATGTCGTTCACCGGCTCGACCGCTGTCGGCAAGCAGCTCGCCGCGATCGCCGGCGCGCATATGAAGCGGGTGACGATGGAGCTCGGCGGGCATGCACCGTCGATCGTCTTCGACGACGCCGATGTCGACCTCGCCGCCAAGCTCCTCTCGGTCAACAAGCTCCGCAACGCCGGCCAGGTCTGCGTCTCGCCGACGCGGCTTCTGGTGCAGGAAGGCGTCTATAACGAGTTCGTCGGCAAGTTTACCGACGGCGTCAAGGCGGCCCGGATCGGCGACGGCATGGACAAGGGCACCCAGATGGGTCCGATGGCCAACCCGCGCCGCATCACCGCGATGGAGAGCTTTATCAGCGACGCCGTGCAAAAGGGCGCGAGCCTCAAGACCGGCGGCAACCGCATCGGCAACAAGGGCAATTTCTTCGAGCCGACAGTCCTCACCGACGTGCCGATGGATTCGCGGATCATGAGCGAGGAGCCGTTCGGGCCGGTCGCGATCATCACGCCGTTCAAGGGCTTTGACGATGTCGTCGAAGAGGCGAACCGCCTGCCCTACGGCCTCGCCGCCTACGCCTACACCCGCTCGGCGAAGACGGCCCAGGCGGTCGCGGCGGCGGTCGAAACCGGCATGATCTCGATCAACCACCACGGCCTCGCCCTCCCCGAGGTGCCGTTCGGCGGCGTCAAGGATTCGGGCTACGGCTCCGAAGGCGGCTCCGAGGCGATCGAGTCGTACCTCAACACCAAGTTCGTGACGCAGGCGGGGCTGTAACCCGAGGGCTGCGGCCGCTCCCGGCTAGATCGATGGGGGCGGCGCTTCCAGGTGCCGGAGCCGCAAACCCCCGGATTGCCGCCTTCGCGGGAATGCCGGGAGAGGAGTAGGCTGCGCGGCGATTCTTCCTTCCGAAAGGTGACCTATGGCTGGCGAAGACGAGGCCCTGTTTCAAAAAGGCATGCCGATCCGGCGCGAGGTGCTGGGGCCGGCTTATGTCGATGCGTCGATGTCACGTGCCGACGAGTTCATGATGTCGTTCCAGCGCGCGACGACCGCGTGGGCCTGGGGTTGGGCCTGGGGCGAAGGCACGCTCGATAAGAAGACGCGCAGCCTGATGAACCTGGCGATGCTGACCGCGCTCAACCGCGCGCCCGAGATCAAGCTCCACGTCAAGGGCGCGCTCAATAACGGCGTCACCGTCGACGAGATCAAGGCCGCGCTCCTTCACGCGACCGCCTATTGCGGCATCCCTGCCGGCCTCGACGCCTTCCGCGCCGCGCACGAGGTGCTGGTGGCGGAGGGTGTGCTGGGGAAGAAGTGACGGCGGGACGCTGTCATTGCGAGCGAAGCGAAGCAAGGACAGCGTCTACAGGTACCCCGTGCCCATCTCGGCGGCGAAACGCTGGGCGCTGCCTTCCCACACGATCCTTGCGTGCTCGAGGAGGTAGACGCGGTCGGCGAGCGGCAGCGCGAAGGTGACGTTCTGCTCGCCGAGCACGACCGTCGTGTCGGTCGTCTCGCGCAGCCGCATCAGCGCCTGCGTCAGCTGTTCGAGGATCACCGGCGCGAGACCGAGGGTCGGCTCGTCGAGGATCAGCAGCTTCGGCCGCATCATCAGCGCGCGGGCGATCGCCAGCATCTGCTGCTCGCCGCCCGAGAGGGTCCGCGCCCGCTGCCTCGCGCGCTCTTTCAGGATCGGGAACAGCGCCAGCAGCCATTCGCGCTGTTCGATCTGCTGGTCGCGCGGCAGCCGCTGCCCGCCGAGCCCAAGGTTCTCCTCGACCGTCAACTCGCCGAACAACTCGCGCGTCTCGGGGCAATGGACGATCCCGCCGCGGGCGATCGCCGCGGCGCTGCGCCCGGCGAGCGGCGCGCCCTGCCAGCGGATCTCGCCGCCATAGGGCACGAGCCCCGAGATCGCGTTGAACAGCGTCGTCTTGCCGGCGCCGTTGAGCCCGACCACCGACACGAACTCGCCGGCCTGCACATGCAACGACACGTTCTGCAGCGCCTGGGCTTTGCCGTATTGCACCCCGACCTCGCGGATGTCGAGGAGCGGCTCGCCAGCCCCGGCATCGAGCTCGGGCCGCGCATGGGTCTCGATCTCGCCGCCGATATAGACGCGGCGGACGGTCGGGTCCTGCATGACCTCGTCTGCGCTGCCCTCGGCGATCCGCTCGCCGAGATACATCGCCAGCACCCGGTCGACGAGCCGGGCGACGCTTTTGACGTTGTGGTCGACCAGCAGGACCGCCCGCCCCTCGCGCCGGAACCCGTCGATCAATTCGGAGAAAATTGCGGTCTCGCTTTCGGTCAGCCCGGCGAACGGCTCGTCGACCAGCACGACCTTGGGGTCGCGCGCCAGCGCCTTGGCCATCTCCAACCGGCGCAGATCGGCAAAGGGCAAGGTCGGCGGACGCCGGTCGATCACGGCGCCGAGCCCGACCCGCTCGGCAATCGCCCGCGCCCGTTCCTCGACCCCCGGCTGGACCGCTAGGCGGAAAAGCGAATCCGGCAGCAGCGCGAGCTTGATGTTTTCGAGCACGGTCTGCCGGTTGAGCGGCCGCGAGTGCTGGAACACGATCCCGATCCCGCTTCGCGCGATGCGGTGCGTCGGCCAGCCGGCGATGTCGGTGCCTTCGAGCTTGATGATCCCGGCGTTCGGCCGCTCGATCCCCATGATGAGCCGCATCACGGTCGACTTGCCCGACCCGTTCGGCCCGATCAGTCCGAGGATCTCGCCGCCCTTGATCGTGAAATCGACATCCTTGACCGCGACGAGCCCGCCGAACCGCTTGGTGAGGCCGGAGACGTCGAGGAGCGGAGCACCGTCGGGCATCACGGCCGCCATCACCGCTCTTCCCGCGGCCGCAGCACCCAGCCGAGCACGCCGTCCGGCAGGAACAAGATGACGAGAAGTGCGATCCCCGAGACGACAAAGGTGTTGAGCTGCCCGATCGGCCGCAGGATCTCGTCAAACAGCACGAGGAAGATCGCGCCGAGGATGCCGCCGAGGATCGTCCGCCGCCCGCCGAAGACGACCGCGATGATGATCTGCACCGCGATCCCCAGATCGACCATCTGATCGACCGAGGCAGTGCCCTGGTAAAAGGTCATCATCGCGCCGGCGAGTCCGGAAAAGAGCGCGCTGATCGAAAACGCCGCGATCTTGTGCTTGGTGACGTTGAAGCCGAGCGCTTGCGCCTCGACCCGATCCTGCCCGGTCGCCTGCAGGATGAGGCCCAGCGCCGAGCGCGACAGCACGAACAGGATGACCGCGGAAATCACCAGGAAACCGAACGCGTACCAGTAATTGACGTTGGTCGAGACCGAGAGCACGTCGGGCACCATCATGCCGATCTCGCCGCCGGTCTGCGCCGCAAAGATGACGATGAAATCGAGGAGCAGCAGCACCGCGACGAGCGTGAGGAGGCCGAAATACGGCCCGCGCAGCCGCAGCGCCGGCACCGCAAGGACGACCCCGCCGATGACCGCGACAACTGCCCCGCCGATGAGGCATAACGGGATCGGCAGGCCCCCGTTGTTCATCAGCCCGGCCCCATAGGCGCCAAGCCCGATTAGAAAGGTCGGCCCGAAATTGACCTCGCCGGCAAAACCGAACAGCAGGTCCCACGACATCGCGAAGACGCCGAAATAATAGGCCGTCGTGAAGATCCCGAGGTAGTAGGCGTCGAGCCACAAGGGCGCCGAGACGCCGGCGATCAGCAGCACAACGATGACGGCGATACCCGCGGGGCGGCTCAACATCAGCGCCGCCCCAACAAGCCTTGCGGCCGCAGATAGATCACGATCACGAGGATCAGGAGCGCCGGGATCGGCCGCAACGTCGGCGCGATCAGATAGGCGGTGATGGTCTCGGCGTAGCCGACGATATAGGCGGCGATCAGCGACCCCGGCACGCTGCCGAGCCCGCCGAGGATCACGATCGTGAACGCGCTCGCCGTTAGCGCCCCGGCATTGTCGGCGCTCGCCCCGAGGAACGACGCCAGCAGCACCCCGGCAAGGCCCGCCAACACCCCGTAGATCGCCCATACGATCAGATAGATGCGGCCGAGATCGTAGCCGAGCAGCGTCAGCGCGCGCGGATTGACCGACGCGGCGAAGATCTGCTTGCCGATGCCGGTGCAGTTGACGAGGAGCGACAGCAGCCCGATGAACCCCCAGCACAAGACAGCGATCAGTACCTCGTTCCACGGCGTCCGCACGCCGAAGATCGACAGGACGCCCGGCAGCAGCGGCTGGATCGTGATCGGGTTGTTGCTGAAGAGATAATCGAGCCCAACCTGCAGCATGATCCCCCAGAGGAGGGTCGCGGTCAGGATGAAGATTTCCTCCTCGACCGCGGGGATCGCCTTCGAGCGCTGGACCGGCCGGATCACCGCGTAATAGGTCACGAACGAGGCGATGACGCCCGCGAGCACGCCGATCGCCGCGCCGCCATAGGGGCCGGCGCCGTAATCGGCGGCGACCCACCAGCCGACGAGGGCGGCGATCACCATGATCCCGCCATGCGCAAGGTTGAGAACCCCGCACACGCCGAACATCAGCGTAAACCCGACCGCGCCGAGCCCGTAGAGCGCACTGATCGCGAACCCGTCGACGAGTATCTGGAGGGCAACCACGGCGGGTCTCGTTCGGAATCGTGGTCAGTGGTGTCGAGGGAGCATCGTTTCAGATTTTCCGTTCGTCGCCCCCGCGAAAGCGGGGGTCCAGGGGCAAGCGGCGAAGCGTTGGCCCCTGGATTCCCGCCTTCGCGGGAATGACGAGGAAAAATGCCCCCTCACCACTTAATTCGCGGCGTGCTGCTCGGGCAGTTTGACGAAGCTCGGGAATTTGATCGGGTTCGGACATTTGTCGCGCGGCCAGATGCAGACCTGCTTGCCGTCCTGCCACTGCATGAAGGTCCCGGTGACGAATTTCGGCCCGTACTTCATGGCATGCGTATAGGGGTCGCCCTTGCCGTAGAAGGCGAGCGTCCCGAGCGTCCCCTCCATATTCGTCTTTTCCATCTCGGCGACGATTTTGTCGGGATCGGTCGAGCCGGCCCGCTGCATCGCCTGGGCGAGGGCCATCACGTTGTCGTAGGTGGTGAACCCGGTGAACGCCGGGAACTTGCCGTCGTCCTTGATGAACTCCTGGGCGATCGGCAGCGTCTTCGAGGTCAAAGCGAGACCCTCAACGGTGCCGGTCTGCGTGATGACGCCGTCGGCGGCACCGTTGGTGGTCTTCCAGAAGGTCGGATTGGTGGCCTGGCCGCTATTGCCGCCCATCGGGATCGGCACATGCTGGTCATGCCATTGCACGGTCGGCTGTACGCCGACATGCGCCATCCCCGTGATGATCACATCGGGGTGACCCGCCTCGACCTTGTTGAAGATCGGCGTGAAATCGGTCGTGTCCGGGTTGAAGCGGATGTGATCGGTGACCTTGAGACCGACCTTCGGCAGGCAATCCTGCTGCGCGGCGTCGAGCGGGGTGGTCCAGTCGGCATCCTCGCTGACGATCGCCGCCGACTTCATATGCAGCATGTCGACAAACGTGTCCTTCGACGAATCGCACACCGCCTGCGCCAGGATCGGCGCGGGCAGCCAGCCTTCGAAGACGTATTTGAACTTGTCGTAATCGTCGTGGACCTGTTTCGAGATCAGGTTCGACGCCGCGCCGGACGTGATCGTGGGCATTTTCAGCCGGGCCGACCACGGTTCGAGCGCGAGGTAGACCTCGCTGATAAAGGTCGAAACGACAGCGCTGACATGGTCCTGCTGCACCGCGCGCTGATAGGCGCGCACCGCGTCGGCGGCCGAGGAATGGTCGTCGTAGATGACGAGTTCGAGCTTGCGGCCG
Organism: Allostellaceae bacterium; assembly: GCA_036489765.1. Lineage (GTDB taxonomy): Bacteria > Pseudomonadota > Alphaproteobacteria > ATCC43930 > CGMCC-115725 > DATARH01. The sequence goes on along the minus strand of DASXFE010000059.1, from coordinate 16,935 downwards.
AGCACGCCGCCCTTGGCGTTGATGTCGTTGACCGCGAGCTTCGCCCCCTCGCCGATCGCCTGGCCGAGGATCGCCGACTGCTCCGCGATGATGCCGATCTTGATGGGCCCGTCATCCGCCGCCGTGGCCGCGCCAGCCGCTGCGAACGCCAATGGCGCCGCCATCGCCAGCACACTGGCGGTGCGCCTATTGAGAAATCTCATCTTCGCCTCCCCGAACCCGCAACAACCGCGTTTTCTCCAGACAAACGCGACAATGAAATGATGATTTCGTCTTGTCAATTTCCCGGCCGACCCAAAAACTCTCTCTTTCCCAGGCAGTTGGCGCGGCGGGACGCCCTTTAGAAAATCTTAAACGCCCGAGTGCGACATTTCGCGCCCAACCGGGCCAGACCCGGCACCGCGGGGAAACGCCGCCGCCGATGCGTTCACGAGCCATCCTTGATTGGCAACTTCCGGCGAGCCGACGGCTCGGGCTGATCGCCGCGGCCATTGTCGCGATCACGATCGCCGCCGCCACGGCGCTGTGCTGGGACCAGCGCACCGTCGCAATCGCCAACGCCCAGGAAGACCTGACCAATCTCGGCATCGTGCTGGCCGAACAGGCAAATCGAACGTTTCAAGCCGTCGACCTGGTGCTGCGCGAGAGCGCCGACCAGATCCGCGCGCGGCAGCTCGAAACCCCCGGGCAGCTCTCGGCGGCACTCGACGACAAGGCCATCCACGCGTTCCTGGTCGAGCAGCGGAAGCATCTGCCGCAGGCGGATTCGCTGGGCGTATTCGACGCCGCGGGCGACCTCGTCAACCTGTCCCGGACCTGGCCGGCGCCGGCGCTCAACATCGGCGACCGCGATTTCTTCCTTCAGCTCAAAAACGACCCCTACGCCGAGACGATCATCACCGACCCGGTCAGAAACCGCGTCACCGGCACCTGGTCGCTGTTTCTCGGCCGCCGCATCGCCGCGCCCGGCGGCCGCTTTCTCGGCATCGTCAGCGCCACGGTCGAGTTGCGCTATCTCGAAGATTTCTACCGGATGATCGCGTCGCAAGCGGACCGCTCGGTGAGCCTGTTGCGCCGGGACGGGACGATCCTCGTCCGCTATCCGCCGATCGAACCGGAGATCGGCAAGAAATTGCCGAGTGGCAGGGCGTTCTACAACAACATCGCGGGTGGCAGCGCCCTCTATCGCACCAGCAATGGGCTCGACGGCCTCCTGCGCTGGGTCGCAATCCAGCCGTTGCACGACTATCCGCTGGTCGTCGCGGTAACCCGCGCCGAAGCCGCGGTGCTGGCGAGCTGGCGCCGGCAATCGGCCTTTATCGCGCTCGGCGCGCTCGCCGCGATCACCGGTTTCCTTTTGCTATTTCGCGCGCTCGGAGCGCAGTTCCGCGAGCACGAGACTTCCGCCGCATCGCTCGCCGAGCGCAACGCCGCGCTCGAGGAGAGCCGGGCCCAGCTCGAACGCCAGGCAAGCGCGCTCGCGCGCTCGACCGAGGCGCTCGCGCGCAGCGAGGCGCGGTTCCGCGATTTCGCCCGGATCACCTCGGACTGGTTCTGGGAACAGAACGCCGAGCTTCGCTACACCTGGTTTTCGGATGAGGTCGACAAGCCCGGCCTCGTCTTCAACCTGATCGGCCAGACGCGCTGGGAGATGGTGACCGAAGGGGTCACCGACGAGCAATGGGCCGCGCATCGGGTCCTGCTCGACGCACGCCAGCCGTTCCGCGATTTCCGCTACATCCGCACCGGCGATGACGGCGCGGCCCATCACATCAGCGTCAGCGGCACGCCGATCTACGACGGTGACGGCGTCTTCGCCGGCTACCGCGGCGCCGGGCGCGAGATCACCGCGCAGATCAATGCCGAGCAGGCCCTGCGCAGCGCCTCCTCCGAGGCCGAGGCTGCGCGCGCCGAGGCCGAGGAAGCGCGCCGCGCCGCCGAGGAGACCAACCGCCAGCTTCTCGAAGCCCAGCGCATCGGCAAGACCGGCCACTGGATTTCCGACCGCAAGACGCGGCGTGTCACCTGGTCGCCGCAGATGTTCGAGATCGGCGGCATCCCCGAGGCGCCCCTGCTGAGCGAGGAACAGGCCCGGGCGCCGATCCATCCCGACGACTACCCGATTTTCGTCCGCTGCATCAAAGAAGCGATCGCTACCGGCGAGGCGCGCGGGCTCGAACATCGCTGGGTCCGTCCGGACGGCGAGATCCGCTGGGTGCACGTCGTGCTGAGCGCGCAATACGACGCCGCCGGAAGAAGCACCCGCCTGCTCGGCACCTCGCAGGACATCACCGAGCGCAAGGCCGCCGAGGAGGCGTTGCGGGATGCCCAGCGTCAGCTCGTCGAGGCGATCGAGGCGATCTCGGAAGGGTTCATCCTGTTCGACAAGGACGACCGCTTCGTCCTCGCCAATGAGAACTACCGACGGCAATGGGCCGGGATCGGCGGCCTGTTGGTGCCGGGAACCCGCTATGAGGACCTGGTCCGCGCGTCGATCCAGCGCGGCCTGGTCGATATCGGCGAGGAAGACCCCGAAGACTACATTCGCCGGACCGTCGAGTGGCAGCGCGACTGCGCCGCGCCGAGCGAGCGGAGGCTCAACGACGGAAGCTGGATTCGCATCGTCGCGCGGCGCACGCGCGACGACGGCGTCGTCGGCATCCGCACCGACATCACCGAGCGCAAGCAGTACGAGGAGGCGCTGACGCGCAAGGTCCGCGACCTCGAGGCGGCGCAGCGCCGCCTCGAAAAGCTGCGCGAGGACCTGACCGCGATGACCGCCGATCTCGCTGCTGCGCGCGACGCGGCCGAGGCGGCGAGCCGGGCCAAATCGGATTTCCTTGCGAACATGTCGCACGAAATCCGCACCCCGATGAACGGCATCCTCGGGATGAACACGCTACTGCTGCAGACCGCGCTGTCGCCGGAGCAGCGGGAATGCGCCGTCGCCGTGCACGACAGCGCCGGGGCGCTCCTCGTGCTGATCAACGACATCCTCGACGTCTCCAAGCTCGAAGCCGGCAAGGTCGCGCTCGAGGCGATCGATTTCGACATGACCGAGCTCGTCGAGGCAGCCGTCGGACTGCTCCGGCCCAAGGCGCAGGAAAAGGGGGTCGCGCTCGATGTCGCGATCGACCCGGCCGTCGGCGGCGGCTTCCGCGGCGACCCCAACCGGCTGCGGCAGATCCTCCTCAACCTCGTCGGCAACGCGGTCAAGTTCACCGAACGCGGCGGCGTCGCGGTGCGCGTTGCCCCGGGTCCGCCGCGGCGCTCCTCATCGCGCAAAGGGGGCGCCACCCTGCGCTTCGAGATCGCCGACACCGGGATCGGCATGTCGGAGGACATCGCCGCGACGCTGTTCCAGAAATTCAACCAGGCCGATACCTCGATCACCCGCCGCTTTGGCGGCACCGGGCTCGGCCTCGCGATTTCGCGCCAGCTCGCCGAGCTGATGGGTGGCAGGATCGGCGTCAAGAGCCGGCCCGGCCGGGGCAGCTGTTTCTGGTTCGAGGCGTCGCTGCAGCCGTCGGCAGCCTCGGTCGTTGCCCGCCATGCGGTCGACCTCGCGTCAATGCAGCCGGCCTCGGCGCGAAAACTGCGCGTGCTCGTCGCCGAGGACAACAAGATCAACCAGCAGCTCGCGCGAATGCTGCTGAGCAAGGCGGGCCACACCGTCGAGATCGCCGATAACGGCGAGGAGGCGGTCGCTGCCGTGCGCGCGGCCGAGTACGATGTCGTGCTGATGGACGTGCAGATGCCGGTCCTCGATGGCATCGAGGCGACGCGCCACATCCGCGCGCTGCCGCCGCCAAAGAACGCCGTGCCGATCATCGCGGTCACCGCGCATGCGATGACCGGCGCGCGCGAGGAATATCTGGCGAGCGGCATGGACGGGTATCTATCGAAACCGCTCGACCCGAACGCGCTCCTGCACGTGCTGGCGGCCTATGCCGGCTCCGGCGAGGCGCCCGCTGCTCCCTTGCAGGCGGTGACGGCAGCGCCGCTCGATGCGGTGTTCGATACCGACGCGATCGCCACGCTCGAAAAATATCTGCCGGCCAATAGCGTCCTCGAGTTGCTGGCCATGTTCGTCGATCAGATCGATTCGCAGATCGAGCCGATCCGCCGCGCCGCCGCGGCACTGGATCTGGAGGCGCTCGGCCGCGAAGGGCATTCGCTTTCCGGCAGTGCCGGAAATATCGGTGCGGCCCGCCTGTCCCGGCTCGCGCGCGAGCTCGAACACGCCTGCAAGCGACGAGAGGAAAGCGCCGCCCTCGAGCAGAGCGACCGCGTCGCCGTCGCGGCGACAGCGGCCGCGGCGGCAATTCGCGCCTGGCTCGACGAGCGTGTCGCGCCGTCGACGGCGATCGCCGGGCTGGAGCCGCAGCCAGCCGAGCAGGTCGCCTGATTTAGCTAACCTTACCGCCGCCGATCGTCGTGGCGCACGCGGACGGGCTGCGGTTGCGGCTGGCGCGTGTCGTGGCGTAAGACGGCCTCGCGCGGCCGCCGCCCGGCGAGCCCCGACAGCCAATCGCTGAGCCGGTCCATGTAGACGTACGTGACCGGGATCGTGAACAGGGTCAGCGCCTGCGAGACGATGAGGCCGCCGACTACGGCGACCCCCAGCGGCTGCCGCAGCTCGGCCCCCGACCCGATCGCAAAGGCGATCGGCAGGGTGCCGAAAATCGCCGACATCGTCGTCATCATGATCGGGCGGAAGCGCAGCGTCGCCGCTTCGTAGATCGCCTCTTCGGCCGATTTCCCATCGTGCCGCCGACGTTGGAGCGCGAAGTCGATCATCATGATCGCGTTCTTCTTGACGATGCCGATCAGCATGATGAGCCCGATGATCGCGATCACGGTGATGTCGAAGCCGAAAAGCCACAGGCAGAGGAGCGCCCCGACGCTCGCCGACGGCAGGCTCATCAGGATCGTGATCGGGTGGATGAAGCTTTCGTACAGGACGCCGAGCACGACATAGACGGCGAAGATCGCCGCGGCGATCAGCAGGGGCTGGGTCGAGAGCGAGCTCTGGAACGCGCTCGCCGTGCCCTGAAACGAGGTCTCCACGGTCTTCGGCACGCCGATGTCGCGCGCGGCCTGGTTGACCCGGTCGACCGCGTCGCCGAGCGAAGCGCCGGGCGCGAGGTTGAACGACAGCGTCACCGCCGGGAACTGGCCCTGGTGGTTGACCGCGATCGTCGTCGTCGCCGGCTTCATCGTGGCGAACGCGGAGAGCGGCACGAGCGCCCCGCCGCTGCCGTGGACGTAGAGCCGCGATAGCGCCGACGGGTCCTCCTGATACTGCGGCGCGACCTCGACGACGACGTGATAGGTGTTGAGAGGCGCATAGATCTGCGTCGCATAGCGCTGGCCGAACGCGCTGTAGAGCGCCGTCTCGATGCTGTTCGGGTTGACGCCGAGCCGCGAGGCGAGGTCGCGGTCGATCGTGATCATCATCTGCGGGCTGGTCTGCTCGAGGTCGCTCGACACGTCCTGCAGCCCGGGCAGAGTCTTCAGCTTCGCCTCGAGCTTTGGCGCCCAGGTGTCGAGCTCCTGCATGTTGATGTCTTGCAGCGTGTACTGGTATTGCGTGCGGCTGAGCCGGCCGCCGATGCGGATGCTGACGACCGGTTGAAGATAGGTCGTGATCCCCGGCACCGCGGCGAGCTTTGGCCTGAGGCGCTGGATCACCTTGTAAAGATTGTCGCGCTGGCCTTCGGGCTTGAGGCTGATGAACATGCGGCCGGTATTGAGCCCCGAGCTGCCGCCGCCGCCGATCGCGGAGCCGACCGACAGCACGGCCGGATCCTTCATCACGATCGCCGCCGCTCGCTGCTGCAAATCGGCCATCCCCATGAACGACACGTCGGGCGAGGCCTCGGTAAAGCCGAAGATCTCTCCAGTGTCCTCGTCGGGGAAGAACCCCTTCGGCATGTAGACGATCAGCACCCCGGTCAGCACGATCAGCGACACGTTGAGGATCATCAGCCACAGCCGCAGCTTGAGCGCCCGCCGCAGCATCCGGCCATACCCGCGATAGAGCCAGTCGAAGGCCCGCTCGCTCCATTGATAAAGCCGCCCGTGATCGATCGCGCGCGGGTCCTTGAGGAACAGCGCCGCCATCATCGGCGACAGCGTCAGCGCGATCAGCGCCGACAGGATGATCGCCGCCGTCACGGTGATCGCGAACTCGCGGAACAGCCGGCCGACGACGCCGCCCATGAACAGAAGCGGGATGAACACGGCGATCAGCGACACCGTGATCGACACGATCGTGAACCCGATCTCGCCCGACCCTTTCAGGGCCGCGGTCAGCGCGTCGTCGCCCGCTTCGAGATAGCGGAAGATGTTTTCGAGCATCACCACGGCATCGTCGACGACGAGCCCGACCGCGAGCGTCAGCGCCATCAGCGACAGGTTGTCGAGGCTGTATCCGCCGAGATAGAGCACCGCAAAGGCGCCGACGAGCGACAGCGGCACCGTGACGCTCGGGATGAGCGTCGCCCAAAAGCTGCGCAGAAAGACGAAGATGACGAGCACGACCAAGACGATCGTGAACCCCAGCGTCATCTTCACGTCGGTAAAGCTGGCGCTGATCGATAGCGAACGGTCGCTGACCATCGTCAGCTTGACCGAGGGCGGGATGCCGGCCTGCAATGACGGCAGCATCTTCTTGATGCGGTTGACGAGCGCCAGCGTGTTCGAGCCGGGTTGGCGCCACACCCCGATCATCTCGCCAATATGATTGTTGACCCAATCGAGCTGCAGCGGCGAATCCGACCCGTCGACGACCCGGCCGATATCGCCGATCCGCACCGGGCTCCCGTTCTTGTAGCTGATGATGACCTTGGACAGCCCGCCGACCTGTAAGAGCTGGCTGTTGGCGCCGATCTGATAGGCCTGCTGCGGCCCCTGCAACGTGCCGACCGGCTGCTCGACCGTGGCATTGGCGATCGCGTTGTCGACATCGTCGAGCCCGAGCCCGCGCGCCGCCAGCGCCCCGGGGTTGACCTGCACGGTCGGCGCGTATTTCTGCTCGCCGAAGATCGACACCTGGCCGACATCGGGCAGCATCGAGATGCGCTGGGCGATGTCGAGATCGGCGTACTGGTCGAGCTCATGCAGCGTCATCACGTCGGAGGTGAGGCCGAGGATCAGCACCGGGTGGTCGGCCGGGTTGACCTTCTTATAGGTCGGCGGGTTCGGCAGGCTTTTCGGCAGGACGCCGTTGGCGGCATTGATCGCGGCCTGCACATCCGAGGCGGCGCCGTCGATGTTGCGCGTCAGGTCGAACACCAGCGAGATCACGGTCGTGCCCTCGACGCTGGTCGAGGTGAGCTGGTTGAGGCCCGGCAGCACCGCGAATTGCCGTTCGAGCGGCTGGGCCACCGACGACGCCATGATATCCGGGCTCGCGCCCGGGAGTGTCGCAGTCACCTGCAAGGTCGGAAAATCGACCGCCGGCAGGGTCGCGACCGGCAACAGATTGTACCCGATCACGCCGCCGACAAGGAGCGCCGCCATCAGCAGGGCCGTCGCGATCGGCCGCCGGATAAACGGTTCGGAGATGTTCATCGAGGGTGGGGCTTCATCGCGGCGTGATGCCGGTGCCCCCCGGTGCCGGCGTGTTGACCCCGGTGCTGCCGATCCCTTCGGGCCCGATCTCGGGCTCGCCGGCATTCATCTGCCCGGGCTCGCCCTTCTGTACCGAAACCTTGACCCCCGGCGACAGCCGGTTCTGGCCCGAGATCACGACTTGGTCGCCGGCCGCCAGCCCCCTTTCGACGAGCGCCGTGTTGGCCTCGATCTGGGTCACCTTGAGCTGCCGTGCTTCGATCGTCGAATCCGGTTTGACGACATAAGCGAACGACCCTTGCGGGCCCATCTGCACCGCAACCGAGGGTACTGTGATGCCGTTCTTGACCGTATCGAGGATCAGATGCGCATTGACGAACGCACCCGGCCACAAGACGCCGTCATCATTGGCAAAAGTCGCTTTCAGGATGACCATTCCGGTCGTCGGGTCGACCTGATTGTCGATCAGGGTCAGCGTTCCCTCCGCGACCTGTTTTGCGTCGTCGGCATCGAATGCAGCGACTTTGAGCGGGTGCTGCTTCATCTGCTCGCGAATCCGGGTGAGCTGCGTTCCCGGCACTGAAAATGTCACATAGATCGGCTTCATCTGGGTGACGACGGTCAGCGGCGTCGCGGTCGCGCTGTTGCCCTCGACGAGGTTGCCGATATCGATCTGGCGGCGGCCGGTGCGGCCGGCGATCGGCGAGCGGATCGAGGCATAGTCGAGATTGACCTGCGCCGCCTCGGCCGCCGCCTTGTCGCTTTCGACCGTCGCCTGGTCGGCCGCGACGGTCGCTTGATCGGTGTCGTATTGCTGGCGGGTAACGGCGATCTGGGTGCTGACGATCGCCGCGTCGCGCGCGAAATTGCGCTGGGCGTTGGTCAGGTTGGCCTGGTCCTTGGCCTGGTTGGCGACGGCCTGGTCGAGCGCCGCCTTGAACGGCCGAGGGTCGATCTGAACGAGGAGCTCGCCGGCCTTGACGTCCTGGCCCTCCTTGAAGGCGATCCCCGTGATGGTGCCCGTGACCTGGCTTTTGACCGAGACGGTGTTGTAGGCCTGCACCGAGCCGATCCCGCGCAGGATGACCGGCACGTCCTTTGGCGCCGCCTTGGCGGCAAAGACCGGCACCGCCGGGTTCTGCTGTTGCCCGCCGCCCTGTTCGGCCGCCGCCTGCGCGCCGCGGCCGCCGTGGGACGCGATCAGCCAGCCGGCCAGCCCGACGGTCAGCAGGACGCACAGCATCCAGACAAATTTGCGCGAACGCGGCACCCCAACCGTCCCTGGCAGCCAAACCGGCTAACACTGCGGTCGAAGATTTGTTTCTCGCATGGCCCGTGCGCAAAAGCGCCGCCCCCCGGAGGCGGCGCTTCGCTGTGCTCAGACGATTGTCGGAACAGCTTCAACGCATTCAGCAGCGTCTCCCATACCCCGTGCACCGGCGGGATGCCGACGAGAAGCCAGGCAAGGGAGAGCTGCAATGCGGTCGTGCCGCCCTGGTTGTCCGCCATGATCCCCCCGCGCCGGCAGGGTCAGCGGCACTCATAGGCATCCCCTCCAACGGATTTACCTGTCGCGGCGCCTTTCAGCCGAATTGAGCCGGGGTCCCGGACTTGTTGTGCTCGGATATCACCAGGTTTTGATTGCGACCTTCCGGCGCTACCGAGGGTATGGGGGGACGGCTCTCCGCATGCACCAGAATTTTCGTGCCCTCCGCGCGGCGGTCGGTCAGACTAGGCCGGTTCGTTTCACCACTTCCGGATGCCCCTCCCGATGCCGCACCCTCTCGCAGCCGAGCTTGCCCCGACCGGCGTTTTGCGCGCCGCGATCAACATGGGCAATTTCCTTCTCGTCACCGGCAAGGCGCCATCGGGCGACCCGACCGGCGTGTCGCCCGACATGGCGCTGGCGATCGGCGCGCGGCTCGGCGTGCCGGTAAAATTCATCCCCTATGCGCGGCCCGGCGAGATCGCCGACGACGCCGAAAAGGGCCTGTGGGACATCGGCAATATCGGCGCCGAGCCGCAACGTGCCGCGGTGATCAGCTTTACCGCGGCCTATGCTGAGATCGAGGCCACCTATCTCGTGCCCGCAGGCTCGCCGATCAAGTTGATCGGCGAGGTCGACCAGCCCGGCAAGCGCTGCGCCGTGACCGCCCGCAGCGCCTATGGGCTGTGGCTCGAAAACAACTACAACAAAGGCGAGCTGGTGCAGTTCGACAACGCCGCCGACGCAATGAAGGCATTCGACGCGGGCGGGTTTGACGCCTATGCCGGGCTCAGGCCGGGTCTCGTCGACGAGCAGCCGAAACGGCCGGGCTCGCGCATCCTCGACGGCCAGTTCACCGCCGTGCAGCAGGCCGTCGGCACGCCGAAGAAAAACGCCGCCGGCTTCGACTTCCTCAAGGCCTTTGTCGAGGAAGCCAAGAAATGCGGCATGGTCGGCAGCTTTATCGAGCGCCACGGTACGGTGGGCCGCCTGTCGGTCGCGCCCGCCGCCTAAGCCATCAACCCCGGAGGAGACGTACGATGGAATTCAATATCGGCCACGTCCACATCAAGACCAAGGACCCCAAGGCGACCTGCCAATACTACATCGACAATTTCGGAGCGATCTTGAAGCAGGAGGTTCCCGGCCGCGGGTACCAGTTGATGCTTTCGGGCCTGCAGCTCAACATCACGACGATCATCGACAGCCAGAACCATGAGCAAAAGCTCGGCATCGAGCACATCGCGCTGCAAACCGACGACTACCCGGCGACGCTCGCCCGCCTCAAGCAGAACGGCGTCAAGATCCTCGAAGAGATGAACAACAACGGCCGCCACGTCTGCTTCCTCGAAGCACCCGACGGCGCGCAGATGGAGATCATCGAGAAAGTTTGAGTCAGTAGCGGCCCTCACCCTCCCACCGCTTCGCGGCGGGCCCCTCCCTCTCCGGCAAGCGGTAGAGGGGTGGTTTCTTTTTCCCTCGCCCGCATCGCGGGAGAGGGGGACCCGCAGGGTGGGTGAGGGTATCGCAGGAGCACCACGCATGGCCCTCAAGGACAAGATCCCGTTCGGCATGTCGTTGCCGCACCGCTCGCCCGACCCGATCACGATGGCGACGATCAAGCATGTCGCGCAACGGGCCGAAGCACTGGGGTTTCGCGACCTGTGGGTCACCGAGAACACGCTTGACCAGGTATCGTCCTTCGACCCGGTTCCGCTCCTCACCTACGCCGCCTCGGTCACGACAAAGATCGGCGTCGGCGCTTCGGTCGTCGTGCTCGCGATCCACAGCCCGCTGATGGTCGCGCACCAATGGGCGACGCTCGACTACATCAGCGGCGGCCGCGCGATCCTCGGCGTCGGGCTCGGACGCGACCATCATTACCGCCAGTTCGAGGTGCCGCACGAAGGTAAGGTCGCCCGCTTCCGCGAGGAGGTGGCACTGATCAAGGCCTTGTGGACCCAGGACAAAACCACCTTCCACGGCCGCTTCTACAATATCGACGACGAGGAGATGCAGCCGAAGCCGGTGCAGCGGCCGCACCTGCCGCTGTGGATGGGCGTCGGCGCCCCCGCCGCCATCCGCCGCACGGCCGAGCTCGCCGACGGCTGGATGGGGTCGGGCGGCTCGAGGATCACGGACTTCCAGGCGTCGGTGCCGATCCTGAGAGAGGCGCTGGAAGCGCGTGGCCGCGACCCTGAGAATTTCCCGATCTCGAAGCGCATCTTCATGGCCGTCAACGACAACGCGGCGACGGCCCGACGCATGCTCGACCGCTGGTTCACCGACGTCTACCACAACCCGCCCGGCACTGACGCCTCGGGCATCCACGGCACGCCCGAACAGGTGCGCGAACGCCTCGAAGAGGTCATCGCGATGGGCGCCAACCATCTGATGCTGAACCCGGTCTCGAACTACGAGGAGCAGCTCGAGGCGCTGGCCGAGGTGGTGGGCCTGAAGTGACCGCGTCATTGCGAGGAGCGAGGCGACGCGGCAATCCCGATAGGAGGAGCTTCCGTCGGCGCGAGATGGCTTCGCCACGCTCGCCATGACAATCACCGAAACAGTTAGGACTCCCGTCCAACGCATCGGCGACGCGCCGAAGCGGCGCGAGGACCAGCGCTTTATCATCGGCGCCGGGCGCTACCTCGACGACATGACATTCGACGGCCTCGCCCACGCCGTCGTCCTCCGCAGCCCGCACGCCCACGCCCGCATCGACCGCCTCGACGCGACCGCCGCACGCAAATTGGCGGGCGTCGTCGCGATCCTCACCGCCGTCGAGGCGCAGGCGGACGGCCTCCACCCGCTGATGCCGGGTGTCATCGCCAACACGCAGACCGGCGAGCCGTTCTCCTTCACCCCGCAGCCGCTCTTCGCCGAAGTTGCGGTGCGCCATGTCGGCGAGGCCATCGCGCTGATCGTCGCCGAGACCCGCCTTCAGGCGCTCGACGCCGCCGAGGCGATCGAGATCGACTACGCCCCGCTCCCCGCAATCGTCGACCCCCGCGATCCGGCCGCCGAGCACTGCCTCGACTGGCAGGCCGGCGACCCTGCCGCGGTCGACTCGGCTTTCGCCCAAGCCATGCACAAGGTTTCGATCCGCCTCGACAACCATCGCGTCGTCACCAACCCGATCGAGCCGCGCGGCATCGTCGGCACCTATGATTTCGAGACCGGGCGCTACATCGCCTACGTCTCGGCGCAAAGCCTCCATGCGACCCGCGACAATGCCGCCAAGGCGCTCGGCGTCGCGCCGGACAAGGTGCGCTTTATTGCCCCCGACGTCGGCGGCGGTTTCGGCGCGAAGAATTTCATCTATCCCGAGCATGCGTTGCTGCCGTGGGCCGCAAAGCGCGTCGGCCGTCCGGTCAAATGGATCGCCACGCGGGAAGAGGTCTTCCTCGCCGACCACCAGGGCCGGGGGCATCACGCCGAGGCGACGCTCGCGCTCGACGAGGGGGGAAAATTCCTCGCCCTGCGCATCGCCAGCACCGCGGATCTCGGCGCCTATCTCGCCGGCAGCTCGGCCGGGGTTCAGACCTTCCAATATGCGCACCTGCCCGGCACGGTCTACGCGATCCCGGCGGTCCACCTGTCGATCACCGGGGTCTTCACCAACACCGCGCCGATCGGCGTGCTGCGCGGTCCCGGCTATGCGGAGATGGTCAACATAGTCGAGCGCCTAGTCGATGAGGCAGCGCGGCAATGCGGGCTCGACCGCGCCGAGATCCGCCGCCGCAATCTGGTCGCGGCGGCCGCGATGCCGATGACTAATCCCTTAGGCAATCAGGTCGACAGCGGCGCCTTCCCCGACACCTTCGACCGCGCCCTCGCCGCCGCCGACATTCCCGGCTTTGCCGGGCGGAAGGGTGACAGCGAGGCGGCAGGGAAGCTCCGCGGCCTCGGCTTCGCCTATCACATCAAGGGGACAGGCGGTTCGCCGTCGGAGAATGTCGACATCCGCTTTGGCGAGGATGGCGTCATCCAGCTTTTGACCGGCACGCAGACGATCGGCCAGGGTCACGAGACGACTTTCCCGCAGATCCTCGCCGACCGCCTCGGGCTCCCCAACGAGCAGATCGTGCTCCGCTACGGCGACACCGATTTGACCCCGATCGGCGGCGGCCACGGCAGCTCGCGCGCGACCTATATGGGCGGCACGGCGATCTTCCGCGCCGCCGAGATGGTCATCGAAAAGGGCACCAGGATCGCGGCCGACGCGCTCGAAGCCGCCGAGGCCGACATCGTCTTCGCCGACGGCTGTTTCACCGTCGCCGGCACCGATCGCCGTATCGACCTGCTGGAGGTCGCGGCGCTCGCCCGCAAAGCCGGCGCGCCGCTCGATTCCTATTACGCCTGGACCCGCGAGTGGATGACCTATCCCAACGGGACCCACGTCGCCGAGATCGAGATCGACCGCGACACCGGCCAGGTGACGCTCGCCCGCTATTCGGCGGTCGACGATTACGGTGTCGTCGTCAACCCGATGATCGCCTCGGGCCAGGCGCACGGCGCGATCGCGCAGGGCGTCGGCCAGGCCCTCCTTGAACAGACCGTCTACGACCCGAGCTCCGGGCAGAACCTCGCCGCGTCGTTCATGGACTACGCGATGCCGCGTGCCGACGACCTCGTCGCCTATCGCCTGGGCTTCAACCCGACCCGCTGCACGACCAACCCGCTCGGCGTCAAAGGCTGCGGCGAGGCCGGCGCGATCGCCGGCTACCCTGCGGTCAACAACGCGATCGCCGACGCCCTCGCGCCGTTCGGCGTCACCGACTGGCAAGGCCCCGCCACCCCCTCCGCGATCTGGCGGGCGATGCAGAGGAGCAAAGCCGCATGACGATCGCCGATCCCGTCAAGGCCAAGGTTGCCGCGCATTGGAACCGCCGCGCCGCCAAGTTCGACATGGATTTCGGGCACAGCATCGCGACCCCGGCCGAGCGGGCGGCGTGGGACCGCATTCTCGATCTCGTCACCGACGGCGGCGCTGGGCTCGACGCGCTCGATTGCGGCTGCGGCACCGGGTTTCTGAGCTTCGAACTGGCGGCGCGCGGGCATCGCGTGACCGGGATCGACTTCGCGCCGGCGATGCTGGCGGCCGCACAAGTCAAGGCCGTGGAGAACGGCGCGACGGTCGCCTTCGAGCAGGGCGATGCCGAAAAGCTGCGCTTCCCGGACAAGAGCTTCGACCTCGCCGTCAGCCGCCATGTCCTATGGACGCTGCCGCATCCCGAGGCGGCGATCGCCGAGTGGGTGCGGCTGTTGCGGCCGGGCGGGCGGGTCGCGGTCATCGACAGCCAGTTCGACCCGGCCGCCCTCGTCAATCCGGCCCAGAACGCCCGCTCCAGCGCCGAGTACGCCGATATCGGCGACAAGCTGCCGTTTATCGGCGGCCGCCCGCCGGCCGACATCGAGGCGCTGTTTGCGAGAAACGGCCTCGTGCAGATCGGCCACGACCCGATTGCCGACCTCGTCGAGGCGCATTACGAGCGCATGAAGCTCGAAGGCATGCCGCCGCAGCGCCGTCGCCGCTATGTCGCCTGGGGCCGCGTTCCCCGATGAACGCGCCAGAAACCGGCACCGACGATTCGCCGACCCTCGCCCGCATCCGCAACGCCGGGCTTCTTCGCGTCGGCACGACCGGCGATTACGTGCCGTTCTGCCGCCTCGGCCCCGACGGGCACTACAGCGGCGCCGATGTCGACATGGCGCACGACCTCGCCACGCGGCTCGGCGTCGATATCCGCTTTGTCCCTTGCGTCTGGGTGAGCCTCCTGGACGATTTCCTCGCCGACCGGTTCGACATCGCGATGGGCGGCGTGACGGTGACCGCACCGCGCCAGGAGAAGGCGTTTTTCTCGGTGCCGAATTTCGTCGACGGCAAGCGCCCGCTGGTGCGCCGCGAATTCGCCGAGCGCCTCACCAGCATCGAAGCGATCAACCGGCCCGACATCCGCGTGATCGCCAACCCCGGTTCGGCCAACGAGGCCTTTGCCAGGGCAAATTTCGCCCTCGCCCAGGTGACGATCCATCACGACAACGCCAGCGTTTTCGACGAGCTCGTCGCCGGCCGCGCCGACGTCATGGTCACCGACGGGCTCGAGGCCGACCATCAGGCCGAATTGCACCCCGAGCTGCTCGCGGTGCCGATCACACCGTTCACCTGCCTTGAAAAGGCTTACATGTTCGCCCGGGACCCGGCGATGAAGGCCGATATCGATGCCTGGCTCGCAGGGCATTTCGCGGCCGGAACCTGGCAGGCGGCGCTCGACCGCGCCCGCCAAGTCCAAGTCCATCAGACGACGGCTCACGTCGCTCACAAAATTGGCGGATAGCGCGTTCATCCATCGCAGGCACCAGGACGCGGTCATCGCGATAAGCCAGATGACGACCGCGATGACGACGATCGATGTTGCCGACATAAACGAATTTCCGTTGTTGCCTCCGCAATATGGTTAGCGCCCCGGAACACGAAGCCTCCCGCGCCCCGGCGGTATGGACGGCCTCGCTCGCCGCCGTGTCGGGCAGCGTGATGGTCGGGTTCATGCCGCTCTTGGCGCGGCATCTCTACGCCGGCGGGATGGGCGCGTTGTCGATGCTGGTGTGGCGCTATGCACTGGCGCTGGTGCCGCTTTGCCTCGCGATCGCGCTGATGCGGCTCGAATTTCGCACCGCGTGGCGGCGGGGCGCGTGGCAGATCGTCGTGATCGGCGCAACGCTCGGCGCGGCGCAGACGCTCTGCTATTGGGAAAGCATCAAAACGCTCGACACCAGCATCGCCGTGCTTTTGTTCTACACCTACCCGGCGCTGACCCTGGCGCTCGACCGCCTTGTCCTCAAGCGCCCGATCCGCCCGCGGGCGGTCGCCTCGATCGCCGTGATCCTGTTCGGCGCCGGGCTCATCACCGTGCCCGGGTTGCGCGGCGGCGGGATCAGCCTCGTCGGCCTCGCCTGGGCGATCCCGGCGCCGCTCATCTATTCGGTCTATCTGGTCCTGACGACCTCACGCCTGCGCCGCCACCCGCCGGTGATCGGCGCGACCTGCCTTTATCTCGGCCTTGTCGTCGTCTTCGGCACAAGCGTCATGGTCACCGGCTTCGACTGGCCGGCCGATGGCGCCACCTGGGGCATCCTCGCCTTTATCGCTATCGGCCCGGGCGCGCTGACGGTGACGCTGTTCTCGTACAGCGTCCCAAAGCTCGGCCCGTCGAGCTACGCGATCATCGCCAATTCCGAGCTGGTGACGACGGTCACGGTCGGCATCGTCGTGCTCGGCGAGCCCATCACCTTGGCCCGTGCGGTCGGCGGCGCGATGATCGTGGCCGGCATCCTCGCCCACAGCCTCGCTCGACCGAAGATAACGACCCCCTCTCCGCCCATTGGGAGGAGAGGGAGGGGGGCCCGGCGCGAAGCGAGGGAGGATAAGGTGGTCGGACTCGGAGCGTGCCCAACTCACCCCACGGGCGGAGAGGGAGCTGTGTAGCCTTACGCCGCCTCTTTCAACAGGCTCCGCAGCACGTATTGCAGGATCCCGCCGTGGCGGAAGTACTCGACCTCGTCGAGCGTATCGATGCGGCAGATCAGCTTTTCCTCGCGCGGGGCGCCGCCCTTCGGGTCGTGGATGCGCAGGATCACCTCCATGCGCGGCCTTATGCCGGCCTCAACGCCGACGACGTCGAGCACCTCATCGCCCTTGAGGCCGAGGGACTGGCGCGTCACCCCGTCCCTGAACTGCAGCGGCAAGACGCCCATGCCGACGAGATTCGAGCGATGGATGCGCTCAAAGCTCTCGACGATGACCGCCTTGACCCCGAGCAGCAGCGTTCCCTTCGCCGCCCAGTCGCGCGATGAGCCGGTGCCGTATTCCT
>DASXFE010000047.1:0-10646 GCA_036489765.1 Allostellaceae bacterium | reverse complement strand
CGGCGATTGCCGCCCTGTAGAACGCATCGACCGTCGCCCGGTCCGGCGCCTCGAACGCGACATGGACGCCGCTAACCACTTCGTCCCGTTCGCCGATCCAGAAGAATGCCCGTTTCCCTTTGCCGTAGCCGGCGAATTTGGCGCCATCGCTCGCCAGGCGCTCGATGCCGAGCGGCTTCAGGGCAAGATCGTAGAAGGCGATGCTCCGCGCCAGCCCCATGACGCCGAGCGTGACGTGATCGATCATTTGCGGGCGCCGCGGATACCGTCGGCGAGGGCGCGGATGACGGCGAGGACGGCGTCGACCAGGCCGGGCTTGGGTTTGCCGTCGGGGTCGAGGTTGCGGGCGACCGCGTCGACGAGGATCGTGCCGACGGCGGCGGCGTCGGCGGCCTTGGCGACCTCGGCGGCCTGTTCCGGGGTCTTGATGCCGAACCCGACCGCGACCGGCAGGTCGGTGTAGCGGCGAACGCGGGCGACGGCCTCGCGCACCGACGCGGCGTCGGCCGAACGGGTGCCGGTGATGCCGGCGACCGCGACGTAGTAGATGAAGCCGCGGGCGCCGCCGACGACGGTCGGCAGCCGCTCGTCGTCGCTGGTCGGGGTGGCGAGGCGGATCAGGTCGAAACCGGCGGCGCGGGCGTGCACCGACAGCTCCTCGTCCTCCTCGGGCGGCAGGTCGACGATGATCGCGCCGTCGATCCCGGCGGCCATCGCGTCCTTGACGAACGACTCGGCGCCATAGCGGTAGATCGGGTTGTAGTAGCCCATCACCACGTACGGCGTGTCGGCGTCGCGCTCGCGCATCCGGCGGGCCATCGCGAGGGTCTTACGCAGCGTCATCCCGGCCCTGAGCGCCCGGAGGCCGCCCGCCTGGATCACCGGCCCGTCCGCCATCGGGTCGGAGAACGGCATGCCGATCTCGATCAGGTCGGCGCCGGCCGCGGCAAGCCCTTCAAAGATTCGCGCGGCGGTTTCGGGGTCGGGGTCGCCGGCGACGAGATAGGCGACGAGGCCGGCGCGGTCCTCGGCTTTGAGCGCGGCAAAGCGCTTGGCGATGCGGCTCATTGCCCGCTCCGCTCCCTCTCCGCCCGTTTGGGGGATGCGTCGGCGGTCCTCACAGCTTGACCCCGAGGTGTTCGGCGACGGCGAAGATGTCCTTGTCGCCGCGGCCGCACATGTTCATGACGAGGAGGTGGTCGCGCGGCAGGGTCGGGGCGATCTTGGCGACGTGGGCGAGGGCGTGGGCGGGTTCGAGGGCAGGGATGATGCCCTCGAGCTTGGTGCAGAGCTGGAAGGCGTCGAGCGCCTCCCGGTCGGTGATCGAGGCGTATTCGACACGGCCGATATCGTGCAGCCAGGAATGCTCGGGGCCGATCCCGGGATAGTCGAGCCCGGCCGAGATCGAGTGCGCGTCCTTGATCTGGCCGTCGTCGTCCTGCAGCAGGTAGGTGCGGTTGCCGTGGAGCACGCCGGGGAGGCCGCCGTTGAGCGAGGCGGCGTGCTTGCCGGTCTCGATCCCGCTGCCGGCCGCCTCGACGCCGATCATCGCGACCGTCGGGTCGTCGAGGAACGGGTGGAAGAGGCCCATCGCGTTCGACCCGCCGCCGATGCAGGCGACGAGCGTGTCGGGGAGCCGGCCCTCGGCCTCGCGGATCTGCACCTTGGTCTCGTCGCCGATCACGCACTGGAAGTCGCGGACCATCGCCGGGTAGGGATGCGGGCCGGCGACCGTGCCGATGACATAGAACGTGTCGTCGACATGGGCGACCCAATCTCTCAGCGCTTCGTTCAGCGAATCCTTGAGCGTCGCGGTGCCGGAATGGACCGGCACGACCTCGGCGCCGAGGAGCTTCATGCGGAAGACGTTGGGCGCCTGCCGGGCGATGTCGGTCGCGCCCATATAGACGATGCACGGCAGGTCGAAGAGCGCGCACGCGGTCGCCGTGGCGACGCCGTGCTGGCCGGCCCCCGTTTCGGCGATGATCCGGCGCTTGCCCATGCGGCGGGCCAGCAGCACCTGGCCCAAGACGTTGTTGATCTTGTGCGCGCCGGTGTGGTTGAGGTCCTCGCGCTTCAGATAGACCTTGGCGCCGCCGAAATGCCGGGTGAGGCGCTCGGCGAGAAAGAGCGGGCTCGGGCGGCCAACGTAGTATTTCAGGTAGTAGTCGAGCTCGGCCTGGAAGCTCGGGTCTCTCTTGGCGGCGTTGTAGGCCGCCTCGACCGCGAGGATCAGCGGCATCAGCGTCTCGGCGACATAGCGCCCGCCGTGAAGCCCGAAATGCCCGTCGGCGTCGGGCCCGGCGCGATAGGTGTTGAGGGTCTGCATGGGCCTTTAATGCACCAGCGCGGCGCGGAGCAAAAGAGAAAGGGTTAGCGCAAAGGACGCAAAGCAGGCGAGAGGGCGCGAAGGCTTATGCGGAACGGCGCGAAGCGCCATTCGAATCACGATGAGACGGTGAGGCAGTGAGGTTACGGGTTGTGCCCCCTCACTGCCTCACCGTCTCATCGTGATTTATAGCGGCTGCGCCGCGGTACGGGGCCCTGGGGTTCTCTGCGCCTATTTTGCGTCCTTTGGGTTAAAGCGCGGCCGCAGCCGCCAGAAAGGCCTGGATTTTGTTGATGTCTTTCTTGCCAGGCGCTGATTCGACGCCCGAGGACACGTCGACGATGGATGCGCCGGAGATGCGGACGGCTTCGGGAAGGAGTTCGGCGGTGAGGCCGCCGGAGAGCATCCAGGGGCTCTTCCAGGGGCGGCCGGCGATCAGGTGCCAGTCGAAGGCGAGGCCGTTGCCGCCGGGGAGGGCATCGGCGCGGCGCGGCGGCTTGGCGTCGAAGAGGAGCATGTCGGCGGCGGCCTCGTAGGGTTCGGCGCCGAGGGCGTCTTCGGGGCCGGCGATTGCGATGGCTTTCATCACCGGGCGGTGGAAGCGGGTCTTGACTGCGACGACGCGGTCGGGGGTTTCGCGGCCGTGGAACTGGAGCATGTCTAGGGGCGCGGCGGCGAGGGTCGCCTCGATCGTCGCGTCGTCGGCGTCGACGAAAAGGCCGACGCGCCAGATGCCGGAGGGGATGGCACGGCAGAGCTCGCCGGCGCGCTCCGGCGTCACCGCGCGCGGGCTCGGCGGGTAGAAGACGAAGCCGACATAGGCCGCGCCACCCGACACCGCGGCGGCGACCGCGTCCTCGCTCGACAATCCGCAGATCTTGACGGCAACGCCCATCGGATCACCCGGCGAGCCGGGTGGGGACCGATGTCGGGACGTGCTCGGCGCGGGCGGCATCGAGCTCGCGTTCGAGCACGGCGATGCGGCGGGCCGAACGGCGTACCTCGCGCCGCCAATGCCGGCCGGAAGCCCACGCCGCCAGCTCCCCGGCGAGAAAACCGACGAGCAGGCAGCCGAGGATGATCAGGTAAAGCGGCAGTTCGACGACATCCGGCAGCGGCCACAG
The DNA here is from genome assembly GCA_036489765.1 of Allostellaceae bacterium. Taxonomy (GTDB): domain Bacteria; phylum Pseudomonadota; class Alphaproteobacteria; order ATCC43930; family CGMCC-115725; genus DATARH01. The sequence continues at coordinate 7,193 of DASXFE010000047.1, read as the reverse complement.
CCCGAGCGCGATCGTGCCGCGGTTCGATACCGCGAAAACGATCAGCACAATGGCGAGGACCACCATCGCCAGCCGGAACAGGAACCGCATGCCGCTAAACTGTCATTGCGAGCGGCACGAGGCAATCTCGGGCAGGGCGCGTGCCCGGATCGAGCGGGGACGGCTACCCCCGGAGGGCTTTCGTCCAGAGGGCTTTCGTCGCCAGCGCGGCGCCTTGTGCCAGCGTCTCCAGCTTGGCCCAGGCGATTTGCGGGTGGATGCGGCCGCCGAGGCCGCAATCGGTGGAGGCGACGACGCGCTCGCGGCCGACGAGGTTGGCGAAGCGGAGGATGCGGTCGCAGACGAGCTCAGGGTGCTCGACGACGTTGGTCGCGTGGCTGACGACGCCGGGAAGGATCAATTTGTCGTCGGGCAGTTTGACGTCCTGCCACACCTTCCATTCGTGCTCGTGGCGGACATTGCCGGCCTCGAACGAATAGGCCCCGGCATTGACCGCCAGCATGCATTCGATGATGTCCCGCATCGGGATGTCGGTCATGTGCGGGCCGTGCCAGCTTCCCCAGCACAGATGAAAGCGGATGCGGTCTTGCGGCAGGCCCTTGAGCGCGTGGTTCAGGGCCTCGATCAGCACCATCGTGAATTTGCGGTAGTCGGCGGCGGTGGGCTCGGGGTTGACCATGTCCCAGTTTTCCGCGATCGCCGGGTCGTCGATCTGCAGGATCAGGCCGGCGTCGATGATCGCCTTGTATTCCTCGTGCATCGCATCGGCGCAGGCGTAGAGGAATTCCTCGTCGGTCTTGTAGTAGCGGTTGGGGATGCGCGAGGCGCTGCCCGGCGCTATCGCGGTCATAAAGCCTTCCTCGACGCCCGAGGCGGCAAGCGCCGCCTTGAACCGCCCTATGTCGGCCGCGATCATCTCGTGGCCGACATAGGTCAGCTTGTCGACGCAGATCGGCGACGGCGGGCGCGGGCCGGTGGTGATGCCGCTCTCGGGGTCGTTGTAGGCGGCGGCGAAGCGAGTGCGGTCGCGGCGGTCGCCAAAGCTCGTCAGCGCGACGTTTCCCGGCGACGAGCGCTTCGGCTCCATTTCGTAGAGGGTGAGCCCGCCCGCCGCGAGCCCGCCGAGTCGGAGCCACGAATAGCGCCACCACGAACCGTAGTTGACCCGCTGCGCCATCGCCTTGCCGAACTCGCCGTCGCCCGGCACGTCGATTCCCGCCGCTTGCTGACGGCGCACGACATCGCCGACCGCCTCACCGAGGATCCCGGCGAAACTCGCCTCGTCGATCGATTTCGCCTCATGGAAGGCATGGTTCGCCTCGATCAGCTCGTCAGGGCGCGGCAGGCTGCCGGCGTGGCTCGACAGGATGTGGTCCCGGCTCGATCGCATGACGTCCTCCCCGGCTTGCTTTTGGGACGTATTAGCGCATGGCGGACAGCGGATGCCAATTGCCGGGATGGACGGCCGGGCCGCCCCGTGAGTACCATCGGTTCCGTGCTGCGCCGCCTGCTCTACATCTTCGCGATCCTGCTGCTCATCGAGCAACTCGCCCTCGTCGCCTGGGCGGCGGGCACCGTCCGCATCGTGCAAAAGGACCGGGCGTTTCAGCCCACCCAAATCACCATCGCCGCCGGCGATACTCTGCAATTCACCAACGAAGACACCTTCCTGCACCAGATCTACGTGAATTCGCCGAAGATGACCTTCGAATCGAATGAGCAGCCGCCCGGCCAAACCATAGAGTTGGGCTTTCCGACCGCCGGAACCTTTGAGGTTCACTGTCACATCCATCCCAAGATGCTGCTGACGGTGACGGTCAGGTAAGGCAAGCCGCTGTAATCCCGGCTTCGCTGGCGATTAGCCTTAATCCCCTTTTAAGTGGCCTCCTGTAAACCTGGACGGGGCGAGTGCAAGGGCTCATCCCGAGGAGTTTGCGTGCAGGCCAGGCCGAAACGGACCGGCTATCGAGGTATGCTGCCGAGGTTGAACGCCTCGATCGGCTCGCGCCTGTTCCTTGCCTTTGTCACGATGGGGCTGATCACCGGCGCGCTCGGCGGCTACAGCGCCTATCTGCTATCGACCGCGCAGTTCTTTGTCACCGACACCTACGACCGGACGCTGATGTCGGTCAGTTATGCCCGTGCCGCGGCGCTCGATTTCACGCGGATGGACAAGGAGCTGCTGCGCCGCCGTGTTTTGCCGGCGAGCGAGCACGCGGCGATCGACGACAAGCTCGCCCATCTCGCGACGAGCTTTACCGGTGATCTCGACGTCGTCGGCGAACGTTCGGTCTCCGACAAGGAAAAAGCCGTCATCGGGCAAATCCGGAAGCTCGACGCCGACTGGAACGCGATGCGGTCCGGCGGCAACGACGACGACCTCGAGGCGGCCGACGAGCGCATGATCGAGCGGCTCGACATGCTCGTCGAGCTGACCGCCGACAACAGCTTTGTCTCGCGCCGCAAGTCGATCGACGCGATGGTGCGGTTTACCTGGCTCACCGGCGCCGCGACGCTCGGCGCGCTCCTCTTGTCCGCGGGGATCACGCTGGCCCTGGCGCGCCGGATCGTGCGGCCGCTGCGCGATGCCGCCGCCGTCGCCAATCGCATTTCGGCGGGCGAGCTCGGCACCTCGATCCCCGCCGGTGGGACCGATGAAGCCGGTATTCTGCTGCGCTCGCTGACCGTGATGCAGGACAGCATCCGGGTCATGGTCGAGCGCGAAAAGGCCCGGCGCCGCTCGGCCCAGAACCGGCTGGTGGAGGCGCTCGAAAACACCTCGGAGGGGATCGTGCTGGTCGATGCGGACGGACGCATCGTGCTGGCCAACTCGCAACTGTCGCGTTTCTTCCCGTCGCTCGGGCCGGCGATCGCGCCCGGGATGGCGTTGGCCTCAGTGTTCGCCCGCATCGGCGAATTGGTCATCGAAAGCGACGCCGATGGTCCCCTGTCGGCCACGGGGCTGTTGTCGGAGGGCAGCCAGTTCCGCCTGCGTGACGGCCGCTGGGTTCGGGTCAGCCGCAGCCCGACCCGAGACGGCGGGTTCATCCTGCTGATCAGCGATTTCAGCGAAATCAAGGAGCGCGAGCTCGGGCTCAACGAGGCGCGGCAGCTGGCCGAATCGGCCAACGCCGCCAAGACGGCGTTCCTCGCCAATATCTCGCATGAGCTGCGGACGCCGCTCAACGCGATCATCGGTTTTTCCGAGATCCTCGTCGGCCAGATGTTCGGACCGCTCGGCAACGACAAGTACCACAGCTACGCCAATGACATCGTCGAGAGCGGCCGGCATCTGTTGACCGTCATCAACAACGTGCTCGACCTGACCAAGAGCCAGTCGGGTCAGCTCCGGCTCGTGTTCGAGCCGCTCGACCTCTGCGAGATCGTGGCGAGCTGCGCGACGATCATGCGCGATCTGTGCGCCCGGGCGGAATTGAACCTCCACATCAAAGCTCCCAGGGAGGAGCTGGTCATGTCGGGCGATGCCGCGAAGCTGCGCCAGGTCCTGCTGAACCTGATGTCGAATGCGGTCAAATTCACCGAGCCGGGCGGAGAGGTTTCGGTCACGCTCGAGCGTACCGGGTTCACTCAGGTGCAGATCCAGGTGCGGGACACCGGGATCGGCATGTCGGCCGAAGACATCCCGATCGCGCTGGCGGCGTTCGGCCAGGTCGACAGCCGCCTGTCGCGCCGCTACGAAGGCACCGGGCTCGGCTTGCCGCTGACCAAGGTGCTGGTCGAGCTGCATGGCGGCTCGATCTCGCTGGAAAGCCGCGTCGGCGTCGGCACGGTCGTCACCGTGGCGCTGCCGCTCGAGCAGGAAACGGAAGATGCCCTGGAATTGGAAGCGCACTCCGCGGCGGACTAGCGGCGCCCTGTTTTTCACCCTGGCCGGCGCGACGGCGTCGCCGAAGCCCTGGGCAAACCCCTGTTCGCGAATTGAACTTAGCTGGTATCCTCCCCCGAGCGAATTCAGGAGGACACTGGCATGGCTTCGAACGGCAAGGTTGCGCTCGTCACCGGCGGGGGCTCGGGCATCGGCAAGGCGTCGGCGCTGGCGCTGGCGCGCGAAGGGTTTGCCGTCGTCGTCGCCGGGCGCCGCAAGGAGCCGCTCGACGCGGTCGTGAGCGAGATCGAAGGGCTCCAGGGCCGCGCGCTCGGCGTGTCGACCGATGTCGGCGACCCGGCCTCGGTCGAGGCGCTCTTCAAGGCGACGAAGGACAAGTTCGGCCGGCTCGACGTGCTTTTCAACAATGCCGGGTTCGGCGCGGCCGGTCTGCTCGAAGACCTCGAATTCAGCAAGTGGAACGGGGTAATCGGCTCGATCGTCCACGGTACGTTCCTGTGCACGCAGCAGGCGTTCCGAATGATGAAGGAGCAGGACCCGATGGGCGGCCGCATCATCAACAACGGCTCGATCTCGGCGCATGTGCCGCGGCCCAATTCGATCGCGTACACGACCGCGAAGCATGCCGTGACCGGCCTTACCAAGTCGATCTCGCTCGACGGCCGCAAATACGACATCTCGTGCAGCCAGATCGATGTCGGAAACGCGCTTACCGAGATGACCCAGCGGATGACCCGCGGCGTCCAGCAGGCCAATGGCGAGACCGTCATCGAGCCGACGATGGATGTCGAAAACGTGGCCCGCTCGGTGGTGTTGTGCGCGACGGTGACGCCCGAGGCGAACATCCAGTTCCTAACGGTGATGGCGACCAAGATGCCCTTCGTCGGTCGCGGCTAAAGGCGCGCGGCGCAGCTAATGTTCACAATGAGGCAGTGAGACAGTGAGACAGTGAGACAGTGAGGGTGCGCGCGGTAAATCTCACCGCCTCACCGTCTCATTGTGAATATTCATCTGTTACGGCTCCGCCGTGGTCACTCCTCTTCCTCGCCTGCGGCGCTTTCGTGCCAGTTCTTGAGGAGCTGGCGCGAGATGGCGTCGAGGATCAGGTAGATCACGATCCCCGTTGCCGACAGCAAGACCAGAGCCGCGAAGAGGCGGGGGATCGCGAGGCGGTAGCCGGCTTCGAGGATACGGAAGGCGAGCCCTGTCTCGGAGCCTCCGGTGCCGGCGACGAATTCGGCGACGACCGCGCCGATGAGGGCGAGCCCGCCGCTGATCCGGAGCCCGGCGAGGAAATAGGGGAGGGCCGTCGGCAGGCGCAACAGCCACAGAACCTGCCATCGCGAGGCGCCGTAGAGCCGGAAGAGGGCCAACAGGTTGCGGTCGGCGCTGTTGAGCCCGACCGTCGTGTTCGACACGATCGGAAAGAACGCCACGATCCAGGCGCAGACGAGCAGCGCCAGAAACGGCGTGTGCACCCAGATGATGATCAGCGGCGCGATCGCGACGATCGGCGTCACCTGCAGGATCACCGCGTAGGGGAAAAAGCTCAGCTCGATGATCCGCGACAGCGAGAACAGGAGGGCCAGCGCGCCGCCGAAGAGAGCGGCGGCGGCGAGCGCGGCGAGGGTCACGCGCAAGGTCACGAGGAGCGAGCCGAGGAGGCTAGGGCCGTCGGTCCACAGGCTCACGGCGACGGCGCTCGGCGGCGGCAGGATGTAGACCGGGATCTCCTCGACCCGGACAAACCCTTCCCAGAGGCCGAGAAACACGGCGCCGACCACGACCGGCGCGAGGAAGCGCCAGACCCGGCTCATAGGATCGCGCCGCCCATCGCGGCGGCCAACGCGGACGAGACGGTATCGCACAGCGCCGCATAGTCGGGCGTCATCCGCACCGACCGCTCGCGCGGGTGCGGCAGGTCGATCGGCAGGTCGGCGACGACGTGGCCGGGACGCCGCGCCATGACCGCGATCCGGGTCGAGAGGTAGACCGATTCGAAGACGCTGTGCGTGACGAAGAGGATCGTCGGCCGGTGCCGCTCCCACAGGCGCAGCAGATCGTCGTTGAGGGCGAGGCGGGTAATCTCGTCGAGCGCGGCGAAGGGCTCGTCGAGGAGCAGCAGGTCGGGATCGGTGACGAGGGCGCGGGCGACCGACACGCGCATCCGCATTCCGCCCGAGAGCTGGTGCGGGTACGAGCCGCCGAAGCCGCCGAGCCCGACCGCCTCGATTGCCGCCGCGACCCGCTCCCGCTCGGCTGCGCCGACGCGGCCGGCGATGCGGAATGGCAGGAGCACGTTGCTCGTCACCGTGCTCCACGGCATCAGCGTCGGGTCCTGGAAGACGAAGCCGATACGGCCGGCGGCGGGTTTGTCGCTCGGGGCGACGCGGCAGGTGCCGCCGTTCGGCTCGGAAAGGCCGGCGACGATGCGCAGAAGGGTGCTCTTGCCGCAGCCGGAAGGGCCGAGCAGGCTGACGAACTCGCCGCGCGCGACCGCGAGATCGACCCCGCTCAGCGCCTCGACCCCGCCGGCAAAGCGCTTGCCGACCCCGCTCAGCTCGACGATGGGCGCGTCCGACACTGCAACCGGGGTCAGGACTTCATCCCGACTTTCTTGTTCACGAACTGCAGCGTGAACGCCTTTTTGTAGTCGAGGCTCGGGGGATAGACGCCGGCCGTCGACATGACGTCGAAGAAATCCTTCCAGCGGGCGTCGGTCATCGCGCCGATCCCGTCCTTTTTCGAATCCCCGCTGTCGACGATGCCGTATTCCTTGATCTTGCCGACGCCATAGGCGATCAGCGCATCGGTCATCTCGGAATTGTCTTTCTTGATCAGGGCGGCGCCGGGCGATGGATCGGCGAGAAAGCTGTACCAGCCCTCTATGCTGGCATCGACAAAGCGCTGCACCAGCTCAGGCTTGGTCTGCACCAGCTTTTGCGAGGTCGCGATCAGCGAGCCATAGCTGGCATACCCGGTGTCGGCGACGAGGAGGACGACCGGCTTCACCCCGGTCTGCTCGATCGTATAGGGCTCGCTCGTGAGGTAGCCCTGCTGCACCGCGTTCTTGTCGGCGAGGAACGGCGCGGTGTTGAAGTTGTAGGGGCGGATCTGGTCGTCGGTGTAGCCGAATTTCTGCTTCAGGTAGAGCCAGTACCCGACCCGCGTGTCGGAGCCGATCATGATCGGCTTGCCCTTCAATGCGGCAAAGCTGTCGTTGCCGACGCCGGGATGGGCGATCAGCACCGACGGGTCCTTCTGGAACATCGCCGCGACCGCGACCATCGGGATGTTCTCGTTGATGTAATTGAGCGGCAGGAACGAGTTCGACGCGACGTTGAAG
>DASXFE010000013.1:0-5070 GCA_036489765.1 Allostellaceae bacterium | reverse complement strand
CCGGCGCGCGCGCCGTTCGACATGCCAAGATTGGGGATCGGCGACTTCACCGAGCCCGAGGTGATGTTGACGATGCGGCCGAAACGGCGCTCGCACATGCCGTCGACCACCGCCTTCATCAGCATGATCGGGGTCAGCATGTTGTTGTTGACCGCCTTCTGCCAGTCCTCGACCGACCAGTCGCGGAAATCGCCGTGCGGCGGGCCGCCGCAATTGTTGACGAGGATGTCGGGGTTCGGGCAGGCGGCAAGCGTCGCCTGGCGCCCCTCCTCGGTACCGATGTCGCCCGCGACCGCGGTGACCTTGGCGCCGGTTTCCTTGCGGATCTCCTCGGCGGTTGCCTCGAGCGTCTCCTTGGTGCGCGCGGTGATCACGAGATCGACCCCGGCGCGGCCCAGCGACATCGCGCAGGCGCGGCCCAGCCCCTTCGACGCCGCGCAGACGATCGCCTTTTTGCCCTTGATCTTCAGATCCAGCATTTCCCTCTCCTCGGCGACAAGTTTCGTGCAGCCGTTATAGCCGAGGTGAGCGCCCGCTCAACACGTCCGACAGATTGCGGGGAAAAAATGCTCCCCGCGGCCGCAGGGGAGCTCAAGCGCGAAGTGGGGAAGAGCAAACCGGGGCGAGGCAGAAACCCCGGCGGGGGAACTCAACTCCGCATCGCGTCAGTGTCGCGGTAGATCTGCAGCCGAGTGACGCGCAGCCCCGGAACCCCGTGCGCCTCCAGCGCGCGCTGCCACGACAGAAATTCCTCGATCGTGAGGTTGTAGCGGGTGAGCGCCTCCTGGACGGTTATCGCGCCCTTGTGCACGGCGGCGACGATCTGCGCCTTGTGGCGCGCGACCCAGCGCCCGGAATCAGGCGGCAGCGGAAGATCGGCGACGATCTCGGCGGTGTCGAAGGTATCCTGCGTGCTCATGGCTGATCGCCTCTGCAAGCGTCTCTGAGGCCGGGCCCCTGCCGGCAACCGGCTCAGTCTCAAGCCGCGTGCCAACCGGCTTTCCGCCGGAAAATGGCGGAAATCCTGGCCTTCCGGACACAAGCCGCCTGGTCGAAAGCGCCGTGTCGTTGCAAATTGCGACGCGCCATGCCATGCGCCTTCTCGCGCGCGAGCTGGCGCAAGCTGCCGCACCACGCGGATTTTTCTTGCCCGGCTCGCCCTCCGCACATAGCCTGAGAACGAGTTGCAATTGCATCCGTGTGTCCCGATGCGTGGATTTGCTGTGGTGGCCCTGTTGGGGCTGGTAGCGTTCGCGGCGCCGACGATGGCGGCCGACCCGCAGGTGACGATCGTCCTCAAGGATCATGCCTTTACCCCGAACGAGGTGCCGATCCCGGCCAACACCAAGGTCGAGTTGCTGGTCCAGAACCAGCAGCCGACGATGGCGGAGTTCGAGAGCCACAGCCTGCACCGGGAAAAGATCGTGCAGCCGGGCGCGCAGATCAGCGTCATTGTCGGCCCGGTGGCGCCCGGCCGGTACGAGTTCTTCGACGACTTCCATAACGCGACCCGCGGTTTCCTGGTGGCGAAGTAGGAGCGACGGCTCATGCTGCCGACCGCGATTATCGTCTTTCGCGAAGTGCTCGAGGCGGCGCTGATCGTCGGCGTCGTGCTGGCGGCGAGCCGCGGCGTGCCGGCACGCGGGCGCTGGGTGAGCTGCGGAATTGTCGGCGGCGTGCTCGGGGCGATGGCGGTTGCCGCCGGCGCCGGCGAGATCAGCCAGGCGATCGACGGTATCGGCCAGGAACTGTTCGATGCCTGCATCCTCTTTGCCGCGGTCGCCATGCTCGGCTGGCACAATGTGTGGATGAGCCGCCACGGGCGCGAGATGGCCTCTGAAGCGCTCAAGCTCGGTCACGCGGTACGCGAGGGCGCCCGGCCGCTTTGGGCGTTGGCGATCGTCGTCGGCATCGCCGTGCTGCGCGAAGGGTCGGAGATCGTGCTGTTCCTTTACGGCATCGTGCTGGCCGGCGCCGGCGGCGGCGCGGTCGCGATGGTGATCGGCGGCGCGCTGGGCCTTGCCCTGGGCGCGGCGGCGGGCACGGCGATCTATCTCGGCCTCGTCGCGATCCCGCTGCGCTATCTATTCTCGGTGACGAGCTGGCTGGTGCTGCTGCTCGCCGCCGGGATGGCATCGCAGGGCGCAGCCTTTTTGATGCAGGCCGATCTGGTGCCGGCGCTCGGCGCGAATTTGTGGGACACCTCGTTCCTGTTGAGTGAGAACAGCCTCGCCGGCCGGGTTCTGCACACGCTGATCGGCTATTCGGCGCAGCCGGCGGGGATCCAGGTCGTGTTCTACATCGCGACGATCCTCGTCATCGGCGGACTGATGCGGCTGATCGGCGGCAGCCGGGCAGCCCCGGCACGGAGCCCTGCGGCGACCCCCGCGGAGTAGCTCACGCAAACGTGCGCTCCCGCGTGCCTCCCGCGCCCTGTAGGGCGCGCGGATGGAATACGACTCCGCTTCTGAACTAATCCTTTCCCAGCCCTGGAATTAAGCATAATTCCGCGTTAACTCGAGGTGGATTAACCATGAAAGCGCGGGATATTTCGATGACATTCTAGATAATTCCTCCAAGCCGGCTGAGCGAACAAGCCGGGGGAGGATGCCCACTTGCCGAACGTACCGCATGTTCACTTGCCCATGACGGCATTTCTATTGGCGGTAACGCCTGTTGGAAATCTGGGCCTTGTGCTGGTACTGCTTCTCCTCGCCGATATTCTGATCGTGCTGGTCATGGCCCGGATGATCGCGGCGCGGCGCAAGAAGAATGAAAGCTCGGTCATGCTGTTCGACCGCGACGTGCCGGTGCACCTGCTGCGCCGCACCGAGCCGTCGCTGCGATCGCGCCGGCCGACCGGTGTCGTCGAAATGCAGGTGCGCTGGCGCCATGCCGCCGAGGCGCATCGCCGAAGCCGTGAAAAGGCCTGAGGCGGCCGGGTCGGCGCCCTACTCGCCTTGGAAGTATTGAACCAGGGTCCAGACGCCGATCACGGTAAAGCCGATCCCGGCGAACAGCTTCAGGGGCACGTGCTCCAGCCACCGGCCGCCATAGGCACCGAGCGCGACCGAGATCGCCGAGCCGAGCGCCAGCGCCGAGGCCGAGGCGATGAATACCGACAGCGCCGCGCCCTTGTGCTCCGAGGCGAAAAGCACTGTCGCGACCTGCGTCTTATCGCCCAGCTCAGCGACAAAAATCGTCACGAACATCGTGATGAGCTGACCCATAAGCGGCGATCCCCTCGCTGGCGGCGCGCCAGAGCATACAGGATGAAGGCCCGCCCCCAAGCCCGGAAGCGACCGGCCGACATCGTGTCACGCCGCGGCTAACCCTGCGCGGCGATAGCCAGGTCGAAGAGCGGCAGCAAGGTCGGGAAGGTCGGGTATTTGCCGGCGCGAATATCGTCGCGGCTCGCCCAGGCGACATCGGCCGCGTCGTCGCCGGCGACGCCCTCGCCCGATTGCCACACGCCGCGGACGGCGATCAGCACGTAATGGAACTGGACTCGGCCCTCTTCGTCGCGGCTGACCGCGTCGTTGACGTTGAGGACGCCCGCGGCCTCGGCGACGATGCCGGTCTCCTCGCCGAGTTCGCGCATCGCGCCCTCGGCGACGGTTTCGCCGAGCTCGAGCACACCGCCCGGAAATCCCCAGCGCCCCGCATTCGGCTGCTGCGCCCGCTGCACGATCAGGATGCGCCATTCCTGTTCGATCGGGCGCAACACGACCGCGAGCACAGCCACCATCGGCCGCTCGGGATAGCGCCGCGCCGCCCGGCGGGCTTCGAGTTCTTCTGCGGATGGAATTGTCATAGGAGCGACCAGGAGAGCATCCGGGCAGCATAACCTCCTCGCCCGCATCGCGGGAGAGGGGACCGTTCGCAGCGAGCAGGATGAGGGCAACAGCGGTTGAGCGCCCCGCACCCTCACCCGCCGATCCCCGGCGTTGCCGGGATCGGCCCCTCTGCCGCGGTGCGGGAGAGGGAATAGCGCAATGCTAATCCGCGGCTTCGCGGGGGCGGCCCTGCTCGTCGGTGTAGATTGCGCCGCCTTGCTTGAGGAACTCCTCAGACTTTTCGGCCATACCGGAGGCGGCGTAGTCGCGGATCTGCTGGGTGATTTCCATCGAGCAGAATTTCGGGCCGCACATCGAGCAGAAATGCGCGAGCTTCGCGCCGTCGGCCGGCAGGGTCTGGTCGTGGAATTTCTCGGCGGTTTCGGGATCGAGGCCGAGGTTGAACTGGTCGCGCCAGCGGAACTCGAAGCGGGCGCGGCTGAGCGCGTCGTCGCGTTCGCGCGCGGCCGGGTGCCCCTTGGCAAGGTCGGCGGCATGGGCGGCGATCTTGTAGGTGACGACCCCGGTCTTGACGTCGTCGCGGTCCGGCAGGCCCAGATGCTCCTTTGGCGTCACATAGCAGAGGAGCGCGGTGCCGAACCAGCCGATCATCGCGGCGCCGATGCCGCTGGTGATGTGGTCGTAGCCAGGCGCGATATCGGTGACGAGCGGCCCGAGGGTGTAGAACGGCGCCTCGCCGCACTCGGTGAGCTGCTTGTCCATGTTGACCTTGATCTTGTGCATCGGCACATGGCCGGGGCCCTCGATCATGACCTGGACATCGTCTTCCCACGCGATCTTGGTGAGCTCGCCGAGGGTTTCGAGCTCGGCGAACTGGGCGCGGTCGTTGGCGTCGGCGTTCGACCCGGGACGCAGGCCGTCACCCAAGGAGTACGACACGTCGTACGCCTTCATAATCTCGTTGATCTCGCGGAAATGCGTGTAGAGGAAATTCTCCTGGTGATGCGCAAGGCACCACTTGGCCAGGATCGAGCCGCCGCGCGAGACGATGCCGGTCACGCGCTCGGCGGTCAGCGGGATGTAGGCGAGCCGCACCCCGGCATGGATCGTGAAATAGTCGACGCCCTGCTCGGCCTGCTCGATGAGCGTGTCGCGGAAGACTTCCCAGGTGAGGTCCTCGGCCTTGCCGTCGACCTTTTCCAAGGCCTGATAGATCGGCACGGTGCCGATCGGCACCGGCGAATTGCGGATGATCCATTCGCGGATGGTGTGG
>DASXFE010000006.1:0-5173 GCA_036489765.1 Allostellaceae bacterium | reverse complement strand
CCGCTTACCAGCAAGATGCTCATGGAGAAGGACGGCGGAATCGGCCGGATCACCTTCAACAACCCGGCCCGCCACAATGCCGTATCGCTGGAGATGTGGCGGGGCATCGCGCAGATCATGGCGGAGTTCGACGCCGATGATTCGATTCGAGTCATCGTCGTCACGGGCGCGGGGGGCAAGGCCTTCGTCTCGGGCGCCGATATCTCCGAGTTCAAGGAGCGACGCAACAGCGAAGAGGCAGCCGCCGAATACGCCAGGATTTCCGAGGCCGGGCGCAAGGCCTTGCAGGAAACGCTGAAGCCGACGATCGCGATGATCCGCGGCTATTGCATCGGCGGCGGCCTCGCGACCGCGCTCGCCTGCGACATCCGCATCGCCGCGGAGGGGTCGAAGTTCGGCATCCCCGCGGCAAAGCTCGGGCTCGGCTACGCCTATGACGGGGTGAAGAAGCTCGTCGACCTGGTCGGCTCGGCCTATGCGCGCGAGATTTTCTACACCGGCCGCCAGTTCGATACCGACGAGGCGCTCAGGATGGGCCTCATCAGCCGGGTCGTGGCCCCGGACGAGCTGGAGACGACGGTCAACCAGATGGCTTCGACGATCGCCGGCAACGCGCCGCTGACCGTGCGCGCCGCCAAGCAGATCGTCCGCGAGGCCTTGAAGGACGAGAGCCAGCGCGACATGGAGCTGTGCCGCCGCGTCGTCGCCGACTGCTTCGCCAGCGAGGACTACACCGAGGGCCGCACCGCCTTTATGGAAAAGCGCCGGCCCGTGTTTAAGGGACGGTAGAACCCTCACCCTCCCATCGCTTCGCGACGAGCCCCTCCCTCGCCCGCTTGCGGGAGAGGGTGGATCGCGCAGCGAGACGGGTGAGGGTAGCCAGGTGAGACCGAAGCCATGAAACTCCCCGCCCATAACCGCTACGACTATATCCCGATCCCGAAGCGGCCGGTTTATGACTGGCCCGAGGGGAAGCGGCTGGCGGTGTTCTTTTGCAACAACATCGAATTCTTCGCCTTTGGCCAGGGGCTCGGCAGCGATTCGACCGGGGCGCCAAGCCCGCAGACGCAGCGCAACTACGCCTGGCGCGACTACGGCAACCGGGTCGGGTTGTGGAACTATCTCGACCTGATGGACGAGTTCGGGCTGCCGGGGGCGCACAACGTCAACTCGGCGGTACTGGAGGCCTGCCCGGAGATCGTCGAGCGGCTCAACGGACGCGGCGACGAGTATGTCGGCCACGGCCGCACCAATTCCGAGCGCCAGGACGTGATGTGGGAAGACGACGAGGCGCGGCTGATCGGCGAATGCACCGGGATCGTAACGCGGCTTTCCGGCAAGCCGCCCGAGGGCTGGCTCGGCCCCTATATCGCCGAGACCGGGGTGACGCTCGACCTGTTGAAGGAGAACGGCTACCGCTACGTCATGGATTGGGCGCTCGACGACCAGCCGATCTGGATGCGGACGCGCTCCGGGCCTTTGCTGTCAGTGCCTTATCCGATCGAAGTCAACGATTCGCCGAGCCTCGTCTTCCGCCGCCATACCGGCAGGCAATTCGCCGAGATGATCGTCGACCAGTTCGACGAGATGCTGATGCAGTCGAAGAAATACCCGCTCGTTTTCTCGGTTGCGCTGCACCCGTTCATCGTCGGCCAGCCCTTCCGCCTTCACGCCTTCCGCGGTGCGCTCAGGCACATCATGGCGCATCGCGACGATTTGTGGATCACCACCCCCGGCGAAATCGCCCGCTACTGCGCAGGGTTGCCGAAGGGGATCGTACCGGGGTCGTAGGGCGGAACCCCGTTCTTCTCCCGTCATCCCGGCCTTCGCCGGGATGACGATTTTAGATGATCATTTTGGTGTAAACCCATCTTTGCGGGCGATCTCGGCGACGCGGCGCGCCAGCTCTCGCCCGACCCGCCTTGCCGCACCAGCCACCGCGGCTGAATCCTCGGCGTTGTCGCCGGCGAGCGCGTCGGAATCGAGGTGCAGGGCGAGGGCCGGGCGGATGCCGGGGGTCCATTCGTCGATCTCGGCGTCGGCGGCGACCTTGGCGTGTTCGTCGCCGACCTGCCGGCGATGACCCTCGTTCACCTCGCTCAGCGTGCCGGTGACGATCAGTGCCCTGCCGGCCGGATCGGGTGTGTCGCGATGGGCGTGAACAGCATCGTAGCCGAGCTGGCGGAGCTGTTCGGTCAGCGCGTCGGCGATATTGAACGCGGCCGCTCGCGCCAGCCCGGCGCCGCGTTGGGCCAGCGGCACGCCCGGCTGCCCGCGGTTCAAGTTGAAGCCGAAGCTCGTATCGACGACGACTCGCGTCGAGGCGCTGATCGTGAAGTCGCGGACGACGACGAGGTTCGACGGCGCCGTGGCCCGAGGCGTGGAACCCGGTTGCTCACAACCCGAAAGGGCGAAGGCCAGGGCGATAACGAACCAGGCAGCGCGCATCACGAGCTAGCCGGCATCGACCATCTCGCAGATCGCCTTCTCATAGGCGCCGTAAACCGCGACGGCGGGTTTGTCGACGAAGGGCAGGATCTGCATCAAGATCACCGCGGCAATCCGCCGGACGGGGTCGAGCCAGTAATAGGTGTTGAAGAGCCCCGCCCAGCTGAGGCTGCCCATGCTGCGCCCGTTCGGTCCGCGCATCTCGTTGATCAGCGTCGCGAGGCCCCATCCGACCGGGATATCGGGGAAGAAATTGACGTCGAGCGTGCGCGCCGGCGTCGTCGTCTTCATGATCCCGGCGTGGAGCCTGCCGATCTGGTTTTCGCCCAGCGTCTTGACCATCGCGGGGCCGAGGATCGTCGCGCCGTTCTCGGTGCCGCCGTGCAGCAGCATCTGCAGGAAGGTGATGTAGTCCGCCGCGGTGGAATAAAGCCCGCCGCCGCCGGCGAAGAATTCCGGGGTGGTCACTTCCTCGAAGGGTTGTGGCGTCAGCGCGTTGCCGTCGCGGTCGTGGATTTGCGCCTGGCGCGCGCGCTGCGCCTCGGTCGGCTGGAACCCGGTGTCCTTCATCCCGAGCGGGGCGAAGATGTGGTCGCGCATATAGATGTCGAGCCGCTCGCCGCTGACCTCCTCGACGAGGCGGCCGACCCAGTCGATGTTGATGCCGTATTCCCAGCGGTCGCCCGGGTCGAACATCAGCGGCACCCGCATCGCCGCCCGCCTGCCGCTCGACATCGGCGGCAGCTTTGAGATCCCGTTGTACTGCAGCATGTTCCGGTTCCACATCTCGTAGCTGAAACCGGCCGTGTGGGTCAGCAGGTGGCGCAAGGTGATCGCCCGCCGCGCCGGGCGCAGCAACGGGCGGCCCGAGCGGTCGAAGAGGACGAGCACTTGCGGTTTGGCGAGCGCCGGATCGATTGCCGGGACCGGACCGTCGAGGGTCAGTTTCCCTTGTTCGACAAGCTGCAGCGCCGCGACCGAGGTGATCGCCTTGGTCATCGACGCGATGCGGAACACCGTGTCCATCGTCATCGGCGCGCCGCCGGGTAGGGCCCTTTGGCCGAACGCGCCTTCGTAGATCAGGCCGCCTTCGTCGACCGCCATCGCGACGACGCCCGGAATCTCGCCGCGTTCGACGGCGCCGCTGAGCACCTCATCGATCTGGGTCGTCATCATTTATCATCTCCTCTTGGCGGGGATTGGCGGAGCCTCGCTCCGCGGGTTAGTCGGGCGCTAGCGCGGTACGTTGCCGCTGCGCACGGGAATCCCGGTTTCCTCATGGCAGACGCGGGCCAATTCGGCGACGCCCGCGCGGATTTCCTCCTTGCTCGTCAGCGCGAAGCAGAGCCGCAGCCGCGACTTCGAATCGGCGCCCTCGCAGGCCCATTCCGGGCCGGGGTTGAGGGCGATGCCGGCCTTGGCCGCCGGCTGCACCAGCTTCATGATGTCGACCTCGTCGGGCAGCTTCATCCACAAGAAGATGCCGCCTTTCGGGATCCAGGGCTCGACCGCGGTGCCGAATTCACGTTCGAGCGCCTCGACCATCGTGTCGAGCTTGCCCTTCAGGGTTTCGCTCAGCTCGTCGACGTGCTCCTCGAAATGCTGCGAGAAATATTCGGCGACGACCATCTGCTCGAGCGCGCCCGAGCCGCTGTCGGAGCGGCAGGCGATCATCTGGCTCATGAACTGCCAGTCGGCGACGCAGTACCCCAGGCGAAGGGCGGGGGCCAAAGTCTTGGAAAAAGAGCCGATATGGATCACATGGTCGCGGTCGAGCGAATAGATCGCCGGCGGCGCGGCAGTCCCGCCCCAGATCAAGTCGGCGTAGCACTCGTCCTCGAAGATCGGCACGCCGTACTCGATCGCGACCTTGAGGAGCTGCTGCCGGCGCTCGAGCGGCATGATGCTGCCGGTCGGATTCTGGATCGTCGGGATCGTGTAGATGTATTTGGGCGTGATGCCCCGGCCCTTCAGATCCTTGAGGATGTTGGCGAGGGCGTCGATCCGGATGCCCTCTTCGTCGAGCGGCGCCGCGACAATCTTCTGCCCCTCGCGCTTCAGCTTTGAGATCGCGCCGCCATAGGAGAATTCCTCGAGGATCACCGTGTCGCCGACTTCGAGCATGACGGCGTTGATCAGGTCGATCGCCTGGCCGGAGCCGGCGGTGATCAGGATGTCGTCGGTCGAGCACTCGATGCCGCGCAGCCTGGCTTTGGTCCGGACGAACTCACGCATGCCCAGATGGCCCTGGTTGCCCTGGGCGGCGGTGTACATCGCGAGCTTCGACCCTTCTTTCTTCAAGGCCGCGGTCGTCGCCGCGATCAGCCCCTCGATCGGGATCAGCGTCGGATCGTTATGCCCGCCGATGAAATTGTATTTGGGGTAGCCGCCGAACCGCGCCGCGGGGGCCGGGAGATTCCGCGCGAACAGGTTGGAATAGGCAAAACCGGAGCCGCTCATCGTGTCCGTCCTTCCGAATGCTCGTGCGTCCGAAGCGCAGGGCAAGGTTACTCCAGCAGCGCGCCGAGGTAACGCGCGTACTCGCCGCGTCTAAGCGACCCGACGCCGCAACAAATGCATGGCGGCATCGGTCAGCGTGCCGGTTGCGGCTCGGCCGGCGCGAGGGTTCCGAGCCGCTGGCCGCGATAGCGCTCGCGCCAGATCGGCTCCCACCACCAGCGATTGTCGAGATACCACTCGACCGTCTTGCGCAGCCCGGTCTCGA